>NZ_JBITDP010000012.1:224026-281060 GCF_044454405.1 Streptomyces sp. NPDC051555 | reverse complement strand
CCCCCGGGCCCCCGCCCCCCCGCCCCCCCCCGCCGCCCCCCCCCCACCCCCCGGCGGGGCTGGATGTGGCCGGGGCCGGCTGGGTCGGGCTCAGCGGACCTGGCCCAGCCAGTGGAGGGTGCGGCGCACCTCCGTGGGGAAGGGGTGGGCCGGCCCGTGCAGCTGCTCCGCGTCGAAGAGCAGGCGGGCCAGGGTGTCGTGGGCGGCGCCCCGGTCGCCGAGGGAGAGCAGCAGGTGCGCCATCCGGCGCCGCACCTCCAGCGGCAGGCCCGGGTCCGGGTTGGCGTAGTGGTTCTCGAAGAAGGGGAGCAGCGCCCGGTACTCGGCCAACGCCGCGGCCGCTTCACCGAGCTGCTCCAGGCACTGGGCGGCGTCGTAGCGAAAGCGCAGGGACTGCGGGTCGCCCGCGGGGAACTCCTCGGCCAGTCGGCGCAGTTCGGGCAGGGCCCGGCGGTACTGGCCGTCGTCCATCAGCGTGGCCGCGTACTGCTTGCGCAGCGAGCGGACCACCGGCGAGTGCTCCCCGTGCTGCGCGACGGCGGCCGGCAGGATCTCGCCGAGGATGTCCACGGCCTGGGCGAGCCTGCCCTCGTCCAGCAGCGCCCGGACCTCGTCGACGGCCCCCGGGATGTCCCGGCGCGGCGGGGCGGCGGGCGGGACCTCGGGCCGCGGCGGGGCGCCGACCCGGTCGGGCCAGGGTGCCATCGGGCGCAGGAAGGGGCGGGTGGGGTCCAAGGGGCCCGCGGGGGTGCCGTGCGAGGGCAGCAGCGGGACCAGCGCCTCGTACACCTCCTGCGCGGAGCCGGGCCGGTCCTGCGGGTCCTTGGCCAGCAGGCGCAGCAGCACCGCTTCGAGCTCGGGCGGGACCTCGGGGCGCAGCTGGCGCACCGGGAGCGGGGGCTCGTAGAGGTGCCGGTGGAGCACGCCGAGGGCGGTGGACCCGACGAAGGGGACGTTCCCGCTGAGGAGTTCGTAGAGCAGCACGCCGAGGGCGTAGAGGTCGGTGTACGGGCCGACGGCACCGCCCATCGCCTGCTCGGGGGCCATGTAGGCGGGGCTGCCGATGGGTGAGCCGGTGTGGGTGAGGCGGGTGGTGTCGGTGTCCATGACGGAGGCGACGCCGAGGTCGAGGACGGTGATCGTGCCGTCCGGGCGGACCATCACGTTGCGCGGCTTCAGGTCGCGGTGCACGATCGGCACCGCGTGCACGGCGGACAGCACCGAGCACAGCTGCGCGACCACCGAGACCGCCCACGGCCAGGGGTACGGATCGTGCTCGGCCAGGTGGTCGGCGAGGTCGGCGCCCTCGACGTACTGCATGACCAGGTACAGCTCGTCGCCGTCGCTGCCCGCGTCGTGGACGGTGACCAGGCCCGGGTGGTCGACCTGGGCCGTGACCCGGCATTCGCGCACGAAGCGGCGGCGCAGCTCCTCGGCGACGGTGCCGGGGCCCGCGACCTTGTCGGGGCGCAGCAGCTTGACGGCCACGCGGCGGTCGAGCCGCCGGTCGTACGCCGTCCAGACCTGGCCCATGCCGCCCTGGCCCAGGACGGTGGCGAGCTGGTAGCGCTCGCCGATGGTGCGCTCGGTCACCGGCCGTGCCCCTGGCCGCCGGTGCCGCCGGTGCCGTTGCCGTTGCTGTCGCCCTGCTTGCGCAGCAGCTCGCTCAGCTCGTCGAGTTCGGCGCGCACCTGCCCGATCCGGGGCGGCGGCGGGGTCTGCGGGGGCTGGGGCAGCGGCGGGGGCAGCGGCCGGGTCTGCGCCGGGGCGGGCCCGGCGGGCGCGGCGGCCTGCGGCGGGTAGCCGTAGCCGTACTGCGGGGGCTGGTGCTGCTGCGGCATCGGCGGCGGGTACCAGGCGGTGACCGGGGGCCGCTGCTGGCGGCGCAGGTCGGCGTAGAGGAAGTAGGCCAGGCTGGCCACGCCGGTCGCGAGCGACAGCACCATCCCGATGTTGGTGCGGGTGCCCTTGGCGTCGGGAACCGGGTCGGAGCCGACCAGCCAGATCCCGAGGAGGCCGCAGGTCGCGGAGAGCACGAACAGCGCCCAGTCCCGGCCGGAGCGGGTGACGATCGCGAGCCGCAGCATGCTCGCCCAGGCCAGGAACCCGCAGCTGACCAGCGGTACCAGCGTGAAGATCGCACGCAGGGCGATCACGTAGCTCTGGCTGCGCTGGCTTGCGTACTGCTCACGCGGCGGCGGGAGGCCGGGGCCGTGCATCGCTGCTCCTGACGGCGGAATTCGGATGTGCTCGGGTGCGAGCGTATACACCGGCCCGCCCGCCCGGTCAGGGGATGTGCACAACCGTTGCGGTCCGGCTCACTCCGCGCGGACCGTGCCGTCCGCGAGACCGTCGTAGAGCCCCTGCACCAGCTGCTCCCCGAGCCGGCCCGCGAGCCGCAGCGCGTCCTCGAACTCGGCCAGCGCGCGGAAGCGTTCGCCGTAGCGGCGCTGGTCCTCCAGCGGCAGCCGGGGCAGCTGGAGGCGGCGCACGTCGAGCCGGGTGGCGGTGGAGGCGTAGCTGGAGGCCTGCCGGTTGTTGGCGGTGCCGCGCAGGAATCCGGCCAGGAACCAGGGGTCGATGGCGGCCGGGTCGGGGCGCAGCAGCTGGAGGTTGCGGCCGAGGGCCGCGCCCGCGTCGGCGGGGCCGACGACCCGGGCGACGGCGGCGGCGCCGACGACGGGGACGACGATGTCGCCGACCTCGGTCAGCACGGGCTCGTCGGCGGAGTCGACCAGGGTGCCGGAGGGAGCGGTGCCCGCGTGGACGTCGTGTTCGGTCAGGACGGGGGCGTCGCCGGCGCCGCTGCCGGTGCCGCCGCGCAGCAGCAGGGCGCCCGCGCGGGCGAGTTCGCCGATGGTGGTGCTGGGCAGCCGGGCGGGCCCGTCGGCCGGTTCGGCCGGGGGCGGGGTGAGCCGGGCGGCGCGCTGGAGGGTCTCGTCGAGGCGCGCGCGTACGGCGCCCAGCTCGGCCGCGCCGCCGCCCGCGGTGGCGGGCGGCAGGTGCCGGGCGGGGGTGAGGTCCACGTCGTCGTCGAGGAGTTCGATGACGGGCACGCAGCGGCTCAGGCCCGGCGCGTCGGGGACCTCGTCCGCGCCGGTGGCGCCGTCGTACGCCGTCCAGGCGGCCAGCACCGCGTCGTGCACGGCGGGCCAGGCGGCCCGCTCGCGCCCCTCGCCGCCGCCGAGTTCGGCGGTGTCGACGAGCAGCAGCCCGGGCGGGGCCGGGGCGTGCGCGGCGGGCTTGCGCAGCACCCACAGGTGCAGGGGGATCCCGTACGGGGGCGCGGCGCCGGCCGGGAGCGCGACGACGGCCCGCAGCGCACCCCGGCGCAGCAGGTCGGCGCGGATGCGGCGGCCGGAGCGGCGGCCGGCGACGGCCGGGGGCATCAGCAGGACGGCGGTGCCGCCCTCGCGCAGGTGCGCCAGGGCGTGCTGGACCCAGGCGAGTTCGGATTCGGTGCGGGCGGGGAAGCCGTACTCCCAGCGCGGGTCGTAGGCGAGCTCCTCGTGACCCCAGCCCCGCTCGTTGAACGGCGGGTGGCAGAGCACGGCGTCGACGGTGGACCGGGGGAAGGCGTCGGCGCGCAGGCTGTCGGCGGCGGCGGTGCGCACCTCGGCGACGCCGTGCAGGGCGAGCCGCAGCGCGGTCAGGGCGGCGAGTTCGGGCGCGCAGTCCTGGCCGTACAGGGCGGCCGGCGCGGCGACGGCGCGCAGCAGGCTGCCGGTCCCGCAGGCGGGGTCGAGGATGCTGCGCGCGCCGGACCCGGCCAGCGCGGCCATCAGCTCGGCGGGGCCGGTCGGGGTCAGCGTGTACTGCCGCGGGTTCGCGTCGAGGTGGCGGCCCAGCAGGAACTCGAAGGCGTTGCGGGCGCCGAGGCCCGCGGCGAGCTCGGCGGCGGCGCGCAGCAGCGGCATCGAGGCGGGTGCGGCCGCCGTGGCCTTCGCGGCCGTCGCTTCGGTCAGGGCGTGGCCGGGGCCGAGCCGGGCGGTGAGCACCTGGGAGAGGACGGGCCGCAGCAGCGCGGCCATCCGCTCGTCGGAGACGGCGCTCAGCTCCAGCCAGTCGGTGGGTCGGTCGTGGACGACGAGCAGCGCGCAGCCCGCCTCGACGAGCCCGGCGACGGCTCCGGCGGGGTGGGCGGTGATCTGCTGCCAGACGCGTTCGCGCGGGGGGACCTCGGCGAGCTTGCCCTGGGCGCGCAGCCAGTCCTCGACCTCGGGGAGGGCGAAGGAGGGGCTGGTCTCGCTCCCGCCGACGGGCTTCGGGAAATCGGCGTGGCGGCGCCGCCAGTTGCTCACCGCCGCACGTCCGACCCCGGCGAGGCGGGCGATCTCGGCTGCGGTCACCTCAGTGGGGGGGTTCTCCGACATGCGCAGAGCATACCGGTACACACGCGAGAGACCCCTTCACAGTGTGAACGAGATCGTTTCCCTGTTTCGTGTTGACTCGGTTCACAGTCTCTGTTGTGATTACTCCCGTCGCACCAACCGGGCCGGTTCCGGCCGCACAGCGAGAGACGAGAGAGGCATTCCCATGTCGCACCACGCCCCGCGCACCAGCTGGACCGCCGCCCGCCGCCAGGTGCTGGCGGGAAGCGGAGCCGTGCTCGCCCTCGCCCTGGCCACCGCCTGCGGCCCGGTCGAGGACACCAAGTCGACCGGCAGGACGGACCCCAAGCCCGCCGCGAGCAGCAGCAGCAGCAAGGAACAGCCCAAGCAGGACGAGGCCAAGAAGGTCGCCATCAAGGGCGACGGCACCGTCCAGGTCGGCAAGGACGCCCAGCCCGGCACCTACCGCACGAGCGGCAACACCACGTCCCGCTGCTACTGGGAGCGACTCAAGGACACCAAGGGCGAGATGGACTCGATCATCGCCAACGACAACGTGACGGGCTCCAGTTACGTGACCCTGGCGGCCGGCGAGTACTTCAAGTCCTCCGGCTGCAAGGGCTGGGAGGCCGTCCCGAAGGACGCTACGGGCACCCCGAAGGCGGAGATCGCCGGCGATGGTGGCATGCTCCGCGTCGGCGCGGACATCGCGCCCGGCACCTACAAGTCCGAGGGCCGCGCCAAGGGCAGCCTCAACTGCTACTGGGAGCGCACCAAGGACGCCGAGCACGGTCTCGACTCGATCGCCGCCAACGACAACCCGACGGGCTCGGCGATCGTGACCATCGACGCCGAGGACGCGTACTTCAAGTCCTCGGGCTGCGCCGACTGGAAGAAGTCCTGACCCCCCGCACCACCGCTCGCACCACCCCTCCCCCTTACCCGTAAAGAGAGTTCCCCGTGCGCCCTGCCCGCCTCACCGCCGCCGCGATCGTCGCGACCACCGCCCTGTTCACCCTCACCGGCTGCTTCCCCTTCTCCGGCGGCGACGTCGAGAGCGGCCCCTTCCCCGGCGAGTCCGGGTCGAAGGTGGCGAACAAGTCCCTCGACAGCCTGCGCGGCGCCAACTCGCTGACCATCACGGGCAGCGTCCGGGACAAGGGCAAGCCGATGAAGATCGACATGGCGATCAGCAAGTCCGGTGACTGCAAGGGGTCGATGGCGGTCGAGGGCGAGGGATCCTTCGAGCTGATCCGCAACTCCGAGTTCGTCTTCCTCAAGGCCGACGCCGCCTTCTACCGCACCCAGCTCAAGGACCTCCCGAAGGAGCAGGCCGACGCGGCGCTCGCGCAGCTGGCCGGGCACTGGGTCAAGACGAAGGCCTCGTCTCCGGACTCCAAGGAGCTCTCGGCCCTGTGCGACCTGGACGACCTGCTCAAGGAGTTCGACAAGAGCCAGGGCGCCAAGAAGGACGGGGTGGTGCAGGTGAACGGCGAGAACGCCCAGAAGATCACCACCAAGACCACGGACGGGACCGAGGACCTCTACGTCGCCACCAAGGGCGAGCCCTTCCTCCTCAAGGCCGTGGAAACCGGCAAGGACCCTTCCGACGTCTCCTTCTCCGGTTTCAACCTGCCGGTCGACGCCGCGTCGCCGACCAAGGACGTCGTCGAGACGGACGGCTGAGGCCCGACCCGCTCCCGTCGCGCCCGGTAGCCGCCTCGCAGGGGAGGGCGGCTCCTGGGCGCGGCGGGTCCCACGGCCTCGGCGCGCGGACGGGATCAAAGGCGCGTACCGTCTCAAACGGGATGACGGAAGGAGCCCCGCATGGGGATTTTCGACAAGTTCCGGGACCAGGCCAAGGCCAAGGGCAAGGACATCTCGGACAACCTCGAACAAGAGGTCAACGAGAAGACCGGGAACAAGTACGCGGACCAGGTCGACAAGGCCCAGCAGCAGATGGAACAACGCACGGGCATCGACGACGACCCGAACAAGTAGCACCGCACCGGCCGCGGCGGGCGGGCCCCAAGGTCCCCCACCGCGGCCGTCGCGCTATGCGGGGACGACTCCGCCGAGGAACGCGGCCCAGGCCCCGGGGGCGACGGCCAGCCGGGGGCCGGCCGGGACCTTGGAGTCCCGGACGTGGACGGCGTCAGCGCAACCGGCTACCTCGACGCAGTTGCCACCCTCACCGCTGCTGTAGCTGGACTTGCGCCAGTCGAAGGCGACTTCGAGGCACTCGCCGCCCTCGCCACCGCTGTAGCTGGACTTGAACCAGGCGAGGTCCGTGGTGTTCATAGCTCTCCCAGCAACTTCTCGATCAGGGCTAGTGACTCGTGTGGCGTGAGTGCCTGTGCCCGGATGATCCCATAGCGCTCGCTGTAGATCCGGACCTGCTCGGGATCAGTGATGAGGTGAGCGTGGCCATAGGTCTCGGTGTAGGCCACCTCGTTGCGACCTTTAGGTCGAAGAAGGGTGAACGCACCTTCTAGACCTGGGTGTTCATCGCGCTCGGTCGGCATTACTTGAAGGTGAACGGTACGGAGGCGCCCCACCTCCAGTAGCCGCCGGAGCTGCTCACGGTGGACCTCTGGGCCACCGGTGGGGCGCAGCAAAATGGCGTACTCCAGAACGAAGCTGAAGGTGGGGGCAGGCCACCGCTCCAGGATGACCTGGCGAGCAAGGCGGTCGGATACTCGCCTCTCGATGGCCTCCTCATCGAACACTGGACGGCGGTGCCGGAACACTGCCCGCGCGTACGCCTCCGTCTGCAAGAGCCCCGGGATGGCCTGGACCGCGTAGTAATGCAGCGCCACGGCCGCCGCCTCCGCGTCGGCGAACTTGCGGAACCAATCCGGATGCCGAGTCCGCGCCCGCTTCAACGCCTCCTTCACGTCCGGGATCGCCGCCAGCAGGACCCCGCCCGCCCCCAGCGCCCGGTCCGCGTTCTCCAGGAAGTCCGGCTGCGGGGTCCGCACGCCCCGCTCGATGGCGGAGACCAGGTCCTCCCCCACGTGCACGAGGGCGGCGAGTTCCTTCTGCTGGAGGCCCGCCCGCTCCCGCAGCACCTTGATGATCTTGCCGAGCGCCCTGAAGAGGTGGGCCGTGCCGTCGACCTCCACGGGCCGCTCCGGCTCCTCTTCGCGTTCCGCCAGGTCGTTCATACGCTGATCCGCCCTCGCCCGTACCGCACGTACACGCAACCGCAGTCGGCCCTACGGGAGTTCCCCGTAGCGCCGTCGTCCCTGGAAAGCGTACGGCGGTCCGGCCACGCTCGGTGAGGTGACGACCGAAAAGAGTGACATGGCACCGGAGTTCCGGCAGCTCCTCTCCGCCACCCCCCGCGGCGCCCGGCTCGCCCGGTACCTCGCCGGGGCGCAGCTCGCCGCCTGGGGCGTTCCGCCGGGCTGCGCGCTGATGGAGGACGTGGAGCTGGTGGTCGGGGAGCTGGCCGCGAACGCCGTGCTGCACGGACGGGTGCCGGGGCGGGACTTCGAGGTCCGGCTCGGTTTCGACGGCCTGCGCGTCCGGGTCGAGGTGAGCGACGCCCGGGGCGACGCGCCCCCGCCGGAGATTCCGCCCGAGCCGGACCCCTGCTGGGCGGAGCACGGGCGCGGGCTGGCGCTCGTAGCGGCCGTGGCCCGGGAGTGGGGCGTGCGCCCGCGCGGCACGGGCGCCCCCGGCAAAACGGTGTGGGCCCGGCTGTGAACTCTCCCGTGTTCGGGCGTGGTCCCGCCTGGACTAGGGTCGTGCCTCGCAGTTGGCAAAGGGGAGGCTTCGCATGGGCGACGGCAACGACACTGGCAAGGTCCTGGACATCAAGACGGCCGACATCAAGTCCACCGCTCCGATCTTCCACACGCAGGGCAAGAACCTGAGCAAGGCGCTCACCACGCTCGTCACCACCCTCGACGGGCTGGGCAAGCCGTGGGGCGACGACGAGCAGGGCAAGAAGTTCGGCGATGCCTACACCCCCCAGCAGAAGGCCATCGAGAAGGCGGCGGGCACCCTCGTCCTCGGTCTGATCAGCATTCACGAGGCGATGACCGACATGGCGGACGGGCACGTCGACAACGACGAGTTGATCGCCGGGATGTTCGCGAAGGTCCAGCCGAAGGTCGGCGAAGGCTACGACGGGGAAGCCAAGTGAGCATCGAGGACGAGGCCAAGGACCTCCTGCTCTCGCTGGGCCTGTGGTGGCCGGACGCCAATTCCGGCACCCTGCGGCACGCCGCCGATGCCTGGCGGACCTTCGCCGACGCCGTCGACGGTGTCCGTACGCCCGTCAACAACGCGGCCTCCTCGCTGATCACCAACAACAAGGGTGAGGCGATAGAGGCGTTCGGAACCTTCTGGGGACGCTACGCCAAGGGCAACGACGCGGGCTGGCTCAGCGACCTCGCCAAGGCGGCCCGTGAGATGGCCTCCGCGCTCGACAAGTTCGCCGGGGCCATCGACGACGCCATCAACAAGCTGTGGACGCAGATCGGCATCGACGCCGCGGTCATCGTGGGCGGCATCGCGCTGGCCTTCTTCACGGCGGGCATCGCCGCCGGCGCCGCCGCCGTCGCCACCGAGGCCCTGATCGAATTCGGCGCCACGATGGGCATCGCCGTCACCACCACCGTCGCCGAGATCGCCGCCGGCACGCTGGTCGCGGCGGCCTTCGGCAGCATGGAGTCGGTGACCATCGACCTCGCGGTCGCCCAGCCCATGAAGATCGCCACGGGCATGCAGAAGGGCTTCAGCCTGGACGAGATCAACGCCGCGGCCAGGGACGGGATGGTCTTCGGCGGGGTCTTCGGCGCCGCCGGTGGCGTGACGAAGGCCGGTATCGAGGGCAGCCTGTTCGGCAGGAACGACGTCCCGCTGATGCTGCGGCCGCCTTCGCTCCGCCCCGACCTGGTGGAGCTCGGACCGGCCGCCCGGACGTGCAAGGGCACCCCGTGCGTGGGGGAACCCATCGACGTGGCGACCGGCGCCATGCTGATGACGCAGACGGACCTGACGCTCCCCGGCGGGCTCCCGCTGGTCTTCGAGCGGACCCACCTGTCCTCCTACCGCGGAGGCGTGTGCTTCGGCCCCACCTGGGTCTCGACCCTGGACGAGTGCCTCCAGATCGACGGGCAGGGAGTGGTGTTCGCCGCCTCGGACGGCATGCGCCTCGTCTACCCCGTTCCGCGACCCGGCGAGCCCGTCCTGCCGGTCAAGGGCGCCCGCTGGCCGCTCGAATGGGACGGCAAGCCCGACGGGGTCATGACCGTCACCGACCCGGCCACCGGAGTCGTCCGCACCTTCAGCACGCCGCTCCCCTCCGGCACCTTCGGCGTCCTCCACCTCCCCTTGGACAGCTGGCACGACCGGGGCGGCGCCCGGATCGACATCGAGCGCACGTCCGACGGCGTTCCCACCGCGCTGCGCCACTCCGGCGGCTACTACCTCGCCGTCGACACCCAGGGGCCGCGCATCACCGCCCTGCGCCTGCTGGACCGGGCGCCCTCGCGGTACGAGCCGTCGCCGCCCGATGACGCCGACGCCGACGCCGGAACGGTCGTCATGCGGTACGACTACGACGGGGCGGGCAACCTCACCGGGGTCGTCAACTCCAGCGGGGAACCGCTGCGGTTCACCTACGACGCCGAGGGGCGCGTCACCTCCTGGACCGACCGCAACGGCACCTCCTTCGCGTACTCCTACGACGCCCGCGGCCGGGTCGAGCGCACCGAGGGCAGCGACGGCTTCCTCTCCGGCGCCCTCGCCTACGACGACCTGGCCCGCACCACCACCTACACGGACTCCCTCGGCCGCCGGTCCACGCACCGGTACGACTCCGCGGGCATGGTCGTCGAGGAGACCGACGCCCTCGGCCACACCACCCGGACGCAGTGGGAGTCGAGGGGCGACAAGCGCCTCTCGGTCACGGACCCGCTGGGCCGCACGAAGCGGTACGCCTACGACGAGGACGGCAACCTCGCCGCCGTCACCCTGGCGGACGGGTCCGTCGCCCGGGCCGCGTACAACGCGCTCGGCCGACCGACCGAAGTCGTCGAACCCGGTGGTGCCATCTGGCGGCACACCTACGACGACGACGGCAACCTCCTCACCACGACCGATCCGCTCGGCGCCGTGACGAGCCGCACCTACGACGCGCGGGGTCATCTGGCGACCGTCACCGACGCGCTGGGCCACACCCGCACGGTGACCTCGGACCCGACCGGGCTGCCCGTCGCCGTCACCGACGAACTCGGGCACACCACGGTCGTGCGCAGGGACGCCTTCGGTCGCGTCGTCGAAGTGGTCGACCCCTCGGGCCGGACCACCCGCACGTCCTGGACGACCGAGGGCAGGCCGACGCTGCGCGAACACGCGGACGGCAGCAGGGAATCCTGGACCTGGGACGGAGAGGGCAACCTCCTCACCCACACCGACCCGGCGGGCCACGTCACCCGCAACACCTCCACGCACTTCGACGTCCCGGCCGGCCGCACGGACCCGGACGGCGCGGAGTACGCCTTCACCTACGACACCGAGCTCCGGCTGACCGAGGTCTCCAATCCGCAGGGCCTGACCTGGACGTACACCTACGACGAGGCGGGCCGACTGACCGCCGAGACCGACTTCAACGGTCGGACCCTGACGTACGCGCACGACGCGTCGGGCGCCCTGACGTCCCGGACGAACGGCGCGGGCGAGACCCTGCGCTTCACCAGGGACGCACTCGGCCGCGTCGTCGAACAGCGCACCGACGCGGGTGTCGCCACCACGTACGCCTACGGCGCGTCGGGGCATCTGGTCCGCACGGCCAACGCGGACGCCGAGGTGTCCATCGAGCGCGACGCCCTCGGCCGCACGCTCCGGGAAACGGTCAACGGGCGCACGACCGCCTACGCCTACGACGCCCTCGGCCGCGTGCTGCGGCGCACCACGCCGTCGGGTCTGAGCTCCGACTGGAGCTACGACCCGGCCGGCCGCCCCCTCGGGCTCACCAGCGACGCGGGATCGTTGGGCTTCACCCACGACGCCTGCGGACGCGAGATCGAGCGCCGTCTCGGCGAAGGCGTCACCCTCGCCCAGCGCTGGGACGTCGCCGACCGGCTCGTCGAGCAGAGCGTCCTGGACCGTGCGGACGGGAGCGACCGCCTCGTCCAGCACCGCGGCTACGCCTACCGCGAGGACGGGTACCTCACCGAGATCCGTGAACTGACCTCGGGGACGCGCCGGTTCGACCTGGACGCGCTGGGCCGCGTCACCGGCGTGCGCGCCCACGGCTGGACGGAGACGTACGCCTACGACGCGTCGGGCAACCTCACCGACGCCGCGGCGCCCGCCCACGAGGCGCCCGGCGCGCGCGAGTTCAGCGGCACCCTGATCCGCACGGCCGGTCGTACGACCTACGAGCACGACGCCCAGGGCCGCCTGATCCGCAGGTCCCGCAAGCTCCTCAACGGTCAGCGGCTGACGTGGACGTACACCTGGAACGCGGAGGACCGCCTGACCGGGGCGGTGACACCGGCCGGCGAGCGCTGGCAGTACGCCTACGACCCGCTGGGCCGGCGGATCTCCAAGCAGCGCCTGACGGACGACGGATCGGGCGTCGACCGCACGGACTTCGCCTGGGACCACACCCGACTGGCCGAACGGCGGACCTCCCGGGGCCGCACCACCACCTGGGACTACGCACCCGGCACCCACCGCCCCCTCACGCAGACCGACCACACGCCCCTGGTCCGCGAGGCGGGCGTGTCCCTGCTGACCAAACTGGCCGAGGACCCGTCCGCCGAGCACGGCACCCGCTTCCACGCCGTCGTCACGGACGCGATCGGCACGCCGACGGAACTGGTCACCCCCGAGGGGGACCTCCGCTGGCAGCGGCGCACCACCCTGTGGGGCACCGACTTCCCCGCGCCCACGGACGGCGCGTCACCGGACTGCCCGCTGCGCTTCCCGGGCCAGTACGCGGATGCCGAGACGGGCCTGAACTACAACCACTTCCGCTACTACGACCCGGAGGCCGCCCGCTACATCAGCGCGGATCCGCTGGGTCTGGAGCCCTCCCCCAACCCGAACGCCTACGTCCGTCACCCCAGCACGTGGTCGGACCCCCTGGGCCTGGCGGGCTGCGAACTGCAGGACATGGGCGGCGGCTGGTACCGCTCTCCGGAGGGCCTCGACTACGGGCCCGGTTCCGCCGAGGGTCATCGCATCACCCACGTGATGCAGCACACCCAGGAGAACCCCGCGAAGCCCAACCACGGAGTGTTCGACACGGGGAACAAGGGCGTGCTCGAAACGGTGGACGAGGCGTGGAGCAGGCGGGGCCTGGCCGTTTCGGTGAACGAACAGGGTGCGCGCACCACCTATATCGTTCCGATGGAACACCAGGTCGGCTTCAATCCCGGCGAGAACTACATTTCGATCACGGTCGAACACGGCAACGAAGTGATCACCGCATTCCCGAGGAGCTGGAATTGATGGAGAAGGTGCAGTGCGTCCACTGCGGTCAGGACTGGGTGCGGCGCTACCGGCGCAAGGATTCCGGACAGGTCTTCTTCATGTGCCCGGAGTGCGAATCACTGTGGCTGGAGGAAGAGGACCTGCACGACGAGACGGACCTGTACCTGAGCGAATTCCTCCTCACCGGGGACTCCGCCAAGGACTGGGAGGCGATCGAGCTCTGCGCCGGACCCACGCCCTGAGGTGACATGGCCGGGTCCGGCGCCCGGGCGCTGACGGCCGGGTTCCCGGGCACGTCAGCGGCGCGGCAGCGGAACGTCAGCGGTGGTCCCTAGCGTCGGCGCACGCGGTGACCCGACCACCACCGCAGACGAGGAGACCAGCCATGAGCCCCACCCGCCGTGACGTCTTGAAGTGGGGGATCGGTGCCGGGGGCGCCGCCGCCCTCGGACTCGCCCTGCCGGGCACCGCCCAGGCCGCCGGTTACTACTTCCACGACTGGATGGGCAAGCTGCCCGGCAGCACGCCCCTCATCCACCTGACGATCCCCGGAACGCACGACTCGTGGTGCACCGACCCCGCCAACGGCACCAAGTGGGCCCAGACCCAGAACTGGGGCGTACCCGAGCAGTTGGAGCGCGGGATCCGCTTCCTCGACATCCGACTGAACGGCCTCCAGGGCGCGCCGAACGAATTCGGCCTCTACCACGGCTCCGCCTACCAGGGACACCGCTTCCAGGACGTCCTGGAGGCCTGCCGCAACCACTTCAAGAAGTACCCGGGCGAAACCGTCGTCATGCGGGTGAAGAACGAGAACTCGGGCGGACAGGCCCTCTCGGACGAGGAGTTCCGGCGCCGCTTCAATTACTACCTGGACACCATGGGCTACCGGAGTCTGGTGTGGACCGCACCGTTCTGGCCCACGCTGGGCCAGGTGCGCAGCAAGATCGTCATCGCGGCGGACTTCGCGAACGACTGGGGCATCCTCACCTGGGACAGCAACAAGGCCTTCAACATCCAGGACGACTGGAACACCACCAACTTCACGAAGTCCGCCACCATCGTCAAGCAGTTCGACAACGCCTGGTGGAACCAGGACTCCTCCCAGATGTTCGTGAACTTCACGAGCTACTCCGGCGGGAACTGGCCCCAGCAGAACGCGAAGCTGACGCTGCCGGACGTTCTTCGCTACGTGGACGCCCGGAAGACGGAGAAGATCCACTTCGGCATCGTCCCGATGGACTTCCCGGACTTCTACCCGGACATCGTGCGCCTCCTGGTCCAGAAGAACTTCCTCTAGACCGGCACTTGGACCGACGCTCGCGGCTCGCCCGCCGGGG
Organism: Streptomyces sp. NPDC051555; assembly: GCF_044454405.1. NCBI lineage: Bacteria > Bacillati > Actinomycetota > Actinomycetes > Kitasatosporales > Streptomycetaceae > Streptomyces > Streptomyces sp. NPDC051555. The sequence goes on along the minus strand of NZ_JBITDP010000012.1, from coordinate 266,932 downwards.
TGACCAGGACCAGGGGGATCTCCCGGGCCGTCGCGGTGCGGTAGGCCGCGTACGAGGGCATCGCGGCCACCACCACCGGCCACAGGCGGGCGGACTCGGCCGCCGTGGCCGGCCGGGCCGTCGCCGAAAAGGTGGCCGCGGCGACCTGGAGGGTCACCTCCGGGTCGGCCGACAGGTTCAGGTACCACGCCGGGTGGCGGTCCGCACCGGCGTTGGACGCCGTCAGGACGTACGCGTCCCCGTCCCGGACGTACGCCAGCGCCGTGCGGCGCAGCAGGCCGGACCTGCGACCCCGGGTCGTCAGGAGCAGGTCGGCCACCCCGGGGCGGGGGTGGCCACCGGTCTCCTCGAAACGGCGGATGTGGTCGGCGATCCAAGGGGTCGGGTTGTCGTGGATCGTGCTGGTCGTGCTGGTCGTGCTGGTCGTGCTGGCGCCGGTCATGCGGCGGACACCCCCGCGTGGGTCCGGTGCAGGGTCGCGACCTCGACCTCGTCCAGCAGCGCGCGGGCGAAGTCCGCGGCCGTGATCCGGCTCTCGGCGGCAGCGGGGGCGAACGCGTAGGCGCCCGAGGGCTCGCCCTCGGGGTCGAAGTCCCCGGCCGGGCTCAGCACCACCCAGTCCAGCGAATCCGGCGCGGCCGCGCGCAGCGCCTCGGTCCCGGCGCCGTGACCGACGTAGAACTCCCGCCATTCCTGCGGGTATCCGGGGGCGTCCATCATCAGCTCCCCGGTCGCGGTGGGCAGTACGGATGCCAGCCCGACGGACACCAGCCGCGTCACCCCGGCGGCCGGGAGCCCTTGGGCGAGGGCGCGGGCGACCGCGGGAAAGAACTCGCCGGGGCTCGTCGCGGGGTCGTACACGGCGACGATCGCCGCGTCGTGCCCGGCGGCGAGCCGGGCCACAACCGCCGGGTCCGTCACCTCCCCGTCGGCCCGCCCGGCCGCCGTGACGTCGTGGCCCCGCCGCCGGGCCTCCGCCTCGGCCGCCCGGCCGACCCGGCCGCCGGCCCCGAAGATGATGATCCTGCTGCTGTTCGTCTCCATGGACGGGAGCGTAGGTCGAGAGCTGGTTTCCGATCGGATACCGGCCTACGGTGTGGATCATGACGAAGCCGCCGCAGCAGGCCGACCGGACGGCCCTGGACCCCGAGACGTTCGACCCCGTCCGCCCGTCCCCGCTGGTGCCGTTCCGCGTGGGCGACAAGTGGGGCACGCTGATCCTGCGGTGCCTGCAGGACGGCCCGCGCCGGTTCTCGGAGCTCAAGGTGCCGCTGCGTGGCATCACGGCCAAATCGCTGACCCAGTCACTGCGCAGGCTGGAGCGGGACGGTTTCGTCGCACGGGAGGAACACACGGGCGCGGAGCGCCGTGTCGAGTACGCCTTGACCCCGCTCGGCCTGGGCCTGCTGGGCCCGCTGGACGCGGCCTGCGCATGGACGCGAGATCACTGGGACGAGCTGATCGACGCGCAGGAGGCGGGCCGGACTTGAGGTCTTCTTCATGTGCCTCCGCCGAGGACCGGGCAGCGATCGAGCTCTGCGCCGGACCCACGCCCTGAGGTGACGTGACGGGGTCCGGCTTCGAGCGCGGCGACGGCGACGCGACGGGGTCAGGACCCCAGGATCGTGGTGAGGAACTCCCCCGTCCAGGCCAGGAGTTCCCGCCCGACCAGCGGCTTGCCGCCGACCCGGGCGGTCTTCGGGCGCGGCACCAGCACCTGCGAGGCGGCCGGCTTGATGACCGTCCCCGGGTAGAGCCGCTTGAGCCGCAGCTCCTGCGATTCGCGCAGCTCCACCGGGCCGAAGCGGATGTTGGTGCCCGCCAGGGTGATGTCGCCGACCCCGCAGGCGCGCGCCAGCATCCGCAGGCCCGCCACGAGCAGCAGGTTCTCCACCGGCTCGGGCAGCTTGCCGTAGCGGTCGGTCAGCTCCTCGCGCACCGCCTTGACGTCCGCTTCCGAGGAGGCGGCCGCGATCGAGCGGTAGGCCTGGAGGCGCAGGCCCTCGCCCGGCGCGTAGTCGTGCGGGACGTGCGCGTCGACCGGCAGCTCGATCTTCACGTCCAGCGGCGCCTCTTCCTGCTCGCCGCCCTCGACGGCGGAGCGGAAGTCGGCCACGGCCTCGCCGACCATCCGGATGTAGAGGTCGAAGCCGACGCCCGCGATGTGACCGGACTGCTCGCCGCCGAGCAGGTTGCCCGCGCCGCGGATCTCCAGGTCCTTCATGGCGACGTACATGCCCGCGCCCATCTCGGTGTGCTGGGCGATCGTCGCGAGCCGCTCGTGCGCGGTCTCGGTCAGCGGCTTCTCCGGCGGGTAGAGGAAGTAGGAGTAGCCGCGCTCGCGGCCACGGCCCACGCGGCCGCGGAGCTGGTGCAGCTGCGAGAGGCCGAAGGTGTCGCCGCGCTCCACGATCAGGGTGTTGGCGTTGGAGATGTCGATGCCGGACTCGACGATGGTCGTGGAGACCAGGACGTCGAACTTCTTCTCCCAGAAGTCGACGACGACCTGCTCCAGCTGGCTCTCGCCCATCTGACCGTGCGCGGTCGCGATCCGCGCCTCCGGCACGATCTCGCGCAGCTTGGCGGCCGCCCGGTCGATGGACTCGACCCGGTTGTGGATGTAGAAGACCTGGCCCTCGCGCAGCAGTTCGCGCCGGATGGCCGCGCCGATCTGCTTCTCCTCGTACGGACCGACGAAGGTCAGCACCGGGTGGCGCTCCTCCGGCGGGGTGGTGATCGTCGACATCTCGCGGATGCCGGTGACCGCCATCTCCAGGGTGCGCGGGATCGGGGTCGCGGACATGGTCAGGACGTCGACGTTCGCGCGGAGCTTCTTGAGCTGCTCCTTGTGCTCCACGCCGAAGCGCTGCTCCTCGTCGACGATGACCAGGCCCAGGTCCTTGAACTTGGTCTCCTGCGAGAAGAGCCGGTGGGTACCGATGACGATGTCCACCGAGCCCTCCTTGAGGCCCGCCAGGGTGGCCTTCGCCTCGGTGTCCGTCTGGAAGCGGGACAGCGCCCGGACCTTGACGGGGAACTGCGCGTAGCGCTCGGAGAAGGTGCCGAAGTGCTGCTGGACGAGGAGCGTGGTCGGCACCAGGACCGCGACCTGCTTGCCGTCCTGGACCGCCTTAAAGGCGGCGCGCACGGCGATCTCGGTCTTGCCGTAGCCGACGTCGCCGCAGATCAGCCGGTCCATCGGGACCGACTTCTCCATGTCCTCCTTGACCTCGGCGATCGTGGTCAGCTGGTCGGGCGTCTCGGCGTACGGGAAGGCGTCCTCCAGCTCCCGTTGCCAGGGGGTGTCCGGGCCGAAGGTGTGGCCGGGGGCCGCCATGCGGGCGCTGTAGAGCTTGATGAGGTCGGCGGCGATCTCCTTGACCGCCTTCTTCGCCTTCGCCTTGGTCTTGGTCCAGTCGGCGCCGCCGAGCCGGTGCAGGGTCGGGGCCTCGCCGCCGACGTACTTGGTGACCTGCTCCAGCTGGTCGGTGGGGATGTAGAGGCGGTCGCCGGGCTGGCCGCGCTTGGCGGGGGCGTACTCGACGAGCAGGTACTCGCGGGTGGCGCCCTGCACGGTGCGCTGGACCATCTCGACGTAGCGGCCGACGCCGTGCTGCTCGTGCACGATGTAGTCGCCGGCCTGGAGGGTCAGCGGGTCGATGGTCTTGCGGCGCCGGGTCGGCATCCGGCCGAGGTCCTTGGTGGCGGTGCGCTGCCCGGTCAGATCGGTCTCGGTGAGGACGGCGATCTTGAGGTGCGGGTCGACGAACCCGTTGTCCAGGGAGCCGCAGGCGACGTGGACCAGGGAGGGCTCCAGCACCGCGAGGTCGGCCTCCAGCCGGGCCGCGATGCCCTCGCCGCCGAGCACCTCGACGGTGCGGGCGGCCGGGCCGTGGCCCTCGGTGACGTAGACGGTGTGCCAGCCGTCGGCGATCCAGCCCTTGGTGTCGGCCAGGGCGCGGGCGGTGTCGCCGCGGTAGACCTCGGGGGCGTGCATGCCGAGCGTGAGCGTGTCCTCGCCCAGGTCTGCGTCCGCGGCGAAGGGCGAGACGGACCACCACATGGTGCCGAGCTCCCGGGCCCGGTCGCGGACGTCCGCGATCCCCCACAACGAGGCCGCGTTCAGGTCGATCGGGGCCTCACCGCCGCCCGCGGTGGCCGCCCAGGACGCCTGGAGGAACTCCTGGCTGGTGGCGACCAGGTCGGCGGCCCGGGTGCGGACCCGCTCGGGGTCGCAGACCACGGCCATCGCCCCGGCGGGCAGCACGTCCAGCAGCAGTTCCATGTCGTCGACCAGGACCGGGGCGAGGGACTCCATGCCCTCGACGGCGATCCCCTCGGCGATCTTGTGCAGCAGCTCGCCCAGCTCGGGGTGCTCGACCGCCAGCGCGGCGGCGCGCTCGCGCACCTCGTCGGTGAGCAGCAGCTCGCGGCAGGGCGGGGCCCACAGCCCGTGCTCGGCGATCTCCAGGGACCGCTGGTCGGCGACCTTGAAGTAGCGGATCTCCTCGACGTCGTCGCCCCAGAACTCCACCCGCAGGGGGTGCTCCTCGGTGGGCGGGAAGACGTCGAGGATGCCGCCGCGGACGGCGAACTCGCCGCGCTTCTCCACCAGCTCCACCCGGGCGTACGCCGCGGCGGCGAGCGCCTCGGTGATCTCGCCGAGGTCGGCGCTCTCACCGCCGCGCAGGGCCACGGGGACGAGGTCGCCCAGGCCCTTGACCTGCGGCTGGAGCACGGAACGGATCGGCGCGACGACGATGGAGATCGGACCTGCGGCCGGGTCGTCCTTGCTCGGGTGGGAGAGCCGGCGCAGTACCGCGAGGCGGCGGCCGACGGTGTCGCTGCGGGGCGAGAGGCGCTCGTGCGGCAGGGTCTCCCAGGACGGGAAGTCCACGACGGCGGCGGCCTGCTCCGGCGGCATCAGCGAGCGCAGCGCGGCCGCCAGGTCCTCGGCCTCCCGCCCGGTCGCGGTGACCGCGAGCACGGTCCGCTCGGTCCGCCGGGCCAGCGCCGCGATGGCGAAGGGCCGCGCCGCCGCCGGACCGACCAGATCCAGCTGCATCCGGTTCCCGTCCGCGGCCGCCTTGACCGCCTCGGTGAGCGCGGGATCCCGGGTGACGGCGTCGAGCAGTCCGTACAGGCTCATGAAGGCGGCTTTCCGTCCGGTGAAGGGGCAACGCGAAGGGCCCGACACGTCACACGGGCCGGGGTTCCCCACCTTACGGCGCACCCCGACACCGCGCGCGGGGGATTGCCGCCCGGGGACCGGCCCGGCCTGCGCCGAAGATCTTGGCCCGCGACGTCAACCTGTACGGGGGGCAGGAGCGTATACAGCTCGAAATCTGTCCAGCACCGGGAGCCGCATGACCGTCGAGGAGTTCGAGGAGTTCTACGCGCACTCCGTGAAACACCTGGTGGGACAGGTCTACCTGATGATCGGCGACCTGCACGAGGCGCAGGACGTGGTGCAGGAGGCCTTCGTACGGGCCTGGGCCAGGAGGTCCCGGCTCTCCCGGGACGCCGGGCCCGAGGCCTGGATCCGCACCGTGGCCTGGCGGCTCGCCGTGAGCCGCTGGCGCCGGCGCGGGCGGGCCGCCGAGGCCTGGCGGCGCCACGGCGCCCCGGCACCGGCCGCCTCCGATTCACCCGATCCCGCGACGGTCGCGCTCGTCGGCGCCCTGCGCACACTGCCCGAGCGGCAGCGACGGGTGGCCGTCCTCTTCTACGTCTGCGACCTGTCCGTGCAGCAGGTGGCCACCGAGACCGGCCTCGCGGAGGGCACCGTCAAGACCCACCTGTCCCGGGCGCGCGCCGCGCTCCGGCCGCACTTCGAGGAGGCGCGCGGTGAGTGATTCCCCGGAGCCCCAGGGCCCCCAGGAGCCCCAGGACCTTCCCCGATACGACGACCCGCTCGGCTACGACGACCCGCTCCGCTACGACGACCTGCTCGGCGACGCGTTCAAGCGGGCCGCCGGGGAGGGCGGCGGCCGGGTGCTGCCCGCCCCGGTCGCACTGGTCGAGGAGCGCGGGACCCGGCGCAGACGGCGCCGGCTGGCGGCCGTGTCCGCCTGCGCGGTGTGCGTGCTGGGCGCGGGCGGCGCCTTCGCCGCCATCGGCCTCGGTACGGGCCCCGGGCAGCGGGAGGCGCCGCCGGCCGCGCCCTCCGCGCCCCGGATCAGCGGGCCGCACGCCGACCGGTCCGGGCCGCAGGGCCTGACCCCGTCGACCGCGGTCGGGTCGGTGTTCCCGTCGGGGCCGCCCTGGAGCGGCGGCCCGGGATCCGGGTCCGCCTCCCCCGGCACCGCTCCCGGCACCGACGACGGGACGGGAATCACCGTGACCCCCTCGGCCCCCGACCCGGGAACCAGCGCCTCCGGGGACCAGCGGATCACCCCGAGCCCCGGGCCCTCCGGGCAGTCGGGCTCCCCCGCGCCCTCCAGGTCACCGGGCGGCTCCGGCGGCCCTGGCGGCGAAAGCCCGCGCCGGTGACCGCGCTGCACGCCCCGCCCCGGTCCCGGACCACCGCCGTCGGGACGCCCCCCGCGCCGCCCGCACCCTCTCCCGCTCCCGCTCCCGCGCCCGGCGGCGCTGCGGGGGCGGGTCCCGGGTCGGCGCACCGGCCGCCGGGGCACTGGGCCCCGTACCTCCTGGCCGCGGTCCTCTTCGCCCTCTACGCGCTGCTCTCGGTGCTGCGCTACGAGCGCCTGGAGACCATGTCCTGGGACCTCGGGATATTCGAGCAGGCCATCCGCTCCTACGCGCACCTGCGCGCGCCCGTCGTCGACCTCAAGGGGCCGGGCACCAACGTCCTGGGCGACCACTTCAGCCCGGTCACCGCGCTGCTGGCGCCCTTCTACCGGCTCTTCCCGACCCCGGTCACCCTGCTGGTCGCGCAGGCCGCGCTCTTCGCCCTCTCGGCCGTGCCCGTCGCCCGGGCCGGGGTCCGGCTGCTGGGGCGGGCGCGCGGGCTCGCCGTCGGGGCGGCGTACGGCCTGTCCTGGGGGATGCAGCGGGCCGTCGAATTCGACTTCCACGAGATCTGCTTCGCGGTCCCGCTGATCGCCTTCGCCCTGGAGGCGCTGCTGCGGCGGCGCTGGCGGGCGGCCCTGCTGTGGGGGCTGCCGCTGGTGCTGGTCAAGGAGGACCTCGGGTTCACCCTCGCCGCGCTGGCCTGCGTGGTCGGCTGGCGGGCCCGGGTGGCGGGCGATGCGCGCGCGGTCCGGCTCGCCGCCCTCACCGCCGCCTTCGGGACCGCCGCGAGCGTCCTCGTCCTCACCGTGGTCATCCCCGCCTTCAACACGGCCGGCGGCTACGACTACTGGGCCAAGATGACCGCCGGGACCCCCGACGCGGCCCTGACGGACGGCCTCGGCATCAAACTCGCCACCCTGGCCTGGCTGCTGGTCCCCACCACCGGGCTGCTCGCGGCGCGCTCACCGCTGCTGCTGGTGGCCGCGCCCACCCTCGGCTGGCGGTTCCTCTCCGGTGAGCCGCACTACTGGTCCACCGACTGGCACTACAGCGCGGTCCTGATGCCGATCCTCGCGCTGGCCCTCGCCGACGCGGTGGACCGCGCCCGGCGCTCGCCGCGGCCGTGGCTGCGGGCGTACGCCCTGCAACTGCCCTCCGCCGTACTGGCCACCGCGCTCGCGCTCAGCGTGACCGCGCTGCCGCTGGCCCGGCTGGCCGAGCCGGGGACGTACCGGATCCCGGACCGGGTGGCGGCGGCCGAGCGGCTCCTCGCGGGGATCCCGGACGGGGCGAGCGTGGAGGCGGACGTCGCGCCGATCGCCCGACTGACCTCGCGCTGCCGGGTCTTCTGGATCGGCGGCACCCGCGGCGTCGTCCCCGACTGGATCGTCTTCGCGGACACCCCGGACGACACCGGCGACCCCCGCGCCGAGGCCCACCGCCTCCACCCGACCGCGGAGTTCGTCCGCGAGGACGAAGCGGGCGGCTTCGTCCTCCTCCGCCGGGTGCGGTGACCCTCCGGGGGCGACAGCACCCTCCGGGGGCGCCTCAAACGCCGGCGAGGCTGGATGTTTCAGCCTCGCCGGCACTTGAGCCGACCCCAGGCCCGGGAAATCCAGCCCCGCCGGCGTTTGAGGCGCGGGGTCTGGGGCGGAGCCCCGGGAGCGGGAGTCCGAACCGGCCGCTACGCGCTCACTCGCTGCCGATCGCGTTCAGGACGTTCATCCGGCCCGCCCGGAAGGCCGGGACCAGGGCGGCGAACAGGCCCACGAAGGCCGATCCGGCGAAGACGCCCAGGATCGTCGGCCACGGGATCTCCAGGACCTTCAGGCCCTGGAGCGCCAGCAGTTGCTGACCGGCGATGCCCCAGCCCATGCCGAGGCCCAGGCCGAGCAGGGCGCCGAAGAGGGCGATGACCACCGACTCCAGACGGATCATGCGGCGCAGCTGGCGGCGGGAGAGGCCGATGGCGCGCATCAGGCCGATCTCGCGGGTCCGCTCGACCACCGAGAGGGCCAGGGTGTTCACCACGCCCAGCACCGCCACGATGATCGCGAGGGCGAGCAGGCCGTAGACGATGTTGAGCAGCTGGCCGACCTGGTCCTTGAGGCTCTTCTTGTAGTCGGCCTGGTTGCGCACGTCGTACTGCGGGTACGCGGCCATCGCGTCCTTCATGGCGCTGTAGGCGGCGTCCTGCTTGCCGTCCTCGGCCTTGGCGAACATGATCAGGTTCTGCGGCATCTTGTCGGCCGGCACGTACTGGGCGGCCGTCGTGATGCTGGTGTACATCGCACCCCGGTCGATGCTGCCCTCGTCCGAGGTGATGGCCCCGACCTTGAGCTTGGCGCTCGATCCGGCCTTGAAGGCGACCGTCACCTCGTCACCGAGCTTCAGGCCGTGTTCCTTCGCGTAGCCCTCGCCGACCGACAGGGCGTTCTTGGCGTACGCGCCCGCCAGCTCGCCGGAGACGGTCTTCTTGCGCACGTCCTGGGCGTAGGTCGGGTCGGCGGCGGACAGCGTCTTGTCCTCGGCCTTGCCGTCCGGCGTGGTGATCTTCGCGTCGAGGACCTTGTACGCGGTGACGTGGTCGATGCCGGGGACGGAGCGCAGCGCCTGGTCGGCCTGCGGAAGCACCGGCTGGCCGTTCTGCGACTGGATGATGAAGTCCGCCCCGACCGAGCGGTCGAGCTCGTCGGTGGCGGAGGCCACCATCGAGGAGCCGACCACCGACAGGCAGGCCACCAGGGCCAGGCCGATCATCAGCGCGGCGGCGGTGGCGCCCGTACGGCGCGGATTGCGCAGCGCGTTGCGCTCGGCGAGCCGGCCGACCGAACCGAAGGGCCGCAGCACCGCGCCGGCGAGCACCTTCACCACGCCGCCGGCCAGCAGCGGGCCGATCACGATGAAGCCGATCAGGGTGAGGACCACGCCCAGGCCGAGCCAGAGCGACCCGGTGGTCGCCTTGGTGGCGCCCGCGGCGGCGAACAGGGCGGCGCCGCCGGTGCCGGTGAGGACCAGGCCGATGACCGCGCGGACCACGCCCGCCTTGCGGTCGCCGGGGGTGCCGGCGTCGCGCAGGGCGGCCATCGGGGAGACCTTGCCGGCGCGGCGGGCCGGGAGGTAGGCGGAGACGACGGTGACGATGACCCCGAGCAGGATGCCGAGGACCGGGGTGGTCCACAGCACGGTCAGGTCGTCGGTGGACAGGTGCATCCCCATCTGACCCATGAGCTTCATCAGCCCCACGGCCAAGCCGACGCCCGCGCCGACGCCGAGCACCGAGCCGACCACGCCGAGCAGCAGGGCCTCGACCAGGACGGAGCGGTTGACCTGCCCGCGGTCGGCGCCGATGGCGCGCATCAGGCCGATCTCCCGGGTGCGCTGGGCGACCAGCATCGAGAAGGTGTTGAAGATCAGGAAGATGCCGACGAGGAAGGCGATCCCGGCGAAGGCGAGCATCGCGTACTTCATGACGTCGAGGAAGGAACCGACGTCCTTGCGGCCCGCGTCCGCGGACTCCTTGGCGGTCTGCAGCTTGTAGGTGCTTGCGCCGACGGAGGCGGCGATGTTCTTCTTCAGCTGGTCGTCGCTCACGCCGTCCTTGGCGACGACGTTGACGTGGGTGAAGGAGCCGGGGGCACCGAGCAGGACTTGCTGGGCGGTGGGGGTGTCGAAGTAGACGACGGCCGCGCCCGGGTTGGTCACCGTGAAGGTGGCGATGCCGGTGATCTTCGCGCGCAGGTCACCGGTCAGGGCGATCGTGCGCAGCTCGTCCCCGAGCGCGAGGTGGTGCTTCTTCGCCGTGTCGGCGTCGACCATCACCTCGGTGGGCCCGCGCGGCGCGTGCCCGGAGCTGATCTTCATGGACTTGAGCTCGTTGTCGTTCCAGCTGCCCGCGATGGTCGGGGCGCCGGTCGTCGAGCCCATGTTCTCGTTCTTGGCGTTGACCACGGTCACGGCCATCGAGATGACGCCGCCCTCGGCGGACTTGACGCCCTCGACCTTCTTGACCTGGTCGACGACCGATCCGGCGAGCGCGTCGGGGCGGCCGCGCTGCTGGGTCTCGCCCTCGTCCGCGGCCTCCTTGGGGGTGACCGTGACATCGGCGCTGGTGACCCCGAACAGCTTGTCGAAGGTCGCGTTCATCGTGTCGGTGAAGACGAGCGTGCCGCAGACGAAGGCGACGGAGAGCAGCACGGCTATCGCCGAGAGCGCCATCCGGCCCTTGTGCGCGGCGAAGTTGCGCAGCGAGGTCTTCATGACGGTCATGACGTCCGCCCGCGCGCGTCGAAGTCCTTCATGCGGTCCAGCACCGACTCGGCGGTCGGGTCGAACATCTCGTCCACGATCCGGCCGTCGGCGAGGTAGAGCACCCGGTCCGCGTAGGACGCGGCGACCGGGTCGTGGGTGACCATGACGATCGTCTGACCCAGCTCGTCGACCGAGCGGCGCAGGAAGCCGAGGACCTCGGCGCCCGCCCGCGAGTCCAGGTTCCCGGTCGGCTCGTCGCCGAAGATGATCTCGGGGCGGGCGGCCAGGGCGCGCGCCACGGCCACGCGCTGCTGCTGGCCGCCGGACAGCTGGGTCGGGCGGTGCTTGAGGCGGCCGGCCAGACCCACGGTCTCCACGACCCGGTTCAGCCACTCCGCGTCGGGCTTGCGGCCCGCGATGTCCATCGGGAGCGTGATGTTCTCCAGCGCGTTCAGCGTCGGGAGCAGGTTGAACGCCTGGAAGATGAAGCCGATCCGGTCCCGGCGCAGCTGGGTGAGCTTCTTATCCTTCAGCCCGGTGATCTCGGTGTCGGCGAGGTGGATCTGCCCGCTGCTCACGGTGTCGAGACCGGCCAGGCAGTGCATCAGCGTGGACTTGCCGGAGCCCGACGGACCCATGATGGCGGTGAAGCGGCTGCGGTGGATGTCCACGTCGACGCCGTCGAGGGCGACGACCCGGGTCTCGCCCGTGCCGTAGGCCTTGACGACCTGCCGAGCTCGCGCCGCGACGGCCACATGCCCTCCAGCTCCCCCGTGCCGGGTATCGGTCAGTGCGGTTGTCACGGCGTTCTCCTTGATTTTCCGGACCGGTTCCCGGTCCGCGTCGAAGTCTGTGCGGCGGTGGCGGGCGGCGCCCTGGTGCCAGTGGCCGAATGCGTACGGGGGCCAGCCCCACCCCCGTGGGAGCCGCCCCGTGCGGGCCACCCCCCGCGGCCCGTAGGAACCAGTTAAGAAGCCGGAGGGACTTTCGGCCTCCTCCGTCGGGACGAAAGGCCCCTGCTCCTTACTGGGGAGGGACCCCCTAGGGGACGTCCACCCTGCGGGTGAGGGGGCCTGGGGGATACCGCCGGTAGAACCGCGGTGAGATGGTGTTCTCCGCCGATGCGTGCACAGTGAAGGGATCTTGGTGACTACGGGGGAAGCGGGAACCGGGGCGGAAGCGGGCACCAGCGCGGATACGGGCGGGACGGACGGGACGGACGGGGCGCGCGCCCGACCCCGTACCGCCGTGGTCGCCGCACTGATGCTGACGATGGGTCTCGTCGCCCTCGACAGCACGATCGTGGCCACCGCCGTCCCGCAGATCGTCGGTGACCTCGGCGGCTTCTCCGTCTTCTCCTGGCTCTTCTCCGGCTACCTGCTCGCCGTCACCGTCTCCCTGCCCGTGTACGGGAAGCTGTCCGACACCTTCGGCCGCAAGCCCGTGCTCCTCTTCGGCGTGGCCCTCTTCCTGGTCGGCTCGCTGCTGTGCGCGGCCGCCTGGAACATGGCCGCGCTGATCGCCTTCCGCATCGTCCAGGGGCTGGGCGGCGGCGCCCTCCAGGGCACGGTGCAGACCCTGGCCGCCGACCTGTACCCGCTCAAGGAGCGGCCGCGGATCCAGTCCCGGATGTCCACCGTGTGGGCCACCTCCTCCGTCGCCGGACCCGCGGTCGGCGGGCTGCTCGCCGCCTACGCGGACTGGCGCTGGATCTTCCTGATCAACCTGCCGCTCGGCGGGCTGGCGCTGTGGCTGATCGTCCGGCACCTGGCCGAGCCGGTACGGGCCGCGGGCGCCCGGGGCCGGATCGACTGGGCGGGCGCGCTGGCCGTGTTCGCCTGCGGCGGGCTGCTGCTCTTCGCGCTGGTCCAGGGCGGGGTCGCCTGGCCCTGGCTGTCCGCGCCCTCGCTGGGCCTGCTGGCCGGGAGCGCGGTGCTGGCCGCGGTGGTGGTGTTGGTGGAGCGCCGGGCCGAGGAACCGATACTGCCCGGGTGGGTGTGGCGCCGGCGCACGATCGCCGCCGTCAATCTCGCCATGGCCGCGCTGGGGCTGCTGATGGTGGCCCCGATGGTGTTCATGCCGACGTACGCGCAGTCCGTCCTCGGTCTCGGGCCCATAGGCGCCGGGTTCGTCATGTCGGCGATGACCCTGAGCTGGCCGATATCCGCCGCCTTCAGCCAACACGTCTACCGGCGCATCGGCTTCCGCGACAGCGCGGTCATCGGCATGTCCCTGGCCGCCGCCGTCCTCTTCTCCTTCACCCTGCTCCCGGTGCACGCCCGGCCCTGGCAACCCGCGCTGGTGATGCTGGCGCTGGGCTGCGCGCTCGGGCTGTTCCAGCTGCCGCTGATGATCGGCGTGCAGTCCACGGTGGGCTGGGCCGAGCGCGGCACCACCACCGCCTCCGTCCTCTTCTCCCGGCAGGTCGGCCAGAGCATCGGCGCGGCGCTGCTGGGCGCCGTCGCCAACGCCACCATCGCGGCCCGGCTGGCCGACGCCCCGATGAGCGGGCTGCCGGCCCACCTGGACGACGTGTCCAAGGCCCTGGCGGAGCCGGGCGCGCTGCCCGTCGAGGCCGCCGACTACCTGCGGGGCGCGGTGGCCACCGCCGTGGACCACATCTACCTGGGGGCGACCGCGGCCGCGGTGGCCGCGGTACTGGTCCTGCTCCTGCTCGCGCCGCGCAGGTTCCCGGTGCTGACGGAGGCCCAGGAGCGGGCGGACCGGACGGACCGGGCGGACCGGACGGACCCGCAGAGCTGACGACCCGGCGCCCCGACGGCGTGGCGCACTTGTCATGGACCCGGCTACGCGGTACACCACGGACGGGGACCGAACTGGGGGAAACGACGATGGCCTGGCTACCCGCTCTGCTCACGCTCCTGGCCGCGCTCTGCCTGGCCTACTGGGCCCTGCGCGCCCACCCCGGCCTGGTCACCGGCCGCGACGGCAGGCTGTCCACGTCCAAGACGCTCGCCGCCGCCTGGACCGGGCTGCTCGTGTGGATGCTGATCGTCCTGCTCGGCTACGGGCTCACCCAGGGCATCGGCTGGTTCCGCAGCCCCGAGAACCCCTTCGGCCCCCTGACCGACGTCTACCTGCCGCTGCTCGGGGGCCCGTACCTGGCCCTCATCGGGGCCAAGGGCGTGGTCGGCCTGCGCGTGCAGAACGGGCGGCTCTTCAAGCCGGAGAAGCAGCCCGCCCCCGGCGCCCCGGCCCCCGGACCCGCCGCGCCCGCGCAGCCGCTGCCGATGGGCGAGCTCGTCTCCAACGATTCCGGCCAGACCGACCTGATGGACCTCCAGTACGTCGCCTTCAGCATCGTCACGATGCTCTACGTCGCCGCCTTCTTCGTGGCCGACGTGGGCGCGGGCCTGCCGAAGCTGCCGTCGGAGATCTGGGCGCTCACCGGCGCCCCGGCCGCGGCCTACCTGCTCAACAAGGTGGCCACCCGCCCCAACCCGGTCATCACCCGCGTCACGCGCGCGGGCGACCTCCTGCGCATCGAGGGCGGCGGCTTCGGCGACGACGCGATGCACGGCCGGGCCAAGGTCACCATCGGCGCGGAGCCGCAGCGGGAGGCCGACCTGGGCGCCGACGGCTCGCTGACCCTGGTCCGCCCGGCTCCCAGCACCGGCCCCGAGGCCCCCTTCACGGTGTACGTGACGGCGCGCGGCCTGCGCAGCGACCCGTACGCCTACGAGCCCCCGGCCCCGACGCCGACCTCGCCGACCCCGACAGCGGACCCGGCACCGGCGCCCGCCCAAGTCGTGGCCCCGGCCCAGGTCGTGGCCCAGCGGCCCGCCCCGGCCCCGACCGACCGACCGGAGCCGCGGCCTTAGTCGGCACGGCGACCGGGAAGTGCTCGCGGCGAGCTGGACTGGTCCCGCTGTGCGATCGACTCGGTGAACATGAGGGCCCTGAAAAGGGGGAGGGTCTTGAACCGCTCGTGCGGGGCGTCCCACCGATCAGGCCCCGGCGAGGACCCCGCCGACGGCGTCCCGGCACTGTCGCCCACCGATGCACAATCCATGACGCCCATCACCCGCACGGCCTGTCGGGTCTCAGCGCAGCGGGAACTGGGCCGCGTGACCGAACGCGATGGCGGGAACCATGTGGTGCGCGTCGAAGGAGCCGAACTCGGGGATGGTCTTCACATGGCCGGGCGCGCTCTTGTCGCCGACCAGGCTGGGGTTGGAGAAGTGCACCCAGGTCACCCGGCCGTCCTCGCTGTTTCCTTCCTCCACGTAGATCCCCCTGACCGGGACGGGGGGCAGCCGGGTGACCCGGGAGGCGGGGACGAGCCCGTTCTGGGCGGCGGAGTAGGTGTCCTGGGAGTGGTAGGAACGCAGAGCGCGCCTGCTCGCGTTGGTGCCGGCCAGCCAACCGTTGAACGCCGAGGTCATGTGGTTCCAGCCCTGGACGTCCACCCCGTCCATGTCCCAGATCTCCCTCCAGTTGTTGAGCAGTTCGGCGGGGGGCGACTGGTAGAGGTCGGCCGGGTAGAGCTTGTCGTCGAGCCGGTCGGTGGTGCACAGCTTCACCACGGGGTTGATCCCGGCGCTGAAGCCCGAGACGGAGGCGGCGAAGGCGCGCGGCAGCGGCTCGTTGGTGCGCCGGCCGTTCCAGGGGAAGAGCTGGGTGCGGCCGCCCAGCAGGCGGAGCTTGACCAGGGGAGCGGTTCTGCTCGAGGCGAGTTGCGTGGCGTAGAGGAAGCGGACGACCTCCTTGATGAGGCGGGCCAGGCCGGGCTGCGTGTCGAAGGGGCCCCAGTTCGCGCTGGGCGGGGTCGGCATGATCACGATCGGATTGCGGTTCGCCGCCAGCAGCTGGTAGACGATCTTGTAGCCAGTGATGAGGTAGTTGACGAGATGGCCCACATAGGGCTGGTGGGCGTCCTTCGCCTGGTTGGCCGGCTTGTCCAGGGCGTAGGGGTAGTTGCCGAGGAACGGGTAGGAGTCCACGGGGAATCCTCGCTCGGGGAACGTCGGCGGCGAGAAGAAGACCACGACTTCCGGGGAGGCGGGGAGCGGCTTGTACGGCACCCAGGTCCCGATGAGGAAACGCGGGCGACGGCTGCCGGCGGTGGGCTGGGGCCCGTACTCCAGCAGGACGAACCGTCCGCGGCTGGCCAGGTCGACCGCGATCGAGGAGTGCTTGAAGCGGTTCCACTCGGGTTCCTGCGGGGGCGCGGTGAGGTTGCCGAAGACCGGGTCGTCCAGCCGCTGCATCGTCTCCGGGTTGTGGCGGGCGTCGCGGTAGATCCAGTCGGGTTCGCCGACGTCGTCCACCAGTGCCGCCTGCGGATTGTTCACCAGCGGACTGCCGGGGGGCACGCCGATGGTGGGGGCCAGGCGGACCGTGCCGATCGTCGTGGAGACGTCCAGCAGGGTCCCGAGCTGGAAGGCCTGGCCGGCCGGGTTCGAGGAGAGCCAGGCCGAGCCCGTCGCCGCGAAGGTGAACCGGTCCTCCGTGAAGCCGTCCCTGGAGACGTGGAACTCCAGCTCGTCCTTGTCCAGCGTCACGTCCCGCACCTCCCCCGGTCTCAGGTTGAGGGAGGTGGGCAAGGGGCCCGGCGCGGTGAAGACGAGCTGGATCCGGGCGTCCGGCAGAGGGGTGCCGTTGACGTCGCTCACTCTGACCGTGATCTGCATGTCGGGAACCGACCGTCCGTCCTTGAGCCGGGGTGCGCCTCAGCGTGGGATGTGCGGGGCCGTCACAGTTGCTGGCCGGTCCTCGGGTCGTAGCGCACCGCGACGGCGGCCACCTGGTCGGTCGGCAGCACCTCGATCCACTGGTCGAAGATCTGGTAGGGGTTGTCGGGCTTGCGGAATCCCCCTTCGAGGGGGTCGAAGCCCGTTTCGAACACCTTCTCCGCGGCCAGGGTGTTGGTCACGTCGGTGTTGGCCGCCTGGAGCCTCGTCGCGAGGATCTGTAGGACGCCTCCGTACGACTTGTTCTGGAAGTCGGCGGGGTCGCCCGGCTGGACGGGGTACGGAAGGCCGAGGCCGGCCGAGCCCTCGACGCCCAGGAGCCAGGCCAGGGCGGCCACCTCCTGACCCGGCCGGACGGGCATGATGGCCTTCACCCAGGCAGCGTTGAGGAACTCGTTGCGGCGTTCGTCGCCGTCGATCTGGATCAGCCAGCCCAGGGAGCTGCCGAGCGGTGCGGGCTGGGTCTCCTCGGTGATGAGGTAGTCCACGCGCCACTGGGGGACGGGCTGCGCACCGGGCGACTTGTACTCGTCGGCCCGGGAGTACCAGCCGGCCACGGTCTGGCCTGCGAGGGGCAGCGCGCTGGTGCCCGGGGGCAGGGCCGGGGGGTTCTCGGACGGGACGGGGTAGCGTCCCACGCTGTCCCCGGTGGGAGCGGGGGGATTCACCGGCCCGGGGCGCCAGTAGTCCGGGGCGACGAAGTACAGCATCTCCTCGACGTCGAAGAGCTGCCGGATCTGTTCCGATTCCGCGAACGGAGGGTGGTTGGGATCCTGCGGATAGTGGCCGTCGCCCTCCAGCCGGCGCAGGATGTCGCGGAACACCGTCCGGCGTTCCTCGCTGCGCATGTCCTCCAGCCGCCTCGGGGTCAACGAGCTGACGAGGCGCAGTCGTTCGCGCACGGCCCTGCCGTACGCCTCGTGCTCGACGCGGGCCACCTCCTTGTCGTAGGCGGCCTTCGCATCGGCCTTCTTCTTCTCCAGTTCGGCCTTGGCCGCGTCGGTGGGGGTGTACTTCAGCATGGCGTCGAAGGGCATCGACTTCTTGCCCTGCCAGTTGGCGTAGGTGAGTCGGATCTTGAGGGAGTTCTTGCCCACGTCCGGGTTGGGCAGCAGGTCGGGTGAGTCCAGCGGGGCGAGTTCGATCTGGGCGCCGTGCCGGTCCACCGAGGCGACCGAGGCGAGCTGGTACCCGGGCGGCACCGGGGGAAGCTGGTATTCGAAGCAGAACTGGACGACGTCGTCGTGTCCCGCCGTGGTGGTGTTGATGCCGCGGCAGCGGTTGCCGCTCTCCGGGAGGTAGGTCAGCGCCGCGTCGGTGTCCGGTCCGTTGCTGTGCAGGAAGGCCACCTCGAAATGGAAGGGAAGCAGCTTGTCCTCGAGGTCCGGCAGCGGTTCCGGTTTGGGGATCGACGTGAGGTCGGGCGCCTCGACGACGTGGACCATGTCCCCGAGGCCGAGTTCCTGGCCGGGGTCCGGGAGGTAGACCTGCCAGCACAGCCGCGTGCCGATGTGCTGGAGCTGGACGCCGACCTTGCGCATCTTGCGCCGGAACTCGTAGTTGGCCAGTTCGGTCAGGTTGTTCTGCAGGACGTAGCGGCGGCTGGACGTGTCGGTCGTCTCCGTGACCGTCTTGAATGTCGTCTTGAAGTTCCGCTTGATCTCGTTGGTGACCTTGGCGGTCTGTTCGCGGCTGTGCTTGTGGGTCTCCTCCGAGCCCCGCTTCACCGTGTTCTGGGTGGCGAAGCTGGCGCTGACGTCGGCGTGGTAGATCTTGGCGTTCACCCCGCCCGTGGCGCTCACGCCGAGTTTGGTGTCCGAGGAGTTGTCCTCCTTGACGGCGTCCGCGACGTCGTCCTGGTCGGTCTGGCTCTCCTCGGTCTTGCGGGTGGTCTCCTCCGACAGCTCGGCGGTCTTCTCGGTCAGCGTCCGCCGGGTACTGGTCTCGACGACCTCGACGCTGCCGCCGGGGCTCACCCAGATGTGCCCGGAGGGCGATCCGAGGAAGGTGTCGAACTCGAAGAAGTACTCCCGGAAGAGGTTGACCAGACCCACCGGCGTCAGCGGTGCCGACGTGGCGGAGGTGGCGGAGGTGGCCGACGCGACCGACTGGTAGCGCTCGGCCAGCGCGGCCAGGGCGGGATCGCGGAGCCCCCGCGCGTCCTCTCCGCGGAAGTGCTCGGCCGTGAGGCCCGCGAACTCGGAACCCGGGTGCACCCTGGCGGCCGCGACCCCGCCCTGTGCGCTGATCCAGCCCGCCAGCGGCTGGTAGACGCCGAAGACCTCACTCGCGTAGGGCAGGGCCCCCTCGAAGTCGGCGACCGGCCGTCCCGTGTACGTCGGAACGCCGGAGGCGGGCACGACCATGGCCTGCCCGTCGGCGGCGGTACCGCTGCCGGCATTGGTGAAGTTGACGGCGGTCCAGGCCGTGCCGATGGCGGACTTGAACAGGCGCACGGAGGCGGTCGCCGTGCGGGCCGGTGCCACGAAGGTGATGGTTACGCTGCCGGGATTGCTCGCGGTCCGGCCCACGAAACTGAGCCCTGTGGTCGGATCTCGCCAGAGAAAGGAGCCGTCCAGGGCCGTCACGTCGGGGTAGGTGCTGGGGTCCTGCACGTTGATGTTTCCCGGAAGGGCTAGGGCCATCCGCTGCCCTGACGGGATCTCGGCTCCCGTGCCGTCGATCCTGTACGACCAGACCTTGTACGCCGTTCCGGATCCCGTGGTGGTGATCGGGGCCGTGTTGAGGAAACTGACAGAGAACGCCATGACGGGCTCCAAGGGGGGTGCGGGCTGGCCTCCCCCGGTATCCCACGACGTGCAGTGGCCTTCACGCCGCCCCACGGGGTTCCGCCCGCATGGAGCACGCGTTCGAGCCAAGGTCACCTGTTCGGGCTCGGCCGGACGGCCCGCGGCCACCCGGAACCCGTTGCCCAGGGCATCGACTCCCGCATCACAGCGGGCGGCAGGGCCGGGTGGGGCGTCCGGGTCGGCCGCCACGAGCGCCCGTACGCCCGAATTCCGGGTCAGGGCGCGCACGCCCATCGGCGGCGTCGAAACGGACACAGCCACGGCCTACCTGCCAGACCAGCCGTGATCACCCTCGCTGTCAAGAGGTCGTGCCGTCTTCGGCGGTACGGATCGAAATCCTCGGGCTCCAACCTGAGGAGCACGTGGATCAACGGGGGCAGGGCAGGCCCGCGTTCATGGCCGTGGCAGCCGTGGTGATGATGGCGTCGAGCCGGTCCCGGGTCTGCACCAGCGTGCTGACCTGGGCGTCGATGCGACTCCGTTCGGCCGACAACCGGTCGAGCAGCGCGGGGGTCACGTCACCTGTCTCGACGCACGGCAACAGTTCCACGATCGCCCTGCTCGGCACCCCTGCGGCGTACAGCTGCTGAATCAGTTGGACACGGTCCACCGCGCTGTCCTGGTACTGCCGCTGCGCATCAACGCCCCCTCCATGACCTGGATCACGCCCCTTGCCTCTCACGTCAACGTCAGGTTTTAGCTTAGGCCGTGAAGAGCCCGGACAGGGTTCACCCCACCACTGCCAGGAGACCGCCATGAAGATCAACGGTTCCATCGCCCTCGTCACCGGCGCCAACCGCGGCATCGGCAGGCACTTCGCCCAACAACTCCTGCAGCGGGGCGCCACCAAGGTCTACGCGACCGCGCGCACCCCCCAGCTCGTCGACCTCCCCGGCCTGGAGGTGCTGAGGCTCGACATCACCGATCCGGAGTCGGTCGCCGAAGCGGCGGGCGCGGCCTCGGACGTCACTCTCCTGATCAACAATGCCGGCGTCTCCACCCGGCAGAACCTCGTCACCGGGGACCCCGAGAAGATCCGGCTGGAGATGGAAACCAACTACTTCGGCACCCTCAACGTGGTCCGGGCGTTCGCCCCCGTCCTGGCCGCCAACGGCGGCGGGGCGGTTCTCAACGTCCTGTCGGCGATGTCCTGGCTCTCCTACGACGGGGCCAACGCCTACAGCGCGTCGAAGGCGGCGGCGTGGAGCCTCACCAACGGCATCCGCCTCGAACTCGCGGGCCAGGGGACCACGGTGACGGGCCTGCACATGGCCAGCACCGACACGGACATGATGGCCGGGTGGGACGTGGAGAAGAACGACCCCGCCGACGTCGTACGCGCCGCCCTCGACGGCATCGAGGCCGGGAGGCTGGAGATCCTCGCCGACGACGACTCCGTCCAGCTCAAAGCCGCCCTGTCCGCCGACCCGAGCGCGCTCTACCCGCAGACGGTTCCCGCCGCCTGACCGTTCAGCGGTCGCCCGGCTGCCGCCCTGGCTGCCCGATCGACCCCCGAAGGACGTCCGGCGCCGACGCCTCGTCCTTGGCGTGCCGGGCGTAGTAGCGGGCCACCCGGGCCCGGTTGCCGCAGATCCCGGCCACGCACCAGCGCCGCCGCTGGTTCGCGGGGAGGAAGAGCAGCGCGCACTCGGCCCCCTCGCAGCCGCGGACGTCCGCCACCCGGGGGTCGGTCAGCAGGTCGGCCACCGCCCCGGCCAGCTCCGCGGCGAGCCGACGCGCGGGATCGGCGGTCCGCAGGTGCACGGCCGCGGTGAGCCCCTCCCCCGGCGTCCAGTCGAGTGCGCGGAGGGCCGGGGCCGCGGCCAGGGCCCCGTTCAGGACCCGCAGCGCGCCGACCGGCGGCCGCTCGCCGTGGCGGACCGCCTCCAGCGCCTCCCGCGCGGCCTCCCGGACCGCGTGGACGGCGCTCAGCTCGGGGCCGGCCACCCGGGCGAGCGGGGTCAGCCGTCCCGGCTGCGCCTCCACCCAGGCGGCGAGCGCGGCCGGGTCGGCGATCAGGTCGCCCATGGCCGGGGAGCTGGTGTTGAGGAGGTCCAGGGCGAGCGGCTCACCGAGGAGCGGGAAGGTCGCGGTCATGCCCTCATCCTACCGCTCTAATGCATGAGATGCCCCTTGACCCATTAGGTCATCGTGGGCAAGACTAATGCCACCAAGCCACGGGGAGGCATGTGATGAGCACTCCGCTCAGCGTTTCGGTTCCGCAGGTGCAGCAGGCCCAGAAGGCACAGAAGGCCCAGCAGGTCCGCCACGGACACGTCGATGTCGAGGGCGTCCGCGTCTTCTACCGCGAGACCGGCCCCGCCGACGGCCCGGTCCTCCTGCTGCTGCACGGCTTCCCGACCGCCTCGCACCAGTTCCGCCGACTGATGGACGCGCTCGGCACCTCCCACCGCCTGATCGCCCCGGACTACCCCGGCTTCGGGCACACCGAGGCCCCCGAGGGGTTCACCTACACCTTCGAGCGGCTCGCCGACATCGTCGAGGGCTTCACCGTGGCCCTCGGCCTCGACCGCTTCGCCCTCTACGTCTTCGACTTCGGCGCCCCGGTCGGCCTGCGGCTCGCCACCCGCGCCCCCGAGCGGATCACCGGCCTCATCGTCCAGAACGGCAACGCGTACGAGGACGGACTCTCCGACATGGCCCGCGAGTTCTCGGGGCTGCGCCGCGAAGTGCCGGGCAACGAGGAGCAGGTCCGCGGCCTGTTCACGCTCGACGGCACCCGCTTCCAGTACGAGGCGGGCGTCGCCGACACCGCCCTGCTCTCCCCCGACAGCTGGACCCTGGACCAGCATTTCCTGGACCTGCCCGGCCGCGCCGACGCCCAGGCCGACCTCGCCTTCGACTACGGCGACAACATCACGCTGTACCCGGCCTGGCAGGAGTGGCTGCGCACGCACCGGCCGCCCACGCTCGTCCTGTGGGGCGCCGGCGACCCCTTCTTCCTGCCGGCGGGCGCCAAGGCGTACGCCCGCGACCTCCCGGACGCCGAGGTCCACGTCTTCGACGGCGCCGGGCACTTCGCCCTGGAGACCCACCTGCCCGAGATCGCCCCGCTGATCGACGACTTCCTGACCGCCCTGCGGACCGGCTGACCGGCTGACCCCCGCGCACGAGGTCTCCGGCGCGGGCGTCAGCCCTCCGCCGGGGCCCGGCCCGTCAGGGCCGCCAGGCTGGAGCGGACGTGGTTCATGTGGGCCCGCATCTCCTCCTGCGCCGCCTCGTGCTCCCGCAGGATCCGCTCCGTCTCGCGCACCGTGCGCTCCTCCCGCACCCGCGCCCCGGTCAGCAGCTCCGCCGCCCGCGCCTCCGCGTCCTCCTGGCCGTGCCGGGCGGCCTCCTCCTGCTCCGCGGACTCCCGCCGGGCGTCCGCCAGCCGCGCCTGCGCGTGCCGCTCCAACTCGGCGTGCCGGGCCTCCAGCTCGGCCTCCCGCGCGGCCAGCTCCCGCTCCGCCGCGTCCCGGCGCTCCACGTGGTCCTGCCCCTGGTCCGCCAGCAGCGCCTCGCAGCGCCGTCGGGTCTGCGTCAGGGTCGCGTGCGCCTGGGTCCGCAGGGCCGTCGCGTCCTGGCGGGCCTGCGCCCGGGCCTCGTCCGCCTCGCGCTGGGCGTGCGCCAGGCCCTGGCCGGCCCGTACCTCCGTCTGGTCCCGCACCGCGTCCGCGTCGTGGCGGGCCAGCTCCGCCGCGCGGTCCGCGTGCGCCTCGGCGGCGCCCTGGATCGCCGACACGTCCGCCCGCGCGTCCGCCCGTACGCTGTCGGCCTCCTCCTGCACCAGTGCCAGGATCCGCCGCGCCCGCTCGCTCAGGTCGTCGTACGTCTGGGGCGCCAGCGAGGCCACCGCCGCGGTCAGTCGCTGCGACTCCTCCTCCAACTGGCGCGCGAGCACCGTCAGCCGGGCCACCCGTTCCCACGCCTCGTCACGGCCGCCGGAGAGCCGGGCGAGGTAGCGGTCCACCTCGTCCGTCCGATAGGCGCGGCCGCGCACGGTCGCGAAGCCCTGAGGTCGCGGTGACATGGGTGCACTCATCCTGAAAGCGCCTCTCTCGCGTGGCGTGCGGCTTGTGGCCGATGCGCGTTGGTTCCTGTCAAGGATGCGTCATTTACGTACAGAAGCGGCAATGGCCGGGCCGGGACCCCGTTCGGGGGTCCCGGCCCGGCCACGCACAAGAGATGCCCACCCGATCTTCGGATCAACCGAGGATCGGCCGATCCTTCGATCGGGTCGTCGGATCGGGTCGTCGGATCGAGGCATCGGATCCGGTCATCGGATCCGGTCGTCAGAGCAAGCCGTCCCACATCTGCTCCAGCAGCACGGACCACCAGTTCTCCGGCGAGGCCAGCGCCGCGCTGTCCAGCGCCGCCAGCTTCATCTGGAAGTCGCTCGTCCAGCGCCCCGCCTGGTCGGGCGTCAGGTGCATGCGCAGCCGCCACATGTACCCCAGCATCGCCAGGCAGCGCGCGAACTGCGGCAGGCTCGAATTCACGAACTGCGGCGCCACCGTGCCACCGCCCGGACCCGCCTCGACGGGAACCGCCACGATGTGCGCCGTCCCGTACTGCACGCAGATCGCCTTGCCGAAGTCGCTGCCGACGACCAGGTACGAACCGGCGTCCGGAGCCGGCTGCACCTGCCGCTGCGCGGCCATCTCCGCCAGCGTCGGCACCGGCTGGCCCGGCACCGCCTGCGCCCAGAAGAACGGACCGAAGTCCACCGGCAGGCCCGACCACACCAGCGTCTGCGCCACGATCTCCGGCACGCCCTGACGGGACACCGCGCGCTGCTCGAAGCGGAAGACGCCCTGCGGGCCGAAGGCCTGCGTCAGCTCCGACGCGATCGCCTCCAGCGGGATCGCGGGCTCCAACGGCACCTGCGGCAGCGGCGCGCGCACCGGCGCGGGACGCACCGGACCGTCCGCCACCTGGTGCAGCTCGCCCTGGTGGGTGAGCAGGTGGCGCATGCCCTGCTGGCGGCCCGCGTGGTCCGTGCCGTACGGCGCCACGCTCGTGATCCGCACCTGCGGCCACGTCTCGCGGATCATCCGCGCGCAGTAACCGCCCGGCAGCTCACAGGACTCCAGCTCGGTGTGCAGCTCCAGGACCTGCTGCGGGGGCACGCCCATCGCGCGCAGCTCGTGCAGGATCTGCCACTCCGGGTGCGGGGTGCCGGGCGCCGAGCGGCGGATGAGCTGCTGCTCGGAGCCGTCCTGGCCGCGGTAGCGCAGGACGGCCTGGTAGCCGGGGCCGACCGTGGGCACCCCGGGCTGCTGCGGCGCGTGCGACTGCGCCTGCGGCGGCTGGGGCGCTTGCGGAACGGGCCCGGGCGGCGCCGGCGGCCGACCCGCGGCGCCCGGACCGGCCAGCATCGTCGCGGCGTGCTGGGCCGCGCCGGCGCCGCCACCGGGCGCACCGGGCGGACCCGGCGGCGCGGGCGGCTGGTTCACGGCCGGACCGGCCAACATCGTGGCGGCGTGCTGCACCGCGCCCGCACCGCCGCCCGGGGCACCCGGCGGACCGGGCGGCGTAGGCGGCTGACCGGCGCCGGGCGCACCCGGAGCACCCGGAGCACCCGGAGCACCGGGCGGACCGGGCGGCGCCGGCGGCTGGTTCACGGCCGGACCGGCCAACATCGTGGCGGCGTACTGCGCCTGGCCTCCGCCACTGCCACCCGGCGCACCGGGAGGGCCGGGCGGCGCGGGCGGCTGGCTCACGGCCGGGCCCGCCAGCATGGTCGCGGCGTATTGCGCCGACCCGCCGGGGGCGCCGGGCGGACCGGGCGGCGCGGGCGGCTGACCGGCGCCGGGCACGCCCGGAACGCCGGGCGGACCCGGCGGCGCCGACGGCGAGGGCCGGTTCACCCGGGCCTTGCTCGTCGGCGCGTCGGCGATGTCGCTCCCGGGCGCGGGGGACGCGGCACGGGGCGCACCGGGAGCCGCGGGCCCGACCGGAGCCGCGGGAGCGGCGGGAACGGGAGCGGCGGGAACGGGCGGCGCGGCCGGAGCCGCACCCGGGCCCGGCCGCGGACCCGCGCCCAGCGCCGGGGCGATCGCGGTCGCCGGGAGCTGGCTGCCACCCGAGAGGAGCTGCGTCTTCGCCTCCGCCGAGACGGCGGGCACCGGAGCACCCTCCAGGTCCGTCCCGGACAGCGGCGGCGCGAACACCGTCGCGGGCAGCGGCACGGACACGTCGTCCGACCCCGCGTTCACGTCCGTACCGGCCCACGGCGTCTCCCCGACGGGCCGCGCGGCGGGCGCGGCCGGAGCCGCGGGAGCAACGGGAGCAGCAGGAACGGCCGGCGCGGCCGGAGCCGGCGCGGCGGGCGCGTCGGCCCGCGGCGCGATCCCCGCCCGGTCCGCCGCCTCCTGCAACCACTCCGGCGGGCTCAGGATGAAGGACGTCTGCTCCGCGTCGATCCGCTGCGGCGGCACCGACGGTTCCGGCGCCGACGCCGACACCCCGTACTCCTCCTCGTACCGCCGGATCACCTCGCCCACCGGCAGTCCCGGCCACAGCGTCGCCTCACCGCTGTCCCGCGCGATCACCAGCCGCTGCCGGCCGCCGGCCGACACCGGGCCGCCCGCCCGGTCCTCGGCCCACACCACGAAGCCGAGGCCGAACTCCCGTACCCGCACCTCGCGCTGCTGGTATCCGGGCACGTCCCCGTTGATCCATTCCTCGGCGCGCTCCTGCGCCTGCGCAAACGTCACCACCGCGCCGTCACCCCTCCACCGTTGCCGGAACCGAACGCGCGAATCCGCCGTCCACCATCAGACCGGCCACCGTCTCCAGCTCCGGCGGGTTGCCCGCCAATCGTTCGAGAAAGGCGTCGAAATCGGTACCGCACGGCAGCAACAGACGCTCCACGCGCTCCTGGACCGACCAGCCGTCCCGGTCGCGCGCGTCGTCGTACGGGGAGAACCACACCGAACCGAGCGCCTCGCCCTTGACCTTCACCGCGATCAGACCGCCCTGTGCGAAGGCCACGCACAGGTAGTCCTTCGTCAGGTGGTCCCGCAGACACTTGTTGACGTACACCAGGTCATTGACCGCCGCCTCCTCGCGCACCGTGAAGAACGGCTGGTCCACCAGCAGCCCCAGGTCCACGTCCAGCCCGGCCCCGACCGGCGCGCAGCCGCCCGCCGCCTTGAGGAACGAGCGGTACGCCTCCGGCAGCCGGTAGCCGAGGTCCTCCTCGACGCCCTGCACCTGCGCCTCGGACACCGACACCACCGACTTCGGCAGCCCCAGGTGCACCGGGCGGACCTCCTGGAGCGCCCGCGTCCCGCGCTTGTCATGGTCCACCGGCGCCGTCGCCAGACCGGCGTGGTGCCGCAGCAGCGCCTTCACCTCGACCGGGACCAGCTCCAGGCGCCGCGAACCGGCCACGTGGTGCCAGGTCCAGCCGTGCGGGGTCGCCACCGGTCCCACGGTGTCCCACAGCGCGTGCCCCGCCGCGTGCATTGCGGCGTTCGCGGACACGTAGTCCGTCAGCCGCAGCTCGTCGACGCCGAAGCCCTCCGGCGGTTCGGCGATCTCCACCGCCGCCCGGGCGTACCGCGCGAAGTCGGGATGACCGTCCCCACCGATCCGCACTCCCTGGGGATGGCGCGCGGCCCGGACCGGGTCCGGGAAGTGCACGACCTGCCCCGAGTACGCGGCGTTGGGTGGCACGGCCTGCTGCCCGAGCCGACCTGTCGTCATGGCGGTAGCCCCCTGCTGGATCTGGCTGGTTCACCACAGCCTAAGCGGTGCGGCAAGACCGGCACCCTCCCCAGGCCGGGCCCCTGAGGCCCGCCCGGGGCCCCCGACCGGGAACATCCGAATTGATACGAATATTCGACCCCGCTTCCCCACCACAGGGGACATTTGACAGGCTGTCCCCGCAGCACGGGGGCGTGCGCGACAGCGGCCCGACAGCGGTCGGCGCCGCGGCCACGGGAGGGAAAGCGCCAGATGCGGAACACGATTGCCAGCACACCGGCCCGCGCGGACCGGCAGAACGGCCCGGCGGGGGACGCACCCGACGGCGCCACCGCCCACGCCACCGGCACCGCGGGCGACCCCAGACTGCGGTGGAGCAGCACCGACGGCCCCGCCGTCCCGGTGCTGCGCTTCCGTCGCGACGGCATCCTCCCGACCATCGCCGCCGCCCTCTCCGTGCGCGGCGAGACCCTGACGGGCACCGCGGGCAAGGCCGACCAGCCACCCGTGCTGCACCACCTCGTCCAGGACTTCCTCGACACCCTCACGAGTGGCCAGCGCGAACGTTTCACCGGCCGGTGCCCGGAGGCGATCCTGCTCTCGCGCCACCTCGCGTCCGTCGAGGACGGTCGCAGCCGCCGCGCCTCCCGCAAGCCGCTGACCCCGAACGAGGCCCGCCGCTCGCTCAAGCACGCCAAGATCACCGCCAGCCGCATCCGCGAAGCGGGCGACCCCCTGCACGGCAGCTACGCACCCCCGTGCCGCTCCTGCGACGCGATGCTCGCCCACTTCGGCGTCCGGGCCGTCGACCTCACCGCTCCCGCCCCCGAGAAGGCCTGACCCCACGCCGATGACCGCCTCAGCCTCCTACGACCGCTCCTCGGCGACCCGCTTCCCGCAGGCCGTCGACACCGCGCTGCGCACCGCCGGGTGGCAGCCCGGCCGCTGGGACATCAAACAGGCCGAGTACTGGGCCGACTCCCTGCGCGACCACACCACTCCCGCCGGCCACCGGCACACGGTCTTCCCCGCCGCCGTCGAGGCCTGGGCCGAATTCGGCGGGCTCACCGTCACCGCCCCCGGGCCCGGCCGTCAGATAGCTCCGACGACCGTCCGCGTCGACCCCCTCACCGGGCTGCACCTCGCCCGCACCTTCGCCGACCTGGGCCGCGCCCTGTCCACCCGGCTCTGCCCCCTCGGCACCGAAGCCGACGGGGCCTCGCACCTCGCCGTCGACTCCGAGGGCCGCGTCTACTGCGTCGACCACACCGGCGACTGGTACCTCGGCGCGACCATCGACGAAGCCCTCACCGCCCTCCTCACCGGCCTCCAGCCGACCCGCCTCACGACGGGCTGACCAGACCTAGGGCCCGAGCCCCGGCAGCCGCTCCCCGGCCCGGGGGTAGCGCCCCTCCTCCAACCGGAAGAGGTACGCGCGCAGGTCACCCGCCAGCGCCCCGGCGACGTACGCCCGCGCCTGGGCCACCCCGGCGGCGGCGTCGGCGTTCTGCTCGTCGCTCTCCCGCTCGAATGCGGCGAGCGAAGCGGTGAGGTCCGCCTCGACCCGCCCCCGGTCCGCCCACCAGCCCCGCACCAGCGCGGGCGTCCACCACCGGTCGCCGTCGCACCCGTACCCGCCGGTGATCTCGACGTCGGCGGCCCGGACCAGGTCCCGCACCTCGTGCGGGTTGCGCGGCTGCCGGAAGACGTACTCCTCGAAGTACTTGCCCCCGTACATCACGCTCATGGGCGCCTCGATCCGCCCGGTCCAGCAGTTGTCGTTCGACCGCGTGTAGAACGGCCCCGGCACGTTCAGCGGCACCAGCTCCGCCCAGTGGGCGGCCCCGCTCCCGAACGACCGCCGCTCGTCCGCCGTCAGCTCCGCCACCGGATCCCAGCTCATCGCGCCGCCCCCGTCCCCGCGCCGGCCCCCGTGGCCGTGCCGCCCGACCCGCCCGGCAGCACCGCGGACACCCGGAACCCGCCGCCGTCCAGCGGGCCCGAGACGAAGACCCCGCCCAGCGCGAGCACCCGCTCCCGCATCCCCACCAGCCCGTTCCCGCCGCTGGGCAGCCCCGGCTCGGCGGCCTCGCCGTCGCACGGGCCGTTCTCCACCTGCATGGCCACCTCGCCCGCCCGGTGCGCGAGCCGTACGACGACCCGCGCGCCCGGCGCGTGCTTGTGGCAGTTGGTCAGCGCCTCCTGCACCACCCGGTACGCCGTCTGCTCCACCTCGGCCGCGTACCCCGCGACCGCCCCCGCCGGCTCCCCGTGCACCTCGAAGGCCACCACCATCCCGGCCGCCCGGGACTGCCCGACCAGCGCCTCCAGCTCGCCGAGCGAGGGCCCGTCCTCCGCCGTCCCGGCCGTGGCCACCACGGCCCGGGCCGGCGCCGGCGCGGTCGAGGAGGCCCGGAGCACCCCGAGCATCTCCCGCAGCTCCGTCAACGCCTGGCGCCCCATGTCACCCACCAGCGCGGCGTTGCGCACCGCCTTCGCCGGGTCCTTCACCGCCACCGCCTCCAGGGCCGCCGCGTGCACCACCATCAGCGACACCCGGTGGGCCACCACGTCGTGCATCTCGCGCGCGATCCGGGTGCGCTCCTCCGTACGGGCCCACTCGGCCCGCTCCTCCGCCCGGTCCGCCAGCAGCGACAGCTCCCGCTCCAGCGAGTCCGCCCGCTCCTGGAGGCTCTCCATCAGCCGCCGCCGGGCCCCCAGGTACAGGCCGAACAGCACCGGCGGCACGGTCAGGGCCACCGCCATGAACACCGACAGCACGACGACGAGGAAGCCTTCGCCCTCGACGTCCCCGCGCGTGCGCACGTAGGTGACGACGAAGGTCCCCGCCAGCGACATCGACGCCAGCACGACGGTCACCCGGCGCGGCGCCTCGGAGGCCGCCAGCGTGTACAGGCCCACCACGCCCAGCAGGAACCCCATCGCCGCCGGCGTGATCGCGATCGCGAGCACCACCACGGCCACGGGCCAGCGCCGGCGCGCCACCAGCGCGCCACCGACCAGGACCCCCAACAGCACCCCGAGCACCGGGGGCGTCCCGGTGTCGCGCGCGAAGGCGATCCCCTCGTACCCGCACTCGGCGGCGGACACCACGCCGAGCCCCACGTCCAGCGCGGCCTCCCGTGGCCGCTCCCACCACCACAGCGGCCCGTCCCGCCCGGCGCCGCCCCGCTCTTCCCCCGTCAAGGTCATGCGGCCAGCCTACGCACGGCCCCTCGCGCGCACCCGCGCAAATCCCTTCGGGCCCTCCCCACCGGGTCAGGGGCCCGGGCCCCGGTGCGAACCGGGCTCGAAGTGCTGCCATTTACCGTCGCACGCAGGGCGTCCGGTGCGGCATAGTGGGGGCGGCGCAGATCGGGGCCAAAGCAGGAATGTCCAGGTTTGGGTTGATTAACCATCCCCTGTGGTGTAATTGGCAGCACTGAGGCTTTTGGTGCCTTATGTCCGGGTTCGAGTCCTGGCGGGGGAGCTGCACACGTACGGGTCCTGACCTCCTCGGTCGGGACCCGCGTTCGTTGGGGGCCTCCCACCCCCCGCTATCCTTCGTCGGGTCCAGCACCCGAAGCCGAAGGGCCCATCCGTGAGCGCCAATCGCCCGGCAGCCGTCGTCGTACTCGCAGCGGGGGAAGGCACCCGCATGAAGTCCGCGACCCCCAAGGTTCTGCACGAGATCTGCGGGCGGACCCTCGTCGGTCACGTCGTCGCCGCCTCGCGCGAGCTGGACCCCGCGCACCTCGTCGTGGTCGTCGGCCACGCCCGCGAGCAGGTCACCGCCCACCTCGCCACCGTCGACGCCGCCGTCCGCACCGCCGTCCAGCACGAGCAGAACGGCACCGGGCACGCCGTCCGCATGGGCCTCGAAGAGCTCGGCGGCGAGATCACCGGCACGGTCGTCGTCGTCTGCGGCGACACCCCGCTGCTGACCGGCGAGACCCTGGCCCGGCTGACCGCCACGCACGAGGCCGACGGCAACGCCGTCACCGTGCTGACGGCCGAGGTCCCCGACTCCACCGGCTACGGGCGGATCATCCGCGACGCGGCCACCGGCGCCGTCACCGCCATCGTCGAGCACAAGGACGCCACCGACGCCCAGCGCGCGATCCTGGAGATCAACTCCGGGGTCTTCGCCTTCGACGGGGCGCTGCTCAGCGACGCGCTCGGCAAGGTCCGCACGAACAACAGCCAGGGCGAGGAGTACCTCACCGACGTCCTGGAGATCCTGCGCACGGGCGGGCACCGCGTCGGCGCCGCCGTCGGCCCGGACCACCGCGAGATCCTCGGGATCAACAACCGGGTCCAGCTGGCCGAGGCCCGCGCCCTGCTCAACGCGCGCCTGCTGGAGCGGGCCATGCTCGCGGGCGTGACGGTGATCGACCCGACCTCCACCTTCGTCGACGTGACCGTGACCTTCGGTCAGGACGCGATCGTGCACCCGGGGACCCAGCTGCTCGGCGCCACGCACCTCGCGGAGCGCGCCGAGGTCGGCCCGAACACCCGCCTGAAGGACACCACGGTGGGCGCGGGCGCCCGCGTGGACAACACGGTGGCGGACACGGCCGTGATCGGGGCCGCCGCCTCGGTGGGGCCGTTCGCGTACCTGCGTCCGGGCACGAACCTCGGGTTCAAGTCCAAGGCCGGCACGTACGTCGAGATGAAGAACGCCACGATCGGCGAGGGCACCAAGGTGCCGCACCTCTCCTACGTCGGCGACGCGACCATCGGCGAGTACACGAACATCGGCGCCGCGAGCGTCTTCGTGAACTACGACGGCGAACACAAGCACCACACGGTCGTCGGCTCACACTGCAAGACGGGCTCCGACAACATGTTTGTGGCTCCCGTCACCATCGGGGACGGCGCCTACACGGCGGCCGGATCGGTGATCACGAAGGACGTTCCGCCCGGCGCACTGGCCGTGGCCCGTGGCCAGCAGCGGAATATCGAGGGCTGGGTGGCCCGCAAGCGTCCGGGAAGCGCCGCGGCTCAGGCGGCACAGTCGGGGGCCCAGGAGGGCTCCGACAAGGCCTGAGGGTGAACTGACCGGAAACAGGTGCGCCCGTGACGGCGTACCGTGATAGGTGCACGCAATTCGGCTGGCTCACCGTGTGCGGGACGGACGCACATGGGGGCGAGCAGCTTTCAACACGTCTGAGGAGACTGTGCTGTGACCGGGATCAAGACGACCGGCGAGAAGAAGCTGATGCTCTTCTCCGGCCGCGCCCACCCCGAGCTGGCCGAGGAGGTCGCGCACCAGCTCGGTGTCGGCCTCGTGCCGACCAAGGCTTTCGACTTCGCGAACGGCGAGATCTACGTCCGCTTCCAGGAGTCGGCTCGTGGCGCGGACTGCTTCCTGATCCAGAGCCACACGGCTCCGATCAACAAGTGGATCATGGAGCAGCTGATCATGATCGACGCGCTGAAGCGCGCGTCGGCCCGCTCGATCACCGTGATCGTGCCGTCCTACGGCTACGCCCGCCAGGACAAGAAGCACAAGGGCCGCGAGCCGATCTCGGCCCGTCTGGTCGCGGACCTGCTGAAGACCGCGGGCGCCGACCGCATCCTCACGGTCGACCTGCACACCGACCAGATCCAGGGCTTCTTCGACGGCCCGGTCGACCACCTCTCCGCCCTGTCGGTCCTCGCGGACTACGTCGGCGCCAAGGTGGACCGTTCCAAGCTGACGATCGTCTCGCCGGACGCCGGCCGTGTGCGCGTCGCCGACCGCTGGTGCGACCGCCTCGACGCGCCGCTGGCGATCGTGCACAAGCGCCGCGACAAGGACGTCGCCAACCAGGTGACCGTCCACGAGGTCGTCGGTGAGGTCAAGGGTCGCGTCTGCGTCCTGGTCGACGACATGATCGACACCGGTGGCACCATCTGCGCCGCCGCCGACGCGCTCTTCGCGCACGGCGCGGAGGACGTCATCGTGACGGCCACGCACGGCATCCTGTCGGGCCCGGCCGCGGACCGTCTGAAGAACTCGAAGGTCAGCGAGTTCGTCTTCACGAACACGCTGCCGGACCCCTCGGACCTGGAGCTGGACAAGATCACGGTGCTGTCCATCGCCCCGATGATCGCCCGCGCCGTGCGCGAGGTCTTCGAGGACGGCTCGGTCACCAGCCTGTTCGAAGAGCAGCAGTAAGCAGCAGCAGGAAGCAGCAAGGCGGCAGCGGTGAGCGGCAACAGTCGCCGTAGCTGATCCTTTTGGGTCACGGCCTCCCCGCCGGGTACACTCTTCGAGTTGCTCGGCGAGGGAGGCCGTACCTGTTTCCGAACGGGTTCCGGTGCTCCGTTATCGACGCGCTCTTCGTAGCAGGCCGTGTTTCGGCCGGGTGACGTTCGAGTCCAATTCCGTCATCCCACGAGGAGTGAACATGGCTGAGATCAAGCTTTCCGCCAAGACCCGTACCGACTTCGGCAAGGGCGCTTCCCGCCAGGCCCGTCGCGACGGCTTCGTCCCCGGTGTCATCTACGGCCACGGCACCGAGCCGAAGCACGTCGACGTCGAGGCCCACAGCCTCCAGCTGGCGCTGCGCACCGCGAACGTCCTGCTCTCCCTGGACATCGCCGACGGCGGCTCCGAGCTGGTCATCCCGAAGGCCGTGCAGAAGCACCCGCTGAAGCGCTCGATCTCCCACGTCGACTACCTGATCGTCAAGAAGGGCGAGAAGGTCACCGTCGACGTCGCGATCGTGACCGAGGGCGACCTGGCCGCCGGTGGCAACATGCTGGAGACCCTCCAGAACACCATCTCCGTCGAGGCCGAGGCCACCCACATCCCGACCGAGGTCACCGTCTCCATCGCGGGCCTCGAGGCCGGCGCCACCATCCACGCCAAGGACCTCGTCCTGCCGGCCGGCACCACGCTGGCCGTCGACGGTGACATCGCCGTCCTGCAGGTCGTCGCCCCGCAGGCCGAGGAGCCGGCCGCCGGCGCCGAGGCCTGAGCCTCACCGCTCGTCAGTTGCTGACCGACCGCCGTCCGGCTCCACTGGAGCGGGACGGCGGTCGTTTCGTTGCAGGACCCGACAGGACCCTGCAGGACGCTTCAGGACCTCGAAGGAGCTTTTGATGTCGCAGGACACGGCGCCCTGGCTGATCGTGGGTCTGGGCAACCCGGGCGCCGAGTACGCGGGCAACCGGCACAACATCGGGTTCATGGTGGTCGACCTGCTCGCGGAGCGGATGCGCGGGAAGTTCAAGGCGCACAAGGCACGGGCGCAGGTCGTGGAGGGCCGGATGGGCCCGCCCGGGCCGCTGAACCGGCGCGTGGTGCTGGCGAAGCCGATGTCGTTCATGAACCTGTCGGGCGGGCCGGTGACGGCGCTGCGCGACTTCTACAAGGTGCCGCTGGACCGGATCGTGGCGGTCCACGACGAGCTGGACATCGACTACCCGACGCTGCGGCTCAAGCTGGGCGGCGGGGACAACGGGCACAACGGCCTGAAGTCGATGACGAAGTCGATGGGCCCGGACTACCACCGGGTGCGCTGCGGCATCGGTCGTCCGCCGGGCCGGATGCAGGTGGCCGACTTCGTGCTGAAGGACTTCTCCTCCACCGAGCGCAAGGAGCTGGACTGGTTCGTGGACCGGTCGGCGGACGCGGTGGAGTGCCTGCTCCAGGAGGGCCTGGAGCGGGCGCAGTCGACGTACAACTCCTGACACACGGACGCGTACGGGCAGAGCCCCCCGCCGGACCGGGTCCGGCGGGGGGCTCTGTCGTGCGTACGGGCGTGCTCAGCCGGTGTTGCGCAGGCCGGCGGCGACGCCGTTGACCGTGAGCAGCAGGGCCCGGGCGAGCAGCGGGTCGGCTTCCTCGCCGCGCTCGGCCGCCGCGCGCTGGCGGGCCAGCAGCGAGACCTGGAGGTAGGAGATCGGGTCCAGGTAGGCGTCGCGGACCTCGAAGGTCTGCTGGAGCACCGGCTGGGAGGCGAGCAACGTGTCGCCGCCGGTGACCCGCAGGACCTCGCGGACGGTCAGCTCGTGCTCGGCCTCGATGCGGGCGAAGACGTGCTTGAGGTGCTCGGGGACGAGCGTGTCGACGTAGTGGCGGGCGATCCGCAGGTCCGTCTTGGCCAGCGTCATCTCGACGTTGGAGAGGAAGTTGCGGAAGAAGTGCCACTTCTGGCCCATCTCCGCGAGCACGTCGTCCTGGCCGGCCTCGCGCAGCGCCTTGAGGCCGGAGCCGACGCCGTACCAGCCGGGGACGATCTGGCGGGACTGGGTCCAGCCGAAGACCCACGGAATGGCGCGCAGCCCGTCCAGGCCCGCTCCGGAGTCGGGGCGGCGCGAGGGCCGGGAGCCGAGGTGGAGGTCGGCGAGCTGGTCGACGGGGGTGGCCGCGAAGAAGTACGACGGCAGGTCGGGGTCCTCGACCAGGGCGCGGTAGGCGCCGTGGGCGGCGTCGGAGACCGTGTCCATGGCCGCGTCCCAGCGGGCGAGGGCCTCGTCGGACTGGCGGGGCGCGGTGTGCAGGGCGGAGGCCTGCAGGGTCGCGGCGACGGTCAGTTCGAGGTTCTCGCGGGCCAGGGAGGGGACGAGGTACTTGTCGGAGATGACCTCGCCCTGCTCGGTCACCTTGATCTCGCCCTCCAGCGTGCCCCAGGGCTGGGCCAGGATCGCGTCGTGCGAGGGGCCGCCGCCGCGGCCGACGGTGCCGCCGCGGCCGTGGAAGAGGCGCAGCCGGACGCCGTAGCGGTGGGCGACGTCGCGCAGTCGGCGCTGGGCGCGGTGGATCTCCCACTGGCTGGTGGTGATGCCGCCGAACTTGGAGGAGTCGGAGTAGCCGAGCATGACCTCCTGGACCTCGCCGCGCAGCGAGACGAGCCGCCGGTAGGAGGGGTCGGCGAGCATCTCGTCGAGGATGACGTCGGCGGCGCGCAGCTCGTCGGTGGTCTCCAGCAGCGGGACGATGCCGATCTTGGCCCAGCCCGCGTGCAGGTCGATGAGGCCGGCTTCGCGGGCCAGGACGGCCGCGGCGAAGACGTCGTCGGCGCCCTGGCACATCGAGATGATGTAGGACTCGATGACCTCGGGGCCGAACTTCTCGAAGGCGTCCTTGATGGCGCCGAAGACCCCGAGGGTCTTGTGGCCGGCGGCGTCCAGGGGCGCCGGGGTGGGCGCCAGCGGGCGCCGCGAGCGGAGCTCCTTGGCGAGGAGCTTCTGCCGGTAGTCGCGGGGCATGTCCGCGTAGCGCCACGACTCCTCGCCGAGGCGGTCGAAGAGCTGACCGAGGGCGTGGTGGTGGGCGTCGGCGTGCTCGCGCACGTCCATGGTGGCCAGCTGGAGGCCGAAGGCGGCCAGCGTGCGGATCGTGCGGTCCATGCGGCCGTCGGCGAAGAGCGCCCCGCGGTGCTGGCGCAGCGAGGTCTGGATCAGCGTGAGGTCGGTGAGCAGCTCGGCGGTGCCGAGGTAGTCGCGACCGTCCTCGTGCGCGGTGCCCTTGGCGAGGCGCTCGCGGGTGTTGACCAGCTTCTGCCGGATGCAGGTGGCCTTGAGCCGGTAGGGCTCCTCGGCGTTGAGGCGCTTGTAGCGGGGGCTGATCTCCGGCAGGCGTTCGAGGTCGGCCTGGAGGGAGGTCAGCAGCTCCTCGGTGGCTCCGGTGTAGCGGATGGAGTTGGAGAGGAGACCGCGCAGGAAGTCGACCAGTTCGAGGGCGTCGGTGATGCCGTGCTCGTGCTGGAGGATCAGGACGTCCCGGGTGACCTCGGGGGTGACGTTCGGGTTGCCGTCGCGGTCACCGCCGATCCAGGTGCCGAAGGTGAGCGGCCGGGTGCCCGGGGGGAGCTCGACGCCGACGCGGTCGAGTTCGGCGGCGAGGTCCTCCAGGACGTCACCGACGGCTCCGGCGTGGAGTTCGTCGAGGTAGTAGATCGCGTTGCGGGCTTCGTCGGCGGGCTCGGGGCGCACCACGCGCAGCTCGTCGGTCTGCCAGACGAGGTCGATGTTCTCGGCGAGGCGCAGGTCGTGGCGGCGCCGGTCACCGGCGCCGGTGACGGGCTCCTCCAGCAGGGCGGCGATGCGGCGCAGCTTGTTGAGGACGCTGCGGCGCGCGGCTTCGGTGGGGTGCGCGGTGAAGACGGGGCGCACGTTGAGGTTCTTGACCGTCTCGCGCAGGTGCTCGGGGTCGGCGTCCTTGAGCATGTCCGCGGTACGGGCCAGGAGGCTGCCCTCGGCGGCGCGGTGCGCGCGCAGTTCCTTGCCGCGGTGCACCTGCTCGGTGACGTTGGCGAGGTGGAAGTAGGTGGAGAAGGCGCGCACCAGCTTGGCGGCGGTCTCCAGGTCGATGTCGCCGAGGAGGGAGGCGGCGGCTTCGCCGTCCGTGCGGGTGAGGGCACGGACGCGTTCGACCAGGTCGAGGAGGTCCTGGCCCTCCTGGCGTACGAGGGTTTCGCCGAGGAGGTCGCCGAGGCGGCGGATGTCCGCGCGCAGCTCCGCGTTGGCCATCTCTGCTGTTGTAACCGTGGCCGGGGTGACGGGGGCCTGGTCAGCACTGCTCACAGGTGCGGCTCCTTGCAGTGTTTCGAGCGCTACTGGGGCGTGGGCCGCCGGGGTGCGCACGGCGGCGTGTGCCCGGACGGCAGTCCGGGGTACCCCTGCCTGTCGCGCAGCTCGGCTGCCCGTGCGGACCGCGCTGTCCGACGACACCAGGATAGGTGTCCGGGCCAGGTGTCCGGCGCGCCGCTCGACTCCGTCTCGCGATCCGGTCCCGCCGCGGGGGGCCGCTGGGGCGCCGCTCTTGCCGCGGGGCGGAGCTTTGCCATACTTACGTTGCCGTAGGTTACGGGTCCGTAGCCGGGCTCCTGCCGACTCCTTCACCCCCCAGGGGACCCCATGACCGTAAGCCCCGATCTGATCGAGGACGCCTCGGCGGACTCCGGATCACCCCGTCCTTCCGCCACGCTCGGCGGCGAGAGCAAGAGGTCCGTCGAACAGATCGCGCTGCTGCTCTTCATCGCCGTGCCGTTCCTGGCGGTGCTGGCGGCGATCCCGCTGGCCTTCGCCTGGGGCGGGGTGAGCTGGCTGGACCTGGGCCTGATGGTGTTCATGTACTTCCTGGCCTGCCACGGGATCACCATCGGTTTCCACCGCTACTTCACGCACGGTTCCTTCAAGGCGAAGCGGCCGCTGCGGATCGCGCTGGCCGTCATGGGTTCGATGGCGGTGGAGGGGCCGCTGGTGCGCTGGGTGGCCGACCACCGCAAGCACCACAAGTACTCCGACCACGAGGGCGACCCGCACTCGCCGTGGCGCTTCGGCGAGACGCTCCCGGCCCTGATGAAGGGCCTGTGGTGGGCGCACATCGGCTGGCTCTTCGACGAGGAGCAGACCAACCAGGAGAAGTACGCCCCGGACCTGATCAAGGACCCGGCGATCCGGCGGATCTCGCGCGACTTCATCTACTGGACGATGCTCTCGCTGGCGATCCCGCCGCTGGTGGGCGGTCTGGTCACGATGTCCTGGTGGGGCGCCTTCACCGCGTTCTTCTGGGGCTCGCTGGTCCGGGTGGCGCTGCTGCACCACGTGACGTGGTCCATCAACTCGATCTGCCACGCGGTGGGCAAGCGCCCCTTCAAGTCCCGCGACCGCTCGGGCAACGTCTGGTGGCTGGCCGTCCTGTCCTGCGGCGAGTCCTGGCACAACCTGCACCACGCCGACCCGACGTCGGCGCGCCACGGCGTGTTGCGCGGGCAGGTCGACTCCAGCGCCCGGCTGATCCGTTGGTTCGAGCTGGCCGGCTGGGCGAGCGACGTCCGCTGGCCGTCGGCGTCGCGCATCGATGGCCGGCGCAAGGAAAAGGCGTCGAGCGCGGCATGATGGGTGACGTGGCGATCGACGGCGGTACCCCCAGCAGCGACAAACCCCGGCGTAGCCGTCGGGTCCGGATGACGGGCGCCGAGCGGCGTCAGCAGCTGCTGGAGATCGGTCGCACGCTGTTCGCGGAGAAGGGCTTCGAAGGCACGTCGGTGGAGGAGATCGCGGCCAAGGCCGGGGTGTCCAAGCCGGTGGTCTACGAGCACTTCGGCGGCAAGGAGGGCCTGTACGCGGTCGTCGTGGACCGCGAGATGCGCCAGCTGCTGGACGGGGTGACGGGCGCGCTGACGGCCGGGCACCCGCGGGAGCTGCTGGAGCAGGCCGCCTTCGCGCTGCTGGACTACATCGAGTCGTACACGGACGGCTTCCGGATCCTGGTCCGCGATTCGCCGGTGGCCCAGTCGACGGGCACCTTCGCCTCGCTGATCAGCGACATCGCGACGCAGGTCGAGGACATCCTGGGCCTGGAGTTCAAGGCGCGCGGCTTCGATCCCAAGCTGGCGCCGCTGTACGCGCAGGCGCTGGTCGGGATGGTCGCGCTGACCGGGCAGTGGTGGCTGGACGTCCGCAAGCCGAAGAAGGCGGAGGTCGCGGCGCACCTGGTGAACCTGGCCTGGCACGGCCTGGACAAGCTGGAGTCGAAGCCGCGCCTGGTGGGCCACCGCAAGAGCTGACCACGCACGACGCACGCGGAGCGGCGCCCCGCCACCGGGATCACCGGTGGCCGGGCGCCGCTCTGCGTGTCGTGGGGGCCGTACGGGCGTCCGCGCGGGCCCGGGGGCCCGGGGCGGTCAGTGCGCCGGGTCGGGCTCCAGGAACTCCAGCCGGTTGCCGACGGGGTCCTCGGAGTAGAAGCGCCGGTGCCCGGGCAGGTCGTCGTCCCAGACGACGGTGGCGCCGCGGGCGGCGAGCCGCTCCGCGTAGGCCGCTATGCCGGTGACGCGCAGTCCCGGATGGGCCTTGCGGGCCGGGCGGAAGTCCTCCTCGACGCCCAGGTGGAGCTGGACTGGGCCGGCTGCGAACCAGCAGCCGCCGCGCGCCGCGAGGACGGGCGGCTTGGGGATCTCGGTCATGCCGAGCACCCTCCCGTAGTACGCGCGCAGCGCGTCCTCGGAGCCGGGCGGTGCGGCGAGCTGGACGTGGTCGACGGCGCTGAGCACGGGGTCAGTTCTCCTTGCGGGCGATGGCGAAGATGCGGCGGAACGGGAAGACGGTGCCGCGCGGACCGGCCGGGTAGGCCGCGCGCAGCAGGTCGCGGTAGGCGGCGAGGAACTCCTCCACGGCCACCCGGTCGTCGCCCAGCGCGGTCAGGACGGGCCGCAGCGCGGTCCCCTTGACCCAGTCGAGGACCGGGTCGGGGCCGGTGAGGAGCTGGTAGTACGTGGTCTCCCAGACGTCGACGGCGCAGCCGAGCCCGGTGAAGCGCTCCAGGTACTCGGCGGGTTCGAGGACGTGGCTGTGGCCGGCGCCGAGTCCGGAGAGCCGGGAGCGCCAGCGCGGGGTGTCGCACAGGGCGTGCAGCAGGGCGTGGCTGGGCGCGGTGAAGTTGCCGGGGACCTGGAAGGCGAAGGTGCCGCCGGGGCGCAGTCCGTTGATCCAGGCGGCGAGTGAGCCGGGGTGGCCGGGCACCCATTGCAGGGCGGCGTTGGAGACGATCAGGTCGTACGCCTGTTCGGGGAGCCAGTCCGTCAGGTCGGCGGGGGCGAAGTCGAGGGAGCCGCCGCCGGTGGTGGGGCCCGCGTACTCCTCGGTGGCGCGCCGGAGCATCTCCGGGGAGAGGTCGAAGCCGGTGATCGCGGCGTCGGGCCAGCGATCGGCGAGCAGGGCGGTGACATTGCCGGGGCCGCAGCCGAGGTCGGCGATGCGGGCGGGGCGGCCGGGAGCGGTGGGGAGCGCCTGGATGCGGCCGAGCAGGTCCAGGAAGGGGCGGGCGCGGTGGTCCGCGTGGCGCAGGTACTGCTGCGGATCCCACGTCGGGGCGGGTGCGGCGCCCTTGGCCGCGGTGTCGGAATGCATGTTCGAGCCTCCCTGCGGATGGTGCGGGTGGAAGCATCTGGGTTCCGGCCGCTCCCTTCCCCATGGTCACTCCGAATATATCTTGATGTCAAGACACTTCACGCCGAGAAACTCTTCATCAAGAGACTTAATGTCAAGAGACTTCACGTCGACATACCCCTTACACTGATCGGCATGGAGGACGAGGTCGACCGATTGGTCGCGGCATGGCGGCGCGAACGCCCTGACCTCGACGTGGAACCGCTCGAAGTGCTCAGCCGCGTGAGCCGGCTCGCGCGCCATCTGGACCGGGCCCGCAGGCTCGCCTTCGCCGAGCACAGCCTGGAGCCGTGGGAGTTCGACGTCCTGACGTCGCTGCGCCGGGCCGGCGCGCCCTACCAGCTCTCCCCCGGGCAGCTGCTGACGCAGACCCTGGTCACCTCGGGCACCATGACCAACCGGATCGACCGGCTCGCGAAGAAGGGTCTGGTCGAGCGACTGCCCGACCCCAACGACCGACGCGGAGTCCTGGTCCGGCTGACCCCCGAAGGGCGCGACCGCGCCGACCAGGCACTCGCCGGGCTGCTCGCCCAGGAGCGGGCGATCCTGGCCCAGCTGTCCCGGTCCGAGCGCGGCGACCTGGCCTCGCTGCTACGCCAGTTGACCGCTCCGTTCGACAACATCCCCGGCTAGGTCCGCGGGACGCACGCCCGCGCGCCGGGCCAGTGCCACGGCCGCCAGGGTGGAGTGCACCCCGAGCTTGCCCAGCACGTTCTGCATGTGGGTGCGCACCGTGTGCGGGGACAGGAACAGCCGCGCCGCGACGTCCTTGCGGCCCAGGCCCGCCACCATGCAGCGCAGCACCTCGTGTTCGCGCGGGGTCAAGGACTCCACCAGGCGTTCGCTGTCGGTGCGGTGCTTACGGGCCTGGGTCAACTCCCGCAGCACGCCGGTGAGCAGGGCGGGCGGCAGGTGGGTCTCCTCGCGCAGGACGCCCCGGACCACGGCGAGCAGCCGCGACAGCGAGCAGTCCTTCGCCACCCAGCCGGACGCCCCGGCCTGCAGGGCGTGGGCGGCCCGGCGCGGTTCGTCGCGCTCGGCGAGGACGACCGTACGGACCCCCGGATGCGCCGTGCGCACGGCCGCGACCAGCGCGAGCCCGTCGCCCGGCGGCGCACCGGAGCCGTGCTCCCGCTGCGCGGGGAACGCCCCGGCGGCGCCGGCCGGGCCGCCGGCGGCCCCACTGAGATCGGCGTCGACGAGCAACACGTCGAAGCGGCGCCCCTCGCTGACGCCCCGTTCGAGGCAGCGCAGCGCGGCGGGGCCGCTGCCGGCCGCGGACACGTCCACGTCCGGCTCGGCCGCGAGCGCGGCGGCGAGCGACTCGGCGAAGATGCGGTGATCGTCCACCACGAGAACCCGGATACGAACCACAGAACCCCCAAGGGTCGGGGAACGGACAACTGCGGGTACGGCGCCCGGACCGGGTGATCCGCAGCTGCCGCGGCCGCCGCCGTGACACCTCTGCACTACCCCGGAGCGGACGTCGTACCCGACTCGTCTC
This sequence comes from Streptomyces sp. NPDC051555, assembly GCF_044454405.1. Classification (NCBI taxonomy): domain Bacteria; kingdom Bacillati; phylum Actinomycetota; class Actinomycetes; order Kitasatosporales; family Streptomycetaceae; genus Streptomyces; species Streptomyces sp. NPDC051555. The sequence continues at coordinate 224,573 of NZ_JBITDP010000012.1, read as the reverse complement.
GACCCCTGAATCAACACCGGCCCCCACCGGCGTCACGCATCAGCGTAGGGCCGGGGGCCGCTCGTGGTTGGCCGAATAGCAGAAGTTTTTCGAGGCATTTTCCGGTGCGGCGGGCTGTGAGGAGCCTGTGCGTGGCTTGATATCGCCCGCCGCTCCGGGCCGGAATCCCGTTTCCGCTTCTGCCCTTGCCACGGGCAGGTGCACGGGGGCATTTCACGCAGCGCGCGCACGCCGGGCGCCCGCGCACAGCGCCCCACCCCGGCGCACGGCCCCTCCTCCCGCGCCCCCGGTCCGCGCGGACCATCCCGGTCCGGGGCCGGGCCCACTCCAGCCCCGCCGGAGCCAAAGTCAGCCTCGCCGGCGTTTGAGGCGCGGGTCCGGGCGGAGCCCATCCCAGCCCCGCCGGAGCCATAGTCAGCCTCGCCGGGGGGTGTGGGGCGGGGGGTGGGGGGGGGGCCCCCCCGGCCCCCCGGGGGGCCCCCCCCCGGGGGGGGGGCCGCGCGGGGGGGGCCCCCCCCCGCGCCCGGGGGGGCCGCCGGGGGCGGGG
>NZ_JBITDP010000012.1:0-224016 GCF_044454405.1 Streptomyces sp. NPDC051555 | reverse complement strand
GCGGGGCCCCCGCCCCCCGGGGGGGCCCCCGGGGCCCCCCCCGCCCCCCGCCCCCCCACCCCCGGCGAGGCTGAGGTGGCCGGGCCAGTCGGGGCCATCCCGGACGGCCGGGGCAGCTCAGGCGAGGCCGGAACGGGCCCGGGGGGACAGTAGAGCCCCCCGGGCCGGAATGGCTTCGCCGGGCCGGCGGGTCAGCGCTGGGCGAAGGCCCAGGCGTCCGCGACGATGCCCGCGAGGTCCGCACGGGAGGGCGTCCAGCCGAGCCGCTCCTTGGCATTGGCCGCGGAAGCCACCAGGACCGCCGGGTCACCGGCCCGGCGCGGGGCCACGACCTCCGGGATCGGGTGCCCGGTCACCTTGCGGACGGTGTCGATGACCTCGCGCACCGAGAAGCCGCTGCCGTTGCCCAGGTTGCAGATCAGGTGCTCGCCCGAGGCGGGCACGGCCACCGCGGCCAGGTGCGCCTCGGCGAGGTCGGCGACGTGGATGTAGTCGCGCACGCAGGTGCCGTCCGGCGTCGGGTAGTCCTCGCCGAACACCGAGATCGACTCCCGCTGCCCGAGGGCGACCTGGAGCACCAGCGGGATCAGGTGGGTCTCGGGGTCGTGCCGCTCGCCGAACTCCTTGTAGGCACCGGCCACGTTGAAGTAGCGCAGCGAGACCGCGGTCAGCCCGTGCGCCGCGCACTCGCCGCTGATCATGTGGTCGACGGCCAGCTTGGAGGCGCCGTAGGGGTTGGTCGGCTTGGTCACCGACTCCTCCGTCAGCAGCCCCTCGGTGGGCTCGCCGTAGGTCGCGGCGGTGGAGGAGAAGACGAGCTTCTTCACCCCGGCCTCGCGCATCGCGGTGAGCAGCGCGAGCGTGCCGCCGACGTTGTTGTCCCAATACTTGCCGGGGTTGACCACGGACTCGCCGACCTGCGAGAAGGCCGCGAAGTGCAGCACCGCGTCGAAGGAGGCGTCGAGGTGGCGGGCGGCGTCCTGGATCCGACCGTGGACGAGGGTGGCGCCCTGCGGCACGCCCGCCTCGAAGCCGGTCGAGAGGTCGTCGAGGATGGTGACCTCGTGTCCGGCCTCCAGCAGGTGGGCCGCGACCACGCTGCCCACGTATCCGGCGCCACCGGTGACCAGGTACTTGCTCACTCGCCTACTACCTCTCGAAGTCGCACGGCCGCTCGCGTGTCGCGACCCGTTCCCCCCTGGCTTACCGCATGTCCGCACCCACGGGGAAATCGCGCGCCCGCGACGACGACGTCTACAGGCGGGCCGCCCGGTCCAACAGGCCCGTACGGGCGGCCAGCGCGGCCGCCTCCAGCCGGGAGCCCACGCCGAGTTTCATCAGCACGCGCTGGACGTGCGTGCGCGCGGTGCTCGGCGCGATCGCCATCCCGGCCGCGATCAGCCGGGTGTCCTCGCCCTCGGCGACCCGGACCAGGACCTCCACCTCGCGCGGGGTGAGCAGCCCGAGCAGCCTGCTGCCCTCGTCGTCCGGCTGGGCGGTGGGGTTGAGGAGTTCCGCGAAGGCGCTCTGGAGCAGCTGCGGCGACACCGCCGCCTCCCCGGCCCGCGCCTTGGCCAGGGCCCGCTCGACACCCTCGATCCGCTCGTCCTGGCGCACGTACCCGCAGGCGCCTGCGGCGAAGGCGGCGGCGATCCCCCGCGGACTGGGCACCGGGCCCAGCACGACGACGGCGATCTGCGGTCTCTCGCGCCGGATCCGCACGATGGGCTCGAAGATCCCCGGCTCGGCGGGGGTGGCGGTGCCCAGCAGACAGACCTCCGGGGCGCGGCTGATCACCAACTCGGCCGCCCCGGCGGCCGGCGCGGCCGCGGCCAGCACCCGGTGCCCGCGCAGCTTCAACGCCGAGGCGAGCGCCTCGGCCAACAGCCGGTGATCGTCAACGACCATGACCCGTACGCCCATTGCGGCGCTCACCCCCGACCCTTCTGACCCGGCAAGCTACACGCTTGTTCGACGCCGCGAGGTGGATACGGAACAGAAGCCCCCGTCAGTGGCGACCGCCCCCGCGGGCCTTGACATCGGCCGGGGGTCCGGTCGTCATGCGGCGCCCCTGCCCAGCTCTTCGATCAAGGCCACGGACTCCGCCTGGGAGAGCGCCTCGGCCTGCAGCTGATGGAAGGCCCTCAGAACGGGCAGCACCTTTGTACTCTCCCGATCCAGGTACCCCCGGAACCAGGACTCGGCATAGCCGACCACGGACCGGTCGGGCAGCGTCAACAAGATCACCGCCATGCCAATCGAGCGACGCGTGCCCATGCTGAACGGGGCCACCTGAAGCACCGTGTTCGGGCGGCCGGCGAATTCCTTCAACCGTTCGAGCTGAGCGGCCATGACCTGGGGGCCACCGACGAGCCAACGGAGACAGCTCTCGTCCAGCACCGTGAACATCATGGGTGGTCGGGCCCGCTCCAGCGCAGCTTGCCGCTTCGCCACCAACGCCACGCGCGCGGCTGCGCGTTCGGCGGTGATGGCGCCCCGCCGAACATCGCTCTCCGCCAGCGCATGCGCGTACTCGGGCGTCTGCAACAGACCCGGGATGATGCCGATCTCGAACTTCCGGATCTCCACGGCCCGGCTCTCGTAGTCGACGTACTCCTGGAAGCCCTCCAGTAGCGAACCGTGTCGAATCTCGCGCCACGCACGCTCGAAAGCGTCGTCGGTTTCGAGCACTCGGTCCGCACTGCGTGAAAACCGCAGGGTCGGCGGCTTCCGACCGGTTTCGACTGCTGAGACGTGCTGGCTGGAGTACCCCGTCCGCTCGGCCAGCTCATCCTGCGTCCAGCCCCGCGCTTCCCGGGCACTGCGCAAACGCGCCCCGAACGCGGCCCGCGGCGAGCTGTCCGGGCTCAACTCCTTGCGGTTCACGGGCGCGCCATCCCTTCCTTCACATCCGACAGGTTGACACGTTGAAGAATTTCTGACCTTAGGCCAACCTGGCTCTCCCCGGTAGCTGTTCGGACACGGAGAGGCACCCCCATGCCCCACGAACGCCACATCTGCGGCGCCCAGACCCTCCTGCTCGGCCCGGCTCTGGTGGCCGCCCTGGACGCGCTCGGGCCCGGTCACGCCCCGTACCGCGAACTCGTCCCCATCCCACAGCGGATCCGTTGCACCCTCGAACACGCCACGGGCCCGCATTGGTCCCTCATCGTGGACAACCAGGACGCGACCGCCCTATGGGCCCGCTGGCCGGAGGGCAGGTCGTGCCAGGCGGTCTTCGTCCGCCCCGACTGCCCGGTCGGCGACACCGCCCCGGGCGGGACCGGCGCCGGGTGCGCGGAGTTCCGGTTCCACCCCGGCGGGCACACCTGGCAGGTCGGCGACCCCGTGTACGAGCGATGGGCGGTCAGGCCGCGCCGGTGAAGACGTACGCCGTCATCGGGGCGACGACCGGGCCCGGGCCCAGTCGGGCCGTGGTCTCCTCGATGATGACCGCCCGGGCGGCCGGGCCGCCGCCGCGCTCCTCGAAGGCACCGCGCACCGGCGTCCCGGTGAGGAAGCCGGTGGCGACGTCGGCGGCCGACGCGGCCCGGCCCTCCAGCGTCAGCTCCCGCTCCTCCTCCACGACGAACCCGGCGGCCGCCAGGTCGGCCGCCACGACCGCGGGGTCGGCGTAGCCGTGCGGGACCGTGGGGAGGAACCGCGGCGGGTCGTCCGGGAAGGCCCGCTCCAGCCCGGCCTGCACCGCGGCGTCGAAGGCGTGCGCGGCGATCGGGCCCCAGGTGTTGAACAGGAACCGGCCGCCGGCGGCCAGCACCCGGCGGACCTCGGTGAAGGCCGCGACCCGGTCGGGGAAGAACATCACGCCGAACTGGCAGACCACCAGGTCGAAGCCCCCGTCCGGGAACGGCAGCCGCTGCGCGTCGGCCTGTCGCCACAGCGCCCCCGGCGCCCGGGACGACCCGAAGTCGACCATGGCCTCGTTCAGGTCGGTGGCCGTCACCTCGGCCGACGGCGCCGCGGCGAGCAGCTCCGATGTCAGCACGCCGGTGCCCGCGGCCAGTTCGAGGATCCGTCCGGGGCGCAGCGCCGCCGCCCGGGCCGCGAGGTCCTCGGCGAAGGGCCGGAAGAGGACCGGCACGAGGTACCGCTCGTAGGCCTGCGGCATGGACCTGGACCACAGCCGGTCGGCGTCGATTCCCGTCACCCTCGCCACGGTAGCCCGGCCCCGGGACACCGGCACGCCGAAGCCCCCCGGAGGAGAACGACTTCCGGGGGGCGGGGGCGGTCCGGCCGGGTCAGCCGGTCGTGAAGGACACGAACAGGTACGACGGGTCGGCGGTCGCCGAGTAGGGCTTGCTGATCAGCGTCTGGGAGATGAAGAACCGCCCGTTGTGGTAACGGAACTCGGCTCCCATCGCGGACATGCTGGTCTCGGGGCGCCGGATGTTCTTGTCCTCCGGCATCTCCATGAGGAGCGTTTCCTTCATCGTCGCGGTGTCGATGCTGACGACCTGGCCGCCCTTGTTGTAGGGGGGCAGCTTGTAGGCGATGACGTTCGGCCCGTCCATGCGCAGCGGCATGATCGTGTACTGCTCGCCCGCGTCGGCCCGGTCGGTGGTCTGCTTGCCGGTGGTCAGGTCGAAGGACAGCAGCTCGTTGGTCCGGCCGTACTGGTCCTTGCCCTGGTGCTCGACGGACGGCAGGTAGACCTTGCCGTTGCCGACGGCCATCTTCTTGCAGCCCTCGACCAACAGCCCGTCGCAGCGCACCGAGTAGTTGCCGGAGGAGACCGGGATACGGGTCTTCAGCGCGCCCGCGTCGTCGACGACGAAGAGGTCGCTGACCCCGCTGCCGCCCTTGGCCGCGTCGCCGACGTCGGCGGCGACGACCAGCGGCTTGGTGGAGACGATCGCGGCGTAGTCGATGCCCTGCGACATCTTGTACGAGGACTTGGGCGCCCCGGTCGTCGGGTCGAGGTTCTGCGCGAGCAGGTACTGGCTGCCGTACGGGCCGCACTTGCGGATGACCGCGAGGGCCGGGCCACCGGCGTAGCCGAGGTCGTAGCAGCCTTCGCCGTCGACCTTGGCGGGCCACAGGTTCTTGCCGTCGGCGAGGTTCCAGCCCGCGCCGCCCTGGAGGCCGCCCGCGGCGACGGTGTTGCCGCTGAGGGTGACCTCCTTGAACTCCACCGGCTTGTCACCGCTGGTGGCGGCCTTGATGGTGGTCGACCAGGCCAGCTTGCCCGCGTTCAGGTCGATGACGCCGATCTGGTTGCAGCGGGGGTACTTGTTGGCGTCGCTGGCCAGCGCTTCCTTGAAGAGGATCGCGCTCTTTCCGCCGCTGATGTGCGCGGTGGCCCCGCACAGCTCGGCCGGGAGCGCGATGGACCACTTCTGGGCGCCGGTGTTCAGGTCGTAGCCGACGACCTTGGCGACGTCGGACTTCACGTAGAGCGTGTCGGTGACCCAGGAGCCCTCGACGTGCGCGAGGTCGGCGACCTGCGGCTGCGGGAGGTTGACCAGGGTCTTGGCCTTGGTGTTCGCCGGGGGCTTCTCGCTGGCGACCCCGCCACCGGACTTGTCGCCCTCGCCGCCCGCGCCGGGGCTCTTGCCGTCGGTCGGGCCGTTGGCGACGTCCTTCTTGGCGCTGCCGTCGTCACCGGAGACGTACCAGAAGCCGCCGCCCACGATCAGGGCGATGGCGACGAGTGCGGCGACCACGATGAGGAGCTGGTTGCGCAGGTCGTTGCTGGCGCCGCCACCGCCGCCACCGCTCGCGGGCGGGACGTAGGCGGGTGCGGCGGGCGCGACCGGCGGCGCCTGCGGATAGCCGTAACCGGGCTGCGGCTGCTGCTGCGGGTAGCCGTAGGCCGGGCCCGGCGGCTGCTGCGGGGGCGCCGGCGGGGCGGGCGGCGCGGCCGGCGGCGGCGGCGCGAAGCCGCCCGGCGGCGGGTCCTGGGGCGCGCCGAAGCCGCCCGACGGGGGCTGGTTCGGCGGGGGCGGCGGGGTACTCATCGGGTGCTACTGCCTCTCGTGGGCGGCCGGGTGGACGACGGGACTACGGACGCGAACAAGGTCACGGACACGGGCACGGGCACGGTCACTTGCCGAAGACCATCAGGAACTTCTCGTCCTTGCCCTCGCCGGTGATGTGCGTGGAGGACATGAAGAGCCGCCCGTCCGCGAAGGCGATCTGCGGGGTGTAGAAGGAGTTCTCCAGCGGCGCGGCGGGCCCGGACGGGTTGTGCAGCACCGTGGTGGGCTTGCCGCCGCCGAGCGGGACCGAGATGACCTCGCCGCCGGTGGCCCTGTCCGCCGCGCTGTTGTAGGCGTAGAGCTTGCCGCCCTCGGCCTTCAGCGGGACCAGGACGCGCTTGTCGCCGGCCGGGGTGCGCCACTTGGCCTTGCCGGTGCCCATGTCGAAGGCGACCAGCTCGTTGGAGACGCCCTCGGTCGGCAGGACGATCGTGTCGGAGCCCGCGTCGACGACGATGCCCCAGCAGTCCTGGAGCGGCCGGTCGAGGATCGGGTCGTCGCAGCGGGGGGTGAACTGGCCCTCGCCGCTGAGCTGCGAGCGCTGCTTGCCGTCGGGGCCGATGACCATGATGGAGCGCTGGCTCTTGTCGCGCTCCTTGACGTCGACGACGAGCGGGTTGACCGAGTAGACCTTGCTGACCTTCCAGCCCTGCGGGAAGCGGTACGTCCAGCTCTTCTGGCCGCTGACCGGGTCGGTGCCCTGGAGCTCCTCGATGCCGTCGGCGCAGGTGGCGACGGCGACGACCTTGCCCTGACCGGCCGCGTAGGAGCCGGGCGTGCAGCCCTCGGGGACGTTGGAGCCGAACAGCCGGTCCCCGGTGCTCACCTTGAAGGCGCTGGCGGCGCCGACGCGGCTGGCGGTGACGGTGTCACCGGTGATGGCGAGGCTGGGGGTGACCATGATGTCGAACATCCCCTCCTTGGGGATCTCCTTCGTCCACCCCCTCTTGCCCGTCTTGAGGTCGACCATCGTGAGCTGGTTGCAGCTCGCCTGCTCTGACTCGCCGTTCATGATGCCCACGACGACCTTGCCGTCGGTGGTGGTCTGGTAGGGGGTGCTGCAGACCTTGACGGGGAAGTCGAGCTTCCACTTCTGCTTGCCGTCCGCCACGCCGTAGCCGATGAGCGACTTGAAGAGGGACTTGACGACGGTGTCGCCCACGATCCACTGCCCCGTGGCGTCCCCGCCGCCGCCGGGCAGTTCGGTGGCGTTGGTCTTCAGCCACAGCACCTTGCCCTCGCCGGGCTTGCGGCCGGAGTTGAGGTCGACGTCGCTCATGCCGTTGCCGCCCTTGCCGTCGCCCTTGTCGACGGAGGGCGAGCCGGAGGGCTGGGTCACGGGCGCGGAGCTGCCGGCCGCGGCCGGCTTCTTGCCGTCGCCGTCATCGCCGGCGAAGGCGAAGTACGCGCCGGTGCCGAGCACCAGCGTGACGACCACGGAGGCGGTGACCAGGAGCTGCGTCCGGCCGCGGGGCGGGGTCGGCCCGGTGGGCGGCATCCCGATCGGCGCGGTCGGGGGCTGCGGATATCCGTATCCGGGCTGCGGCTGCTGGCCGTACGGGCCCTGCGGGGCCGGCGGCTGCTGCGGCGGCTGACCGGGCTGCTGCGGCGGCGCCTGCGCGTACGGGTTGTCGCCCTGCGGCGGGAAGCCGTACGCGGAGGGCGGCGGCGGGCCGGGCAGGTGTCCGTAACCGGGAGGTACAGCTGGCTGGTTCGGCGGCGTCGGCGGACTCGGCGGCTCGGTCATCAGCGGTACCTTCGGGGTCGGTCGGGCGTGGGGGATGCCCTTTCTATCACTGCGGGCGCACGCCGGACGGGCCGGTCCAGCCCCTGTGCCCAAGGGAGGACCGGCCCGTGACGTGGTCGTTATCCGGCCAGTTGGTGCCCGGCTGAGGCGGAACCTACGCGTCCTCGGCCAGCTCCAGCCAGCGCATTTCCAACTCGTCCCGGTCTGTGATGAGTTCGCGCAGCTCCGCGTCGAGCGTGGCGACCTTGTCGAAGTCGGTGGCGTTCTCCGCGATCTGCGCGTGCAGGTTCGTCTCGCGGTCCGACATCTTGTTGAGCTGGCGCTCGATCTTCTGGAGCTCCTTCTTCGCGGCGCGCGCGTCGCCCGAGGAGGTCTTCTCCTTGGCCGCGAACGGGGCGGGCGCGGGCGCCGCCTCGGCGATCATCCGCTTCCGGCGCTCCAGGTACTCGTCCAGGCCGCGCGGCAGCATCCGCAGGCTCTGGTCGCCGAGCAGCGCCATCACGGTGTCGGTGGTGCGCTCGATGAAGAACCGGTCGTGGGAGATCACGATCATCGACCCGGGCCAGCCGTCGAGGAGGTCCTCCAGCTGGGTCAGGGTCTCGATGTCGAGGTCGTTGGTGGGCTCGTCGAGGAAGAGGACGTTGGGCTCGTCCATCAGCAGGCGCAGGATCTGCAGCCGGCGGCGCTCGCCACCGGAGAGGTCGCCGACCGGCGTCCACTGCTTCTCCTTGGTGAAGCCGAACTGCTCGCACAGCTGGCCCGCGGTCATCTCGCGGCCCTGGCCGAGGTCGACCCGGTCGCGCACGCGCTGTACGGCTTCCAGGACGCGCAGGGACGGGTCGAGTTCGCCGACCTCCTGCGAGAGGTAGGCGAGCCGGACCGTCTTGCCGACGGTCACCTTGCCGGCCGCGGGCTGCTCGTCGCCCTGGGTGCGGGCGGCCGTGGCGAGCGCGCGCAGCAGCGAGGTCTTGCCCGCGCCGTTGACGCCGACCAGGCCGACCCGGTCGCCGGGGCCGAGGTGCCAGGTCAGGTGCTGGAGCAGGGTCTTGGGGCCGGCCTGGACGGTGACGCCCTCCAGGTCGAAGACCGTCTTGCCCAGGCGCGCGTTGGCGAACTTCATCAGCGCGCTGGTGTCGCGCGGCGGCGGCACGTCGGCGATCAGCTCGTTGGCCGCCTCGATGCGGTAGCGCGGCTTGGAGGTGCGGGCGGGGGCGCCGCGGCGCAGCCAGGCCAGCTCCTTGCGCATCAGGTTCTGCCGCTTGGACTCCTCGGTGGCGGCGATCCGGTCGCGCTCGGCGCGGGCGAAGACGTAGTCGCTGTAGCCGCCCTCGTACTCGTGCACGTCACCGCGCTGCACGTCCCACATGCGGGTGCAGACCTGGTCGAGGAACCACCGGTCGTGGGTCACGCAGACGAGCGCGGAGCGGCGGGCCTGGAGGTGCTGGGCCAGCCAGGAGATGCCCTCGACGTCGAGGTGGTTGGTGGGCTCGTCGAGGACGAGCAGGTCCTGGTCGGCGATCAGGAGCTGCGCGAGCGCGATCCGGCGGCGCTCGCCACCGGAGAGCGGGCCGATGACGGTGTCCAGGCCGTGCTCGAAGCCGGGCAGGCCCAGGCCGCCGAAGAGGCCGGTCAGCACGTCGCGGATCTTCGCGTTGCCCGCCCACTCGTGGTCGGCCATGTCGCCGATGATCTCGTGGCGGATGGTGGCGGCGGGGTCCAGGGAGTCGTGCTGCGTGAGCACGCCCATCCGCAGTCCGCCGTTCTGGGTGACCCGACCGGTGTCGGGCTCCTCCAGCTTCGCGAGCATCCGGATGAGGGTGGTCTTGCCGTCGCCGTTGCGTCCGACGACGCCGATCCGGTCCCCCTCGGACACGCCGAGGGAGATGCCGTCGAGCAGGGCACGGGTTCCGTACACCTTGCTGACTGCCTCGACATTGACCAGATTGACGGCCATCAGACGCGCTCCAGGGAAAGGGGTGGATCAGCCCCCCACCCTAACCTTCCCGGCCGGACCCGACCGCTGCGCGAGCGGCCGCGCGGGTGCGCGGGGGCCGCGCGGGAGTCCGTACGGGCCCCCGCGCGGCCGGTCGTACGGGCCCCCGCGCGGCGGTCGGGCTCAGTGCCGGGTGGCGCCCGGGGCCGGGGAGGTGGCCACGCGGGTGGTCCGGCAGGTGCCGGAGGCGGACAGCGCCTCGGCGACCTTCGCCGCGGACTCGGGGTCCCGCACCAGGAAGGCGGTCGTCGGCCCGGAGCCCGAGACGAGGGCGGCCAGCGCCCCGGCCCCCAGACCCGCGTCCAGCGTCCGTCCCAGCTGCGGGCGCAGCGAGAGCGCCGCCGGCTGGAGGTCGTTGACCACGGTGGCGGCCAGCGCGTCCGGGTCCCCGGTGGCCAGCGCGGCCAGCAGCCGCGGCGCGGCCTCGGGCACGGGGATGTCCGTACCGGCCTCGGCCGCCAGCCGGTCGAACTCGCGGAACACCGCCGGGGTCGACAGGCCGCCGTCCGCCACGGCGAAGACCCAGTGGAAGATCCCGGACTCCAGCGGGGCGAGCTGCTCGCCGCGTCCGGTGCCGAGCGCGGCGCCGCCGACCAGGCTGAAGGGGACGTCGCTGCCGAGCTCGGCGCAGATCTCCAGCAGCTCGGCCGGTGTGCTCCGCAGGCCCCACAGCAGGTCGCAGGCGAGGAGCGCGCCCGCGCCGTCCGCGCTGCCGCCCGCCATGCCGCCCGCGACGGGGATGTTCTTCGCGATGTGGATGTGGACGGCCGGGTCCAGGCCGTGCCGGGCGGCGAGCAGCTCGGCGGCCCGCGCCGCCAGGTTCGTCCGGTCCAGGGGGACCTGGTCGGCGTCGGGACCGGAGCAGCTGACGGTGAGGGCGTCGGCCGGGGTGACCGTGACCTCGTCGTAGAGGGAGACGGCCAGGAAGACGTTGGCCAGGTCGTGGAAGCCGTCGGGGCGGGCCGCGCCCACCGCCAGCTGCACGTTGACCTTCGCGGGCACCCGGACCGTGACGCCCGCGGCCTCCGGTGGGCCGGTCACAGCACCGGTCACAGCACCGGTCCCGGCGCCGGTCACAACGCCGCCTGCTCGTGCACCGGCTTGTTCTCCGCGATCCGCGCGAACTCCTCGACCGTGAGCCCCTCGCCGCGGGCCTGCGGCGAGATCCCGGCCGCGACCAGCGCGCTCTCGGCGCCCGCGGCGGAGCCGGCCCAGCCGGACAGCGCGGCCCGCAGCGTCTTGCGGCGCTGCGCGAAGGCGGCGTCGACCACGGCGAAGACCTCGCGCTTGGTGGCGGTGGTCTTGACCGGCTCGGCCCGCCGGACCAGGGAGACCAGGCCGGAGTCGACGTTCGGCGCGGGCCAGAAGACGTTGCGCCCGATGGACCCGGCGCGCTTGACGTCGCAGTACCAGGCGGCCTTGACCGAGGGCACGCCGTAGACCTTGTTGCCGGGCTTGGCGGCCAGCCGGTCGGCGACCTCCGCCTGCACCATGACCAGCGTCCGCTCGATGGTCGGGAAGCGGTCGAGCATCGTCAGCAGCACCGGCACGGCCACGTTGTACGGCAGGTTGGCGACCAGCGCGGTCGGCGCCGGGCCGGGCAGTTCCTTCACGAGCATCGCGTCGGAGTGCACCAGCGCGAAGCGGTCCGCGCGCGCGGGCATCCGGGCCTCGATGGTCGCGGGCAGCGCGGCCGCCAGCACGTCGTCGATCTCGACGGCGGTGACCCGGTCCGCGGCCTCCAGCAGCGCCAGCGTCAGCGAGCCGAGGCCCGGACCGACCTCGACGACGACGTCGTCGGGCCGCACCTCCGCCGTGCGCACGATCCGGCGCACGGTGTTGGCGTCGATGACGAAGTTCTGCCCCTTCTGCTTCGTCGGCCGGACCCCGAGTACGCTCGCCAGCTCCCGGATGTCGGCCGCGCCGAACAGCGCGTCGCCCCCCTGCGCCGGGGTGACCTCCGGCGACTGCTCGCCGTCATGCTTCTCGTTGCCGTGCTCTGCGGTGTCGTGCTCTGCGGTGCTCACCGGTAAAGCCTACGGCCGCAGTGCGGCCACGGACTCGCCCCCCGCTGCACGTAGAGCTTCTTGGCCCGGTAGGTCTGCTCCGCACCGGTCGCCTCCTGGGCGCTGCCGGTGCCGCCGAGGCTCTGCCAGGTCTGGACGTCGAACTGGTAGAGCCCGCCGTAGGTGCCGGACGCGTCGGTGGCCGCGGCCCGCCCGCCGGACTCGCACTGGGCCAACGCGCCCCAGTCCAGGCCGTCGGCCCCGGCGACCGAGTCGGGCAGCGGCCGGGTGCCGACCTTGACCAGCTGGGTCACCGGCTCGCGCAGGGTCTCCTCGGCGATCCGGCGGGGTTTTTGCCGGACCCCGTTGACGGTGCGCAGGCTGTAGGTGACCCGGCGGGCGCCGGGCCGCCCGACGCGCTCGACGACCTCGGTCCCGGCGAACTGCTCCGGATCCTTCACCTTCTCGATCTCGAACGGGATGCGCTCCTCGCGGACCTCGCGGGTACCGGTGATGCGCAGCACGGTGACGGTCTGGCCGTCCCGGGGGAAGGAGGCGGCCGGCACGGAGGTGGTGTCCTGGGCGTGCAGGGTGATCCCGGCCTGGTCCAGGGCCTCCTGGACGGTCGCGGCGTTGGTGCGGATGGTGCGTTCGCGGCCGTCGGCCATGAAGGTGACGCTGCGTTCGGTGCGCACGTTCAAGGTGAGGCCGCGGCGCGGTACGGGGGCGGTGCGGGGCGCGGAGAGGTACGCGCCCTCCGCGCGGACGCCGAGCTGGCGCAGCGCGCCGTCCACGGTGGCGGCGGTGGTCCACACCTGGCGCCGCTGGCCGTCGAGGGTGAGCTGGAGGGGGCGGCCGTAGCGGACGACGATCTCGTCGCCGTCGTCGAGGGCGGTGGTGCGGGCCGGGGCGACGAGGTCGTGGGCGCCGACGCCCAGGCCCTCCGCGTCGAGCAGTTCGTCGACGTCGTCGGCGAAGGTGTGCAGGGTGCGGGGCACGCCGTCCACGGTGAGGCGGACCGCCTTGTCGGCGGCGACGAAGGCGGAGGTGCCGCCGGCGAGGAAGGCGACGACCAGGGCCTGCGGGACGATCCGGCGCCAGCTGGCGGTGCCGCGCCCGGCCTTGGTGCCCCGGCGCGCCCGGGTGGCGGTGGCCCCGCCGCGTCCGGCCCGCCGGGATCCGCCGGGCTCGGGGCGGGGCGGGGTGCCCGTGCCCTCCGGCCGGGCGGGTCCGGGGAGCAGCGGCTCGGGCCAGCCCGCGGGGGCGGGGGCGGGGGCCGGGTCGAAGCCGGGGCCGAGGTCCAGGCCGGGGCCGCGACCGAAGCCGGGGGCGCCGTCGGGGCCGAGGTCTCCGCCGTAGCCGAGGTCGAGGTCGCGGGCGAAGTCTCGGTCCAGGTCGCGTTCGAGCTCTACGAGGTCCAGTTCCAGGCCCAGTTCCAGGGCGAGGTCCGGGCCGAAGGAGCCGTCGGCACCGGCGCCGGCACCGCCGTCCGCGGCCGTGTCCGGCCAGGCCGTGCCGACGGCCGCCCCTCCCGGCGGGGCCGCCGGCAGGGGGGACCGGCCGCGGGCCCGGCGCCCCGTGGGGCCGTCGGCCTTGCGCCGGCGCGCGGCCCGCCGCTCACCGGCGCGGGGGGCCGGGACGGCCGCGTCCCGCTCGTCCGGGGCGGGCGTCGGGTCGGCGGACAGCGCCGAGTCCAGCCAGCCCGCGGGTGCCGCCGCGTCCGGCTCGTCCCGGCCGCCACGGCGGTGGCCGCCCTGGGTATCGCTCACGACGCTCGCTCCACTGGTCCGGTCCCGTTGGTTCGGGCACGGCACCCTAGCGGAGCGTTCGTCACTCAACAAAGTCGCCCCGCTACCCAGCGTGTCACCGGGTGCGGGCCGATCGGACGTCAGTAGGCGAAGGCGCGGGCCGTGTTCGCCGCCAGTGCGGTGGCCATCGCGTCCTCGTCGATGCCGCGGGCCGCGGCCATCGCACGCACCGTGAGCGGAATCAGGTACGGCGCGTTGGGCCGTCCGCGGTACGGCGCGGGGGTCAGGTACGGCGCGTCCGTCTCGACCAGCAGCAGCTCGGCCGGGGCGACCGCGACCGCTTCCCGCAGCGCCGCCGCGTTCTTGAAGGTGACCGTCCCGGCGAAGGACATGTAGTAGCCCGCGGCCGTGCACTCGCGGGCCATCTCGGCGTCGCCGGAGTAGCAGTGGAAGACGGTCCGCTCGGGCGCGCCCTCTTCCCGCAGCACGCGCAGGACGTCGGCGTGGGCCTCGCGGTCGTGGATGACCAGCGCCTTGCCCCGGCGCTTGGCGATCTCGATGTGCGCGCGGAAGGAACGCTCCTGCGCGGCCATGCCCTCGGGTCCGGTGCGGAAGTGGTCGAGCCCGGTCTCGCCGACCGCCTTGACGTGGTCGAGGGCGGCCAGCGCCTCGATCTCGGCGAGGGCCTCGTCCAGGGCCGCCTCGCCGCCGCCGGGCCTCGCGCCCTGGCGGGACCAGCCGTCGGGATCCCCGTGGACGATGCGGGGGGCTTCGTTCGGGTGGAGGGCCACCGCCGCGTGGATGTTCTCGTACGCGGCGGCGGTCTCGGCCGCCCAGCGGGAGCCCTTCACGTCGCAGCCGACCTGGACGACGGTGGTGACGCCCACCGAGGCGGCCTTGCGCAGCGCCTCCTCGACGGTGCCGCGCTGCATGTCGAGGTGGGTGTGGGAGTCCGCCACCGCGACCCGGAGGGGCTCCGGGAGCGGCGGCGGGGTGTCCCGGTCATCGTCTTTGCGACGGGAGCCGGACGGAACGGCGGGGCTGGCACTCATACGACCGATCCTATGGTCCCCACCTCACGCCCCGGCGAGGCCGGGGTAGCCGCGCCTCCCGCCCCGGCGGGGCTGTAAAGGCGCGCCTCAAACGCCGGCGGGGCTGGAGGGGGCCCCATCAAGCCCGCCCGGCCACATCAAGCCCGCCCGGCGATTGAGGGCACCCGCCCGGAGGGCACACGACCCGCACCCAGCGACTCCGCCCGAGGCACCGCCTCAAACGCCGGCGGGGCTGGAGGGGGCCCCATCAAGCCCGCCCGGCGATTGAGGGCACCCGCCCGGAGGGCACACGACCCGCACCCGGGGGCTCCGGCTGGGGCACCGCCTCAAACGCCGGCGAGGCTGGAGGGGGCCACATCGAGCCCGCCCGGAGGGCTCAGGCTCCGCGGATCCGCCGCCACAGGCGGCCCAGCAGGCCCCCGCCCTCGCTCGCGTCCCGCGCGTCGGGGTCGATCGCGACCGGCCCGGGGGCGTCGTGCAGCCGGGAGCGCTTGCGCGGCTTCGGCATCCGCGCCGGAGCGGGCCGGTGATGGTGGTGGTGGAGCTGGTCGAGCATGCCGAGGACCGAGGACACCTGCCCCTCCCGCATGATCCGCACCACGTGCCCACCGCAGTTCATGCAGGTGGGGTTGGACAGCGGGGACGGGACCCGTTCGCCGCCCTTGACCGTATAGACGATGAACGGCTGGCCCCTGCCGTCCACGTGGTGCTCGATCTCGTACGCCTGCTCCCAGCCGTACCCGCACTTCATGCAGGCGAAGGAGTACGCCTCGCGAGCGGTGCGTACGGGCGGCGGGGTGGTCCTGACGGCGGCGACGGTCGGTGCGGTCGCGACCGGCGGGGCCGCGGGAACCGGGGTGTCTGCGATCTCACTCATGCCAGCTCCTCTTGTCCGCTGGTAGTTCACTCACCAGTGGACGCCTGTTCCGGCGGGAGCGCATCAGGCCCTGTCCAGTGTTGGACGGCCTTTGGGCAAGGCATGCCCAAAACGCCCTGTGCCCGGTCTGAGCTTTGCTTTTCAGCCTAGCTCTTTACCGACCTACGGCACCTTTTGTGCCGCATTCTTTGCCGCGACCACCGCGTCGAACACCTCGCGCTTGGGTACGCCGGCCTCGGCGGCGACGGCCGCGATGGCCTCCTTGCGCCGCTCCCCCGCCTCCTCCCTCACCCGCACCCTGCGCACCAGCTCGTCGGCGTCGACGTCACCGGGCGCCGCGGCGGGCGCGCCCTCGACGACCACCGTGATCTCGCCACGGACGCCCTCGGCCGCCCACTGCGCGAGCGCGGCCAGGCCGCCCCGCTTGACCTCTTCGTAGGTCTTGGTCAGCTCGCGGCAGACGGCGGCGCGCCGGTCGGGTCCGAAGACCTCGGCCATCGCGGCCAGGGTGTCGTCGAGGCGGTGCGGGGCCTCGAAGTAGACGAGGGTGCGGCGCTCCCCCTCGACCTCGCGCAGCCGGCTCAGCCGCTCGCCGGCCTTGCGCGGCAGGAAGCCCTCGAAACAGAAACGGTCCACCGGCAGCCCGGACATGGCCAGCGCGGTCAGCACGGCGGACGGGCCGGGCACGGCCGTCACCTTGATGTCCTTCTCCACGGCGGCGGCGACGAGCCGGTAGCCCGGGTCGGACACCGACGGCATGCCCGCGTCCGTCACGAGGAGGACCCGGGAGCCGGCGAGGAGCGCCTCGACCAGTTCGGGGGTGCGCGCGGACTCGTTGCCCTCGAAGTAGGAGAGGACGCGACCGGTGGTGTGCACGCCGAGGCCCTGGGTCAGGCGGCGCAGCCGCCGGGTGTCCTCGGCGGCGATCACGTCGGCGCGCTCCAGCTCGGTGGCGAGCCGGGGCGGCGCGTCCGCGAGGTCCCCGATCGGGGTGCCGGCGAGGACGAGCACGCCCGCCGCGTCGGTGGTCGGGTGGGTGGCTTCGGTACCTCGGGGCTGCGCAGTGGTCACCCGCACATCCTCTCAGCCCGGGGCCCCGTGCCCCGGCCACTCCCCCCTTGATCGACCCGGTCGCCCCCGCTACTGGGGTTCGCACAGCGCTGTTCCCTACGATGACCCGGTGACCAGTACCGCGACGCCGCAACCCAGCCCCGCCGGGGCCCCGCCCGCGCCGCCCGGTGGCGGCGAGAACGAGCCGTCGACCTGGCTGCGCCGCCTGCGCGGCTTCGGCTACGCACCGCCGGGCGGGCCGGGCGGCGGTGCGGGACCGCGCGCCGATGTCCGCAGCCGCCTGGTGCCGCCGTACGCGAAGCCCTCGGTGGCGCTGTGGACGGCGCTCGGCGTGCCCGCCGCCGCGACCGCGACCTGGCTGCGGGTGCTGGCGTGGGCCGGTCCGCTGCTGGTGACGCTGGTGGCCGGCGTGCTGCGGTTCGTGCACCTGGGCACCCCGAAGGCGGTGATATTCGACGAGACGTACTACGCGAAGGACGCCTGGGCCACGATCCAGCAGGGCTACGAGGCCAACTGGCCCAAGGACATCGACAAGGCGATCCTGGCGAACCCGAACGGGGTCGTGCTGCCGAGCGACCCGGGGTACGTCGTGCACCCGCCCGTCGGCAAGTGGGTGATCGGGCTCGGCGAGTGGATGTTCGGCTTCGACCCCTTCGGCTGGCGCTTCATGACCGCGCTGCTCGGCACCCTGTCGGTGCTGATGCTGTGCCGGATCGGGCGGCGGCTGTTCCGCTCCACCTTCCTGGGCTGCCTGGCGGGCGCCCTGCTGGCGGTGGACGGCCTGCACCTGGTGATGAGCCGGACCGCGCTGCTCGACCTGGTGCTGATGTTCTTCGTGCTCGGCGCCTTCGGGGCGCTGCTGATCGACCGTGACAAGGCCCGGGCCAGACTCGCGGCGGCGCTCCCGGTGGACGACGAGGGCCGCACCCGGCCCGATCCACGGATCGCCGAGACGCTGAAGCTGGGCTGGCGCCCGTACCGGATCCTCGCCGGGATCAGCCTCGGCCTGGCCTTCGGCACCAAGTGGAACGGCCTGATCGTCCTCGCCTTCTTCGGCGTGCTGACCGTGCTGTGGGACGCCTCCGCGCGCCGCGTCGCGGGCGCGGGCACCCCGTACGCGTCGATGCTGCGCCGGGACGCGCTGCCCGGCTTCCTCTCCACGGTGCCGGTGGCGGTCGCGGTGTACCTGGCCTCCTGGACGGGCTGGATCCTGAGCCCGGACAACGGCAAGGGCGGCTACTTCCGCGACTGGGCACGCACCCAGGACCAGGGCAGCTCGATGTCCTTCCTGCCGGAGTGGCTGCGCAGCCTGTGGCACTACGAGACGGCCGTCTACGACTTCCACGTGGGCCTGACCTCGGGCCACACCTACCAGTCCAACCCCTGGAGCTGGCTGGTCCTGGGCCGCCCGGTCTCGTACTACTACGAGTCCCCCGCCCCCGGCACCGACGGCTGCCCGACGACCGCGGCGGGCAAGTGCGCCCGCGAGGTCCTGGCGATGGGCACCCCGCTGCTGTGGTGGGCGGGCTGCTTCGCCCTGCTGTACGTGCTGTGGCGCTGGCTGTTGCGCCGCGACTGGCGGGCCGGCGCGATCGCCTGCGCACTGGCCGCGGGTCTGCTGCCCTGGTTCAACTACCAGGAGCGGACCATCTTCTACTTCTACGCGGTCGTCTTCGTCCCGTACCTGTGCCTGGCGGTGGCGATGACGATCGGGGCCCTACTGGGCCCGGCGGGCTCCTCGGAACGCCGCCGGGCGGTGGGCGCGATCGGAGCGGGCGTCCTGGTCCTGCTGATCGTGTGGAACTTCATCTACTTCTGGCCCATCTACACCGGCCAGTCCATCCCCATGGACTCCTGGCGCGGCCGCATGTGGCTGGACACCTGGGTGTAGCGCGCCGGCGGCGGCTGGACAGTCGGGTCTCGCCCATTGAGCATGTTCAGACAGAAGTTACTCCTGGGGAGGGGGCTGTATGAACGGGGCGGCGAAGGGTGCCATCGTCGGCGGGGTGTTCCTGACCATGGTCGGGGCGGCCGGGTACGGGGTGTACACGCTGGTCGGCGGGGAGGACGGCGGCGCGGCGGGCGGGGGAACGGCGACCCGGGCGGAGCGCCGGACCGGGCCGCCCGACGCCGAGGAGACCGCCCGGACGGCCAAGGCGTTCCTGACGGCGTGGGCGGCCGGGGACGAGCGGGCCGCGGCGGACCTGACGAACAATCCGGCGCTCGCGCAGCCCGCGGTGGGCGAGTTCAGGACCAAGGCGTACGTGTCGAAGGCCGTCATCACCCCCGGCACGCCGACGGGGACCACCGTCCCCTTCACGGTCGCGGCCGAGGTCACCTTCGAGGGGGTCACCAAGCCCCTCGCGTACGAGTCCAAGCTGACCGTGGTCCGCGGGCTGACCACCGGGAAGGCGCTCGTCGACTGGCAGCCCTCGGTGCTCCACCCGCAGCTCCAGCGGGACGAGAAGCTGCGCACCGGCGCGGCCGCGGCCGCGCCGGTCAAGGCGGTGGACCGGGACGGCCAGGAGCTGACGGCGCAGAAGTACCCCTCGCTCAAGCCGGTGCTGGAACAGCTGCGCAAGACGTACGGGCAGACGGTGGGCGGCAAGCCCGGCGTCGAGACCTGGATCGAACCGGCCGCGCGGGACGCGCCCAAGCGGGTCCTGCTCACGCTGGCGGAGGGCGAGCCCGGCCTGCTGAAGACCGTGCTCGACGCGGACGTGCAGGCGGCCGCCGAGAAGGCGGTCGCGGCCTACCCGGAGTCCTCGGTGGTCGCGGTCCAGCCGAGCACGGGGCACGTCCTGGCGGTCGCCAACAACCGGGCGGACGGCTTCGACGCGGCCCTCCACGGCACCCGGGCGCCCGGTTCCACACTGAAGGTCCTGACGGCCGCGATGCTGATCGACCGGGGCGTGGTGAGCGCGGACAAGCCGGTGGAGTGTCCCAAGACCGTTTCCGGGGGCGGCCGTTCCTTCCACAACCTGGAGAACATGGAGCTCAAGGGCGCGAGCTTCGCGACCGACTTCGCCGTGTCGTGCAACACGGCCTTCATCGGCCAGATGAAGGCCGTCGGCGACGAGTCCGCGCTGGCGGACGAGGCGCGCCAGGTCTTCGGGCTCGGGCTGGAGTGGAAGGCGGGCGTCCCGGTCTTCGACGGTGACGTGCCGGCGGCCTCGGGGCCCGAGGCGGCTGCCGCGTACATCGGCCAGGGCCGGGTGCGGATGAGCCCGCTGAACGTCGCCTCCGTCACGGCGACGGCGAAGACGGGGGTCTTCCACCAGCCGGTGATCGTCGAGGAGGGCGTCGGGGAGCGCGTACTGGCCCGGGCCGAGCGGCAGATGCGGTCCGGGACCTCGCGCCAGCTGGTCCAGATGATGCGCCAGACCGCGGCCAGCGGCACGGCGGCCCGGGTGATGTCCTCGGTCGGCGGGGACAAGGGGGCCAAGACCGGCTCGGCCGAGGTCGACGGCGCGGCCGCCCCGGACAGCTGGTTCACCGGCTTCAGCGACGACGTGGCGGCCGCGGCCATGGTCCAGTCCGGGGGCCACGGCGTCGACGCGGCGGGCCCCTTGGTAGCCCGCGTCCTGAACGCCGGCTAGCCCGGCCCATCCAGCCCCGCCGGCGTTCGAGGCGCGGATCGCGTGCCCTCCGGGCGGGGCCCTCAAACGCCGGGCGGGCTCTTGAGCCGGGAGCCCGAGGCCCCACAATCCAGCCCCGCCGGCGTTTGAGGCGCTGCCCCGGGCGGAGCCGCCGGGTGCGAACCGTGTGCCCTCCGGGCAGGTGCCCTCAAACGCCGGGCGGGCTTGATCTGGCGCGGGCCGGCTTGATGGGGCCCACTCCGGCCCCGCCGGCACTTGAGCCGGGAGCCAGAGGCTCCACAATCCAGCCCCGCCGGCGTTTGAGGCGCGACCCCCGGGCCCCGCGAACCCGCCCCGCCGGCGTTTGAGGCGCGACCCCCGAGCCCCGCGAACCCGCCCCGCCGGCGTTTGAGGCGGTTACAGGGACGTGCGGACCGCCCGGACCAGGGCCTGGGCCCGGGGGTCGGCCGTTACCGAGGCGGCCAGGGCGTTGGTGACGTAGCCGAAGGCGACGCCCGCCTCGGGGTCCGCGAAGCCGAGGGAGCCGCCCCGGCCGGGGTGCCCGAAGGACGCCGGGGACAGCAGCGGCGAGGCCGGCCCGTGCAGCATGTAGCCCGGGCCGAAGCGGGTGTTGACCACCAGCACCCGGTCGGGGCCGGCGGACAGCTCCCGCCCCGCCAGCGCCACCGTCTCCGGGGTGAAGAGCCGGGGTCGGCCGGCCACCTCGCCGAGCGTGGCGGCGTAGAACCCGGCCAGCGCACGGGCCGTACCGATCCCCGTGGACCCGGGCAGCTCGGCCGCCCGGTAGCCGGGGTCGTTCTCGTCCGGCAGCGGGCTGATCGCGGCGAAGGCGCGCCGCGTGAGGGAGTCGGGGTCGGCGTAGGCCTCGGAGACGTTCCGCTTGGGTCGGGTCCGCAGCCCACCCGTGGTCCGCGGCGCCTCCAGCGCCGCGCTCCGCCCCACCCGGTGCGCCGCCGCCTCCGGCAGCCCGATCCAGAAGTCCAGCCCGAGCGGCCCGGTGACCTCCTCGGCCAGCCACTTGCCCAGCGAGGCCCCGGTGACCCGCAGCACCAGCTCGCCGAGCAGCCAGCTGAAGGTGTGGGGGTGGTAGCCGTGCTCCGTACCGGGCGCCCAGAAGGCGCTCTGCTCGGCGACGGCGCGCGGTCCCGAGCTCCCGTCGGTGGCCTCGGCGGGGCTCAGCGGGCGGTCCAGCGCCGGTATGCCCGTACGGTGCGAGAGCAGGTCGCGGACCAGGGCCCGCTCCTTGCCGCCCGCCTTGAACTCCGGCCAGTACTCCGCCACCGGCGCGTCCAGGTCGAGCAGCCCCCGCTGGTGCAGGAGCAGCGGAACGGCGGCGGCGACGCCCTTGGTGGCGGAGCGGACGATCTGCGCGG
The DNA here is from genome assembly GCF_044454405.1 of Streptomyces sp. NPDC051555. NCBI lineage: Bacteria > Bacillati > Actinomycetota > Actinomycetes > Kitasatosporales > Streptomycetaceae > Streptomyces > Streptomyces sp. NPDC051555. The sequence continues at coordinate 202,551 of NZ_JBITDP010000012.1, read as the reverse complement.
TGTCCCGCTCCCAGGGGGCCGCGTCAGCGCCGGTGGCGTCGGCGTCCCGGACGCCGCCCCACAGGTCGACGACCTTGCGCCCGTCGCGGTAGACGGCGAGGGCCGCACCCCGGTCCCCGAGCGCCTCGAAGTTGCGCACGAAAGCGTCCCGGACCGGTTCGAAGCCGTCCGCCACCTCACCCTGAATGTTCACGAGCGGTGCAACGCCCGAGCATCCGTGCTTATGCCACGGACACCGAGCGCGGGTCGAAGCCGAAGGGCAGCTCCAGCCGGTGCGCCCGCATCAGCTCCTCGTCGCACAGGAGGTCCTGGGTGCGCCCGTCGGCCGCGATGACCCCCTCGCTGAGGATCACGGCGCGGGAGCACAGTTCGAGGGCGTACGGCAGGTCGTGGGTGACCATCAGCACGGTGACGTCCAGCGAGCGCAGGACGTCGGCCAGCTCGCGCCGCGAGGCCGGGTCCAGGTTGGACGAGGGCTCGTCCAGGACCAGGATCTCCGGCTCCATGGCCAGCACGGTCGCGACGGCGACCCGGCGGCGCTGCCCGAAGGAGAGGTGGTGCGGCGGGCGGTCGGCGAAGTCGGCCATGCCGACCTGTTCCAGGGCGCCCCGCACCCGGGTCTCCAGCGCCGCGCCGCGCAGTCCGGCGGCGGCCGGTCCGAAGGCGACGTCCTCGCGCACGGTCGGCATGAAGAGCTGATCGTCGGGGTCCTGGAAGACGATCCCGACCCGGCGCCGGATCTCGGCGAAGTTCCGCTTCTGCACGGGCAGCCCGGCGACGGTGACGGAACCGACCCCGCCGGTCAGGATGCCGTTGAGGTGCAGGACGAGCGTGGTCTTGCCCGCGCCGTTGGGCCCGAGCAGCGCGACGCGCTCCCCGCGCCCGACGGTGAGGTCGACCCCGAAGAGGGCCTGGTGCCCGTCGGGATAGGCGTAGGCGAGGCCGGCCACTTCAAGGGAGGGCACGGAGGCGGAGGCGGAGGCGGGAACGGCTGGGGTCACAGGGTCCATCCCATCAGACAGACGGCCAGGGCCGTCACCGGGAGCACGGCCGCGTACGCCCACTGGGCGCGGGTGGCGCTCACCTCGTCGATCACCGGCATGGAACCGGCGTAGCCGCGGCTGACCATCGCCAGGTAGACGCGCTCGCCGCGCTCGTAGGAGCGGATGAAGAGCGCGCCCGCGGTCTTGGCGAGCACCCCCCAGTGCCGTACGCCGCTCGCCTCGAAGCCGCGGGAGCGGCGGGCGATCGTCATCCGGCGCAGTTCGTCGCTGATCACGTCGCCGTAGCGGATCATGAACGACGCGATCTGGACGAGCAGCGGCGGCAGCTTCAGTTGCTGGAGGCCCAGCAGCAGCGCCCGCAGCTCGGTGGTGGAGGCGAGCAGTACGGACGCGGCGACGCCGAGGGTGCCCTTGGCCAGTACGTTCCACGCGCCCCACAGGCCCGAGACGCTCAGCGACATGCCGAGCACCTCGACCCGCTCGCCCTGGGCCACGAAGGGCATCAGGACGGCGAAGGCGACGAAGGGGACCTCGATCAGCATCCGCTTGAGGAGGAAGGCGGCGGGGATCCTGGCCGCCGCGGCCACCCCCGCGAGCAGGACGGCGTAGAGGCCGAAGGCCCACACCGCCTCGCGCGGGGTGGACACGACGACCACGACGAAGCAGAACGCGGCGGCCAGCTTGCAGTGCGGCGGCAGCGCGTGGACGGAGGTGTGTCCGTGCCGGAAGAGCTTGTGGGCGTGGCCCGCGCCCATGTCAGAGCGCCGCGGACGCGGCGGTGCGGTCGTCGGCGCCGTGGCCTTCGGCGCGGCGGCGGCGGACGGCCCAGAAGATGCCGGAGCCGACCGCGACGGTCGCGCCGACGCCGATGACCCCGGCGAGGCCGCCGGAGAGGCGGGCGTCGCTGATGTCCTTGACGCCGTAGTCGGCGAGCGGGGAGTCCGAGGCGGCGTGCGCCGTGACCTTCCGGTCGATGCCCTGGTCGGCGGCGACCTTCTCCAGGCCGTCGGGGCTGGCGGAGGCGTAGAAGGAGACGAACCCGGCCAGCAGCAGGGCGGTGACCAGGCCGGTCGCCCAGACCTTCCTGGTCGAGCGGGCCGCGGCCGGGGCCGGGGTCCGGACCGGGGCGGCGGCCGGCGCGTCGACGAGTCGACCGTCCACGCGCAGCTTGAGCGGGGTGACCAGCGCGCTCGCGCCGTGGACCAGGTCGGGGCGGACGGCGAGCACGGCGCCGACGGTGAGAGCGGTGATCGCCGCCTCGCCGATGCCGATCAGGACGTGGACGCCGACCATCGCGGTGAAGACCTTGCCGACGGGCACGTCGGTGGTGCCGCCGAGGGCGTAGAGCAGGGTGAACATGCCGGCGGCGGCCGGGACCGAGAGGAGCGCGCCGGTGAAGGCGGCCGCGGTCACCGAGCGGCGGGTGTCGGGGAGGATCTTGACCAGGCCGCGGAAGACGGCGTAGGCGACGATCACCGTGACCACGGCCATGTTCATGACGTTCACGCCGAGCGCGGTCAGGCCGCCGTCGGCGAAGAGGAGGCCCTGCATCAGCAGCACCACCGAGACGCAGAGCACCCCGGTGTAGGGGCCGACGAGGACCGCGGCGAGCGCACCGCCCAGGAGGTGGCCGCTGGTACCGGCGGCGACCGGGAAGTTGAGCATCTGGACGGAGAAGATGAAGGCGGCGACGAGCCCGGCGAGCGGCGCGGTGCGCTCGTCCAGCTCCCGGCGGGCTCCGCGGAGGCTGACGGCGACGGCGCCCGCGGCGGCGACTCCGGCGGCTATCGAGACGGGGGCGTTGATGAAGCCGTCGGGCACATGCATGGGCGCTGCTCCGCTTCCTGCGGTGATCTTGCGGTGAACGGCCGGATTCCCCGGCCGTTCGAGAACCTTTCAAGAGTAGTGCCCAGTTGCAAAGGGTTGGCAAGAGCGTACGCACCACAAAAGGCGTCTCGCATGTTCGTCGGAATATGCGATTCTGGGGTGAATACGGACGCATATGTTCCGCTTTTGAGGAGACCGGTCGATGTCTGCCACCGCCGAGAATCCCCGCGCGACCGCCGTCGCCACGCCCGACGCACCCGAAACGCCCGTCGAGGTTCGGGTCACCGCACGCGTGATCACCGACGATCCCCTCTACCGCAAGATCCCCGTCGCCCTGCGCTTCGCCCCCGACGAACCCCTGGCCGTCCGGATCGTCTTCCCCGCGGACCTCTCCCCCGAGGGCACCGACAACGAGTGGGTCTTCCCCCGCGCCCTGCTGGAGGCCGGTCTCCAGGCCCCGACCGGTAGCGGCGACGTCCGCGTCTGGCCGTGCGGGCGGGTACAGGCGGTCGTCGAGTTCCACTCGCCCGAAGGGGTCGCGGTGGTCCAGTTCGACATCGCGGCACTGCGCCGCTTCCTGCGACGTACGTACGCGCCCCTCACCCGATAGGCCCATACGTACGCGCCCCTCACCCGATAGGCCCAGCCGCACCGCGGCGGACAGGACGAAGGGCCCGGCCCGCACCCCTGATCGGGGGTGCGGGCCGGGCCCTTCGCGGCGCCGGACTCAGACCTTGACCAGCTCGCGGTCCGCGTCCGGGCCCTCGGCGGCGGCGGAACCGGCGAGGTGCTTGCGCAGGCTCTCGCCCTCCACGTCCACATTGGGCAGGATCCGGTCCAGCCAGGCCGGCAGCCACCAGGCCTTGTGGCCCAGCAGGGCCAGTACGGCCGGGACGATGGCCATGCGGACCACGAACGCGTCGAAGAACACCGCGATCGCGAGGCCGAAGCCGATCATCTTGATCATCTGCTCGCTGGCCCCGATGAAGCCGGAGAACACCGCGATCATGATGACGGCCGCGGCCACGACGACCCGCGCGCTGTACTGGAAGCCGGTCACGATGGCCTGACCGGGACGCTCGCCGTGGACGTACGCCTCGCGCATCCGGGTGACCAGGAAGACCTCGTAGTCCATGGCCAGACCGAAGACCACGCCCACCATGAAGATCGGCATCATCGACATGATCGGACCGGTCTGCTCCACCCCGAAGAGCGAGCCGAGCCAGCCCCACTGGAAGACCGCGACGACCGCGCCGAGGGCCGCGACGACCGACAGCAGGAAGCCGAGGGCCGCCTTGAGCGGGACCAGGATCGAGCGGAAGACGAGCATCAGCAGCAGGAAGGCGAGGCCGACGACCAGCGCCAGGTACGGCAGCAGCGCGTCGTTCATCTTCTGCGAGAAGTCGATGTTCATCGCGGTCGCGCCGGTGACGTAGACGTTCTCGTCGCTGCCCGCGCGGATCTCGTGCACCAGGTCCTCGGTCTTCGCGGAGGACGGGCGGTCCTGCGGGATGACCGTGACGATCGCGGCGTCGCCGGCCTCGTTCAGGACGGGCTTGGTGACCGCGACGACCCCGTCGAGCTTCTTGATCCGCTCGACCGTGCTGTCGGCGAGGCTCTGGCCGCCGTTGACGACGACCATCAGCGGGCCGTTGAAGCCCGGACCGAAGCCGTCGGAGAGCAGGTCGTAGGCCTTGCGCTGGGAGGTGGAGACCGGCTGGGCGCCGTCGTCGGGCAGGCCCATCTCCAGGCTGGTCGCCGGGATCGCGATCACGCCGAGGCCGATCACGCCGACCAGCAGCACCATGATCGGGCGGCGCAGGACGAAGCGGGCCCAGCGCGTGCCGCCGTTCGGCCGCTCCTCGACGCTGCCGTCCGCGGCCTTACGGGCCGGCTTGCCCTTGCCGAAGAGCTTGCTCTTCGTACCGGCGGGCAGCACCTTGCGACCCGCGAAGCCGAGGATGGCCGGGACCAGCGTGAGGGCCACGAGGACCGCGATCACCACGGTCGCGGCGGCCGCGAAGCCCATCTTGGTGAGCATCGGGATGTTGACGACGGCCAGCCCCACGAGGGCGATGACCACGGTCAGACCGGCGAAGACGACCGCGGAGCCCGCGGTTCCGGCGGCCCGGCCGGCGGCCTCGTCGCGCTCGTGGCCCTCGGCCAGCTCCACGCGGTAGCGGGAGACGATGAAGAGCGCGTAGTCGATGCCGACCGCGAGGCCGATCATCATCGCGAGCGTGGAGGTGGTGGAGCCGAGGTCCAGCACGTTGGCGAGCGCGGTGATCGAGGAGACGCCGATGCCCACGCCGATCAGCGCGGTCAGCAGCGGCAGTCCGGCCGCGATCAGCGAGCCGAAGGTGATGACCAGGACGATCGCCGCGATGACGACGCCGACGATCTCGCCGGGACCGGTCTCGGGCGCCGTCATCAGCGCGTCGCCGCCGATCTCGACGGTCAGCCCGTGGGCCTGGGCGTCCTTGCCGGACTCCTTCAGCGCGTCACGGGTCCTGTCGGTCAGCTCCATGCCGCTGACCTTGTACTTCGTGCTGATGTAGGCGGTGGAACCGTCCTGGCTGACGGCCTGCGCCTGGAAGGGGTCGGTGACCGAGGCGACCTGGTCGGCGCCCGGTCCGGACTTCAGCCCCGAGACGATCTTCTCGACCTCGGCCTTGTGCGCGGGGTCGCCGACCTTCTGGCCCGCCGGGGCCTTGATCACCACGCGGGCGGTGGCACCGTCGGCGGACATGCCGGGGAAGCGCTGGTCGAGCAGGTCGAAGGCCTTCTGGGCCTCCGTTCCGGGTATCGAGAAGGATCCGGAGGTCGGTGCGGCCGCGCTGGCCGCGCCGAAGACGGCGACGAAGAGCAATGCCACCCAGGCGAGGGCGACGAAGCGGCGGCGCCGGAAGGCGCCCCGGCCGAGCCGGTAGAGGAAGGTGGCCACGTCGGCGGTTCTCCCGTTCGGGTCGTGGGATGGATCCGTGATGGATCAGGGCGTGATGAGCCGGCCCGACGACGAGAGCGGCGTGTCAGGAGCAGCAGCAGGAAGGGGTCGAAAGGGCCGAGAAGGTCGAGAGGGTTGGCTCAGACGCCGAGGGCGGGGAACACCACGGCATCGATGAAGTCGGCGAGGAAGACCCGGTCCACCGAGCGGTCCTCGATCAGCGGGAGCGCGATGAACGCCCCGATGAGCATGTGGGGTACGAAGTCGAGCGCCGGACAGTCAGGAGCGATCTCGCCCCGGTCCACCGACCGCTGCAACATCGACTGGAGACCACTGATCTCCGGGTCGACGAGCAGTTCGCGCAGCGCCTTGTGGAGTTCGGGACTCTCGTGGACCGCGTGCGCCAGCCCGCGCATCAGCGCGGTGTCCTTCGCCATCTGGGCGTCGTCGGAGTTCTCGATCATGACGGCGAAGTCGCCGCGCAGGCTGCCCGTGTCGATGTCCCGCAGCGAGACCGGCTGGGTGCACCGCAGGGCCTTGGCGACCAGCTCCGGCTTGCTCCCCCACTGGCGGTAGAGGGTGGCCTTGCTGGACTTGGTGCGCGCCGCGACGGCGTCCATCGTGAGTGCTTCGTAACCGACCTCGCGCAGCAGGTCCAGGACCGCTCCGTGCAGCTCGGCCTCCCGCTCGGGGGTGATCCGGCTGCGTCGTGACAAGACCTCTTCGGTCATTTCCACGTCCTTCCACCGGTCGCTTCCCGAACGGACACACCTCGTACTCCACAGACGATACCCGCGCCGCTAGCGAAACGAAACCGTTCCGTTTCGATTAGCCAGTGGCGTGCGTCACGCGGCGCGGCGCGCGGCGCGCCACGTGGTGCGGCGCGTGGTGCGCCACGTGGGGATCACCTGTACGAGTTACGGGGCCCGAGTTGCCGGGCCCCCTCGGCGCGGAAAGCATTGGGGGGTGAGTCACGACGTCTCGTACCTCCGGTTCCCGCACCTGCACGACGGCATGCTGTGTTTCGCCGCTGAGGACGATCTTTGGGTGGCGCCCTTGGTTCCTCCTGGAGAACCGGTCGGCCGGGCCTGGCGGATCACCGTCGACCGGACCCGGGTCGGCCACCCCCGCTTCTCCCCGGACGGCCGCCACATCGCCTTCACCACCTGGCGCAGCCTCGATCCCGAGATCCATCTCGCCCCCGTCGACGGCGGCCCCGCGCGCCGCCTGACCCACTGGGGCTCCACCGACACCCGGGTCTGCGGCTGGACCCCGCCCGACAAGGACGGCCGCAGCGACATCCTGGCCGTCTCCTCCCACGGCCAGCCCTTCTCGTACTTCGCCTGGGCCTACAGCCTGCCGACCGACGGCAGCCCCGGCGGTCGCCTGCCCTGGGGCCCGGTGTCCGACATCGCCGTCCAGGAGGCGGACGGCGGAGAGCGCCGGACCCTGCTGCTGACCGGCAAGCCCCCGCACGAACCCGCCGCCTGGAAGCGCTACCGCGGCGGCGCCACCGGACGGCTGTGGCTGCACGGCGAGCGGCTGCTGGAGGGCATCGAGGGCCACCTCGACTCCCCGATGTTCGTGGACGGCCGGATCGCCTTCCTCTCCGACCACGAGGGCATCGGCAACCTGTACTCCTGCCTGCCCGACGGCACCGGGCTGCGCCGCCACACCGACCACGCGCAGTTCTACGCGCGCCACGCCTCCAGCGACGGGACCCGCGTCGTCTACCAGTGCGCGGGCGACCTCTGGCTCGTCGACTCCCTCGCGCCCGGCTCCGTACCGCGCAAGCTGGAGGTGCGCCTCGGCGGCCCGCGCGCGGGGCGGCGCACCTACCAGGTCCCGGCGGCCAGCCACGTCGACTCCCTCTCCGTGGACGCCACCGGGCGGGCCAGCGCGGTCGTGGTGCGCGGCAGCCTGTACTGGCTCACCCACCGCGACGGGCCCGCGCGGACCATCGCCGACACCCCCGGCGTGCGGGTGCGGATGCCGGAGATGCTGGGCAGCGGCGGGCAGGTCGCCTACGTCACGGACGCGGAGGGCGAGGACGCGGTCGAGATCGCCTACCTGCCCCGGGCCAGCGGCGAGCGGGAGCCGCGCCGGCTCGCCTCGGGCGCGCTCGGGCGCGTGCTGGAGCTGGTGTCGGACCCGGAGGGGGAACGGCTCGCGATCGCCTCCAACGACGGTCGGGTCCTGCTCATCACGGTGTCCGAAGAAGCGGCTGCCACCGCGGGGACCGAGGAGTCCGACGGAGAGGTCACCGAGCTGATCCGGTCGATCAACGGGCCGGTGACCGACCTCGCCTTCTCCCCCGACGGGTGCTGGCTGACCTGGTCGCACCCGGGCATCGGGCGCTCGCTGCGGCAGATCAAGATGGCCCGGATCGCCGGTCCCGGCGGGCGGACCATCGTCGACGTCACCAACGGCCGCTTCGAGGACGAGAACCCGGTCTTCACCCGGGACGGGCGCTACCTGGCGTTCCTGTCGTGGCGCGGCTTCGACCCGGTCTACGACGTGCACACCGGGGACCTGTCCTTCCCGCTGGGCTGCCGCCCGTACCTGGTGCCGCTGTCCTCGGCGACCCCCTCGCCCTTCGCGCTGTCGCCGGACGGGCGCCCGGCGGCGGGCGGACTCGATCCGGTCGAGGGGGACGCCGATGCGGGTGACGGGGCGGTGACGGTGGAGGTGGAAGGCTTGGAGAGCCGGGTCACGCCCTTCCCGGTGACCGCCTCCAAGTACTCCGCCCTGTACCCGGTGAGCGGTGGCGGGCTGGTGTGGTTGCGCTGGCCCATCTCCGGCGCGCTCGGCGAGACCTTCGCCAACCCCGCCGACACCAGCGGGAAACCGACGCTGGAGCACTTCGACATCACCAAGGCGCGCAAGACCGAACTGGCCTCCGGGCTGGACTGGTTCGCGGTCAGCGGCGACGGGACCCGCCTCGTCGTCAATGACGACGGGGACCTGCGCGCCGTCCCCGCGACGGAGTCGGGGGACAGCGACTCGACGGTCTACCTCGACCTGCGCCGGATCCTGCATGAGGTGGACCCGGCCGCCGAGTGGCGCCAGGCCTTCGAGGAGGCCGGGCGGATCATCCGCGCCTACTTCTGGGAACCGAAGATGTGCGGCATCGACTGGGACGGCATCCTGCGCCAGTACCGGTCCCTGGTCGAAAGCGTCGCGTCCCCGGACGAGTTCGCCGACCTCCTGCGCGAGGTCCTCGGCGAGCTGGGCACCTCGCACGCCTACGTCGCCCCCGCCCGCCGCAACGAGGGCCCGCCGCACTACCAGCGCGCCATCGGGCTGCTGGGCGCCGACCTGGTGCCCCGGGACGGCGCCTGGGTGGTCGCCCGGATCCTGCCCGGCGACTCCTCCGACTCCAAGGCCCGCTCGCCCCTGGCGGGCACCGGGATCCGCGAGGGCGCGGTACTCACCCACGTGGACGGCCGGCCGGTGGACCCGCTGGCCGGCCCCTATCCGCTGCTGTCGGCGGCGGGCGGGACCACGGTCGAGCTGACCTTCCGACCCGCCGAGGGCGAGGGGCGCTCCCGCCGGGTCGCGATCGTCCCCCTCATCGACGAGCGCCCGCTGCGCTACCAGGACTGGGTGGCCAAGCGCCGCGCGGTGGTCCGCGAGCTGAGCGGCGGCAAGTGCGGCTACCTGCACATCCCCGACATGGGCGGCTCCGGGTGGGCCCAGTTCAACCGGGACCTGCGCCTGGAGGTGTCCCGGCCCGCCCTCCTCGTGGACGTCCGCGGCAATGCGGGCGGGCACATCAGCGAGCTGGTGGTGGAGAAGCTGACCCGCTCGATCCTGGGCTGGGACCTGACCCGCAACGCCCAGCCCGTCTCGTACGCCTCGAACGCGCCGCGCGGTCCCATCGTCGCGCTCGCCGACGAGGCGACCTCGTCGGACGGGGACATGATCACCGCGGCCTTCAAACTCCTGGGTCTGGGACCGGTGGTCGGCCAGCGCACCTGGGGCGGGGTGGTCGGCATGACCGGCCGTCACACCCTCGGGGACGGCACGGTGATCACGGTCCCGATGAACGCGGCCTGGTTCCCGGAGTACGGCTGGTCGGTGGAGAACCACGGCGTGGAACCGGACCTGGCGATCCTGCGCACCCCGCTCGACTGGGCGGAGGGGCGCTACGCGCAGCTCGACGACGCGGTGCACCTGGCGCTGGAGCTGCTGGAACAGGACCCGGCGGCCGTGCCGCCCGGCTACGCGGACGTACCGGACCGGCGCCGTCCGCAGCTGCCGCCCCGGTCGGACGATTGATCGAAATGCGCGGTATATCCGGTCGTGGAAGTCTGTTCGCATGGGAATCAGAGAGCAGTTCCAGGACAAGGCGAAGGAGCTGGCCGAGCGGGCCGGGGCAGCCGCGCAGGAGCAGCAGGAGCAACAGGGCGAAGGCTCCCAGCGGGCGGCACAGATATCCGAGCGGGCGAAGGAGCGGGCACGCACGGCCTTCGACCAGCCCTACGAAGAAGCCTCCGAGCGATGAACACGGCGAGCTGAGCACGGCGCACTGAGCACTGAGCACTGAGCACAGCGAGCTGAGCACGGCAATCACCGGCTGAGGGGCGCGACCCGACCGTCCACGGGTCGTGCCCCTCCCGCATCCGCATCAGAGGTGCTTGGCGCGTTCCTGTTCGTCCGCGGCTCCGCCCGCGCCCACCAGCCCCCGCGACACACTGGCCAGCCGCGGCTCGAACCGCTTCATCTCGCGCTGTCCGACCGAGGCGATCAGCCCCGGCAGGTAGCCGCGCACGCCCTGCATCCCCCGCAGCCACCACTGCGCGTACACGTGCGCCGAGCGCCGCTCGATGCCGGCGACGATCCGGTCCACGGCGGGCCCGAGCGGGTACGTGCGGTTCGACGGCCACGGCAGCCGCTGGCGCAGCTCCCGCATGACCTCGTCCCTGTCGGCCCCGCGCACCATGTCGGTGTCGGTCCAGGACAGGTAGCCGACGCCCACCTTGACGCCCTTGTAGCCGACCTCGGCGCGCAGGCAGTGCGCGAAGGCCTCCACCCCGGACTTGGAGGCGCAGTACGCCGTCATCATCGGGGCGGGGGTGATCGCGGCGAGCGAGGCGATCTGGAGGAAGTACCCCCGGCTCTCCATCAGCACCGGCAGGAACGCCCGGGCCGTGACGGCCCCGCCGATCAGGTTGACCTCGATCACCCGGCGCCAGGCGTCCGGGTCGGAGTCGGTGAACGGACCGCCCGCCGCCACCCCGGCGTTGGCGACGACGATGTCCACCTTGCCGAAACGCTGCTTGACCTCCTGGGCCACCCGGGCCATCGCCTCGTGGTCGGTGACGTCGGCGTACCAGTGGTCGCTGTCGGTGTGCAGCCGGTCGGCCACCTCCTTGAGGGCATCCGGCTCCAGGCCCACCAGCGCGACCCGGGCCCCGCGCGCGGACAGCTTGCGGGCCAACAGCTCGCCGACACCGCGGGCGGCGCCGGTGACGACGGCGACCTGGCCTTCCAGACTCCTGGACTCGCTCACGGCGTCTTCTCCTTCGTGTCCTTCGTGCGCGGGGTCGTGCTCGGGATCGCACCGGGGTCCGGCCCGAGGTAGTGCGCGGCCAGTTCCCGGATGACTCGCGTGACCGCCTCGGGGGCTTCGATCGGGGTCATGTGGCCCATGCCGGTCAGCTCGGTGAGCCCGACGCAGTGCGGCAGCGCGGCGGCCAGCCCACGGGCGTGCACCACAGGGGTGAGCCGGTCGGCCGTGCCACCGATGACCGCGGTCGGCACGGTGAGGTGCGCGAGCCGGTCGTCCAGATCCAGCCCGTGGAGCACCTGCGACCACCCGTGCCGCACCCCGGTAGGACAGCCGTGCACGATGCGGGCGCACGCCTCGACCCGGTCCGGCGCCGAACCGGGGCCCATCGTGGCGTACTTGAGCACCTTCCGGGCCACCGGCGTGACCGGACCCAAGGGGGCGCGCGAGCCGAGGACCGCGCCGGTCATCCGGGTCCGGGTGCGCCCGGCGCGCAGCGGCACCACCAAGGCCTCCTCGACCAGCCGGGAGCTGCCCGTGCTGCACAGCAGCGCGGCGGCGACCCGCTCGTCGAATTCCGGCCGACCGGCGGCGGCCATGACCGTCATCCCGCCCATCGAGTGCCCGGCGACCACCGCGCGCTCCCCGGGGGCCAAGGTGGCCGCGAGGACGGCGACCAGGTCGTCGGCGAGCGCCCCCGTGCCGTAGGCCCGGGCGGCCGGGCTGCGGCCGTGGCCCCGCTGGTCGTAGGCGATCACCCGGTGGGTGGCAGCCAGGTCGCGGACCTGCGCGGCCCAGAAGGCGGTGGAGCAGGTCCAACCGTGGGCCAGGACCACGGCGGGGGCGCCCTCCTCGCCGTGCACCTCGACGTGCAGTCGGGAGCCGTCGGCGGAGACGACCTCCAGGGTGCGCCGCGCCGCCGGGGGCGCGTACGGCCCGGTGGTGACGTGGGGCGTGCGCCGGGCGCTCACGCGGCGCCCTCTTCGGCGCCGACGGGGACCGGGTCCGCGGCGGCGGACCCGGCGCCCGTGTCCCGGCCGCGCAGCACCTCGTACTCGGCGAGGTCCACCCGCCGCGTCTCGCGCCGGAACTCGCCCGTCGTCCCGGGCCACACGGTGGTGTTGCGCCCGTTCGCGTCGAGGTACCAGCTGGTGCAGCCACCGGTGTTCCACACGGTCCGCTTCATCCGCTCCTGCACGCGCCGGTTCCAGGCGTGCACGGCGGAGGGGCGCGCGGCGAGTGCGGTGCGCCCGCCCGCGCCGCCGCGGCCGCCCGGCGTGAGGAGGCCGAGCTGACGGACGTAGTCGGCGAGGTAGTTCAGCTGCGACTCGATCATCAGGATCATCGAGCTGTTGCCGAGCCCGGTGTTCGGCCCGATGATCGTCATCCAGTTCGGGAAGCCCGCCGCGGTCGCCCCGCGCAGCGACTGCATCCCGTCCTTCCACTCCTCCGCCAGCGTCCTGCCCTCGACGCCGACCACGCGGTCCGCGATCGGCATGTCCGTGACGTGGAAGCCCGTACCGAAGACGATCGCGTCGACCTCGGTCTCCGTGCCGTCGGCCGCGACCAGTACCGAGCCGCGGATCTCCTTGAGCCCCGAGGCCACCAGGTCCACGTTCGGCCGGGCCAGCGCCGGGTAGTACTCGCTCGACAACAGGATCCGCTTGCAGCCGATGCGGTACGACGGCGTCAGCTTGGCGCGCAGCGCCGGGTCCTTGATGGAACGGGCCATATTGGCCTTGGCCAGGGATTCGATCAGGCCGAGCCGGTTCGGGTGCTTGGTGAAGGCGCCGACCTGGAGCTCGCGGATGCCCCACAGCAGGCCGCGGCGCGCGGCGCGGGTGAAGGGCAGCTGGCGGTGCAGCCAGCGCTCCCCGGCGCTGATGGCGCGGTCCGTGCGCGGCATCACCCACGGCGGGGTGCGCTGGAAGAGGGTGAGGCGCTCCACGTCGGGCGCGATGGCGGGCACGATCTGGATGGCCGAGGCCCCGGTCCCGATCATCGCGACGCGCTTGCCGCGCAGGTCGTAGTCGTGGTCCCAGCGCGCGGAGTGGAAGACCTTGCCGGGGAAGCCGGCGAGCCCCGGCACCTCCGGCGTCTTCGGGTCGGAGAGCGGTCCGGTCGCGGAGACCACCACGTCGGCGGTGAAATCACCCTTCGAGGTCTCGATCTCCCACCGCAGCGCCTCGGCGTCCCAGCGCATCATCTCGACCTCGGTGTTCAGCCGGAGGTGCGGGCGCAGGCCGAAGGTGTCGGCGACGTGCTCCAGGTAGGCCCGGATGTGCGGCTGACCGGAGAAGGTGCGCGGCCAGTCGGGGTTGGGGGCGAAGGAGAAGGAGTAGAGGTGCGAGGGCACGTCGCAGGCGCACCCCGGGTACTCGTTGTCGCGCCAGGTCCCGCCCACCGAGTCCGCGCGCTCCAGGACCACGAAGTCCGTGACCCCCTCGCGCCGGAGCCGGACGGCCGCTCCGAGCCCGCCGAAACCGGACCCGACCACCGCCACCCGTACGTGCTCACGCTCATCCGCGTGTCCGCCCATGCCCGCCGCCTCCGCTTCCGCTTCCGCTTCACTCACAGCCTGCACCCCACAATCGCGCCAGCAATCACTGGCACGGTTGGAGCGTAGAGCAGCTCCGTACTCATGGGTAGGGGGCGCGAAGGGAAAGTTACCGTCGGTACGCCTTAGGGTGCGCCTGTGGCGGACAAAGAGGCGCGAGAGGCAGACCCGGCGGCCGACCCGGCGGCCGACCCGACGGACCGGGCGGACCCGGCGGACTCCGGCGACCCGGCGGAGCGTACGGAGCCGGCGCGCGAGTACCGCACGGAGGAACTGGCCGAGGCGGCCGGCATCACCGTGCGCACCCTGCGCTTCTACCGCGAGCGCAAGCTCCTCCCGCCGCCGCGCCGCGAGGGCCGCATCGCCTGGTACGACGACCACCACCTGGCCCGGCTGCGCACCATCGCCGCCCTGCTGGAGCGCGGCCACACCCTCGGCGGCATCGCCGAGCTGACGGCGGCCTTCGAGAACGGCCGCGACGTCGGCCAGCTCGGCGAACTGCTCGGCATGGGCTGGTCCCAGGAGACCCCGGTCCGCCTCACCCCGCAGGCGCTGGCCGACTACTTCGAGGGCGAGGTCACCCCGGAGAACCTGGCGGCCTCCCTCGACCTCGGCTACCTCGCCACCGACGGGGACGAGATCGTCCACGTCAGCCGCAACCTGCTCGACGTGTCCTCGGCCCTGGTCCGCGAGGGCATCCCGCTGGCCGCCGTGCTGGAGACGGGCCGCCGGGTGCGCGCCCACGCGGACGACCTGGCCGTGCTGTTCACCGAGCTGATGGAGGCCCACCTGCCCGAGGGGGCCGCGGAGCGCCTGCGCCCGCTCGCCAAGAGCGTGGTCGAGGCGGAGCTGACGATGGCCATGGACCGCCTGATGGCGGCCCGGGAGCGCCGGGGGGCGCGGGCCCCCGCGGCTCAGCCCAGCGCGCCCAGCTCGTAGACGACGGTCACGGGGGCGTGGTCCGACCACCGCTCGGGGTGGGTCTCGGCGCGCTCGACGAACGCCTTGACGGCCCGCTCGGCCAGTCCCGGCGTGGCCACGTGCAGGTCGATCCGCCAGCCCGCGTCATTGTCGAAGGCCCGCCCGCGGTAGGACCACCAGGAGTACGGCCCCTCGCCCTCGGGCTGCAGCGCGCGCACCACGTCCACGTATCCGGCCCGGTCGTAGACCTCCCCGAGCCATTCGCGCTCCTCGGGGAGGAAGCCCGCGTTCTTCCGGTTGGTCTTCCAGTTCTTCAGGTCGGCCTCGCGGTGGCAGATGTTCCAGTCCCCGCAGACCAGCACCTCGCGCCCCTCGGCGGCGGCGCGCTCCTTGAGCGCGACGAGGTAGGTGTGGAACTCCGCCATGAAGCGGTACTTCTCGTCCTGCTTCTCGGTCCCGGCCTCGCCCGACGGCAGGTAGAGGCTGGCGACGGTCACCCCGGGGAGGTCGATCTCCAGGTACCGCCCGGCGGCGTCGAACTCATCGCTCCCGAAGCCGACCTGTACGCGCTCGGGCGCGCGCCGCGTGTACAGCGCGACCCCCGCCCGCCCCTTCGCGGCGGCCGGCGCGAAGACGGTGTGCCATCCCTCGGGCCGGCGCACCTCTTCCGGAATCTGGCCCTCCTCGGCCCTGACCTCCTGGAGGCAGACCACGTCGGCGCCGGATCCGGCGAGCCACGCCCCGAACCCCTTCTTGGCGGCGGCGCGGATGCCGTTCACGTTCACGGACGTCACAGTGATCAAGGCTCAGCTCCACAACATCGCGCCCCCACGACAACAAAACGCTCCCCAGCGTACCCCCGCGGGCGACGGCCGTACGATGTCCGAATGCCTCACGGGATCCAGCTCCGCGCCGTGCCGTACGACCACCCGGACGCGGTCAAGCTCAACGACCAGGTCCAGCTCGAATACCAGGCGCGCTACGAGGGCGACGGCGACGTCACGCCCCTCGACCCGGCCATGTTCGCCCCGCCGAACGGCCTCTACCTCCTCGCCTACGACGCCCAGGGCGCCCCCGTCGCGAGCGGCGGCTGGCGCGCCATGGACGAGAACGAGGAGGGCTACGCGGACGGCGACGCCGAGCTGAAGCGGATGTACGTCATACCCGAAGCCCGCGGCCTCGGCCTGGCCCGCCGCATCCTGGCCAGGCTCGAATCGGACGCCCGCACCGCGGGCCGCGTCCGCATGGTCCTGGAAACGGGCGACCAGCAGCCGGAAGCCATCGCCCTCTACGCCTCGGAGGGCTACACCCCGGCCCCCACCAAGTTCGGCCACTACCGCACCTACGACTCCAGCCGCTGCATGACCAAGCCGCTGACCCCCTGACCCCACCGGACCCGATCCACCCCCGCCGAGCCAAACCCAGCCCCGCCCGGAGGCACCTCCCAGCGGTAGCTGGGGGAGTTTGAGGCGCGGGGTCCGGGGCGGAGCCCCGAGGGCCACCGGCCCACCGGCCACCCTCACCCCACCCACACCGCCCCGTCACTACCCCACCGGGACGGCCCCCGGGACCACCCACCCCCGGGCCCCCCGACAACCGGCGACACCGCATGCCGCAGCCCCCCGTACCCCGAACCGGATTCCCGCAGCCAAGCCCCCGCGTCGTACACCCCCACCTCCCCCGCCCCCCGCAGGGGACCCGCCCCCACGGGAACCCCCCGTACCAACCACGACCCCGTCCCCGCCAACGAGTACCGCAACACCCGCCCGCCCCCGTCCGCCAGCGCCCGCAACACCCCCGCCGCCACGAGGTACCCCGTCCCGTGGTCCAGCGCCTGCGCCGGCAGCACCCCCGGCACCCCGTCGGACCCCGCCTCGCGCGCCGCGATCCCGTACCCGGCCTGCACCAGCGAGTCGAACCCCCGCCGCCCGGCCCACGGACCGTCCCCGCTCCACCCCCACGCGCACAGCTGGGCCACCACCACCCCCGGGCGCCGCTCCATCAGCTCGTCGGCCGAGAGCCCGTACCGCTCCAGCGCCCCCGGCCGGTACCCGGTCACCACCACGTCCGCCTCCGCCAGCAGCCGCTCGAAGACCTCCCGGTCCCCCGCCGCCGCCAGGTCCAGCAGCGCGGACCGCTTCCCGAAGCCGGTGTCCGCGTACGCGTCCTGCGCCTCCGCCAGCCGCGGCGAGTCGATCCGCAGGACGTCCGCCCCGAGCAGGCCCAGCGTCCGCGTGGCCACGGGACCGGCGATGACCCGCGTCAGGTCGAGCACCCGCACCCCCGAGGCCGCGAGCGCGCCCGGCCCGAGCCGCCGCCCGCGCACGTCACCGTCCCAGCGCTCCACCAACGGCAAGGGTGCCCCGTACTCCGGCGCCACCGCGACGGCCAGCCCGCCCGCCGC
Source organism: Streptomyces sp. NPDC051555 (assembly GCF_044454405.1). Classification (NCBI taxonomy): domain Bacteria; kingdom Bacillati; phylum Actinomycetota; class Actinomycetes; order Kitasatosporales; family Streptomycetaceae; genus Streptomyces; species Streptomyces sp. NPDC051555. The sequence goes on along the minus strand of NZ_JBITDP010000012.1, from coordinate 185,382 downwards.
GTACACCGTCTCCTGCACCTCGACCGCGCCCCGCCCGGCCACCGCCGCGCGCAGTTCCTCCGGCGTCCCCGCGGCCAGCCCCAACGCGCCGACCAGCGCCTCCCGGTGGTGCGGATAGTTCGCGTGCGTCCGCACCCACCCGTCCGCGGCCCGCCAGAAGCCGGACAGCGGCGCGAAGGACACCGTGGCCCGACCCCACACCCGCAGGTGCCGCTCGCTGACGAACGCCGTGCCCACCGCCCCCTCGTCCACCACCAGCGGCGCCACGTCGTCCACGCCGCGCCCCGCCCGTACGGCGGCCAGTTCCGCGGCGGCCAGCGAACACACCCCCACGGTGGCCCGCGCCAGCTCCCGCACCGGCAGCCGCCCGCCGCCCAGCGGCCCCGTCCCGCGGTAGCCGACCCGCTCGGCCAACCCCTCCGCTCCCCCGAGTGCCGCCCACGCACCGGCGGTTGCCCGGTCCCCGCCCCCGCCGTTCCCACTGCTCGCCATCCGCCCATTCTGGGCCCGGACGACGGCCCCCGCCCCGCTGTCAGTGGCCTCCGGCATGATCGGACCATGACGCACGGAACCACCGCGGCCTTCCGCGACCTCGCCCAGCAGCACCTCCCCGCCGACGCGGCCGAGCGGTGGATGGAGCTGTTGCGCCCCGGGGTGCGGCTCGAAGCGGCGGTCGGTACGGGCGACGCCGTCATCGGCCGGCTCGGCGGACTGCCGCCGCTCCCGGCCGGCGTCGAGTGGCCGACCTGGGAGGGGCACGGACCGCTGTCCTTCGTCGCCTCGGTCGACTGCGCGGCGCTGCCCGCCGACGGCCTCGACATCGCGCTCCCCGCCGACGGGACCCTGCTGTTCTTCTACTTCGACGGCCAGGTGGACGACGGCGACGCCCTGGTCCTGGCCGACGACCCGGAGAGCCAGGCGGGCGCCCGCGTGCTCCACGTCGCCGCCGACGCCGATGCCGTGGAGCGCCCGGCCCCGCCCGGGCTGAGCGCGTACCCCGTCGTAAACCTGACGGCCCGTCCGACGATGACCGCCACCGAACCCTGGCACCCCAGGACCCAGCGGGCGTTCGCCCCGCGGGCCGCCTTCGGCGAGGCGTACGACCACCCGGTGTGCAAGGAGCCGTTCCTGGACGCGATCTGGGACTTCGACGGCGACGTCGGCCACCAGATCGGCGGCCACGCGCACGCCGTGCAGAACCCGGTGGAAATGGAGGTCGCCCACGCCGCCCTGGGCGACGGCGCCGCCTGGGACGACGAGCGGATGCCCGACGAGGTCGAGCGCTGGGTGCTGCTGGCCCAGTTCGACAGTGAGGACTCCGCCGACATGATGTGGGGCGACTGCGGCGCCCTGTACTGGATGATCCGCCCCGAAGACCTCGCCGCCCGCCGCTTCGACCGTGCCGCCTTCACCTGGCAGTGCGGCTGACCTCCCGCCCCTCGACGTGACCGGGCCCGCCTAGGGTGGGTCGCATGAACCTTCAGGGCGAGTCCGTCGACGATCCGCACGCCACCAACCGGCACCTGCGCGAAGCGGCCCCGGTGCACCGCGTTCCCGGTCCCGGGCCCGGTGGCAGACCCGTCTGGCTGGTCACGCGCTACGACGACGTGCGCGCGGCGCTCGCGGATCCGCGGCTCTCCCTCGACAAGAAGAGCTCCACGGGAGGCGGTTACCAGGGCTTCTCGCTGCCGCCCGCCCTCGACGCCAACCTGCTGAACATGGATCCGCCCGACCACGCCCGCCTGCGGGGGCTCGTGGGCCGGGCCTTCGGCCCACGCCGGGTCGCGGAACTACGGGCCCCCGTCCGCCGGACCGCCGACCGCCTCCTCGACGCCCTCGGCCCGCACGGCACCGCGGATCTGATCCCGGCCTACGCGGCGCCGCTGCCGATCACCGTCATCTGCGAACTGCTCGGCGTGCCCGAGGAGCAGCGCACGGACTTCCGCGCCTGGACGGACGCGCTCGTCGCCCCGGACCCCGCCCGCCCCGGAGCCGCCAAGGAGGCGGTGGGGGCGATGCTGTCCTTCTTCGTCGAACTCGTCGCGCACAAGCGCCGCCACCCCGCCGACGACCTGCTGTCCGACCTGATCGCCGTCCGGGACACCGACGGGGACCGGCTGAGCGAGGACGAGTTGGTCTCGCTCGCCTTCCTCATCCTCATCGCGGGCTACGAGAACACCGTCCAGCTCATCGGCAATGCCGTCCACTCCCTCCTGAGCCACCCCGAGCAGCTGGCACGGCTGCGCCGGGACCCCTCGAAGCTCCCGGCGGCCGTGGAGGAACTCGCGCGCCACGAGGGGCCGGCGCTCGTCGCGATCCGCCGCTTCCCGACCACCGACGTGTCCATCGGAGGCACCACCGTCCCCGCGGGCGAGACGGTCCTGCTGTCCCTGGCCGCCGCCAACCGCGACCCCGCCCGCTTCGACCGCCCCGACCTGCTCGACATCGACCGGGACACCTCCGGCCACCTGGCCCTGGGGCACGGCATCCACTACTGCCTGGGCGCCCCCCTCGCGCGCGCCGAGACCGAGATCGCCCTGGCCGCCCTCCTCGACCGCTTCCCCGAGCTGCGCCTGGCCGCCCAGCACCCCCGGTGGCGCCCGTCCACCCGCGCCCGCGGCCTGCTCGAACTCCCGGTGACGTACCGCACCCCCTAGCCCCCGCCTATACTCCCGGCACACGAACGCCGAGCGGGGGCAGGCAAAGTGACACGGGAGACACGGGCCGGGGACGTCGTCGGCGGTCGCTACCAACTGGTCGCGCCGATCGCCTCGGGCGGCATGGGCCGCGTCTGGAAGTCGTCGGACCTCCGCCTCCAGGTGGAGGTGGCGGTCAAGGAACTCTGGCTCACCGGTCCCATGTCCCCCGAGCAACGGGCCACGGCCCTGCGGCGCGCCGAGCTGGAGGCCTTCAACGCCGCCCGGCTGCGCGACCATCCGAACATCGTCACGGTGCACGACGTCGTCGTCGAGCACGGCGTCCCGTGGATCGTGATGCAGCTCGTCTCCGGCGGCACCCTCCAGCAGCGCTTACAGGGAGCCCGGTTGGCCGTCCCCGAGGCCAAGTCGTTGGCCGTCTCGCTCCTGCGCGCGCTCGCCGCCGCGCACGAACAGGACATCGTGCACCGCGATGTCAAACCGGCGAACGTCATGATCACCACGGGCGGCCAGGTCCTCCTCGCCGACTTCGGCATCGCCGCTCCCGAGACGGGCACCGGGCTCACCTCGACCGGAGCGGTCATCGGCTCCGCCCCTTACCTCGCCCCGGAGCGCGCCGCGGGCCAGCCGGGCCGGGCGAGCAGCGACCTGTTCTCGCTGGGAGTGACGCTGTACGAGGCGGTGGAGGGCGTCTCCCCGTTCCTACGCGACTCCCCACTGGCCTCGGCCCACGCGGTCCGCTACGACCCGTACCCGCCGATGCACCACGCGGGCCCCCTGACCCCGCTGATCGCCGCCCTCCTGGCAAAGACCCCGGAGGCCCGCCCGACCATCGCCGCGGCCCTGGCCCTGCTCGAAGACGACGGGACGCGCGAGCGACCGGAGCCGCCGCCCACGGAGGACTTCGGGCCCCGGAGCGACCGGGTGACGCTCGACATCACCAACGCCTGCCCCGTCCCCGTCCAGGCCGACCTCGGCGTGACCGGCCTCGGCGAGATAGCCGGCGCACAGACGGCCAGCCACACCATCGAACCCTTCTCCGCCCGGACCCTGCGGGTGCGGGCCACCGGCCTGGCCGCCACCTCCTGCGTGGTCCGCCCGCGCGCCGGCCACCCCGTCCACATCACCGTCCGCAGCGAGGCCGGCGCCCTGCACCTGACCAGTGACGGCATCCCTGACGCCCCCGCCCGCCCGAAGCCCCGCCCGCCCACCGCCGGCACCCCGAAGGCGAAGGCCGAACTCCACGACCCACCCGCGCCGCGCCCATCGACGTCACGGGCAAGGCCCACCGACAAGGCCGTCTACATCGTCCTCTTGGCGCTGGCCCTCGCCGTCCTGCAGTACACGACCAGCGCCGACTTCTCCGGCTGGGTCAGCCACTACCTGAACGATCCGGTCGCGTCCCCGCAGCGCGGCGACTGCCTCTTCGCCGACACCCGCCGAAAGACGGAAGAAGGAGCGCCGGCGACACGCTCCGGCCACCCCTGGGTGAAGGTCCCCTGCTGGTCCGCCGCGAGCCAGTACGAGGTCCTCACCGGCCCGCTGTCCACGTCGGACATCAACCTCCCGATCCTCTGTCCGTCCGGCTCGGACCCGCTGGTCCTGTCCGTCAAGGCCCACGTCGCCCCGAGCACCGGCTACGCGGGCACCTACGTGTGCCGCAAACCGAACTGACTGATCTCGTCGCCTTCACCAACGATCTCGCCGGGGTGCTCGACGGACTCGTCACGGAACTCGGTGTTGTGCGTTGCAGCGACGCGCATCGGCGGGACCGTTGTCGCCGCCCACGGCAAACCGGTTGGAGTTCATACGGGTGAAGGGCAGAGTGACGTGGTGAACGAACTGTGGCCATGCACCCTGACCTGGGCAGAAGTGGATCCCTTGCGGCATCCGTTCGCACTGGACGACGATGCGGCGGAGGAACTGGCCCGTCTCGTCGCGCCCTTGGTGCCCAGCCCCGAGGTCGTCGAAGAGCGCCGGTTCCGCGCGATGGACCCCGTCACCGAGCTCATGGCGAGCCGGTACGGCCGCTGGGCCTGCGGCTGGAATTGGTCGGTGGGTGAGGGCGACGTCGATGGCGGGGTCGTCGACGCGTGGTGTTGTGCCGGCCACACCGTGACGACGCCGGACGCGACTGCCCCGTTGGCCGTCGCGGCGCTGCTCGAATGGCGTGACTGGATCGAGGATCTGGCGGAGCGCTTCTCCGCCTTGGCGCCGCCGTCGCGCTCCGACGCGTCCTGCGATGTCGATCCCTGGTACTGGGAACGGGCGTGCACGCGGCTGGTGACCGTGGTGGCCGATCGGACGCGGGCCGAGAGCGCCTGGTACGGCCACTGCAAGCAGGTCCTCGGATGGTTCCTCGCCTACAGCGGCATCGACGAGGAGCGCGCCCGTGACATCGTGGACGCCTCGATCAGCGGCCGGTTCGGTAGCTGGAGCTCACCGGACGTCGTCGTGGTCGATGCGGTGAGTTCGCGGTTCGCCCGGACCACGGACGAAAAGCGGTGACGTCCGGCGCCGGCCACCAACAGGACGCCCTCGCCGACTGGCTGCGCGTTCGCACGCGGATCTCCTGGCCGTCCTGGAGCAGCACGCGCCCCGACGCGGGAGCACCGGCGCGCGACGGCTTCCGGGACTTCTTCACCACCACGCGCGGCAGCCGCGACCCCGAAGGGACCGAGCGGGTCCTGACCGCCCTCGACCTGGCTCGCGCCGACGCGGCACGGGGAGAGTCGCTGAGCTTCGCCCTCATGGCGAACTGGCAGCGGACGGTCCTTCGCCGAACCACCCCGGGGTTCCGCACGACGCCGGCCTTCGCGAAGGGCGGCCGGGAGCGCTACGGTTTGGCACCCGATACGCAAGTGCGGTTCGCACACTGCCTGTCCGAGAGCACGCAAGCGGGCCTGTCCCTCCCCGCGCGCGCCGCCCGCACCTATCTCGACGTCCTCTTCTTCCATCCGTTCGAGGACGGCAACGCCCGCGCGGCCATGCTGGCGCTGGCCTTCGTCCTCGCCCGCGAGGACGTCGCCCTCGATCAAGTGCACCCGCTGCACGTCACCCGCTGGGCCGACGACGCCGAAGGATCGGCTGATCTGGCGGTACTGCTGGGGATCCTGCTCACCACGGCGGAGCGCCGCGCGTCCAACGGGGGGCACCACGGCCCCGCCCCCCAAACGCAGAGATCCCGCCCGGTCTTTCGACCGGACGGGATCTCATGACGTTCTCGGGAGCAACCCGTGAACTGTCGTTTGTGGACCTGTGGGGATTTGAACCCCAGACCCCCTCGATGCGAACGAGGTGCGCTACCAGACTGCGCCACAGGCCCTTGCGACGTGTGAAACATTAGCACCCCATCCGGGGTGCACGGAAATCCGTTGTCCCGCAGGTCACGTCACTCGTTCGCGGCGCGCGGGCGGTCGTCGCCCTCGTACTGGTCGAAGAGCGGAGTGCGGCCGCGGTCGCGGCTGCGGCGCGGGGTCGGCGGGGTCGCCCGCTGGTCCGCGCGCGGGTCCGGGACGGCCGCGTGCGGCGCCGCCTGCTGGTGCGGCTGCTGGGCGCGCAGGCGGGGTTCCGTCGGCTCCGCCGCGCTGGAGCGGGAGGAGCTCCAGGCGTCCGAGGACGCCGGTCCGGTGGCCCGGGGGGCCACGGGAGCCGTCACGTACGTCGGCAGCGGGACCGGGACCGGCTCCCAACTGTCGCCGCGCGCCGGGCCCCGCTCACGCTCGCGCTGCTGGTCCACCCACTCCGCGTGGTCGGTCTGCTCGACCAGGGCGCGCCGGCCGGCCTCCTGCGGGGAGACCGGTGGCGCGGGGTCCGGTTCGGAGCCCGCGGCGGCCTCGGGTTCGCGGCGCCGGGGGCGGTTCTCGCGCAGCCGCCGGGCGGCGCTCTCGGCGCGGCGCCGGTCCATGGTGAAGACGAACCGCCGCCGCTCCTGCACCCGCAGGTGCACGATGTACGCGCTCAGCAGGATCGCGGGGACCGCCGGGGCCCAGAGGTAGCGCAGCCCGCCGACGGCGGCGACGACCGCGCCGAAGGTGAAGACGAGGAAGAGCATCGCGGTGGTGCGCCGGCGCCGGGCGAGGACCTGGAGGCGCTGTTCGCGCCGGGCGCGCTCGGCGCGGTCCGCCCGTTCGGCACTCGCGCCCCGCGGTTCCGCCCTGGTTCTGGGCACGGCATTGACCCGGGCGTCGGCGTCGACGGAATTCACTTTCTCCGTCGCGGCGTCCGGGTCCGCGTGGTGCTGGGCTTCCGCCTCCTCGTCACCGCGCTCACGCAGCCCCTTGGCGTAACGGCGCTCCATTCCCGCCCGGCCGGAAAGCAGCCGGATGGCGGTGGAGAAGCGTTCCGTCGGACGGGCTTCGTTCAGCTCGTCCTGCCTCCGGAGCCACATGGGCACCAAGTAGGCGGCCCAGGCCCCCACGATGACTGCGTAGATGAGGCCGCTGCTGCTCACACCCCACACCGTAGAGGGGTACGGCCGGAGGCATCCGCCAATTGGACCGGTGTGTCGCACGATCCGGCTGATATCACGGACTTTTTTTGTGATTCTTCGGATCAGGTTATGGATACTCCGCCGGATATTCGAACCTTTATTCGAACAATCGGGTCCTGGTTGCCAATGGCGACCATTGACCGCCCGGCGCCGGCGCTATTTCTGCGGCGGAGCGTGCCCGTGGCGTTCGCGGTGCCAGCGGTTCAGCAATCCGTCCCGCATCTCCTCCGCCGTCAGCGCGAAGACCAGGTGGTCCCGCCAGGCACCGTCGATGTGCAGGTAGCGCGGACGCATGCCCTCCTCGCGGAAGCCCAGCTTCTCCACGACCCGCCGGCTCGGCCCGTTCTCGGGCCGGATGCACACCTCGATGCGGTGCAGCCCGACCTGGCGGAAGCAGTGGTCCACCGCCAGCGCCACCGCCGTCGGCATCACGCCCCGCCCGGCCACGTCACGGTCCACCCAGTAGCCGACGTGGCCCGCGCACATGGAGCCCCAGGTGATGCCGGCGACCGTCAGCTGCCCTACCAGGCGGCCCTGGTACTCGATGACGAAGGGCAGCATCCGGCCCGCGTTCGCCTCGGCCCGCAGGTGGCGGACCATCTGGCGGTACGTCGGCCGCTGCACGGCCGGGCCCCAGGGCGCGGCCGGCGGAATGGTCGCCTCCCACGGCCGCAGCCAGTCGCGGTTGCGCCGGTTCACCTCGCGCCAGGCACGCTGGTCACGGACTTTTATCGGCCGGAGCGTGACATCGCCGTCCGCCAGCACCACCGGCCAGGTGGGTCCGTTCAGCTCGGGCTCCCGGGTCTGGGATGGTCGCCGCCCCGGATCTGGTCGACGGCGTGGAGCAGGATGCGGTCCAGGACGCTCAGGCCGTCCCGTACGCCGCCGGTCGAACCCGGCAGGTTGACGATCAGCGTGTGCCCGGCGACGCCCGCCAGGCCCCGGGACAGGGCCGCGGTCGGCACCTTCGCCAGGCCCTCGGCGCGGATCGCCTGCGGGATGCCGGGGATCTCGTGGTCCAGCACCCGCGCGGTGGCGTCCGGGGTCCGGTCGGTGGGCGAGATCCCGGTCCCGCCGGTGGTGAGGATGACGTCGTACCCGGCGGCCACGCCCTCGCGCAGCGCCTGTTCGACGGGGTCGCCGTCGGGCACCACGCGCGGGCCGTCCACCACGAAGCCGAGCCGGGCGAGGGCGTCCGCGAGCAGCGGGCCGCCCTTGTCGGCGTACACGCCCCGCGAGGCACGGTTGGAGGCGGTGACGACCAGTGCGCGCAGCGGCGCGGACGTGCTCTGCGACGCGGCGGATCCGACGGGCCCGTCGCCGTGACCCTGGTCGTCGCCATGACCCTGGTCGTCGCCGTGGTCGTCGCCGTGACGGTGGCCGTGGACCTCGCCGCCGCGCGGGGGGTTCACGCGCGGTTCCAGTCGCCGGACTTGCCGCCGGTCTTCTCCTCCACCCGGACGTCGGTGATGACCGCGCCCTTGTCGACGGCCTTGACCATGTCGATCACGGTGAGTCCGGCGACCGCGACGGCGGTCAGCGCCTCCATCTCGACGCCCGTGCGGTCGGTCGTCCTGACGGTGGCCAGGATCTCCACGGCGTCGTCCGTCACCGACAGGTCGACCTTGACGCCCGAGACGGCGAGGGGGTGGCACAGCGGGATCAGGTCCGGTGTGCGCTTGGCACCCATGATCCCGGCGATCCGCGCGGTGGCGAGGGCGTCGCCCTTGGGTACGCCCTCGCCCCGCAGCAGTTCGATCACCCGGGGCGAGACGAGCACCCGGCCGCTGGCACGGGCCGTCCGCGTCGTGACGTCCTTCTCCGACACGTCGACCATCCGGGCCGCGCCGGCCTCGTCGATGTGCGTCAGCCTGCTCTGCGTGCTCATAAGTGCGTGCTGCTCCCGTCCGGGCCCCGCAAGGGCCTGTGTGGTGCAACACGCTACCCGCACCGGGCGGGGTTCAGCCGAGCAGGACCACTTCCAGCTCGCTGCCGGGCTCCACCGAGGTGACGTCCTCCGGCACCACCATCAGCGAGTCCGCGTGCGCGAGCGCCGCGATCAGGTGCGATCCCGATCCGCCGACCGGGCTCACCGTCCCCCGCTCCGGGTCGTGCTTGCCGCGCAGGAACTGGCGGCGCCCGGCCGGTGAGCGCAGCGCCTTGTCGGCTTCGAGCACCGCGCGGACCACCGGGCGGTGCAGGTCCGCCGCGGGCAGGCCCATCAGGGCCCGGATGGCCGGCCGGACGAAGAGTTCGAAGGAGACGTACGAGGACACCGGGTTGCCGGGCAGCGCGAGCAGCGGGGTCGCGTCGGGGCCGACCGTGCCGAAGCCCTGCGGCTTGCCGGGCTGCATGGCCAGCTTGCGGAAGTCGACCCGGGTGGTGTCGACGTCCTCCTCGTCGGTGGCGCCCGACGCGGCGCTCGCCACCGGCGTCAGGGCTTCCTTCACCACGTCGTACGCGCCGACGCTGACGCCGCCCGTCGTGACGATCAGGTCCGCCCGGATGAGCTGGTCCTCGATGGTCGAGCGCAGGGTGTCGGCGTCGTCGGCGACCGCGCCGACCCGGTAGGCGATGGCTCCGGCGTCACGGGCCGCGGCGGCCAGCGCGAAGCTGTTGGAGTCGTAGATCCGGCCCTCGGTCAGCGGTTCGCTGGGCTGGACCAGCTCGCTGCCGGTGGACATGACGACGACCCGGGCGCGCGGGCGCACCCGGACGGTGCCGCGTCCGATGGCGGCCAGCAGGGCGATCTGCGGCGGGCCGAGCACGGTCCCGGCACGCAGTGCGAGGTCGCCCGCCTGTACGTCGCTGCCGCGCGCGCGGACGTGGGCGCGGGCCTCGGCGGCCCGGTACACCCGGACCTCGCCGCGCGCGCCCTCGGGGGCCTCGCTGGCCGGGGTCATCCCCGCGGCCGCGCCGCCACCCGTACCGCCGTCGGTCCACTCGACCGGTACGACGGCCTCCGCGCCCTGGGGCAGCGGGGCGCCGGTCATGATGCGGGCGGCCTCGCCGGGCCCGACCGCGCCGCCACCGGGCAGCCCCCCGCTGCCCGCCGCGACGTCCCCGATGACCGTCAGCACCGCGGGGAACTCCTCGCCCGCACCCTGGACGTCGGCCACACGGACGGCGTACCCGTCCATGGAGCTGTTGTCGAAGGGCGGGAGGGCGACGGGCACGGTGACGTCCTCGACCAGGACACAGCCCTGGGCGTCCAGCAGCTGGAGCTCGATCGGCTCCAGCGGCCGGATGGCGGCGAGGACGTCCTCGAGGTGCTCGTCGACCGACCACAGACGCTGCTGGTCGCCCGCCGGTCGAGGATGCGGTGCTGAACTGGTCAAGGTGCTACATCTCCTCCGTGACGTAACTGTGAAGCCAGGTGCGGAACTCCGGGCCCAGGTCCTCGCGCTCGCACGCGAGGCGGACGATGGCCCGCAGGTAGTCCCCGCGGTCCCCGGTGTCGTAGCGACGGCCCCGGAAGACCACGCCGTGCACCGGGCCGCCGATGGATTCGTCGGCGGCCAGCTTCTGCAGGGCGTCGGTGAGCTGGATCTCCCCGCCGCGGCCCGGCTCGGTCTCCCGCAGTATGTCGAAGATCGCGGGGCTGAGGACGTACCGGCCGATGATCGCGTAGTTGCTGGGCGCTTCGTCCGCGTCCGGCTTCTCGACGAGGCCGGTGATCTTGACGATGTCGTCGTCACCGGTCTTCTCCACGGCGGCGCAGCCGTAGAGGTGGATGGACCGGGGGTCCACCTCCATCAGCGCGATGACGGTGCCGCCGGTGCGCTGCTGGAGTTCGACCATCTGCTGGAGGAGCGGGTCGCGCGGGTCGATCAGGTCGTCGCCGAGGAGGACGGCGAAGGGCTCGTCGCCCACGTGCGGGGCGGCGCACAGCACGGCGTGACCGAGTCCGCGCGGGTCGCCCTGCCGGACGTAGTGCATGGTGGCCAGGTCACTGGACTCCTGGACCTTCTTCAGCCGGTCGTCGTCGCCCTTGGCGATCAGGGCCGACTCCAGCTCGTAGTTGCGGTCGAAGTGGTCCTCCAGGGGCCGCTTGTTACGCCCAGTGATCATGAGGACGTCGTCGAGACCGGCTGCGACCGCCTCTTCGACCACGTACTGGATGGCCGGCTTGTCCACGACCGGGAGCATTTCCTTCGGGGTGGCCTTCGTCGCCGGGAGGAAGCGAGTACCGAGGCCCGCGGCCGGGATGACGGCCTTCTTGATCACGGGGTGCAACTGAGTCATGGGCAGAACGATAGTCGGTGGCTCTGAATGCCTTGCGAACACCCGGGTGAATTGATCCGCACTTGTCCTGAAATAGAAGGGTCTGAGAACCAGCTGTGGTACAGAACCGTTCCAATAAAGCGGAGTTGCGGCGCTCACTTCTGGCCGCCCGCCGCGCCCTGCCCGACGAGACCCTGCGCAGGTCGGCCCGCGCACTGGCCGAGCGCGCGCTCGACCTGCCCGAGCTGGCCGACGCCGGCTCCGTGGCCGCGTACGTCTCCATCGGCTCCGAACCCGGCACCCGGGACCTGCTCGACGCGCTGCGCGGGCGGGGAGTCCGCGTCCTGCTGCCCGTCCTGCTCCCGGACAACGACCTCGACTGGGCCGCGTACGAAGGTCCCGCGAGCCTGGCCGCGGCCGCCCACGCCGGGAAGATGACCCTACTGGAACCGGCCGGCCCGCGGCTGGGCCCCGACGCGGTCACCGACGCGGACGCGGTGTTGCTGCCCGGGCTCGCGGTGGACGGGCGCGGGATGCGGCTGGGGCGCGGCGGGGGCTCGTACGACCGGGTGCTCGCCCGGCTGGAGCGCGCGGACGCCCATCCGGCGCTGGTGGTGCTCCTCTACGACGAAGAGGTGGTCGCGCGGGTCCCGGAGGAACCGCACGACCACCCCGTGCACGCCGTGGTCACCCCGTCGGGGGTGCGCCGCTTGCGCCCCTAGAGCCTGCCGAAGGGATTCACGGCTTGAGCGTGAGCGTCTCGACCGTCGCCTTGGCGACCGCCTCCTTGCCGAACGCCCAGTCCAGCAGCTCGCCCTTGGCCCACATGTCCGTCTGGTCGGTGTAGTGGTCGGCGTACGCGTGGCCCGAGGCGCCGGTGAGGTTGATCCACTTCGACTTGTCGAGGTCGTTGAGGTTCACGACCATGCGCATCGAGGGGACCCAGGTGACGTCGTAGCCGCTGGAGGCGTTCCAGCCGGTGGCGTTGACCGTGGCCTCGCCGCCGCCCAGGTTCCAGGGGCCGCGGTTGAGCAGCCACTTCATGAAGCCGGGGCCTTCGGTGCCGATCGTCTGGTTCTTCAGCGTCAGCTGGTGCAGCCGGCCCCAGCTCCAGCTGGACTGGTCCTTGCCGAGCTTGGCCGTCAGCTCCCAGCGGGCGTCCTTCATGGCCCGCGCGAAGAGCTCGTCGCGGGTGGTGGTCGCCTTGTCCGAGTACAGGGCGGGCGACTGCCACCAGGCGGACTTCTCGTCCTTGACCAGCTTGCGGACCACCTCGAACCAACGGTCGCCGCCGTCGGGCTGCGCCGAGTCCGAGTCGCGCTCGCCGCACTCGCGGACCACCGTGGCGAGGTCGTCCGCCGGGCCGGTGCCGTTGCCCTTGACGTTCATGCAGCTGCCCTTGACCCGCAGCTCCTTCGGCATCTTGTCGCCGAAGGACAGCTTGAGGATGTTGCGCCAGACCGCGTTGAAGTAGGCGGCCGCCGCCGAGTCGGGCTCCTGCGTGTAGTTCCAGCCCTCCAGCAGCTTCTGGGCGGAACGCACGTCCGGGTCCGAGACGCGGATCTTGGTCAGCATGGGCGCGAGCAGCGTGGCGATCTCGCTGCTGTTGTCCATCTGCATGGTGCGCATGTCGTCGGTGGAGATCTTGCCGCTGTCCTTGATCTTCGCCTCGATGAGGTCGTTGATCCGCTGGCTGCGGGCGCCGTAGCCCCAGTCGGTGGTCAGCGTGTACGGGTACTTGCCCGCTCCGGTGCCGCTCTCGATGACCGCCTGGTTGGCGGTGACGACGTAGCCGCGCTGCGGGTTGAACTCGGAGGGCAGCTCGTTCTGGGGGATGAACCCCTTCCAGGCGTACTTCGAGTCCCAGCCCGGCGCCGGCATCCGGCCGTCGCCCGTGGTGCGCAGCGGGATCTTGCCCGGGGCCTGGTAGCCGATGTTGCCCGTCGCGCCCTTGTTGTCGGCGTAGATCAGGTTCTGCGACGGGACCTCGAAGTCGGCGGCGGCGGCCCGGAAGCTCGGCCAGTCCTTCGCCCGGTTCATCTTGAAGACGGCGTCCATCGACTTGCCCGCGTCCAGGGCGGTCCAGCGCAGGGCGACGGCGTAGCCGTTGCCGCGGTCGGGGGCCGCGCCGCCGACCGGGGCGCGGGCGCCGACGGTGCCCAGTTCGTCGCTGCGGTCGGAGACCAGCGGGCCGTTGTTCGTAGTCCGCACGGTGATCTTCTTCGAGGTGCCGCCCGCGATCTTGATGACCTCTTCGCGGGTGGTGAAGGGGAGCACCTTGCCGTCGTAGACGTAGCCCTCGGGCTTGACCTGCTCCAGGTAGAGGTCGGTCACGTCGGCGCCGAGGTTCGTCATGCCCCAGGCGATGTCGGCGTTGTGGCCGATGACCACGCCGGGCATGCCGGAGAAGGAGAACCCGGCCACGTCGTACTGGCAGGACGCCGAGGCCGTCCGGCAGTGCAGGCCCATCTGGTACCAGACCGAGGGGAGCTGCGGGGCCAGGTGCGGGTCGTTCGCGAGCAGCGGCTTGCCGGTGGTCGTGTACTTGCCCCCGATGACCCAGGAGTTCGATCCGATGCCGCTGCCGTTGGGACCGAGCAGGGCGGGGATCTGGTCCAGGGTCGAGGCCAGCGCGGTGAGCTGGGTGCGCAGGCCCGCGCTGGCGCCCTGGACGGTGGTGTTGTCCACGGCGCTGGTGTTGGCGGAGGCGTTCGATCCGTTGGTGGCGGGGCTGGAGGAGGAGCCGGTACCGGTGCCCGTTCCGGTGCCCGTGCCCGTGCCCGAGGTGGAGCCCGTGCCCGAGGTGGTGCCCGTGCCCGAGGTGGTGCCCGTGCCCGAGGTGGTGCCCGTGCCCGAGGCGCCCTGGCTGACGAACTTGCCGCCCTCGACCTTGCCGCCGTCGACGATCGACTTGTTCCGGTCGAAGGGGTACGGCGGATACAGCTCGTCGATCTGGGCCTGCGTGAGCTTGCCGGTCATCAGCGAGCGGTCGATCTCTTCCTGCATGTTGCCGCGCAGGTCCCAGGCCATCGCCTTGAGCCAGGCCACGGAGTCGACCGGGGTCCACTGCTCGGGCTTGTAGTCGTCGCTGAGCTTGAGGGCGGCGTGCTCGACGGAGAGGTCCTTGCCGGACTTGCCCTTGAGGTACTCGTTGACCCCGTCGGCGTAGGCCTGGAGGTACTTCTTCGTCTCGGGTGAGAGCTTGGTGTCGTACTCGGTCTGCGCGACCTGCCGCCAGCCCAGCGTGCGCAGGAAGGCGTCGGTCTCGACCTGGCCGGCCCCGAACATCTCGGAGAGACGGCCGGAGGTCATGTGACGGCGTACGTCCATCTCCCAGAACCGGTCCTGCGCGTGCACGAAGCCCTGCGCACGGAAGAGGTCCTGGTCGGTGTCGGCGTAGAGCTGAGGGATGCCCTTGGCATCACGCTTCACCTCTACGGGCGCGGTGAGTCCGGCGAGCTTGAGGGTGCCGGTCGTCTGCGGGTAGGAAGCGCGCAGCGTGTCCGCGCTCCAGTACGCCCCGTAGCCAAGGCCCGCGACGAGCGCCAGCACCAGCGTGAGCACGATCAGACGGGCGCGTCGTCCCTTCTTCTTGACGGAAGGGGCGGATTCTTTGGCGGGCATCGCTGTCCTTCGCGGGGCAGGGTGGTCCTGGAGTGCTGGAGCAACCATAGGCGCAGGGCGCCCGGGAGTGATCCGCGAGGGGTCCCGGCGGCTGGCAGCAGGGGCGATGGCCGTTTCACAATGTGAGGAGAGCGTCAAGAAATCGTCAAATATTAGGTAAGGTAACGAAGTACTTGCCGCCGGAGCAACGATCCGGCAGGCGCTCCGAGGGAAGGATCGCCCGCTGACTGTCCACCAGCTCAATGAGCTTCTGCTGGTCTGCTCGCTCGTGCTGCTCATAGCCGTCGCGGCGGTGCGCATCTCCTCGCGCAGCGGGCTCCCCAGTCTGCTCATCTACCTCGGCATAGGCATCGCGATAGGCCAGGACGGCATCGGCAACGTCGTCTTCGACAATGCGGAGCTGACGCAGGTCATCGGCTACGCGGCCCTCGTGGTGATCCTCGCCGAGGGTGGTCTGGGCACGAAGTGGAAAGAGATCAAACCGGCCCTGCCCGCCGCGATCGTGCTCTCGCTGGTCGGCGTCGCGGTCAGCGTGGGCGTCACGGCCGCCGGAGCGCACTACCTGGTGGGGCTGGAGTGGCGCCAGGCGCTGCTGATCGGGGCCGTCGTCTCCTCGACGGACGCCGCCGCCGTCTTCTCCGTCCTGCGCAAGGTGCCCTTGCCCGCGCGGATCACCGGCGTACTGGAAGCCGAGTCCGGCTTCAACGACGCTCCCGTGGTGATCCTCGTCGTGGCCTTCGCCACGGTCGGCCCGGTGGACGACTGGTACGTACTGCTCGGGAAGATCGCCCTCGAACTGGCCATCGGCGTCGCGATCGGCCTGACCGTGGGCTTCCTCGGGGCCTACGGCCTGCGGCACGTGGCGCTCCCCGCCTCCGGCCTCTACCCGATCGCCGTGATGGCGATCGCCGTGACGGCGTACGCGGCCGGAGCGATGGCCCACGGCTCCGGCTTCCTGGCGGTCTACCTGGCGGCGATGGTGCTGGGGAACGCGAAGCTCCCGCACTGGCCCGCGACCCGGGGGTTCGCGGACGGGCTCGGCTGGATCGCCCAGATCGGCATGTTCGTGCTGCTGGGCCTGCTCGTCACCCCGCACGACCTGGTCCACGACTTCTGGCCGGCCGTGATCATCGGCCTGGTGCTGACGATGGTGGCGCGCCCGCTGGAGGTCTTCCTCAGCCTGCTGCCCTTCCGGCTGCCGTGGCAGGAGCAGGCCCTGATGTCCTGGGCGGGGCTGCGCGGCGCCGTCCCCATCATCTTGGCCACCATCCCGATGGTGTCCGGGATCGAGGGCAGCGACCGGGTCTTCAACATCGTCTTCGTGCTCGTCGTCGTCTACACCCTGGTGCAGGGCCCGACGCTCCCATGGCTGGCCCGCAAGCTCAAGCTCGGCGACCAGGGGCCCGGGGCTGCCGACCTCGGGATCGAATCGGCGCCGCTGGAGCGGCTGCGCGGGCACCTGCTGTCCTTCGGCATACCCGAGGGCTCGCGGATGAACGGGGTCGAGGTCAGCGAGCTGCGACTGCCCGCCGGGGCCGCCGTCACGCTGGTGGTGCGGGACGAGAAGAGCTTCGTACCGCTGCCCGCCACCGTGCTGCGGCGCGGGGACGAGCTGCTGGTGGTCGCGACGGATCCGGTGCGCGACGCCACGGAGGCCCGACTGCGGGCGGTGGCCCGCGGCGGCAAGCTGGCGGGCTGGCTCGGGACGGGCGGGTCGACCGCGGTCACGCAGCGGGGTCCGAAGTAGGACCCGCAGGGCCCGCAGTAGGGCCCGCAGTAGGGCCCGAAATAAGACAGGTTCGATGCCGAGTGGCTGGTTCTGCCCTGTTTTCGGGGGGACCGGAAGGCGAAGTTCCCGTTAATCGCAGGTGAAGAGATGCGATGTCGCCACAATCACAGGGCACGGTGGGCAGTGTGCCTGTACCATGAAGGCACACCATATCGAACCAACTCTGTCTGACGCAGAGCTGGCGCGACCGCTCGGCGGCCGTGGCACCCTCCCGCAGTGGGGCGCCCAGGTATCACTCGGTTCGGCGCAAGAGGACAGCTCTCGGGGCTCCCACATGTACGGGTGCGACTCGCTCACAAGGCGCCGCACCGTCCGCAGTCGGGGAGTTCTACCAGGCAGCGGAAAGGCAAGGCCGTGACATCCGCGGTCACGACCGAGAAGTCCCGCCCCGGCTACGGCCAGCTCCTGCGCACGCCCGGTGCCCTCAGCTTCCTGATCCCCGGCTTCGCCGCACGACAGCCCTTCGCGATGCTCACCATCGGCATCGTCCTGCTCGTCCAGCACACCACCGGCTCATTCGGTGACGCGGGCGTCGTCGCCACCGTCACCGGCATCGCGATGGCGCTGTTCGCCCCGCAGATCGGCAAGCTCGCCGACCGGCGCGGCCAGAGCGCCGTCCTCATCCCCACCGTCTTCGTGCACGCCGCGTCCGTCGTCGGCCTGACCTCGCTGGCCCTGCTGGACGCCCCGCTGTGGGCCCTCGCGCTCGCGGCCGTCCCGGCCGGCGCCTCGGTCCCGCAGGTCGGCCCGATGGTCCGGGCCCGCTGGGCCGCCAAGCTCGAAGGCTCGCCGCTGCTGTCGACGGCCGCCGCCTGGGAGTCCGTCACCGACGAGCTGACCTTCGTCGTCGGCCCGGTGCTCGCGACCTTCCTGTGCACCACCGTCCACCCCTCGGCCGGTCTGCTCACCGAGGCGGGCCTGACCCTCATCGGCGGCCTGCTCTTCGCCGCGCAGCGCGGCACCCAGCCCAAGCCGGTGCCCCGCCTCGCGGGCGGCGAGAAGCACGCCTCGGCGCTGTCCTTCCCGGGGCTCCGCGTCCTGATCGTCGCCTTCGTCGGCATCGGCGCCGTCTTCGGCGGCATGCTGATCTCGCTCGCCGCCTTCTCCGAGGAGATCGGCAACCCGGGCGCGAACGGCCTGCTCTACGGCATCTTCGCGGGCGGCAACATGATCGCGGGCATCGCCTGCGGCACGATCGCCTGGAAGATCGGCCCGCGCCGGCGCCTGATCCTCGGCTACGTCGGCCTCACCGCCGCCGCGTCGGTGCTGTGGACCGTGAACTCGGTCTTCCTCCTCGGCGCGCTCGGCCTCGTCGTCGGCCTGTGCATCGCCCCGGCCCTGATCACCGGCTACACGATGATCGAGCAGCTGGTCCCGGCCGCCTCGCGGACCGAGGCCTTCACGGCACTGACCGGTGCGGTCGCCTTCGGGCAGGCCGCCGCGGTCACCGTCGCGGGCCGGCTGACCGACGCCTACGGGTCCTCGTACGGCTTCCTGGTCCCGGCGGCGGCCACCGCGCTGGCGCTGCTGACCCTGCTGGCACTGCGCTCCAAGCTGGCGCCGAAGGCTCCGAGCCGGGTCATCAGCTCGTCCCAGAAGCCGTCACAAAAGCCGTCGCAGAAGCCCTCCGGCACGTCGAAGCCGGGGGCTACCGTGCGGGTGAATGAGCGTGTCGTGGGTCACCGCGTACCGGTGACGGTGGACTGATCCGCCGGAATACGTCACCATGGAACGTCGTTAGCACTCATTGAGTGAGAGTGCCAGGAGGAAATTCGTGCCGACCTACCAGTACCAGTGCACCGAGTGCGGTGAGGGCCTTGAGGCCGTGCAGAAGTTCACCGATGACGCACTGACCGTGTGCCCGAGCTGTGACGGACGCCTGAAGAAGGTGTTCTCCGCGGTCGGCATCGTCTTCAAGGGATCCGGTTTCTACCGGAACGACAGTCGCGGCTCCTCGTCGAGCAGCACGCCGGCCTCCAAGCCCGCGTCCTCGACGACCGCGTCCGCTCCGGCGGCTTCGGCCTCGTCCTCCTCCTCGACGTCGTCGTCCTCGACCTCGTCGTCGAGCGGTTCCTCCAGCAGCAGCGGCACCACCTCCGCCGCCTGACGTTCCGCGCGGCACCGCGCTCAGTGCTGCGCGGCGCCACGTACCGCGCAGCACCACGCGCCACGGAGCACCATGCTTCGCGAAGGGCCCCACCACCGGTCACCACCGGCGGCGGGGCCCTTCGTGCGTCCGTTTCCCGGGCCCCCCGCACGGGTGATCCACAACCCCCCGCGAGGGTTCGGCGGGCTGCCTTTAGGGTGGGGCCATGGCGAACGCAGAGATCGGTGTCATCGGCGGCTCGGGCTTCTACTCCTTCCTGGAGGACGTGACCGAGATCGAGGTGGACACCCCGTACGGCAAGCCCAGCGACTCCCTCTTCCTCGGCGAGCTGGCCGGCCGCCAGGTCGCGTTCCTGCCCCGCCACGGCCGTGGCCACAAGGTCCCGCCGCACAAGATCAACTACCGCGCCAACCTCTGGGCCCTGCGCTCGGTGGGCGTCCGCCAGGTGCTCGGCCCCTGCGCGGTGGGCGGCCTGCGCCCGGAGTACGGCCCGGGCACCCTGCTCGTCCCCGACCAGCTGGTCGACCGTACGAAGTCCCGCGCCCAGACCTTCTTCGACGGCGAGCCGCTGCCCGGGGGATCCGTCCCGAACGTCGTGCACACCACCTTCGCCGACCCCTACTGCCCCGTGGGCCGCGCGGCCGCCCTGGCCGCGGCGCGGGGACGGGACTGGGAGCCGGTGGACGGCGGCACCATGGTCGTCATCGAGGGCCCGCGCTTCTCGACCCGCGCCGAATCCCGCTGGCACGCGGCGGCGGGCTGGTCGGTGGTCGGCATGACGGGCCACCCCGAGGCCGTCCTCGCCCGTGAGCTGGGTCTCTGCTACGCCTCGATGGCCCTGGTCACCGACCTGGACGCGGGCGCGGAGACGGGCGAAGGGGTGTCCCACACCGAGGTCCTGCGGGTCTTCGGCGAGAACGTCGGCCGGCTGCGCGAGGTCCTCTTCGACGCGGTGGCCGCCCTCCCGGCGACGGAGTCGCGCGACTGCCTGTGCACGCACGCGCACGACGGCTGGGACCTGGGCATCGAACTGCCGTAGCGGGGCGGGCTCGCGGCGGCGGGCGGGATCGGGGCGGCGGGCGGGCTCGCGGCGGCTCGCTCGCTCGTGTGGGTGACGGGGTTGTCCACAACCTGGGGACCGTCCACAGGCCGGAGCGGGATCCGGCGGACGGGCGGATCGTGAGGGGGTCCGGGCAGATCGCCCGGGCTCACCTGACGAAGGGTGTGACGGTCATGTCCGCTTCTCCTTACGCTCGTTCCTCCTCCTGCGCTTCTTCCTCTTCGTCCTCTTCTTCCTCTTCTTCCGCCTCCTCCGCTGCCGCCTCCTCCGCTGCCGGTGCCGGCGCCGGCGCCGGTGCTGGCACCGGCTGCGGCAGCGGTTCTGCCACTGCCTGCGGACCCGTGCACGCCGTTCCGGCCTTCGCCCCGCTGCGGGTGGGGCGGAGCGGGGACCGGCTGCGCAGGGCGGTGCGGCGCAGGCGCCGGGTGGTGGGCGCGGGGCTCGCCGTGGCGGCGGCCGCGCTGGCCGCTGCCGCCGGGGCCGAGGCCAGCGCCTCGCGGGCCGCACCTCCACCACCGCCCCCGGTGGACTCCGCCGCCGGGCGGGCCGTTCCCGTACCGCTGGTGTCGGCGCCGGTGCGGATCGCGGACGCGGCGACGGTCAGGCTCCTGCGGGTCGGGGACCGGGTGGACGTGGTGGCCGCGGAGCGGGACGGTCCGCCGCGGGTGCTGGCGGAGTCCGCCAAGGTTGCCGAAGTGCCGCCCGGGGAGAAGGGCGTGGGGGACGCCGGGGCGCTGGTGGTCCTGTCCGTGCCCCGGGACACCGCGCGGGCCCTCGTGGGCACGGGCACGGTGGCGCGATTGGCCGTGACCCGGTGCTGACTCGTACACACACCCGATCAAGTCGCCTGATGGTGTGCCCCGATTGGACACGCCGGGCCCGGACTGCCGTAGTTTTCGGAACCGTTGGCTCCGAGTGCAGTACGAGCGAAATGAGATGCAGTGGTGAGCGAGAAGAACACCGGCCTCCTGGCAGGCTTCAAAGCCTTCCTGATGCGCGGCAACGTGGTCGACCTCGCGGTGGCCGTGGTCATCGGTGCGGCGTTCACGAACATCGTGAACTCGGTGGTCAAGGGCATCATCAGCCCGCTGGTCGGCGCGATCGGCACCAAGGACCTGGACAAGTACTCGTCCTGCCTGAAGAGCCCCTGCGAGACGAACGCGACGGGCGAGGTCGTCTCCGGCATCCCGATCATGTGGGGCTCGGTGCTGAATGCGACGCTCAGCTTCCTGATCACCGCGGCCGTCGTCTACTTCCTGATGGTGCTGCCGATGGCGAAGTACCTCGCCAAGCAGGAGCTGCGGCGCAAGGCCAAGGAAGGCGTCCAGGAGACCATGGAGATCAGCGAGCTGGAGGTCCTCAAGGAGATCCGCGACGCGCTCGTCTCCCAGCGGGGCGGGGGCGCGGCCGGTCAGGGCGGCCAGGGCCGGGACGGCTCGGCCTGACTCAGATGTGGTGCGGCGGCTTCTCGTCGAGGAAGCGGGCCAGGTCGGCCGCGCTGTCCGCGGCGGGGGGCCGTTCTCCCCAGCCCCGGTCCGTGTCGTCCGAGGACTGCCGGTCCAGCGGGTCGCCGAAGTCCAGCTTCGGCTTCGGCTTCGGCCGGGTCCCGGCGGGCTGGGGCGACTG
This sequence comes from Streptomyces sp. NPDC051555, assembly GCF_044454405.1. Classification (NCBI taxonomy): domain Bacteria; kingdom Bacillati; phylum Actinomycetota; class Actinomycetes; order Kitasatosporales; family Streptomycetaceae; genus Streptomyces; species Streptomyces sp. NPDC051555. The sequence continues at coordinate 163,803 of NZ_JBITDP010000012.1, read as the reverse complement.
CGGGCCGGAGGCGGGGGCGGTACTCATGCCTCAAGGGTACGGCCGCCCCCGCGACGGCTCAGCTGGGCGCCTCGGCACCCTTGCGGGCATAGAACCACCAGCAGACGACCAGGCAGGTCGCATAGAACCCGATGAAGATCCACAGGGCGGTCGTCACCTGGAGGTTCGCGAACATCGCCGGGATGAAGAAGAAGCCGTAGGCGGCGATCGCGGAGGAGAAGCCGGTGACCGCGCCCGCCTCCATCTCGGACTGCTTGAGGGCCGCGGCCTGCGCCTCGGGGCCCTGCCCCTCGGCCTCCTTCGCGTGCTGGTCCCGGAAGATGACCGGGATCTGCCGGAAGGTCGAACCGTTGCCCAGGCCGGAGAAGAAGAAGGCCACCAGGAAGCCGACGAAGAAGGTCCAGAAGCTTCCCTGGTCGCCGCCGGAGGGCAGCGCGAAGATCACCACGACCAGCGCGGCCGCCATGCCGACGAAGGAGAGCATGGTGACCCTGGCCCCGCCCATCTTGTCGGAGAGCCAACCGCCGGCCCAGCGCATGATCGCGCCGACGAAGGGTCCGATCCAGGCATAGGTGGTGGCCTGGTAGCCCTGGGTCTCGAAGTTGTTCTTGATGAGCAGCGGCAGACCCGCGGCGAAGCCGATGAAGGACCCGAAGGTGCCGACGTAGAGCCAGGTCATCAGCCAGTTGTGCTTGCGCTTGAAGATGATCTTCTGCTGGCTGAAGGGGGCGGCGGCCACCTTCAGGTCGTTCATCAGGAACCACGCGAGCAGCGCCATGATGACCAGCAGCGGCACCCAGAGGAACGCGCCGTTCTGGAGCCAGATGTCGGTGTTCTTCTTGGCGTCGTGCTGCGGACCGCCGGCGGGGGCGCCGAGCACGGCCGCGGTGACCACCAGCGGTGCGACCAGCTGGACCACGCTGACGCCGAGGTTGCCGAGGCCGCCGTTGAGCCCGTTGGCGCTGCCCTTCTCCCGTTTGGGGAAGAAGAAGCCGATGTTGGCCATCGAGGAAGCGAAGTTGGCGCCGCCGATGCCGCAGACCGCTGCGATCAGGGCCAGTTCCCAGTACGGGGTGCCCGTGTCCTGGAGCGCGAAGCCCAGCCAGAGCATCGGGGCGACCAGGACCAGCGTGCTGATCGCGGTGAACTTCCGCTCGCCGAAGATCGGCCCGATGAAGGTGTACAGGATCCGGAAGGTGCCGCCGGTGATGCCGGGGATGGCGGTCAGCCAGAAGAGCTGGGACTTGGAGAAGCCGAAGCCGACGTCGTTGAGCTTGACGACGGTGACCGACCAGACCTGCCAGACCACGAAGCCGAGCATCAGCGCGGGGACCGAGACCCACAGGTTGCGCTGGGCCACCTTGCGGCCGGTGGACTGCCAGAAGCCGTCGTCCTCGGGGCGCCAGTCCGCGATGGTCGAGCCGGGCCTGTAGCTCTCGGCCCGGTGCGAACGGGGCGCGGGTGTGACGGGCGTGGGTATGGACATGGTCATCGGTCCTTCGGGTCGAGGATCCACAGACCCAGCACGACCAGGAAGGACAGGAACAGGAATCCCGCTCCCCACCAGGCCGTGTGGGTGTTTCCCTTCATCCACTCGTTGACGGTCACGGTCAGCGCCCAGAGCTGGCCGATCACCACGGTGAGGGCCAGGGCGAGACGGGCGTTGAGCTTCGAGGAGCGCTCCGGTTCCTGCTCGGTCCCGGCTCCCGGACCGGGGCCCGTGTGCCGGATCCGGGGGTCGCCGTAGCCGCTGGTGGCGCGGATCTGCGGGTAGCGGTCCCGGACCGGCCGGTTGAGCCGGGGCTGGGCGCTGCCCGGCCGGTAGTCGGGCGGGGGAGGCAGCTGGGGGTCGCTCATGTCCGCCTGCTCTCGGTGGCGCGGTCGCCGCCCGGGCAGCCCAACCGGGCGGCCATCTCGGGGCGGGCGTCGCTGAACTGCCGGCACAGGGCGTCCTTGGCCGGCTCTCCGGACCGGGCGGTGGCCACGGCCCAGACGCTCCCGTCGACCTCCTCGCTCAGGAAGACCTTGGGGAGCGGGCGGGGCGGCGGGCCGGCGGTGACCTCGCCGGTGCGGGCGTCGAAGACCCCTTCGTGGCAGGGGCAGTAGAGCTCCCCGTCGACGCCTCGGTCCTCGCGCCACAGCACCGCGCAGGCCAGGTGGGTGCAGACGGCGGAGTAGCCGACGAGGCTGCCGTCCTTGAGGCGTACGGCCACGGCCCGGTCGTCGTCGCCGGGGAAGCGGAAGGCCACGGCCTCCCCCGGCGGGAGCAGGTCGGCGACCTTCTTGGCCTTCGGCAGCGTCTCGTTGTCGCCGTGCCGGTGCAGGATGCCCGCGGCGACGCCCACCCCGCCGATGGCCAGGCCGCCGGAGACGGTGGCGACGATGCGCAGGTAGTCGCGCCGGGTGGTCAGCGAGTCGGCGCTGATCCGGTCGCGCAGCTGCTCGGCGGCGGCGTCCACCCCCGTATCGGGGCCGTGGTCGCCTCCCGGCGCGGGAGCGGGCTGTTCGGTGACGCTCATCGGACATCCACTCCGTTGATCTCGACGACGGGGAGCCCGCCCGGGACGGGCCACTGCACCTTGTCGGCGGGCACGACCATCGCCACGCCGGTCTGGACGACCACGTCGCCGAAGACGAAGGAATCGGCTACCTGGACGCCGGGGCGCTCGGCCTGGAGTTCCTCCAGGGTTCCGTAGAACAGGGCGCCGGTCGGGCAGACCGTGGCGCACATGGGGGCCAGGCCGTAGGCGGTGCGGTCGTAGCAGAGGTTGCACTTCATCTGGAGCTTCGCCTGGAGGTCGATCTTCGGGACCCCGAAGGGACAGGCGTTGACGCAGTTGCTGCAGCCGATGCAGCGGGTGGTGTCGGCCTGTTGCACCACGCCGTCGGCGGTCACCAGGATCGCGTCGGCGGGACAGACCTCGGCGCAGGGCGCGACCGGGTCCTCGCAGTGCATGCACACCGTGGGAAGGGAGGCGACGGACATGCCGGGCTCGGTGTAGTCCAGGTGGATCATCGATTTGCCGCGGTGCGAATCGCATTCGCGGCAGGCGGAGACGCAGGCCTGGCAGCCGATGCAGCGTCCGGGGTCGATGAAGATCGTTCTGCCCATCATGGCGCGATCAGCTCCTCTCCGCCGTGCCGCGACCCTGGGGGGCCGTGGGGGGCAGGGGGTCGGTGCGGGACACCTGGGTCTCCGGGTAGGCCTCGCGACCGGGGGCCGTGGGCGGGGCGGGGACCTCGTCGACCCGCTCGGCCGACTCGATCCGGGCGGCGCAGACCTTGTACTCGGGGATCTTGGAACGGGGATCCAGGGCGTCGATGGTCAGGGCGTTCGCCGCCGTCGGGACGGGCCAGTGGTAGGGGATGAAGACCGTGTCCGGCCGGATCGCCTCGGTGACCAGGGCCGGGAAGACCTCGCTGCCCCGGCGGGTGACCACCCGTACCGGATCGCCGTTGCGGAAGCCGTGCGAGGGGTGGACCTCCACCCACGGGCGCGGGGTCTGCTCGACCAGGGCCCCCAGCCGGCGGGTCTGGTTGCCTGAGAGGAAGTGCGCGACGGTGCGGCCTGTGGTGAGGGAGAGCGGGTACTCCTCGGTGTAGGCGTCCATCGGCGGATGCCATTCGACGACCTGCATGTGCACCTTCCCGTCCGGGTGGAAGGTCTTGCCGCCCTCGAACAGCCGGGGAGTGCCCGGGTGGTCGGTGGTGGGGCAGGGCCAGGCGATGCCTCCGGTCTCCTCCAGCCGCTCGTAGGTGATCCCGTAGTAGTCGTTGACCGTGCCGGCGGAGGCGATCCGCAGCTCTTCGAACACCTCGCGGGAGCCGGGGAAGTCGAACTTGTCGCCGACGCCGAGGCGGCGGGCCAGTTCGCACATCACCCAGGTGTCCGTGCGGACCCCGGCGGGCGGCTCCTGGGCCTTGTTGTGCTTGACGACGCGGGCTTCGGTGTTGGCCATGACGCCCTCGTCCTCGGCCCAGACGGTGACCGGGAAGACGACGTGCGCGTTCTCGGCGGTCTCGGAGAGGAAGAAGTCGAACTGCGCGTGGAATTCGAGGGTGTCGTAGCCCTCCTTGACCGTCGCGTAGTTCGGGAGCGAGACGAAGGGGTTGTTGCAGATGCCGATCAGACCGCGGATCTCGCGCCGCTGCATCTGCCAGACCATCTCCATCATGGAGGTGCCGGCGTGCGGGAGTTCCGATTCCTCGATGCCCCAGATCGCGCAGATCTGGCGGCGGTGCTCCTCGTTCATGATGGAGCGGCCACCGGGCAACAGGTCGGACTTCTGGCCGTGTTCGCGGCCGCCCTGGCCGTTGCCCTGGCCGGTGATCGTGCCGTAGCCGGCGCCCGGCTTGCCGAGGTTCCCGGTGGCCGTGCAGAGGTTGATGATCGACAGGCAGTTCTCGACGCCCTGGGAGTGGTGCTCGACGCCGCGCGCGTGCATGGCCATCGCGCTGCCGGCGCCGGCGAACATCCGGGCGACCTGGACGACCTGGGAGGCGGGGATCCCGCAGATCTCGGCGGCGCGCTCGGGCGGGTACTGCGCGGCGGTGGCCTTGACCTCCGCCCAGCCGGTGGTGTGTTCGGCGAGGAAGGCCTCGTCGGTCAGGCCCTCCGCGACCACCACGCCCAGGACGGCGTTGAAGAAGGCCGAGTCGGTACCGGGCTTGAGGGCGACGTGGACGTCGGCGGTGCGCGCGATCGCCGTCTCGCGCGGGTCGACCACGATGAGCGAGGCCCCGCGGTCCCGGGCGCCCCACACGTACTGGGTCATGACGGGGAAGCACTCCCCCACGTTCGACCCGGCGATCAGCAGGCAGTCGGTGAGCAGGATGTCGGAGAAGGGGTTGCCCGCCCGGTCGATGCCGAAGGCGAGCTTGTTGGCGCCGGCCGCGCTGACCATGCACAGCCGCCCGTTGTAGTCGACGTGCCGGGTCTTGAGCGCGACCCGGCCGAACTTGCCGACCAGGTAGGTCTTCTCCGAGTACAGGCTGGCGCCGCCGAGCAGCCCGAAGGCGTCGTTGCCGTGTGCGCCCTGGATGCGCCGGATCTCGGCGACGGTGTGGTCCAGCGCCTCGTCCCAGGACACCTCCTTGAAGGGTTCGTCCCGGGAGCGGCGCAGCAGCGGCGCGGTCAGCCGGTCGGGGTGGTTGACCTGCTGGTAGGCGTTGATGCCCTTGGGGCACAGGCGCATCCGGTTGATGTCGTGGTTGCGCGGTTCGACGCCGAAGACCTTGCCGCCCTTGTCGACGCGCAGGTACATCCCGCACTGCACGCCGCAGAAGCAGCAGTGGGTGGGGACGAGGGTCTCGCCGTTCTGGTCCGCGTGCCACTGGTCGGCCGGGATGCCGCCCGCGTCGCGGAAGTTGCGGGTGCCGGGCGGGGCGAGGGAAGGGTCGAGCGGGATGCGCCGCGTGCTCACTTGAAGCCCTTCTTCACGTGGTTGAGGTACGCGCCGCCGCGCAGCACCCGCTTGCAGCGGGGGCAGTATTCGGCCCAGGCGTCGAAGTTCAGGTTCAGGTCCTTCATCGTGCCGCGCAGGTTCTCGACGTACGGGGCGGTGTCCACGGGCTCCCCGCACCGCTTGCAGGCGAAGATCTGCTCGTCCTGGCGGGCGGTGTACTTGAAGAGCTGCATCCCGACGGCGGCGGGCCGCTGCACGATGTGGAAGAACTTCCCGAAGGGGATGTAGATGAGCGTGAAGACCACCGAGACCATGTGCAGGATCGCCAGGAACTCGTAGCCGCCGCCGTGCAGGAAGATCGAGGAGAAGGTCAGCAGCAGCCCGGTCACGGAGATGACGATGAGCATGATCAGCGGGAGCAGGTCGTAGGCGAAGCGCTGCCCGGTGATGGCTCCGCGGTCCTTCATCCGGCGCCACAGGAAGTAGGAGGCGCCGGGGATGACGAGGACGGCGGCGATGTCCAGGCCGTGGAACATCAGCCAGCCCGCCACGCTCAGCGCGTCGTAGCCGAGCACCTTGAAGCCCCAGATCCGCATCTCGTAGCCGGGGCCCGTGGCGTTGCCGGAGGTGAAGGTGAACCAGCCCCAGGTCAGCGGGAAGGTGATCGCCGCGGCGAGGATGCAGCCCCAGAAGATCATCTGGTGGGCGGCCCAGCGGGCGTGCGAGCGGGCGCCGAGGAACTTCTGGAAGCCCAGGTAGGTGGCGATCATCTTCGGCAGGGCGGTGGGGGCCTTGCGGAAGTTGGCGGCCGAGAAGAGGCTGCCGAACCCCTTCTTGAAGAGGCGGCGCGCGCCGGGCGCGGAGACCCACACGGTGTAGCGGTAGGCGACGCCGAAGGCCAGGAAGACGGTGGCGACGGCGTACGGCAGCAGCGCGGAGTCGAAGTCCCGCAGCAGCCGGCTGCCGAGCACGATCGCCACGATCAGCAGCAGCGAGACCGTGGCGCCCGCCAGTGTGGCCCGGGCGGTGACGGACCGCCCGACCGCGGGCCGCGGCCCCGGCCGCACCTGCGGCGGGGGCGCCTCGTCGGGGGGTGGCGCTTCGGCGAGTACTTCTGAAGGCTCGGGCACAGGACCACGCTAGGCCGTATGTCCTGATTCAGCCCGCTATGAACCCTCTCGCGTTGAGCCATTGGAGGGAGGGGCGTTCACGAGGCATGGGCCATCAGACGGCCAGCAGGCCCTGCGCCGCGAAGACCGCCTTGGCCCGCGCGACCTGCTCGGCGCTGGGCGAGGGCGTGTCGTGCAGGGAGAACTCCATGTCCAGCGCCTCCCACTTGCTCTCCCCCAGCTTGTGGAAGGGCAGTACGTCGACCCGCGAGACGTTGCCGAGGCCCGCGGCGAAGGCCGCGACGCCCTCGATGTTCTCCTGGGCGTCGGTCAGCCCCGGCACCAGCACGAACCGCAGGTGCACCTCGTTGCCGAGGTCGGCCAGGCGCCGGGCGAAGTCGAGGGTGGGCTCCAGCGGGCGGCCGGTCACCTTCTTGTAGGTCTCCCGGTCCCAGGACTTGATGTCCAGCAGGACCAGGTCCACGTCGCGCAGCAGCGCGTCGGTGGCGCGCGCCCCCAGGAACCCGGAGGTGTCCAGCGCGGTGTGCAGCCCGAGGTCGTGCTTCATCCGGTGCAGCAGCTCGCCCGCGAAGACGGGCTGGAGCAGCGGCTCGCCGCCGGAGATGGTGGCGCCGCCGCCGGAGGCGGTGATGAAGCGGGTGTACTTGCGCGCCTCGGCGATCACGTCGTCGGCCGAGGTCCGCTTGCCGCTGCGCATCCGCATGGTGTCGGGGTTGTGGCAGTAGAGGCAGGCCAGCGGGCACCCCGCGAGGAAGGTGACGAAGCGGGTACCGGGACCGTCCACGCCCGTCGACAGGTCCCAGGAGTGCACGGAGCCCTCGCTCGGCCGCTGGGTCGCGGCGGCGGCGGGGGTCTGCCCCGCGCTGACGGGGGCGGCTCCGAAGGGGACGGCGTTGGCGGCGCCGACGGGGATGTTCGTACCGAGCAGGACGGTCATGGCAGGTGCTCCAGATTCGAGGGGCTGATCTGGTGTCGGGCGGTCGACCCCGGTGTGGTCCCCCGGAATGGGGCGGTCGACGGTTGGATGCGCGCGGTCCCGGGGCCGGTGCGGGGGAGCCCGGCCCCGGGCCGCGCGGTCTGTGGGCGCCCGACCGGATCCCGTGGGGACCCGGCCGGGCGGACCGGCTCTAGAGCGAGCCGTGGAAGGTGCGGTTCAGCACGTCCATCTGCTGGGCGCGGGTCAGCCGGACGAAGTTCACCGCGTACCCGCTGACCCGGATGGTCAGCTGCGGGTAGTTCTCCGGGTGCTCCATGGCGTCCATGAGCGTGTCGCGGTTGAGGACGTTCACGTTCATGTGGAAGCCGTCGCTGGCCATGTAGCCGTCGAGCACGCCCGCCAGGTTCTTGATCCGCTCCTCGGGGGTGCGGCCCAGACCGTCGGGGGTGACCGTGTTGGTCAGCGAGATGCCGTCCTCGGCGTCCTCGTACGGCAGCTTCGCGACCGACAGCGCGGAGGTGACGTAGCCGTGGGTGTCACGGCCGTTCATCGGGTTGGCGCCCGGGGAGAACGGCTCGCCCGCCCGGCGTCCGTCCGGCGTGTTGCCGGTCTTCTTGCCGTAGACGACGTTCGAGGTGATGGTCAGCACGGACTGGGTGTGCTCGGCGTCCCGGTAGGTCGGGTGCTTGCGCACCTTCTTCATGAACTCCTCGACCAGCCACACCGCGATGGCGTCGACCCGGTCGTCGTTGTTGCCGAAGGCCGGGTACTCGCCCTCGATGGTGTAGTCGGTGGCCAGGCCCGTCTCGTCGCGCACCGGGGTGACCTTGGCGTACTTGATCGCGGCCAGCGAGTCGGCGGCGACCGAGAGGCCCGCGATGCCGCAGGCCATCGTGCGGCGCACGTCACGGTCGTGCAGCGCCATCTCGATGCGCTCGTAGGCGTACCGGTCGTGCATGTAGTGGATGACGTTCAGCGCGTGGACGTAGGTCGAGGCGAGCCATTCCATCTGCTCGTCGAACTTGGCCATGACCTGGTCGTAGTCGAGCACCTCGGCGTCGAGCGCGCCGGTCGAGGGGCCGACCTGGGCGCCGGACTTCTCGTCCCGGCCGCCGTTGATCGCGTAGAGCAGGGTCTTGGCGAGGTTCACTCGGGCGCCGAAGAACTGCATCTGCTTGCCGACGGGCATCGCCGAGACACAGCACGCGATGGCGGTGTCGTCGCCGAAGCGCGGGCGCATCAGCTCGTCCGACTCGTACTGGACCGACGAGGTGTCGATCGAGACGCGGGCGCAGTACTCCTTGAAGCCCTGCGGCAGCTGCGGCGACCAGAAGACCGTCATGTTCGGCTCGGGCGCCGGACCGAGGTTGTAGAGGGTCTGGAGGTAGCGGAAGGAGCTCCGGGTGACCAGCGGACGGCCGTCCTCGCCCATGCCCGCGATCGACTCGGTGACCCAGGTGGGGTCGCCGCTGAAGAGCTCGTCGTACTCGGGGGTCCGCAGGAAGCGCACGATGCGGAGCTTGATGATGAAGTCGTCGACCAGCTCCTGGGCCTGCTCCTCCGTCAGGAGGCCGGCCTCGATGTCGCGCTGGAGGAAGACGTCGATGAAGGTGGAGGTGCGGCCGAGCGACATGGCCGCGCCGTTCTGCTCCTTCACGGCGGCGAGGTAGGCGAAGTACAGCCACTGGATCGCCTCGCGGCCGCTGGTCGCCGGGCCGGCGATGTCGTAGCCGTAGGAGGCCGCCATCGCCTTCAGTTCGGCGAGCGAGCGGATCTGCTCGGAGAGTTCCTCGCGGAGCCGGATCGTCTCCTCCAGCGAGCGGTTTCCCGCGGGGAGGGCGTTCAGCTCCTCCTTCTCGTCCTTCTTCACCGCGATGAGGCGGTCGACGCCGTAGAGGGCCACGCGGCGGTAGTCGCCGATGATGCGGCCGCGACCGTAGGCGTCGGGCAGGCCGGTGACGATGCCGGCCTTGCGGGCGGCACGGATGTCGGGGGTGTAGGCGTCGAAGACACCGGCGTTGTGGGTCTTGCGGTACTCCGTGAAGACCTTCTCCAGCTCCGCGGAGACCGGGTAGCCGTAGGTCTCCAGGGCGCCGGCGACCATGCGCCAACCACCGTTCGGCATGATCGCGCGCTTGAGCGGGGCGTCCGTCTGGAGGCCGACGATCAGGTCCTTGTCGCGGTCGATGTAGCCCGGGGCGTGGGCGGTGATCGTCGAGGGGATGTCGTGGGCGACGTCGTAGACGCCCTTCTCGCGCTCCTCGGGGAACTTGTCCGTGATCGCCTTCCACACAGCGGTGGTGCGCTCGGTGGGGCCGGCGAGGAAGGAATCGTCACCCTCGTACGGCGTGTAGTTCTGCTGGATGAAGTCACGGACGTCGATGGCGTCGCGCCACAGACCGCCCTTGAAGCCGTTCCAGGCTCCGTCGTTCTTCGTGGTTTCCGCAGGGGTGACAGTCATCGCCCGCACCTTCCGAGTCGCCTCATTGCTTACCTCCATTCCACGCCTTTTGATCGATCATTTGGCGCGGCGTTGGTCCTGAGCTGGAGCCCGAAAGTCCCCTCATCCCCGACCTCAAGGGTCCCCTACCCGCACTGACCTGGCATTTTGAGCAGGTCGGAAGTCCTTCGTGCGCTTGTGAAAGCTTTCACAAGAATCTCGGACCGGTCAGACAATCTGAACCAGAGCGAAGCCTGTGGATACCGCGACGCACGTCGTGATCAGCCCCGGCAGCATGAAGGAGTGGTTCACCACGAAGCGGCCGACCCGGGTGGTGCCGGTCCGGTCGAAATTGATCGCCGCGATGAAGGTGCCGTAGGTGGGGAGGAGGAAATAGCCGTTCACGGCCGGCCACATCGCGATGAGGAGGGGGGCCGGGATACCGAGGGCGATCCCCAGCGGCATCAGCGCCTTGGTGGTCGTGGCCTGACTGAAGAGCAACGCGGAGAGGAGCAGCAGCATGATGGCGAAGAACCAGGGGTGGTCCTGCGCGACCCCGCCGAGCGCACCGGTGATCCGGGCCTCGTTGGCGCCGATGAAGGACAGCCCCAGCCAGGACAGCCCGAAGACACCGATGACGGCGACGAGCCCGGACCGGGCCACCTCCGTGCCGGGTATCCGCAGCGCGTCGACCCGGCACAGCAGCAGGATCAGCGCGGCCACGGCCATCATCAGGATCTCGATGGTGGCGGGCATCGACAGCGGCCCCTTGGCCGTCTCCGGGCGCAGCCCCGGGAAGAGACCGCTGATGACGACCGCGACGGCCCCACCCATGAAGAGATACGCCGACCAGCGCGCCCGGGGCCGCAGGGCCGGCGCGGCGGCGGCCGCGGCGGGCGGCTCGATCTCCCCGGCGGCCAGTCGGCGCAGGTACTCCGGGTCCTCCCCCAGCTCCTTGCCGATCCGCGACTGCACGGTGGCCGCGACGATGACGCCGAGCAGGGTGGCCGGTACGGCGACGGCCATGATCCGCGGCAGGTTCCAGCCGTCGCCGTCGAACATCACGATCATGGCGGCCATGGCGGCGGACACGGGGGACGCGGTGATACCGAAGGTGGCGGCGATGGAGGAGACGGCGATGGGCCGCTCCGGACGGACACCGCCCTCGCGGGCGACGTCGTGGATCACGGGGAGGAGGGGGTAGAAGACGTGGGCCGTGCCGGCGCCCAGCGTGAAGGCCCAGGAGACCAGGGGGGCCACGAAGACCACCCGGCTGGGCTTGCGCCGGATCGCCTTCTCCGCGAGCCCGACGAGGTAGTCGATGCCACCGGCCGCCTCCATCGCCGCAGCGGCCATGATCACCGCGAGGATGATCAGCATGACGTCGACGATGCCCGAGGTGTCGGCGGGCGTGACCCCGAAGAAGGTCGCGAGCACGAAGACCCCGACGGCGCCCCAGAGACCCATGGCCACACCGCCCTTGCGGGACCCGAGGGCGATGGCCGCCACCATGACGGCGAGCTGCGAGAACATGCCGAGCACGGACGTGACCTTCCGATCGAGCGGTGGGGGGACGGACGAACGGACCGGGCCCCCTCCTGGGGATCGCGCGGATCGGGCGCGCGCGATACGAAGGAGACGGCCCGGCCGTCGGACCAGCTCAGGCCAGGAGACGGCCCAGTGGGGGGCTAGGGGGTCCTAGCTGGGGGCCTCGGCGCCCTTGCGGGCGTAGAAGTACCAGGCCACGACCACGCAGCTCGCGTAGAAGGCCACGAAGCCCCACATCGCGCTGGTCACCGCGAAGTTCGCGAACATCGCCGGGATGAAGAAGAAGCCGTAGGCGGCGATCGCGGCGGTGAAGCCGGTGACCGCGCCGGACTCGATCTCAGCCTGCTTGAGCGCGGCCGCGTACTGCGGGGTGCCCTCGGTCAGACCCTTCAGGTGCTGGCCGCGGAAGATGACCGGGATCTGACGGAAGGTCGAGCCGTTGCCGATGCCGGAGAAGAAGAACGCCGACAGGAAGCAGAAGAAGAAGCCGTAGAAGGAGCCGGTGTCGGAGCCCGCGGGGAGGAAGGTGATCACACCGATGATCGAGGCGCCCATGCCCACGAAGGACAGGATCGTGACCCGCGCGCCGCCCAGCTTGTCGGCGATCCAGCCGCCGCCCCAGCGGGCGAGGGCGCCCAGGGCGGGGCCCATCCAGGCGTAGGTGGCGACCGAGTACGCCGGGAAGGTGGTCTTGATCAGCAGCGGCAGGGCCGCCGCGAAGCCGATGAAGGAGCCGAAGGTGCCGACGTACAGCCAGGTCATCACCCAGTTGTGCTTGCGCTTGAAGATGACCTTCTGCTGGCTGAAGGGGGTGGAGGCGACCTTCAGATCGTTCTGGCCGAACCAGGCCACCGCCGCGAGGACCACCAGCACCGGCACCCAGACGAAGGCCGCGTTCTGGAGGTAGATCTCCGAGCCGTTCGCCTTCTTCTGGCCCGCGCCGATCGCCAGCACCGAGGTGGTGATCAGGATCGGGGTGAGCAGCTGGACCACGGACACGCCCAGGTTGCCCAGGCCGCCGTTGATGCCGGTCGCGTTGCCCTTCTCCTGCTTCGGGTAGAAGAAGCCGATGTTGGCCAGTGAGGAGGAGAAGTTGGCGCCGCCGATGCCGCAGAGCGCGGCGATCGCGACCATGGTGGTGTACGAGGTCGAGGTGTCCTGGACCGCGAAGCCCAGCCAGATCAGCGGCACGATCAGGACGATCGTGGAGAGCGCGGTGAAGCGGCGCTGGCCGATCATCGGGCCGAGGAAGGTGTAGAAGATGCGGGCGGTGCCGCCCGTGATGCCGGGGACGGCCGTCAGCCAGAACAGCTGCGACTGGCTGAAGCCGAAGCCGACGTCCTTGAGGTTGGTGGCCGTGATGCTCCAGACCTGCCAGACGACGAAGGCGACCAGGAGCGCCGGAACCGCGATCCACAGGTTGCGCGTGGCGACCTTCTTGCCCGTGGACTGCCAGAAGGACGGATCCTCCGGAGTCCATTCGGTGATGGTGCGGCCGGGCCGGTACTGCGCCGGGTCGGGCGCGAGGGCGCGGCCGGTCGTTGCCGGGGGCGCATCCTGGGTGGCGGAACTCATGGCAGTGTCCTGAACGTTGTGAACTGGTGCTGAGGGTCCTGACGTATCCAGGATCCGCTCGCCGACCCGCCGCGCGTCAGGGGAGAACGTCGCGTGGGCGACAGGACAAGGTCCTGCCGCCCACAGTGCGTTGGTCGCGCCCGCGACGTGCCGTACGGCTACCCGCGGCCGGCCGCTGTGCCCGCCCCTACGCCCGCCCGGCGCCGTTCCGCGCCCCGCCGCGCGGCGCCGTCACGGCTGCGTCCGCAGGACCGGCAGGACCGGCAGGGCGACGTCCGGGTCGTCCAGGCAGATCCCGGTCCGCAGGTCGAAGACCTGCTTGTGCATCGGCGAGGTCACCACCGGGACGCCGTCCCGGGTGCCCATGATGCCGTTGGCGATCACGTCGGCCCCGGAGAAGGGGTCCCGGTCGCCGACCGCGTACACCGTGCCCGCGCGGTCCTTGAAGACGGCCGCCCGGCTGCCGTCGGGCAGCACCACCGCGCGCCCGCGCCCCGGCTCCAGCGCACCGGCCCCGCCGAAGTCCACTCCCCCGACACCCGAGCCGTCGGGCGCCGCGTCCACGCCGTCGGTGGTGACGGCGCCGCGCGCCGGGGCCCCGAAGCGTTCCAGCGCCGCCGGGTCCTCCAGCACTGCCTGCCATTCGTCCTGGTAGGCGGACACGTGCCGCTCCATCTGCGCCTCCAGCTCCGCGCAGATCCCGAGCTCGTCCTCGATCAGCACCGACCTCAGGTGGTCCAGGCCCGCGCCGCTGCCGCCGAGCCGTTCGACCCACGCGGCGGTGCGCTCCAGGCGTTCGCCGGTGCGGACGTAGTACATGAGGAAGCGGTCGATCAGGGCGAAGAGTTCGCCGGTCGCCAGGTCCGCGGCCAGCAGGTCGGCGTGGCGCGGGACGGCGCCGCCGTTGCCGCCGACGTACAGGTTCCAGCCCTTGCTGGTGGCGATGATCCCGATGTCCTTGCCGCGGGCCTCGGCGCATTCGCGCACGCAGCCCGAGACCCCGCCCTTGAACTTGTGCGGCGTGCGCAGTCCCCGGTAGCGCAGTTCCAGGTCGATGGCGAGCTGGATGGAGTCGCCCTGCCCGAAGCGGCAGAAGCGGGCGCCGACGCAGGACTTGACCGCGCGCAGGGACTTTCCGTAGGCCTGGCCCGATTCGAAGCCGGCTCCGCCGAGGCGGCGCCAGATGTCGGGCAGCTGTTCGGCGCGGGCGCCGAAGAGGCCGATCCGCTGGGCCCCGGTGATCTTCGTGTAGAGCCCGTAGTCCCGGGCGACCTCGCCGATGGCGATGACCTGGTCGGCGGTGATCTCGCCGCCGGCGACCCGCGGGACGACCGAATAGGTGCCGTCCTTCTGCAGGTTGGCGAGGAAGAGGTCGTTGGAGTCCTGGAGCGCGGCCTGCTCGCCCTCCAGGATGTGCCCGAGGCCGAGGTCGGGGGCGAGGGTGCCGAGGATGTTGGCCACGACCGGCTTGCAGACGGCGCAGCCTTCGCCGCCGGCGCCGTGGGTCTCCAGCAGTTCGCTGAAGCTGCGGATGTGCTCGGTGGCGACCTTCTCGTAGATCTCGGCGCGGGTGAGCGTGAAGTGCTCGCACAGTCCGCGGGCCTTCTCGATGCCGGCCGCGGCCATCTCGGCGTCGAGCACGGCCTGCAGGGTGCCGAGGCAGCCGCCGCAGCCGGTGCCCGCCTTGGTGCACTTCTTGATGCCGCCGAGGTCGGTCAGCGACTCCTCGGCCACGGCGGTGCGGACCTGGCCCTTGGTGACGTTGTGGCAGCTGCACACCACCGCGTCGTCGGGCAGGGCGTCGGCGCCGGGCAGCTCCATGCCCTCCGTGGAGGGGAGGATGAAGGCCTCGGCGGGGCCGGGCAGCATCCGTCCGGCGTGCGGCCTGAGCGAGCCGTACGCGCCCGCGTCGCCGACCAGGATCCCGCCGAGCAGTGCGCCGTCGGGGCCGAGCAGGAGCTTCTTGTACACGCCTTCGCGGGCGTCGGAGAAGACCACGGAGACGGCGCCGTCGCGGCCCTCGGGGGCGAAGGGGTCGCCGAAGGAGGCCACGTCGGCGCCCATCAGCTTGAGCTTGGTGGAGGTGTCCGCTCCGGTGAAGGTGAGTTCGCCGGCCCCGGCGAGCGCCTCGGCGACGGTCTCGGCCATCTGGTAGCCGGGGGCGACGAGCCCGTAGACCTTGCCGTCGACGCTCTGCGCGCATTCACCGACCGCGTAGACGTAGGGGTCGCTGGTGCGGCAGTGGGCGTCGACGACGACGCCGCCGCGGTCACCGACGGCGAGTCCGCACTCGCGGGCGAGGCGGTCACGGGGGCGCACTCCGGCGGAGAAGACGACGACGTCCGCGCCGATCTCCTGGCCGTTGGTCAACCGCAGGGCCTGGGCGCGACCGTCGGGGTGGATCTGTACGCCGCCGGCGCCGACTCCGGTGTGCACGGCGACGCCCATCGACTCGATGGTGGCGCGCAGCGCGGCGGCGCCGCCGTCGTCGACCTGGAGGGGCATCAGGCGGGGCGCGAACTCGACGACGTGCGTGGTCAGTCCGAGGGTGCGCAGGGCGCCGGCCGCTTCGAGGCCGAGGAGTCCGCCGCCGATGACGACGCCCGTGGAGACGGCCGGGTCGGCGGCGTAGGCGGTGAGGGCCTCGACGTCGTCGAGGGTCCGGTAGGTGAAGCAGCCTTCCGCGTCGGCGCCGTCGATCGGCGGCACGAAGGGGTAGGACCCGGTGGCGAGCACGAGGGCGTCGTAGCCGATGACATCGCCCGAGGCGCTGGTCACCGTGCGGGCGACGGGGTCGACGTGTGCGGCGGGGTCGCCGAGGCGCAGGTCGATGCCGTGCCGTTCGAAGAAGCCGGGTGCGGCGAGGGCCAGCTCTTCGCCGGTGGATCCGGTGAAGGCGGCGGAGAGGTGGACGCGGTCGTAGGCGGGGCGCGCTTCCTCGGCGAGGACGACGACGTGCCAGCCGCCGGCGCCGGTGCGGCCGGGGCCGGCCAGTGCGTCGCGCTCGGCGAGGGCCTCCAGCAGGCGGTGTCCCACCATGCCGTGGCCGATGACGACCAGCGTCTGCGCCATGGTCCCACTCCGTCCGTTCCCGGGGCCGCGCGTGTGTCGCGCGTCGGCCGCCACCACTTCCGACCCTTTCGACGGTAGGACCGCGCGGTGGTCCCGGACTGCCGTAAAGGGCCCGGGCAGGGGGGTCGCCGGTCCCGTTCCGCACAGGACCTGTGACCTGCGGCGAAGGTCTTTGGGGGGCGTGTGGCGGGGGCGCCCGGGGCCTAGCGTGGGGGCGGGGGGGTAGGCGCCGGCTCAGGGCTCGGCGCACAGCCGTGGAGGTGGCCGTCATGCTCGTTCTCGCCGTGCACGGAAGTGCCGTCCCGGCCGCGGCCGCAACGGTTTCGCGGTTGACCGCGACGGTGGAGGCGCTGAGCGGGATCCGCGCGGTCGTGGGCCATCTCGACGTGCAGCGCCCCTCGCTCGCGGAGGTGGTGCGCGAGCATCCGGGCGCCGTGGTGGTCCCGCTGCTGCTGGGCGACGGCTACCACCGCCGGGTCGACGTCCCGGCGGTCCTGGAGGGTACCGGGTGCGTGCTCACGCCCGGGCTGAGCGGGGAGCGCGGGGTCGCGCAGGCGTTGTACGGGCGCCTGCGGGAGGCGGAGCGACGCCGCGGCCCGTACGCGCGGGCGGACGCGGTGATCGTGGCGGGGGCCGGTTCCTCGCGGCCGGGCGGGAACGACGGCACCCGGCTCTGCGCGGCGCGGCTGGCGGCGCTGCTGGAGGCGGACGGCGGGCCCGTTCCCGTCCCGGTGGTACCGGCGTACCTGACGTCGGCGGGGCCGACGGTGCCCGAGGCGCTGGCTTCGCTGCGCGGTGCGGGCTTCGGGCGGGTGGCGGTCGGGGCGCACCTCTTGGCTCCGGGCCGCTTCACGCACGCGCTGGCGGGGGTCGGGGCGTGGACGGTGTCGGAGCCGCTGGCCGATCATCCGCTGCTGGCCCGGTCGGTGGTCGACCGCTACGAGTCCGCCCGGGGCACCCGGGTGCTACGGGCCGCGCGCCTCGCTTGTTAGGGGGCGCGGCACTGGTGTGCTGGGCGGTATGGCATACGTACCGATGATCGCGCGGAGCCCCGACGAGGGTCACCGGGCCGCGACCCCGCTGGAACTGTTCTTCGACCTGTGCTTCGTCGTCGCGGTGGCGCAGGCGGGGGCGCGGTTGGTGCACGCGCTGGCGGAGGGGCACGTGGGGGCCGGTATCAGCGGCTACCTGTTCGTGTTCTTCGGGGTGTTCTGGGCGTGGGTCAACTTCTCGTGGTTCGCCTCCGCCTACGACACGGACGACGTGCCGTACCGGATCGCTGTGCTGGTGCAGATCGCGGGCGTGCTGATCTACGCGGCGGGGGTGCCGCGGGCGTTCGACGCGAACGACTGGACGATCGCGGTCGTCGGCTACCTGGTGATGCGGGTGGCGCTGACCGTGCAGTGGTTGCGGGCGGCGGCCGGCGAGCGGGGTCCGGCGCGGCGCACGGCGTTGACGTACGCGGTGGGGCTGCTGGTCTGCCAGGCGGGCTGGGTGGCGCTGCTGGTGGCCCCTGAGGGGATGCGGCGCTGGCTGTTCCTGGTGATGGTGGTGGCGGAGCTGTCGGTGCCGTTGATCGCGGAGCGCTCGCACCAGACGCCGTGGCACGCGCACCACATCGTGGAGCGGTACGGCCTGTTCACGCTGATCGTGCTCGGCGAGACGATCTCGGCGAGCACGGTCGCGGTGCAGTCGGCGCTGGACGAGCACGAGGCGCTGGGCGCGTTGCTGCCGATCGCGGCGGGCGGGCTGCTGCTGGTGTACGCGGCCTGGTGGATCTACTTCGCGGTGCCGGCCCACGAGCGGGTGACGGGCAACCGGTCGGCGCTGCCCTGGGGGTACGGGCACTTCGTGATCCTCGGGTCGGCGGCGGCGATCGGTGCGGGCATCGAGGTGGCGGTCGAGCAGGCGGTGGGCAAGGCTCACGTGTCGACGCTGGCGGCGAACCTGGCGGTGTGCGTGCCCGCGGCGATCTTCCTCGCGGTGGTGTGGCTCCTGCATTCGCGGCACTTCAAGCGGGGCGCGGCGCAGCAGCTGTTGCTGCCGGTCACGGCCTTGTTGGTGCTGGGCTGCGCGTGGACGGGTGGGCACGCGGTGCTGTGGGCGGGGCTGGTGGCCGCGCTGGCGGTCGCGGCGGGCGTGACCTTGCGGCACCGGGCGCGTTCAGAAGCGTGAGTGCGGGAGCCGTGGGGAGCGGCGGGGGCCCGCAAGGGTCCAGGGCGCCCTGGACACCCTGACCATTGGGAAGAAGGTGCGGGCCATGACGGTTCCGGCACAGCGGCACGCGGCCGACATCGATCTCGCCGATCCGGCGTTCTGGCAGCTTCCCCCCGAGGCGCGGCTGGCGGCCTTCGCCCGGCTGCGGGCGCTGGAGGGCCCGCGCCGGTTCGTCGAGCGCCCGGCGTCCTGGCGGGGGCCGGAGCGCGCGCACTGGGCGCTGGTGCGGCACGCCGACGTGCAGGAGGCGAGCCGGCTGCCGAAGGTGTTCGCGAGCGCTCCGGGGGTGACGACGCCGGAGCCGGCCCGCTGGGTGCGGGCGCTGTTCGGGGATTCGATGGTCAATCTCGACGGGGCGGACCACGCGCAGCTGCGCAAGATCGTGCAGCGCGCCTTCACACCGAGGTTGTTGGCGGCCGCGGAGGCGGACGTCCACGCGGTGGCGGCGCGGATCGTGGACGACGTACTGGCCGAGCGGCCCGAGGAGTTCGTCTCGGCCGTGTCCTCGCGGCTGCCGCTGGACGTCATCTGCAACATGATGGGGATCCCCGACGAGTACCGGGCGGAGATCGCGGACCGGGTCAACCACGCGTCGGAGAACATCGGCGTGGAGCGCGGGCTGGCGGCGCGCCTGCGGATGCCGGGGCGGGGGCTGCGGGCGCTGGCGCGGATGCAGCGGATGGTGGCGGGGATCGCCGAGGAGCGGCGCAAGAACCCGACCGACGACCTGATCTCGGCGCTGGTCTGCGCGAACGTGGACGGCCAGGCCCTGGGCGTGCGGCAGTTGGGCGCGTTCTTCTCGCTGTTGATGGTGGCCGGGGTGGAGACCACGCGCAATGCGATCACGCACGGGCTGGCGCTGCTCACGGAACATCCGGCGCAGCGGGAGCTGTTGCTCGGGGACTTCGAGGCGCACGCCGACGGCGCGGTGGACGAGATGGTCCGGCACGCGACGCCGATCATCCAGTTCCGTCGGACGGTGGTCGCGGAACACCGCCTGGGCGGGCACCTGTTCGTGCCGGGCGACAAGGTGGTGTTGTACTACGCGTCGGCCAACCGGGACGAGGCGGTGTTCCCGGATCCGGACGCCTTCGACATCACCCGCTCGCCCAATCCGCACCTGGGGTTCGGCGGCGGCGGCCCGCACTTCTGCCTGGGGGCGCACCTGGCGCGGGTGGAGATGAAGGCCCTGTTCCGGGAGCTGCTGACCCGGCCGGTCGGGCTGCGGGCGATCGGGCTGCCGGAGCTGGTGGGGTCGAACTTCGACAACCGGGTCCGGTCCCTGCGGTTCGCGTTCGACGTCTGACCCGGAGCGGCGCGGACCGGTGCGGACCGGTGCGGTCCTGCACGGACCTGAGCAGAGCGGCGCGGGCCGGCCACCGGGCAGGCTGGGAGCCCGGCGGCCGGCGGTCGGCGCCCCGCGAGCGGTGGTTACTTCTTGAGCCGCTGCACGCGCAGTACGGCGTGCGCGCTGCTGGTCAGGACCTCTTCGTCGCCGACGAACTCCTTCAGGGTGTCGGCGTCGACGGGCACCCCGGGCTTGGCCTGGGGCCAGGGGCGGGTGGCGAACAGGAAGTAGACCTGCTCGCTGTCGGCGGCGGCGGCCACCCACTCCGGCGGCGCGGTGCAGCGGGCGTTGAGGCCGATGTCCTCGCCCTCCACGGTGAGCGCGACCTGGTCGCCCTCGACCAGGATCTTCACCGGGAACTTGTGGGGGTGGACGGTGCCGTCCAGCACCTCGTCGCCGATCCGCAGCCCCAGGTGGTCCAGCAGCCCGCGGGCGGACGCCTCGCCGGCCTCGTGGCCGTGCGGGCAGTCGCCCAAGGTGTAGGCGATGAGGTAGGGGATGTCGTGCCCGTCCTCGGGATCGCCGATCCACGCGAGCACCGAAAGGGTGCCGAGGTGGGACCGGTCGATTTCGGTGTGAGTCGAAGTCATGGGCGGCACCTTAGTGCTCTTTCACCCCGCCATTTCCCGGCCCTTCACCCGGGTGGGTCAGACCGTCCAGAATCCCTCTCCGGAATTCGCCTGCGTGTTCGCGTCCTGGTACTGGAGGCGCACGATCCGCGCGTTTTCCGGGATTTCGAACACCACCCATCCCTCGGCCCGCTGCCCGACGGAGAGGGAATCGAAGACGAGGGGCTTTCCGGTGGTCAGCTCGCCCGTCTTGACCGCCGGATAGCGCTGCCCCGCGCTGTCGTACGCCCACATGCGCCCGAGCGCCCCGTAGGTCGCACCGCCCACGTTGACGAAGGACATCCCGGCGCCCACCCAGCGCTTGCCCGCGGCGGGGGTGAAGGTCGCGTCCACACTGACCGCGGGATCGACGTAGGCGGTGAGGACGGCCTGCAGGTGGCGGCCCACCTGCTGGCCGCGCACCCGTACGGGGTCACCCACCCGGGCGTCCTTGACGGCGGACCCGGCCACCGCCCCCGGCGCCGGCGCGGGGGCGTCCTCGTCGGCGCCGCCCGGGGCGCCGTCGTCGACCGGGACGGCCGGGGCGGCGGCGGGCGCGAGGGCGGCCCCCTCGTGGGCACTCTGGCAGGCGGTGGAACCGAACAGCAGGAGCGGAAGGAGGGCGAGGGCGAGGACAGGGGCGGACTGGCGCATGCGGGATCCCTTCGGGGACGTATTTCGGTCAGTCTCACGCGCCCGAGCGGGCAATTGCACACACCGACACGATTCGACGGAGCGAGATACCGCCGGGTGACCTGCACAATTCGTTCCGGCGGAATCCCCCGCCCGCATCCACCTGGAGGAAACGATGGGCCTGCCCGTATCCCGAATCGCCGTGGCGGCACTGTCCGCACTGGCCGCCACCGCCGCCTGCGCCGTGCCCGCGAGCGCCGATTCGCGCGCCAATGCGATTTCCGTGGAGGACCACGCGCGGGTTTCCCAGGACGGCCGCGTCACTCTTTCCGGGTCCTACCGCTGTGAACCCGGGTCACCCGAGGGAGTGCAGATCCAGACCGCCGTCGGTCAGGACCACAACCGGCTCGGCATGAACGCGGGCGACGCCGTCTGCGACGGCGCGGTCCACGAGTGGTCCGTCAGCGGCGCGATCGGCGTCGACTCCGGCTTCCACCCCGGCGACGCCGAAGTCCAGGCCACCCTGACCGTCGCCCGCCTCCACGGCGCGTACCTGGTGCCGCGCGCGATCTCGCAGAGCACCCTCGCCGAGCACCGCGGGCACGTCACCCTCGACCGCCACTGACGGGCCCGGTCCCGCCGACCCGCCCCGTCGACCCCGCACCCGCGGGCCGATCCGCCCGGTAGCCGCCGCTACCGGCAGTCCGGCGCCGCACCGGTCATCGACATGAAGGCCACCGACCGGCACGCCGGCGCCGCGTGCGCGCGGCCCGCCGTCCAGTCGAGGAGCCTCGGCACACCCGCCGCGATCACCGCGAGCACCAGCGTCGCCAGCAGTACGAGCCCCCACGGCCGCATCCTTTCCATGACCGGATCATCACCCCGGCCGCGGCCCGCCACAACTCGACGTGACCACTCGTTCACTCCGGGTCAGCAGGGGTGTCGAACTCGCACCACACGGCCTTGCCGTCGCCCCGGGACTCCACGCCCCAGTGCGTGGCCAGCGCGTCGACGAGCAGCAGCCCGCGTCCCGTGGTCGCCGCCTCCCCCGGCGTCCGCCTGCGCGGCCAGACGCTGGAGCGGTCCTTGACCCACAGCCGGATCCGCCGGACCGGCTCCGGCAGCACCTCCATCGTCAGCACCGCACCCCCGTCGGTGTGCAGCAGGGCGTTGACCAGCAGCTCCCCCGCCGCGAGCTCCACGTCGTCGGCGAGGGCCGGCACCCCCCAGTCGCGCAGCGCCTGACGCAGCGCGTAACGGGCCTCGGAGAGCCCCTCGGGGTCCGCCTGGTGGACGTACTGGTGGATCCGCGGCGCCCGGTGCGTCCCCGGGTCCGGGGCCCGGCGCAGCACCAGCAGGGCCACGTCGTCGCCCGAGCCCCAGCGCTCCCACAGCCGGTCCAACAGGTGGTCGGCGAGCGCCCCCGACTCCTGGGGGCCGGTGCGCACCGCGTGCGCCAGCGCGTCCATCCCGGTGGTGATCGTCGCGCCGGGCTCCTCCACCAGCCCGTCGGTGCACAGCACGAGGGTCTCGCCGGGGACCAGGTCGAGGCGGGTCTCGGGGAAGTCCTCCTGTTCGAAGACGGAGGCCAGGCCCAGCGGCAGGCCGCCGCGCAGGTTCGGCCAACCGGTCCGCCCGTCGGTGTGCCGGATCAGCGGGCCCAGGTGGCCGGCGCGCACCGCCCGTACGCCGCCGGTCTCCAGGTCGACCTGGGCGTAGGTGCAGGTCGCGAAGCGTTCGGTGTCCAGTTCGGCCAGGAAGCGCGAGGCCCGCGCGAGGACCGTGGAGGGCGAGTGGCCCTCCCCCGCGTACGCCCGCAGGGCGATCCGCAGCTGGCCCATGATGGCCGCGGCGTGCGTGTCGTGGCCCTGGACGTCGCCGACGACGATGCCGACCCGGTCCCGGGGCAGCGCGATCACGTCGTACCAGTCCCCGCCGACCTCGCGGCCGCTCCAGGCGGAGTGGTAGCGGACCGCGATCTCGCCGCCGGTGATCTCGGGGATCCGCCGGGGCAGCATGGCGGCCTGGAGGCCGGTGGCGAACTCGCGCTCCTGGTCGAAGAGGAGCGCGCGCTGGAGCGACTGGGCGACGATGCCCGCCAGGCCCAGGGACAGGTTCCGCTCCTCGGGGCTGAAGTCACTGCGCTGCCGGTAGAAGAGCACGAGCCCGCCGATCGCCTTGGCCTGCGCGATCAGCGGGAGATAGGCGGCGGCCTTGAACAGGATCCGGCCGAGGTAGGGCGCGAAGAGCGGGAACTCGTCCGCCAGCTCGTCCAGGTCGGTCACGAAGCGCGCCTTGCGGGTGAGGACCGTCTGCGAGAGCGGCAGCGATCCGTCCAACCGGGTGAACTTGCGCTCGCTGAGGATCTCCAGCGACTCCCCGCTCAGCGCGATGATCTTCATGGCGCCGTTCTCGACCAGCCCGAGCGCCAGGCCGTCCGCGCCGAGCCGCTCCAGCGCGCCCGCGCCGGTCAGGGTGGCGGTGACGTCGTCGACCGTCACCGCCCGCGACAGCGCCTCCGTGGTGCGCTGCACGATCGTGGCCTGTTTGGCCCGCGCCGACTCCAGCCGGCGCAGCAGCGTGGCGTGGGCCAGCTCGGCGGTCGCGTCCCGGACGATCCCGACGATCCGCCGGGGTCGTCCGTCGGGGTCGCGCAGCACCCGGCCCTGCGTGTGGGTCCACTGGTCGCGGCCGTCGCGCCGCTGCACCGTGAAGTACGAGCCGTACGTCTCCCCGCCGCCGTCCAGGGCCGCCAGGACCGCGTCCGCCAGGCGGGCGCTGTCATCGGCCGGGATCCGGACGCCCAGGCCCTCCGGAGTGTTGTCGAACTCCTCCGGCTCCAGGTCGAAGACGCCCATCCCGGCCGGGTCCAGCGTGAGGGCCCCGGCTCCCAGGTCCCACTCGAAGCTGCCCATGCCGTTCAGCGCGAGCCGGTCCGAGGCGCTGATCACGCCCGGTTCCGGTGCGTCGTGCTCCGCCGCTGCCACGCGTCACACCACCTATCGGCCGGGCCAGCACGGCTGGGAGATCAGCCTCTCCCACTCTTCGTCAGGATGCCCCGGAAGGGTGCGCCCGGCCTCCCGCCAGCGCTGGACGAGCGAGAGGTAGATCGTCGGCTGGTCGGGATGCGGGGCCTGCGGTGGCCCGGCGCGACGGGGCCCCGCGGACTGTTCGGCTCGGCTCGCGGGAATGCGCACCCAGCCCCGACCCTGTGCTCTCTCCGGGCTCATCGCGGACCCCTTCTCACACCGGATAGGTCTTCTGGCGCCCGGCGCCCTGGCCCCGCAGGGCTCCTTCGCCGCCACCGGAGCGCGGCGGCCGGCCCTGGGCGCGCAGGCGCTTGTGGACTCCTGTCACCAGTCTCCCCGCCGTGAAGCCCGCGCCGTGCACGAATCGCATGGAAGGGCCGAACGAGGGAGCCGTGAGCAGCCCCGCGAAGAAGAGGCCCGGCCACGAGGACTCGAAGTGGGGGCCGAGCGCGGGCGTGCCCGCCTCCCCGACCGTGTCCACCGCCGTGCGCAGCCCCGCGTCCAGCAGCCCCAGCCGCCCCAGGCCTGGGCGGAAGCCGGTCGCGGCGATCACGTGGGCGACGTCCAGGACCACGGACTCGCCGGCGGCGGTGGTCAGCCCCAGCCGGGTGCGGGCCCCGACCGGCACCGCCCGGTGCAGGGCGTGCCCCATCAGGGCGGGCACCTGCCGCTCGAAGCGGTCCCGCAGCCACCAGGCCCCGGCCGGGCCCAGCTCGGTGGCCGCGATCCGCTCCCGGACGTGGGCGGGCAGCCGGCGCACCGCCCAGGGCAGCTCCGACCAGGCCCAGCTGCGCCAGCCCGTGCCGAGGCCGCTGTGCGGGTCGCGCAGGGCTCGCGGCAGCGGGCGCCGGAGCGGCTGCGGAAGGGTGTTCCAGTTCAGCCGGGCGCGCCGGGCGACCAGGCAGGGCCGGGCCCCGGCCTCGGCGAGGAGGGCCGCGGTCTCCAGCGCGGCCTGGCCCGCGCCGAGGACCGCGACCTCCTGGCCGGCGAACCGGCTCAGGTCGCGGTGGTCGCTGCTGTGCGAGTAGTGGGTCGGCGGTAGCTCGCGCAGCGCGGCCGGGTGGTTCACGAAGGGCATGACGCCGACCGCGAGGGCGACGGTCCGGGCCAGCAGCGGCTCGCCCTGCGCCGTGGCGATCCGGAATCCACTGCCCTGCGGGGTGACGTCGGTGACCGTCACCTCCTCGACGGGCGGCGCCGCCTGCCGGGCGAACCAGAGCCCGTACTCACTGAACGTCCCGATCGGCAGCGGAGTGCCGTGCTCCGCCGTCGTGCCGCGGGTGGCGCAGTAGTCGGCCAGGGTGTAGCGCCCGTCCGGCGCGGACAGGTTCGAGGACCAGGGCTCCGACTTGAGGAACATGCCGTCGGGCATGTGGTCCCGCCAGGAGGCCATCGGGCGGCCGAGCACCCGTACGTCGAGCCCGGCCGCGGCCGCGTGGGCGGCGACCGACAGCCCGTACGGGCCCGCGCCGACCACCACGAGATCCTCCATGCGCGTCACGGCTGTCCCTCCAGTCTCTTACCGGTGTCATGCGTCGTGTGGGCGGCCGGCCCCGGGGTCCGGGGCCGGCCGCGAGGGTCGGGGCGGGCGGCGGGGCGGGGCCCCGGGTCGTCACCGGATCATCCGGTCACCGCGTCACCAACCCGTCGGGCTCGGCCGTTTCGGCCGTTCCGGTCTGCTCCGCGGCGCCCGGGGGTGCGCCCGGGCCCTGCGCGTCGGGCGGGGCGGCGCGTTCGGGCCCGCCGCGCTGGCGGGGCGCGCGGGCCACCGCGCGCGCCGTGCGCCGCCCGCGCGCGGGGACACCGCTCAGCCTGTTCCACGCCCCGCGCGCCCCCTTGCCGGCGCCGCGCCCCAGGAAGGCCGCGATCATCGCGAGGAAGGGCAGTACGTCGTCGGCCGCGAACCAGGCCAGCTCGACCCGCCCCCGCTCGACGGGCGGCGCGGCCCGCACCGGCCCGGGCCGGGCGACCCCACCGGACCCACTGGCCCCACCAGACTCACCGACCCCACCAGCTCGGCCCGCCGCCCCGGGCGCCGCCTCCTGCGCCGGGATCGTGGCGGCCGCGGCGGCCGGAGCCGGCGCCGGAGCCGGCGGCACGGCCGGAACCGGTGCGACCGCCGCCGCGGCCGACCGCCGCTGCGGCAGCGGCCCCCGCAGCCCCGCCAGCAGCGCGTAGTTCTCCGCGACGAAGACCCGCCCCGGACCGCCCACCGGCTCCGGTACCCGTTGCCCCGTCAGATCCAGGTAGAGCGCCTGTACGACGTCCAGCCCGGCCCCGTCGGTGAAGAGCCGGAACTGCGCGCCGGGCCGGGGGTTGAAGTCGACCAGCCGGAAGCAGCCCCGCTCGTCCCGCCGGAAGTCCAGGTCGAGGATCCCCTGGTAGCCGAGCCGTCGCGCGAGCCGCAGCCCCGCCTCCTCCACCGCCGGGTCGGGCAGCCAACGACCCATCGCCGTCAGCCCCGTACGCACCGGCCACGACAGCTCCTTGCGCCCGGAGCCGACCAGCAGCGGGTGCCCGTCCCGGGTGAAGCAGCCGTGGAAGAACCAGTCCGTGTCGGGCCCGGCGGGCAGGAACCGCTGGAGCAGCAACGGGCTGCCGGCCTCCGCGGACCGCTCGTACAGCCCGCGCGCCTCGGCAGCGGTGTGCACCAGCGTGGTGCTGCGCAGGCCGTCGCCCGCGGGCAGCAGCCAGGGCCGGCTCCACTTGGCGACCACCGGCAGTCCGAGCCGCCAGGCGGCCTCGGCCGCCTCGGCCCCGCTCGCCGGGATCACCGTCTCCGGGTGCGGGATCTCCCAGCGGGCGCAGAGCCGCGAGAGCTCCGCCTTGTCGGCCACCCGGGCGGGCAGGCCGTCGGGCTGATGGGGGATCCGGAACCGGTCCTGGAGCATCGGCGCGATCCGTGACACCGCGATGGCGCTCAGGTCGTCCATGGCGATGAGCACCGCGGGACGGCCGATCCGCTCCGCGACACCGGTCAGGCACTCCAGCAGTTCCTCGGGGCGCTCGGGGTCGAGCCCGCCGGACGGACCGGGGTGCACCGCGCGCAAGTAGCGCGAGCGACCCATGGGACCTCCCCCGGTCTCGACGACGGCATGGACCTCCACGCCCCTGCGCCCAAGGGATCTGACGGCGCCGAGGGTTCCGTGGTGGAACGGATTCCGATCGAGTCTGAGCAGAACAGCGGGCACATGGCTGGCGAACGCGTGCATGGAAACGGTGTCTTTCACCTAGTCGGACCAAGCGGAGAGAGTGCGCAGCTGCGAATGGCCTACGCTGCGGCCACCGGACAGGCCATTCGTCAGATGTGATGCCTAACGTCTTTGGTAAGCACACCGATTCGGGGAAGCTCGGGAGACGCCATGTCCAGACCACACCGCAGATTGGTGAGCACCTGCATCGGTACGGTCACGGCCGGACTGCTCGCCACCGGCGCCGCGCTCGCGGCACCCGAGAAGGACGACGACAGGACCGGCTCCGACATCGCGATGGGTGCCTATCTCGACTACGGCCCGTCGGGCGTGGCGCGGATCCCGTTCCTGTCGCACTGGCTGGGCGGCAAGCAGATCCGGGTCGGGCACACCTACCTGCCCGGCGACCGGTGGTCCAACATCGAGGGCACCGACTTCCTGGAGGACTGGGCCACCTGGCGCCGGGCCGCCAAGGACCGGATGTTCGTCCTCAACGTGCCCATGCAGGAGCGCAACGAGGGCCGGATCCCCGACTACCAGGTGGCCCGGCTGATCCGCGCGGGCGCGGACGGCGACTTCGACGGGCACTTCAAGAAGCTCGCCGAGCGGCTGGTGTCCCTCGGTGTGCCGGACACGGTCGTCGTGCTCGGCTGGGAGATGAACGGCACCACCTACACCCACCGCTGCGGGCCCGACCCGGAGCGCTGGAAGGCGTACTGGAAGCGCATCGTGACCGCGATGCGCTCGGTGCCCGGCCAGGAGTTCCAGTTCGACTTCGCGCCGAACCGCGGCACGGACGCCATCGGCTGGACCAAGTGCTACCCCGGTGACGACGTCGTCGACATCATCGGGATGGACTCCTACGACCAGGGGCCCGGCGCCACCTTCGACGACCAGGTGAGCCAGCCGTACGGGCTCCAGCAGCACGTCGACTTCGCGAAGGCACACGGCAAGCGGATCTCCTACCCGGAGTGGGGGCTCTTCCGGCGCGGGGACAATCCGGACTACGTGCGGCGCATGCTCCAGTGGATCGAGCAGCAGAAGCCGATCTACCACACCATCACGGACTACTGCCCGCACGGCGTGTGGCAGTGCAAGCAGAACCCGCGCTCCTCGCGGGTGTTCCGCGACGCGCTGGCCGCCAAGCCGAACCCGCTGCCGACGCCCGTGATCCCGACGCCGGTCATCCCGACGCCCGTGATCCCGACCCCGGTCATCCCGACCCCGGTCGTGCCCACGCCGGCCGTCCCGACCCCGCAGCTGCCCACCCCCCAGGTCCCGAGCCCGGCCGTGCCCTCGCCCGAGGTCCCGCCCGTCGTCCCGTCGCCGGTCGTCCCGTCGCCGGTCGTCCCGTCGCCGGTCGTTCCGTCGCCCGTCGTCCCGTCGCCCGAGGCGCCCAGCCCCTTCCCGGAGCCGTCGCCCCTGGTCCCCTCGCCACTCGCGCCCAGCCCGGAAGCCCCGAGCCCCGTCGCACCGAGCCCCGAAGCCCCGAGCCCGATCGCACCCAGCCCCGAGGCACCGAGCCCGGTCGCACCGAGCCCCGTCGCACCCAGCCCCGAGGCGCCGGTCGTGGTCCCGCTGCCGCAGTCGCCTTCCCCGTCGCCGTCCCCGGCCGTGCCGCTGCCCGAGGCGCCCTCGCCCGCTCCCGTGCCCGCGCCGGTCACACCCCCGGTGGCCCCCAAGCCGCCGGCCGCCCCGAAGGAGTGGTGCGTCCCGATCAACTTCGGCGAGTGGCTGTCCAAGCTGGTCGGCAAGCAGTCGGTCTGCGTCAAGATCGACCTGGGCGAGGACAGCAACTGGTGGCCGTTCTAGTCGCCGACACGGTCGCGGCCACGGCCACGGCCACGGGACCGGCGTCACCGGACGCGTAGTTCGTTCAGCCGCGCCCGCCAGTCCCGGGCCGCCGGCAGGGACTCGCGCAGCGCCTCCACCGCCCGCTCGCGCCCCGTCAGCTGCGACTCGTGCAGTCGCAGCAGGGGCGCGAGCGCGGTCGTGGCCAGCAAGAACCGCTGGTTGACCACGACTTCGGGACGCCAGTGGTTCTTGTACGGTTCGGACCCGCGCAGGAAGCTGACCACCGGCCGGCCCTCCGCGAGCGCCCGCCCCGCCTCGTGGCGCAGCAACAGGGTCGCCACGTCCACCTTCTTGTCCCTCAGCCCGGGGTCGGCCCCGTACAGGTAGCCCCCGCTCAGCCCCGCCGACAGCAGCGTGACGTTCGCGGCCACGACCTTGCCCTCCAGCCGGAACTCGGTCAGCCGTCCCTCCCCGCAGCGCACCATCCGCCGGGTGGCCCGGGTCAGGTGCTCGGCGAAGCGGGGCCGCAGGTGCTCGGGGGTGACCCCGCGGCCGCGCCACTGCTTCTCGTGCAGCCGCAGCAAGGTGCGCACCGCGCGCGGCACCTCCTCCTCGGTGACCTCGCGCTCCTCGATGCCCGCCGCGTCGGTCTTGCGGAGCTTGGCGCGCACCCGCTGGGCGCCCGCCTTCGGCATCCGCTTGACCAGCTCGTCGAAGGGCAGCACGGGCAACTCCATGCAGGTGGAGTCGGCCAGCCGGGTACGGGCGCCGGACCAGTGCGCGTAGAGCCGCTCGGCCGCGGCGCCGGGCCGCACCTCGCGCAGGTCGACCACCGCGCCGCGGGCGGCCCGGTGCAGGCCGCGCGCGAGCGCGGGAACGACCTCGTCGGCGCACCGGGCGTCGGCCAGGACGTCGAAGTAGTCGGTGATGCCCCCGCCGAGCGGCACGAGCAGCGGCAGCGGCCGGTGGACGAGCATCAGCGCGGCCGCGCCGACGAGTTCGTCCCCGCGCCGGACCAGGAGGACGCGCAGCCGCCCCTCCCGGCCGTAGGACAGCCACCAGGAGTGCAGCCAGGCGTGGCTCTGGAACGGGGTGGCGGTGGGGCAGCTGCGCACGAGCCGGTTCCACGGCTCCTCCAGCGCGGCGAACTGCCGGGGGTCGCGGCACAGCGTCACCGACAGGGCCCCGGTGGAGCCCGCGCTCAACGCACCGGCTCCTTCTCCTTCGCGGAGGCGGTGGCGTCGGCGGCCTCGCCCTGGGCGGGCAGCGAGGTCACGTAGCCGGACTCGGCGGGTCCGGCGACGGCCGCCGCGGGCTCGTCCGTACGGCGCCTGCGGCCGGGCTTGGCCAGCAGCCACAGCCCGCCGATCAGCCCGCCCGCGCAGAGCCCGACGGCTCCGCTGAGCGGGGCGGACGGCGAGGCGGGGTCGCTGGGGGCGACGGCCTGGTTGAAGAGGAGCAGCTGCACGCCGGTGTTCTTCGCGGCCTGGTTGCTGCTCAGGGACAGGGCATCGGCGACCGCGTTGGCGATGTCGGCGGCGCCGGCGGCGGTCCGCGAGGTGCCGGTGATCGCGATCATCGGGGACTCGGGGGAGGTCTCCGCGCGGACCTGCGTGCGCAGCTGCGCGACGCCGAGGCCCGCGCGCGGCTGGGCGTAGGCGAGGGTGGAGCTGCTGGTGGCGATGCGGGCGTAGGCCTGGGCGAAGCCGAGGGCGGTCGCCGGTTCGGTCGTGTCGTTCGGAACGGCGACGACGTAGCTGGTGGCGGCGTACTCGGGGGCCTTCAGCACCCCGTACGCCCCGCCCGCGGCCAGGCCCAGCACGGCGCAGGCGGGCAGCGGCCACCAGACGGGCAGCGGCCGCAGCCGTCCTGCCACGCGGTGCCCCCGCCGCCCGCGGGGCGCCGGGTCCTTCTCCGGCGTGCGGTCGGACTTCTTCTTGTGGTCGGGGGTCTCGGCCATGTGCGTGCTCACTTCCTCGTGGAGGGGAGTTCGGTTTCCGGTGCCCGCGGTGTGCGGGTCCGGTGGTTCGTGTCGGCCGGGTCACCGGCCCGTGACGCCGGCCCGGCGGGGGCCGCCGGCCGGGTGGGGCCGAGGGCCTGCGCGTAGACGTGCAGGAGCTGTTCGGCGCTGCGCGCGATGTCGTAGCGGCGGACCACCGGCGGTGGCGGCAGCCGCCGGGCGCCGGCCTCCATGTGGCCGCGCAGGGCCGCGAGCAGTTCCTCCTGCCCGGGGCCGATCCGGCGCGCGCCGGGGGCCTGTGTCGCGGGCAGGTCGTCGATCGCCGGGCAGGTGACGTGCAGCACCGGCAGTCCGGCGGCCAGCGCCTCGACCACCGCCAGCCCGAAGGCCTCCTCCCGCGAGGGCGAGACGAAGACGTCCATGGCCGCGAGCAGCGCCGGGATCCCGGGGGTGCGCCCGTCGCCGCTGTCGCCGAGCGGGTCGCGCTCGCCCAGCAGGTGGATCCGGTGCTGGGCGCCGAGTTCGGCGGCGAGCAGCCGCAGCGCGGGCCGTTCGGGCCCGTCGCCGGCGAGCAGCAGGTGCGCGCCGGGGAGCGCCGCCACCGCGCGCACCAGGACGTCGAAGCGCTTGCCCGGTACGAGCCGCCCGACCCCGCCGACCACGAACGCCCGCTCCGGCAGGCCGGTCCGGCCGCGGGTGGCGCGGCGCACCGATGCGTCGAAGCGGAAGCGGACCGCCTCGATCCCGTTGGGTACGACGTGCACGCGGGCCGCGGGGACCCCCCAGCCCTCCAGCCGCGCCGCCACCGTGTCCGAGACGGCGACCGTCGCCGCGCCGAGCTTCTCGCTCGCCAGGTACAGGGCCCGTACCCCGCCCGAGAGCGGACGGCCCTCGATCTCCCCGGCGCCGAGGGAGTGTTCGGTGGCCACCGTCGTGCCGACGCCGGCGAGCCTGGCGGCGAGCCTGCCGTACACGCAGGCCCGGTAGAGGTGGGTGTGCACCAGGTCGTACTCGCCGCGCCGGATGAACTTCACCAGGCGCGGCAGGGCCCCCAGGTCGCGGTTGCCGCGCATGCCGAGGTTGACCACGCGGACCCCGTCCGCCCGCAGCCCCTCCGCGACGGGCCCGGGGTTGGTGAGGGTCAGTACGTCGCACCGCATCGGCAGGTGGCGCAGCAGCAGCCGCAGTTGCTGTTCGGCGCCGCCGACGCCGAGCCCGGTGATGATGTGGAGCGCCTTGAGCGTCTTCACCGGCGCACCGCCCGGCGCACTTCGGCGACCTGGTGGCGCAGCCGCTTGATCCGCAGTCGGGCCGCGCCGTCCGCCTGGCTGACGTGGGTGCGGGGCAGGGCGTGCGGGCCGGCGAGCGCCCCGGGGTCGATGGCGCACGCGTAGCCGTAGCCGGCCGCCCGGGTCGCCTCGACGACCCGGGAGTCGAGGGATCCGTACGGGTAGCAGAATCCTTCGGGCAGGGTGCCGGTCAGCTCCCGCAGCAGTTCGCGGCTGCCGCGCAGCTCCTGCTGGAGGACGTCGTCGGGTACGTCGGTCAGGTGCTGGTGGAGCAGCCCGTGCGAGCCGATCTCCTGGCCCGCCTCGGCGACCGCGCGGATCCCCTCGGCGCTGAGCAGCGGCTTGCGCGGGCCCAGCGGGTCCCACACGTTGTCCACGCCGAGCCGCCCGGGGAGCACGAACAGGGTGGCGGTGCAGCCGTGCCGCTGGAGCAGCGGCAGGGCCCGCGTGAGGAAGTCGGTGTAGCCGTCGTCGAAGCTCAGGCCGACCAGCCCGGCGGCCCGGCCGTGCGCGCGGGCCCGCAGCAGTTCGCCGACCGAGACCCCGCGCAGCCCGCGCGAGCGCAGCCAGGCGAGCTGGGCCGCCAGGGCGGCGGGGGTGACGGTGATGCCGTAGGGGTCCTCGGCGGGGTCGGTGAACTCGGCCACCGAGTGGTACATGAGGACCCACGGCGAGCCGTGGGCGGCCTTGCGGGCGGGGGCCGTCGCGGCGGTGGGCGCCGTGTCGGTGTCAGCGGACATGACGGAACCTCTGGGTGATCAGGGCGGGCAGGGCGGTGATCTCGAGCGCCCGTATGGCCATGCCGGAGGCCCCGAACATGGCCGGGACCAGCAGCGCGCCGAGCGCGGCGCTGAGCAGGGGGTCGGGGATGAGGGGACCGGCGATCCAGCCGGTGGCGCAGGCAGCGGCGGCCGCGGCGGCGAGCCGGCCGATGCTGGTGGCGACCCGGCGGACCTGGATCGCGACGATCCGCGAGCCGAGGCCGGTGAGCAGTAGGGCCGCGGTGGTGGAGATGCCCGCGGCGTTGGCGGCGGCGATCCCGTAGGTCCCCCACCAGCCGACCGCGAAGGCCCCGGCGACGATGTTGACGAGGAGTCCGGCGCCCATCGCGAGCGCCGGGAACCAGGTGGGCCGGGCGGTCGAGAAGAAGGGCCGGCTCAGCGCCCCGACGAGGCAGTGGCCGAGGAGCCCGAGGCCGTAGACCCGCATGACGGAGGCGGTGGCGAGGGTGTCCTGGTGGGTGAAGGCGCCGCGTTCGAAGAGGACCTGGATGATCTGGGGCGCGTAGCCGATGACCATCGCGGTGCCCATCAGGACGGCGAGGGAGGCGAGCGCGAGGTCCTGTTCGACGCGGCGGCGGGCCTTTTCGCGCTCGCCGCCGGCCATGGCCTGGGCGACCACGGGGAAGGTGACCGTGCAGATCATCAGCGAGAGCACCATCGGCATCTGCGCGACCTTCTGCGCGTAGTTCAGGTGCGAGATCGCGCCGGGCGGCAGGGAGGCGGCCAGGAACCGCTCGACGAGGACCTGGGACTGGCGGAACACGGCGAAGAAGATGACCGGGGCGATCACGCCGAAGGCGATCAGGGTGGGCCGGTCGCGGCCCTGTTGGCGGCGGCTGGCGCCCTTGGCGCGGGGCGGGCCGAAGCCGACGTGCCGGATGAAGGCGGGCAGTTGGACGAGGACCATGAGGAGGCCGCCGACGGCGACGCCCGCGGCGGCCGCCCGCACCCCCCACACCGCGTGCAGGGCCAGCATCCCGCCGATGATCCCGACGTTGTAGGCGACGTAGATCGCCGCCGGGGGCACGAAGGAACGGTGGGCGCGCAGCGCGGCGCTGAAGTAGCCCGCGATGCCGAAGGAGAGGACGGTGAGCGCGGTCAGCCGGGTGCACTGGATGGCGAGTTCGGGGTCCGGCAGCCCGGGGGCGAGCACGGCGACGACGAGCGGCGCGGCGACGACGAGCACGCAGGCCACGGCGGCCAGCAGGACGGCGAGCCGCGGCAGCGTCGCCCCGACCAGCAGCCGTACGGGGTCCTGGGCGCGGGCCTGCTTGCGCGTCAGCCCGGCCCGGCTGGCCGCGCGCCGGGCCAGGGCGTGGCTGAAGGCGGGCACCATCAGCAGCGCCATGGCGTCCTCGATCAACAGGGTCGAGGCCATCTCCGGGACGGTCCAGGCGATCAGGAAGGCGTCGCTGTCGTGCCCGGCGCCGAAGAGGTGCGCGATGGTCTGGTCCCGGAACAGCCCGAAGACGGCCCCGGCGGCGGTGAGTCCGGCGGTGACGGCCGCGGCCTTGGCGAGGAAGCGCCCGAGCGGGGCCCCCGCGCCGGGGTCGCCGTCGTCCGGGCCGCCCGGTCGTGCGCCGGGCCCGGCGGGGCCGTCCACCGGCGGCTCGGCCTCCCGTACGGCCTCCCGTACGGCCGCCCGCACGGCTGTACGGCGCGCCGCGGGCCGGACCGGGCCGCCCGCGCGGACGAGACCGGCGGGGGCGAGACCGGCGGGGGCGTGGCCGGGCTGCGGCGGCCGCAGGCCCGTGTTGGGGCCGGTGCCGAGGATGTGCCCGCGGCCCGGGGCGGGGCCGGGGTCCGGGGCGCGGACCGCGGCGGGGCGGGGCGCCGGGGCGGGGGCCCCCGGCGGGAGCCCCACCGGCGCCTGGTCCTCCCCCGGGGCGCGGGTTCCGGCGGGAACGTGGGCGGGGCCCGCCCCGGCCACAGGGGCGGGAGCGGGCCTCCGGGCGCCCGTCTCGGGCGTCGTATCGGTCACGCGGCGGCCGCGCGGTCCACGGCGCCGTCAGCGGTCGGGGACGGGAGCGCCCACCACGCGGCCAGGCCGATGATCACTCCGGTGAGGACGGTGGAGGGGCCGCCGATGTCGGCGTACAGGAAGTCGGTCAGCTGCCAGACGAAGAGTCCGACCGCGACCAGCCCGCAGTCCCGGATCCGGCGAGCGGCCGGATCCGGGGCGAGCACCCGCCGTGCCCCGGCGACCAGCAGCGCCGCCCAGCCGCCCGCGAGCGCGGTCAGCCCGATCAGCCCCTGCTCGCTGAGGACCAGCAGGTACATGTTGTGCGGGGAGAGCAGCGGCTGGCGGATGAAGGCCTGGCCGGCCCCGGCCGTGTCGCTCCCCGAGGACAGCCCCAGCGAGGAGTGGCTGTCGCGGTTGGCGGGGAAGCCCTTGAGACCGACCCCGGCGGCTGGGCGCTCGCGCCACATGGATTCGGCGGCGGCCCACATCGTGTAGCGGTCGGTCACCGACTGGTCGGGGGCGCTGGAGACCTGGGTGATGGAGCTGAGCCGCTCGGTGATCATCTCGGAGCCGAAGCCGAGGCCGCCGACCAGCACCACCGCGGCCGCGCCGAGCGCCACGAGCACCTTCAGCGCCCGCCGCACCCCGGCCATCAGCATCACGACGAGCGCGGCGCCGAAGGTCGCGATCCACGCGCCACGGCTGAAGGACAGCCCGAGCGGGACGAGCAGGGCCAGCGCCGAGACGGTGGCCGCGCGCCGGACCCGGTGCGTGAGCGTGGGGGTCAGCGCGGCGGCGGTGGCGATGATCAGCCCGTAGGCCACCACGGTGGCCATGCCCATGACGTCGCCGGGACCGAAGGTGCCCACCGCCCGGATGTCCGCGCCCTGGTAGGAGGCCCCGGTGTGGGTGGCGAACTGGACGACGCCCACCGCGCCCTGGACCAGCGCCAGCGCCACGAAGCAGCCCCCGGCGAGCCGGAACTCCCGCGCGTCGCGCAACAGCAGCACCACGGCGGCCGGGACCAGCACGAACACCTGGAGGTAGCGCACGAAGCCGGGCAGCGCCGCGTACGGATCGGCGGCGGTCACGGTGGCGACGGCCAGCCCGGCGGCGGGCAGCCCGAGCAGGAAGGCGCCGAGCGCGCTCAGCCGGCGCGTCTGCCCGCGCAGCGCCTGCACCGCGCAGCAGAACACCAGCAGCAGGGAGGCCGCGTCGGCCGGGGTGACCTTGCCGGAGGCGGTCGCGTCCCCCGCGGGCAGCGGGGCGCAGAGCAGCAGGACGGTCGCGGCGAGCGGCAGCAGCGGCCAGTGCCGGCGCAGGGCGCCGGGGAGATCGAAGGGGATCGGGGGTGAGGCGTGGGCGGTGCTCATGCTCAGCTGCCTCCCAGCCGGAAGCGGAAGAAGGAGGCCGCGGTGCGGGCCAGGATCCACAGGTCCTGCCAGAGCGACCAGGTGTCGATGTAGTGGTTGTCGAAGCGGGCCCGGTCCTCGATGGAGGTGTCCCCGCGCAGCCCGTTGATCTGGGCCAGGCCGGTGATGCCGACGGGCATCCGGTGGCGGGCCTCGTAGCCGGGGTGGACGCTGGCGAACTTGGCGACGAAGAAGGGCCGTTCCGGGCGGGGCCCGACCAGGCTCATGTCACCGCGCAGCACGTTCCACAGCTGGGGCAGCTCGTCGAGCGAGGACTTGCGCAGGAAGGAGCCGACGGGCCCCATCCGGTTGTCGTTGGCGACGGTCCAGCGGGTGGCGGACTCGTGTTCGTCCGCCGGACGCAGGGTGCGGAACTTCAACAGGGTGAAGGGGCGCCCGTAGAGGCCCACGCGCTCCTGACGGAAGATCACCCCCGGTCCGTCGCTGAGCCGTACGGCCAGCGCGCACGCGCCCATGACGGGCGCCGCGGCGCAGAGCGCGAGGGCGGCGAGGGTGGAGTCGATGATCCGCTTGCCGCAGCGCTCCAGGGTGCGGGCCGGACGCGGCAGCATCGGCTGTACGGCGTACCCCCACAGGTGGTCCGCGGGCTGCGCCACCCGCATGCCGGTGACCTTGGCGGTGCCGGCCGGGTCGGCGAGCCACAGGCGGCAGCCGTGGTCGTGGAAGAGACGCACCAGCGAGGCGGTGCGCTCGTCGGCCTCGGGCGGGCGGGTGAAGACCGCGTGGCGCACGGAGTTCTGGATGACCGCGCGCCGGATGTCCTCGTGGGTGGCCAGCAGGGGCAGGCCGGATCCGGTGAGGTCGTCGGCGCCGCCGGCGGTGTCGGCGAGCCCCACCGGGCGCAGCCCGTACTCGGGGCGTCCCTGCAGGGCGGCGGCCACCGCGCCCGCGCCGGCGCCGGGTCCGACGACCAGGGCCGAGCGGGGGGCGCGTACGGCCGTGCGCCGGCGGATCTGGTTGACCAGCCCGCGCCCCGCGCAGGCGAGGAGGAAGTGCAGGCAGACGCAGGCGAGCAGGAGGTTCCAGCCGAGCACCTGGTGCGGCGCGACGGCGGCCACGACGGCGGCGACCCCGCACCACAGCACCACCGCCCGGCCCGCCAGCGTGGGCAGTTCGAGCAGGGCCGAGGGGGCCAGCCGGGGCCGGTAGAGCCCGGCCTGGGCGTGCAGCGCGGCCGTGAGGAGGGCGATCGGGGCGGCCGCCTGACCGGGCAGGCCCAGCCCGGGCAGGGTGGTCGTGGTGAGCACGGCGGCGAGCGCGTCGACGGTCAGCAGCGGGCCGATCCCGTCGCGGCGGCGGACCCGCTGCGGCCGCAGGACGGGCCGGGCCTGTTCGGCCTTGGGGCCGCGGGGCGGGTGGATGGCGGCCGTGGAGCGCCGGACCGCGGTGGTGCCCGCGGGCCCCGTACCGCTCTGCCCGGTGGGCCGGGCGTGTGCGCTGTCCATCGTCATCGGCTGATGCGCTCCTGGTTCAAGGGCCGGGGCCTGCCCAGCAGTTCGTGGTACAGGCCGGTGACCGCGTCCGTGGTCCGCCGCACGTCGAACTCGGTCCGCGCGTGCTGTTGCGCCCGCTCGCCCAACTCGGCGAGCAGCCGCGGTTCTGCCAGCAACCGACCGAGCGCCTTCGCCAGCGCCGTCGGGTCCTCCGGCGGCACCAGGCACGAGCCGCCCTGGCCTGGCGGCAGGCTCTCCCGGGCGCCGCTCACGTCGGAGACCAGGACCGGGCGACCACAGGCCATGGCTTCGAGCGGGGCGAGCGCCATCCCTTCCCACCGCGACGGAAGTACAACGAGATCGGCGGCCCGAAGCCACGGTCGGATGTCCGCGGCGGCTCCGGCGAAGTGCACACCGGGGGGTGCGGTCCGGCGCAGGCGTTCGGTGTCGGGGCCGTCGCCGACCAGGACCAGGCGCGCGCCCGCGACCGTGCCGAGCAGCTCGGGCCAGGCGCGCAACAGCACGTCCTGGCCCTTCTGCTGGCAGATCCTGCCGACGCAGACGGCGAGCGGCCCTTCGTCCGCGAAGCCGGCGGGCAGCGGGAGCCGCGCGCGGGCCTCCTTCTTGTCCCGGTCCTGGGAGGCGCGGTCGGCGCCGCCCCGGCCGCCGGGCCGGAAGTGGTCGAGGTCCACGCCGTTGCGGATCACGGACCAGCGCGCGGTGATGCCCGCCGACTCGCCCGCGCGCCGTTCGGCCTCGCTGACGCAGAGCACCCGGTCGGCCCACCGGGCGCCGAGGCGCTCCCAGCGCAGGGCGAGCGCTCCGGTGGCTCCGCCGGCCGCGTCGAAGGACCAGGCGTGCGGCTGGAAGACGGTGGGCAGCGCGCCGCGCACGGCGAGCCGCCCGGCCAGTCCCGCCTTGGCGCTGTGCGCGTGCAGCAGGTCGGGACGGGCCCGGCGGATCAGCCGGGCCGCGCCGGCGACCTCGGCGGCGAGCCCGGGGCCGGGGGACCGCCCGGCACGCCAGGCGAGCACCTCCGCCCCGGCTTCCCGGGCGCCGTCGGCGAGCTGTCCGCCGTCGGGGCAGCCGACGACGACGCGCAGGCCCGCGGCGGTCTGGGCGCGGACGAGGTCGATGACGACCCGCGCGACACCGCCCTCCACGGGTTGGACGAGATGGAAGACGGTCACATGTTCTGACACATGCTCCGGCACTTGTTCTGACGGCACGTGGAGCGGTCTCCTGCGATCAGCGGCGCGCGTCTGTCTGAACGAAGAGCACACCGAGGAAATGACCCTGGCTTTCGCCCGTGAACCTGAAGGTCAGATTGCGGGCACCACCGGACAGGGCGGGACTCAGGTCGAACACGTCCGCGTCATATCCGAGATTATTCATATTTTCTGGCTGTCGTACTGACGCGGAATGCCCGAAATCGGTGATGGTCGAATTCATCACGTCGTTGAACGGGTTTTCTCCGTCACTCAGGTTCAACCGCCGACCACTGTCCGCGGTCACTGTGAGCGAGTCCCCGAGGACCCCTCGGTCCCCGTCGTAGCCCACCACCCCGACCCGGCCCGACGCCCCGACGGGCGCGTCCAGACCGGCGACCTCCACCGTCTCGGCGGCCTGCGCACCGGCCCCGGCCCGCAGCTCCTCGAAGCCGTCCCACACCGCGACCCGGCGCAGCGGCTCCTGCGGCTGCTCGTAGGCCGCGACCAGCGTCCAGCCGCCCCACGCACCCACCGGGGAGTTCCCCATGGCGATGTTCAGCTGGGCCACCGTCCACATTCCGGCGCCCCCCTTGCGGATCATCGGGGTGACATCGGCGGACGCCTGGTAGGCATCGCTGCCCGCGTCGGAACGGTGCCCGATCACGGTGTCCGCCAGCACTTCCTTGTACGCGCCGCCCGGTTCGGCGACGAGCACCCGACCGCTGTCCTCCGGGGGTTTCTGCTCCCCCACGCGCAGGTTCCCGCCCCAGTACAGGCGGGCGTACGCGATCTTCGCCCCCTTGGGGATCTTCAGCTCGGCACGGGTGGAGTTGTAGGTGTCGGGGTCCTTGTCGACCTCGGTGTAGAACATCTCGAAGTCGCCGTTCACCCCGGCGGCGCCGCGCTTGACGTCCTCGCACGACTCGACCTGCGCGGACTCCTCCGGGCGGCAGCTGATGCCGGCGTTGGAGGCCCGCGCGAGGCCGCCGTGCAGCTCGGCCTGATAACGCTGGGTGAAGGGGATGCGGGCCTTTTCCCGCCCGGCCGGAGCCTTCGGGGGCGAGCCCGCGGCGCCTGCCGCAGAAACGTTCACCGAAAGTGCGAGGCAGGACAGCAGGGCGAGCGAACCGAGGATTCTGCGGGAGGAACCCATGACCCTGTCTCCATTTTCGATCAAGGGGACAAAACAGGACTGAACTTTGTCAGAAATCAAGCTGGAAATCACGCCGGACTCGCGCGTACGGCCTTTTGGGCGATACCACGCACCCTCGCGGATGGCACGTCGTTATGGGGGTGCACCATTGTTCGAACCGAAAGGGATAACGGAGATGAAGAAGAGGCTGATGCGCGGCACCACGCTCGCGGTCGCGGGCGCTGCGATCCTGATGGGCGGCGCGGGCCTCGCCTCCGCGCACGGCGGCGACGGCGCCTCCGCCCACGGCGTGACCGAGGGCTCCCCGGGCGTGCTCAGCGGCAACCTGCTCCAGGTCCCGATCGACGTTCCGATCAACGCCTGCGGCAACACCGCGAACCTGGTCGGCCTGCTGAACCCGGCTTTCGGCACCACCTGTGTGAACGCCTGACCGTCAACCGTGCCGCCCGAAACGTCGGCATCCGAGTGAAGCCACGCAACCCAAACCGGGGCGGGGCCGTTGTTCCGGGTGCTCCTGTACCGGGCAATCTTGCAGAAAAGGGACGATTGTGATCAAGAAGATGATGGCCACCGCGGCTGTTGCCGCCTCCGTCGTGGGCATGGGTGCGGCCATGGCCCCGCAGGCGATGGCTATCGGGAACGACAACGGCGTCAACACCACCAACGGCAACAACTCGGCGCAGATCTACGGCAACCAGGCCACCTACGGCAACATGAGCCCGCAGATGGCGCTGGTCCAGGGCTCGCTCAACAAGCCCTGCATCGCCCTGCCGGCCAAGGCCAACGTGCAGTCGGTGCTGGCCCTGGTGAACGTCGGC
This sequence comes from Streptomyces sp. NPDC051555, assembly GCF_044454405.1. Lineage (NCBI taxonomy): Bacteria > Bacillati > Actinomycetota > Actinomycetes > Kitasatosporales > Streptomycetaceae > Streptomyces > Streptomyces sp. NPDC051555. Next base: position 122,834 of record NZ_JBITDP010000012.1, on the reverse strand, counting down.
GTCCAGGACATCCCGGTCCTGTCCAACCCGATGAACCAGCAGTGCACCGAGAACTCCACCCAGGCCAAGGGCGACGAGCCGCTCTCGCACATCCTGGACAACATCCCGGTCCTCTCGGGCAACGCCTCCAGCGGCAGCTGATCGCAGGACGCGCAGTCGGGGCCGCCGCACCTTCGGGTCGCGGCGGCCCTGCCGTGTATCCGGCCCGCGGGAATGCACGACATATCCCGCACATTCCCGCCGATCCGGAACACCACCGGCATCGGGGTGAATTCGATCCGACCCCGCGAACTGCACCTACTTTCCGGGATCTCGCGGTTTCTTTTCCCGGGACCACTCGTTGTTATTCATGCAGTGGATACGCCTCTGCGGGAAAGGATTGAAATTCTCATGACGTACAAGAAGGCAATCGTGCTGGCCGCCGGCGTTCTGATGGCCGTTGGTGCCGCCGCCCCCGCCATGGCCGACGCGAACGCCGAAGGCAAGGCCGTCGGTTCCCCCGGCGTCCTGTCCGGCAACGTGCTCCAGGTGCCGGTCCACATCCCGGTCAACGTCTGCGGCAACACCGTCAACGTGATCGCGCTGCTCAACCCGGCCTTCGGCTCCACCTGCGTCAACGCCTGACGAAGCGCTTGAGCCCGCAAGGGCAGACCTCCTCGGGGTGGCCTCGGAGTGCACGGCGGTGCACTCCGAGGCCACCTTCGATTCAGCACCGGCGGCCCCGCCGGTAGACAGGGAAGGACCCATGCGACAGGTACTGAGCCGAAAGGTACTGGGCAAGGGAGTGCTCACGGCCGCGGCTGCGTCGAGCCTGCTGTCGATCGCGACCGGTGCGGCCTACGCACACCCCGGAGCGAGCGCCGAGGCCGCCCACTCGCCGGGTGTGCTCGCCGGGAACAGCGTCTCGGTACCGATCACGTTCTCGCCGAACGTCTGCGGCAACAGCGTGGACGCCGGAGCCGGGCTGAACCCGGCCATGGGCGGCACCTGCGTGACCACCGACGGCGGCGGCCACTCCGACCATGCCGACCGTGCCGAGTACGAGCGCTACCTGAGCCCGGAGCACGCGGCGGCGTTCGAGCGCTACCTCGACGAGCGCGAGCACGGCACCGGGCGCGAGCCCGAGCGCGAGCCCGAGCGCGAGCCCGAGCGCGAGCCCGAGCGCGAGCCCGAGCGGCACGACGAGCGCGCGGGCAGCGGCCGACACCGGATGCCGGACCAGCGCGGCCAGGAGCACGGCCAGGAGCACGCGCAGGACCGCCACGAGGGCGTCCACCAGGGCGGCCACGGCAAGGGACCCGACGAGGACTGCGACGAGCACCCCGGGGCCACCCCGCCCCCGGCGGCCCACCACGCACCCCCCGCGCCCCGTCCCGCGCACGCCAAGCCGAAGCCGGCCCACCACGCGGCGCCCGCCCCGAAGCCGAAGCCCGCCCCGGTCCACCACGCGGCCCCGGCCCCCCAGCCGGCCCCGCGGCCCGCGCCCGCCGTCCACGAGGCCCCCGAGCCCCGGCCGCAGCAGCACGGCAGCCAGTTCGGCGAGCACCCCGCGGCGCCCGCCCCGGCCGCGCAGCCGGCCCCCGCCCCCCGGGCGGCTCCGGCCCCCGCGCCCGCGGCCGTACCCGCTCCGGCCCCGGCCCCCGCCGCCGCGCCGGCGCCCGCACCGGTCCCCGCGCCGCTGCCCGTGCCCGAGGCCGTACGCCCGCCCGCACCGGCACCGGCCGCCCCCGCGGCGGACCAGCCCCCGGCCGCTCCCGCGGGTGACGCCCCGATCCACCTGCTGCCGGCACCCGCACCCGCACCGGTCCCCGAGCGGCCCGCGGTCACCCTCCCGGCCCCCGCCCCGCAGGCTCCGGCCCGCGCCCCCATGGGAGCGCCGATGCTGGCCGAGACGGGAGCGGGTCAGCCCGCGGCGGCCGCGGCCCTCGCCGCCGCCCTGCTGCTCGGCGGTTCGATCCTCTACCGGAGGTCCCGCGTCTCTTGACCCGGAGCGGTCCGGGACGTGCGGTCATCGGAAAAGATTCGAAAAGACATCGGCCGGAGAATCCCTCAGCGGATTCTCCGGCCGATTTCGTTCGGCCCGCGTTCGAGGAACTTGCGGACAGTTCGGGCGACAGAGTTTCCGCAGCCCCAAGGAATCGTTACCCAGGGCGAAAGTGACGCGACGGTCGTCACTGGAAAAGGATTTCGATAATGAAGTACACGAAGGTCGCCGCTGTGATCGCCGGCTCCGTCGCCGCCCTCGGCGCCGCGACCCCCGCCTTCGCGGCCGAGGCCGGCGCGATGCCCCCCATGAGCCTCACGGGCGGGGTGACCGAGGTCCTCAACGCGGCCGCCCCCGTCTCCGCCTCGCTCCCCCAGACCGTGGGCAACGGGCTGGCCGAGCAGGGCGACACGGTGGGCAAGGTGGTGGGCACCGCGCAGAAGGTGAACCAGCTGCGCAACGCTGGGCCGACCGAGGCGCTGGGCGCCGCCAACGGCCTCACCAAGGTGACGCCGATGCTGGGCGGCGTGAAGCTCAACAACGGCCACAACTGACGCCTTCGCACCACCCGCGCACCAACGACTGTGGGCGCCACCGGCGATGCCGGTGGCGCCCACAGTCACATGCGGTGGCTGACGTCAGTCGTTGACGCAGACCGAGCCGAACGCCGGGTTCAGCAGGCCGATGACGTTCACGGAGTTACCGCAGACGTTGACCGGAACGTGGACCGGGACCTGGGCGAGGTTGCCCGACAGGACACCGGGGGAACCCACGGCCGCGCCCTCGGCCGAGGAGTCGGCGGCGGCGGAACCGGCGGCACCGGCCGCGGCGAGACCAGCGGCGGCCATGACCAGGGCGGCCTTCTTGGCAGAGTTCATGGGAATTGCACCTTCTGTTCGATGTCCTGCCCCGAACCGGGGCTCACAACGAACGAAACGCTCCAACTCCCCAGACGACACGGCTCCGAACAGAATCAGACCTGTTCAGAGCAATAGTCGTAACCGCGACGCGACATCCGCCCCGGTATGGGACTAGCGGAAGGGTACGTCCGGGATCTCTGGAATGTCCGGTACCGCGGGCACCTCGGGCACCAGCTTCTCCACCGGTGGCACGGCGGGAACGGCCGGGACCGCGGGGACGGCGGGAACCTCGGGGACGACCGGGAGCTTGGGGAGCGTGGGCAGCTTGACGTCGGGGAGCTTGATCTCCGGGATCTTCGGCAGCTGGATGGGGGGCAGCTTGACGCCCGGCACCTCCGGCAGCTTGATCTCCGGCAACTTGATCTCCGGGATCTTGATCAGCCCGGAGAGGGACGCGAGCAGGTCCGTGAGGGTCTTGGTCAGGCTCGCGAGCAGGTCGTCGATGGGACCGGCCGCCGCCACGCGCTCGTCGATCTGCTGCTGGGCCGTGGCGACCCGCTCGGTGAGCGCGGCACCCCTCTCACCGTCGAGGGCGCTCGCCGGGGCCGCGGCACCGAACAGTATGGCCGCGGTGACGGCCGTCGGGACGAGGATGCGGACGCGGGACGCCTTGGTGGGGTGCATGGCGGTTCCTTCGGATGGTCGGGCCAAATCGGACCATGTCAGTCCGCTTCTCTTACCCACCGTGCTAATAGGTTCTACGGACCGCAACCGGATCATGGACCACTGCGGGCTGCGTACGGGCTTCGCGCAGGCGTCCGGGGCGCTCTCACCCGGGCTGGGGAAATCCCGGTCCGGAACGGGCCGTTTGAGTGAAGCAGCGGAACCAACCCCGGGACCGGGCAGTTGATCAGGGCGCTCCACTTGCGGGCACTCGTGCGACAAAAGGAACATGATGAACAAGCTCGTCCAGGCCACCCTGATCGGCGCGTCCGTGCTCACCGCGGGTGTCGCCACGGCCGCCCCGGCCCTGGCCATCGGCAACGACAACGGCATCAACACCGTGAACGGCAACGGCGCCTCCCAGGTGTACGGCAACCAGAAGACCACGGGCGACATGAGCCCGCAGCTCAGCCTGGTCCAGGGCTCCGCCAACAAGCCCTGCATCGGCCTGCCGGCCAAGATCAACGCCCAGTCGCTGGTGGCCCTGGTCAACGTCGGCGTCCAGGACATCAACGTCCTGTCCAACCCGATGAACCAGCAGTGCACCGAGAACTCCACCCAGGCCAAGGGCGACGAGTCCCTCTCGCACATCCTGGACAACATCCCGGTCCTCTCGGGCAACCTGTCCGCGGGCAGCTGATCACCGCACTCGATTCCGGTCCGGGCCCCCGCGCCCGTGGAGCGAAGTGACGAGGGCCCCGGCAGCTTCCAGCTGCCGGGGCCCTTGCTCGTCTCAGCTGGTCCAGAAGTCCCACCAGCGGGTGAGGATCAGCATCCCGATCACGCCGATGTGCAGGGCGGGCGGAGCCCAACCGAACTCGGCGAAGAAGCTCTTGACCGGGCCCGGCGCGGGCAGGACCGCGGTGCGGACGTTGTGCGCGGTGACGGCCCAGAACATCACCAGCGTCGCCACCCAGGCCAGACAGCACCACAGGCACAGCGCGTTGATCTCGTACAGCGACTGCACCATCAGCCAGGTGCAGAAGCCGACGCCGAACAGGGTCCCGGCGTTGAGCCCGAGCCAGAACCAGCCACGGTGCCGGGCGCCCGCGAGGACGGACATGCCGACGCAGAGCACGACGGCGTAACACGCGAGGCCCAGCATCGGGTTGGGGAAGCCGAAAGCAGCCGCCTGCTCGCTCTGCATCACGCTGCCGCAGGAGACCACCGGGTTGAGGCTGCACGCGGGCTTGAAGTCCGGGTCCTCCAGCAGGAGGAACTTGTCGAGGGTGATCACCCACGAGGCGAGCAGCCCGGCCGCCCCCGTGAGAACCAGCAGCCGGGCGAGTCCGCGAGGGGCCGCGACCCGTTCGTCCGGCTCGCCTTCATGTGGAGCGCGGGGCTGCCCCTGCTGGCGGGGGACGCCCACTGTATTCGTTGCCATACGGTTCATAATCCCGCACTTCGGCATTGATCATGGCGAACCATGGCTATCCGTACGCAAGTTGACCGGATGGAGTGCCGGGAACCCCCGTCACTTCCCGGACGTTTTACCGAACCCCGGACGTGATGTCAGAACCAGGGGCTACGTTGAGCTTCCGTGACGTAACAAGCTGCGACGGCCTGGAGACCCACCTTGAGCGATCCGTACGAGACAACCGAGGCGCACCTCGAGCGACTCCTGGGCCGCGCCCTCAACTCTTTCGACCTGCCGGACCGGCTGGTCGAGCGCCTCGGCACGGCGCTCGCCCACAGCTCCTCGCTCCACAGCACGCAGCACGGCCCGGCGGCAGGCCGCTGGCGGGAGACCCATCGGCACGCCTACCTGCTCGCCGACGGCGAGCCCGCGACGCTGTGGGAGCTCGTGTACCGCCTGGAGCACGATCGCGCGACCCGGCACGAGGTCTTCGTCAGCAAGGCGGAGGCCGCGCTGGCGGCGGTCCGGCTGTTCGGCGAGGACCCGGCCGCGGCCCGGGACTTCACACTGATGGAGGAAGCCGAGGGCGAGCTCGGTGACCACGGCGTGCTCAGCGCCCTCTTCGCCGCCTCCTCCCCCGTCCAGCACCGGGAGTACGCGGTGGAGCAGTCGGCCGACCACGCCCGCCGGGTGCTGCGTCGGGCGGAGAACGCCGACCGGCCGGGCGAGGCGATCGCCCGGCGGCTGACCTCGGCGTACGCGCACCGGATCACCCAGGCGTTCGGTACCCGGCAGTGCCTCGCGGACGGCCGGGGCGCCGGCTTCAGCCTCTACGAACACGCCTTCGTCCTGCTGGACGGGAGCGAGCTGAGCCTGTGGGAGGTCGAGCACACGGCCACCCCGGACGGGCGGCACATGTGCGAGGTCTACGAGACGGAAACGGCCGCGCGCGGAGCCATGGAGCTCCGCGCACGGGTGAGGTGAGCCGGGTCGCCGCGGCCCGTCGGGTCAGGCGGCGACCGGGACCTCCGCTTCGGTGACGGCACCGGTGGCCGCCGGGGCCGGGCGGCGCATGCCCTTGAGGAGGACCACCAGGCCCGCGGCGACACAGGTACCGGCGGCGATCGCGATCAGGTAGAGCAGCGGGTTGCCGATCAGCGGGATGACGAAGATGCCGCCGTGCGGGGCCCGCAGCGTGCATTCGAAGGCCATCGAGAGCGCGCCGGTGACCGCGCCGCCGGCCATGGCGGCCGGGATCACCCGGAGCGGGTCGGCCGCGGCGAAGGGGATGGCCCCCTCGCTGATGAACGAGGCGCCCAGGAACCAGGCGGCCTTGCCGTTCTCGCGCTCCGTCGTGGAGAAGAGCTTGCCGCGCACGGTGGTGGCCAGTGCCATGGCGAGGGGCGGCACCATGCCCGCGGCCATCACGGCGGCCATGACCTTCAGGCTGCCCTCGTTGGGGGTGGCGAGGCCGCCGATGGCGAAGGCGTACGCGACCTTGTTGAGCGGACCGCCGAGGTCGAAGCACATCATCATGCCGAGGACCACGCCGAGGATGATCGCGTTGGCGCCGGAGAGGCCGGACAGCCAGTCGGTCAGGGCCTGCTGGAGCGAGGCGACGGGCTTGCCGATGACGAGGAACATCAGGAAGGCGGTCACCGCCGAGCCGATCAGCGGCAGGACCACCACGGGCATGATCCCGCGCATCGCGGCCGGTACCTTCACCCGCTGGACGGCCAGGACCGTGCCACCGGCGATCAGACCGGCGATCAGGCCACCGAGGAAGCCGGCGTTGATCGTGAGCGCCACGGCGCCGCCGACGAAGCCGGGGACCAGGCCCGGGCGGTCGGCCATGCCGTAGGCGATGTAGCCGGCGAGGACCGGGACGAGGAAGCCGAAGGCGAGGCCGCCGGTCTGGAAGAGGAGGGCCGCCCAGCTGGCGGACTCGGTCCATACGAAGTGCTCCGCGACGGAGGGCGCTTCGTTGATGCCGTAGCCGCCGATGGCGAAGGCGAGGGCGATCAGGAGGCCGCCGGCGGCGACGAAGGGGACCATGTAGCTGACGCCGGACATGAGCCAGGTGCGGAGCTTCGATCCGTAGCCCTCGCCGCCCTGTCCGTCCACCCGTTCGACGGGGGTCGGCGCGGTGGTGTCGCCGGTGTCGCCGCGGGCGGCCTTGTCACGGGCCTCCGCGAGGAGTTCGGCGGGGCGGTTGATCCCGGCCTTCACCCCGACGTCGACGGTGGGCTTCCCCGCGAAGCGGGCGCGGTCGCGGACGGGCACGTCGTGGGCGAAGACGACCGCGTCGGCGGCGGCGATGTCGGCGGGGGCCAGGGCGGTGAATCCGGCCGAGCCCTGGGTTTCGACCAGGAGCTCGATGCCGGCGGCCGCGGCGGCGCGCTGAAGGGATTCGGCGGCCATGTAGGTGTGCGCGATCCCGGTGGGACAGGAAGTGACGGCGACGACCTTGAACCCACCACTTCCAGCCTCTCCGACGCCGGGCCCGGCATTTCCAGCCTGCCCGGCGATTGAGGGCCCGCCGGAGGCAGCACCGGCCGGAGAAGGCGGCGCGGCCGCCGCCCCGGGCTCCGCCCGGACCCGCGCCTCAAACGCCGGCGAGGCTGAGGTGGCCTCGGGGGCGCCGGATTCGGCCTGCCCGGCGTTTGAGGGCTTGCTCGGGCCGGCTATAAGGGTGGCGGCTTCGGCCGGGGAGGTGGTGGCGCGCAGGGCGGCCACGAAGTCGGGCCGCATCAGGCGGCGGGCCAGGGACGACAGGATCGTCAGATGCGCGTCATCGGCCCCCGCGGGCGCCGCGATCAGGAAGATCAGGTCCGCGGGCCCGTCCGCCGCACCGAAGTCCACCCCCGCGGGCGCCCGGCCGAAGGCCAGCGTCGCCGCCGCCACATGCGCACTGCGGCAGTGCGGGATGCCGATCCCGCCCTCCAGCCCGGTCGGCATCTGCGCCTCCCGCGCCGCCACGTCCGCGAGGAAGCCCTCCAGGTCCGTGACCCGGCCGAGCGCGGCCATGCGCAGGGCCAGGGACCGGGCCGCCGCTTCCTTGGAGTCGGCGGCGAGGTCGAGGTCGACCAGCTCCGCGGTGATCATCGTGGTCGTCTCGCTCATCGCTCGTCGCTCCGTTCGGACAGCGGAAGGTCCAGGGGGACGTCCCGGGTGACGCGGACCGCGTCGGGGCGCAGGTCCGCGGGGGTCGGCATGGCGCTGCCGGGGAGCTGGACCGCGGCCGCGCCGTGGGCCAGGGCCGAGGCGAGGGCCTCGGGCCCCGTGCCGCCCGCGATCAGGAACCCGGCCAGGGAGGCGTCACCGGCGCCCACGTTGCTGCGTACCGTCGAGACGGCCGCCGTGCCGTAGTACGCGCCGTCGGCCTCGACCAGGAGCTGGCCGTCCGCGCCGAGGGAGGCCAGTACCGCTCGGGCGCCCCGGGCGCGCAGCTCCTCGGCCGCCTCGACCACATCGCCCAGGGTGGCCAGCGGCCGGCCCACGGCCGCCGCGAGCTCCTCGGCATTGGGCTTGATGACGTCCGGGCGGGCGGCCAGCGCGGCCGTCAGGGCCGGGCCGGAGGTGTCGAGGGCGATCCGGGCCCCGGCCGCGTGCGCCCGGTCGACCAGCTCGGCGTACCACTCGGGGGCGAGGCCCCGCGGGAGGCTGCCGCAGCAGGCGATCCAGTCGGCGCCGACGGAGCAGCCGCGGACGGTCTCCAGGAGGAGCGCGGATTCGGCCGCGCTGAGTTCGGGACCGGCCGCGTTGATCTTCGTCAGGGTGCCGTCGGGTTCGGCGACGGAGATGTTGGAGCGGGTCTGGCCCGTGACGGTGACCGCGGTGACGTCCACGCCCTGGGAGCCGAGGAGTTCGGCGATGAGCGTGCCGGGGGCGCCGCCCAGCGGGAGGACCGCCGTCGTACGGACGCCCGCGGCCGCGACGGCCCGGGAGACGTTGACCCCCTTGCCCCCGGGGTCGACCCGCTCGGCGGTGGCCCGGAGCACTTCGCCGCGGTCCAGCGCGGGGACCTCGTACGTCCGGTCCAGGGAGGGGTTGGGGGTGACGGTGAGGATCATACGAGCACGACTTCCGTACCGGCGGCCTCGATCGCCGCCTTGTCTTCGAGGGCCAGGCCCCGGTCCGTGATGAGGAGGTCCACCTCGGCGAAGGAGCCGAAGCGGGCGAACTGTTCCTGCCCGGACTTCGAGGAGTCGGCCAGGACGACGACGCGGCGGGCGGCCGCGACGGCGGCGCGCTTGACGGCGGCTTCGGCGAGGTCGGGGGTGGTGAGCCCGCCGTCCGCGGTGAAGCCGTTCGTCGCGAGGAAGAGGACGTCGGCGCGGATCTCGGCGTACGCGCGCAGCGCCCAGGCGTCGACGGCGGCGCGCGTGCGGTGGCGGACCCGGCCGCCGACCAGGTGCAGATCGATGCCGGTGTGGTCGGCGAGCCGGGCGGCGACGGGCAGCGCGTGGGTGACCACCGTGAGCGCGGTGTCGACCGGGATGGCGGCCGCGAGGCGGGCGACGGTGCTGCCGGCGTCGAGGATCACGCTGCCGCCGTCGGGGAGCTCGGCGAGGGCGGCGGCCGCGATCCGGTCCTTCTCGTCGGCGGCGGTGGACTCGCGCTCGGTGAGGTCGGGCTCGAAGTCCAGGCGGCCGGCCGGGATGGCCCCGCCGTGGACGCGGCGGACGAGCCCGGCCCGGTCCAGTGCGGTGAGGTCGCGGCGCACCGTCTCGGCGGTGACCTGGAACTGCTCGGCGAGGGAGAGCACCTCGACCCGTCCCACCTCGCGGGCGAGGCGGAGGATCTCCTGCTGGCGCTCCGGTGCGTACATGTGGGTTTACGTCCGTTCGATGCCCGACTCAGTGGGTTCCCCTGTACCGTACGCCCGAATCGACGACCAAACAAACAAAAACGGGCATGCCCGCCAACAAAGGCGGACATGCCCGTGAAGTGGAGCCGGACGACCTAGGAGACCGGGACCTTCTCCAGGGCGACCTCGCCCTCGCCCTCGTGGGAGGGTTCGGCCTGCTTGCGCGGCAGGGCGAACATCACCGCGAAGATCACGACGAGGACCGCGACCACCCACCACAGCGCGCTGCGGAAGGCCTCGACGTACTGCGGCCCGAAGATCGCGTCGTTCTCGATCACGCCGAAGTAGACGACCGAGGTGAGGCCGAGGCCGAGCGCGTTGCCCATCTGGTTCGTGGTGTTGATCAGGCCGGAGGCGGAGCCGGCGTGCTCGCGCGGCACCTCCGAGAGGACCGCGTCGGTCAGCGGGGCCACGATCAGGCCCATGCCGAGGCCCATCACCACGAGCGGCGCGGCCATCTGCCAGGAGGCGATCTCCATGCCGTAGTGCTTCGACTCCCAGATGTAGAGGAGCAGACCGGCGGCCATCGTCAGGGCGCCCGCCTGGAGCACCTTGCGGCCGAAGCGCGGCACCAGCTTCTGCACGGAGAGGCCCGCGGCGGCCGAGACGGCGATGGAGAAGGGGATGCCGGTGGTGCCCGCGCGCAGGGCGCTCCAGCCGAGGCCCATCTGCATGTAGAGCGTCCAGACCAGGAAGAAGATGCCGGTCGCGATGCCGAAGGTGAGCTGGACGGCGATGCCCGCCGCGAAGCTCTTGACCTTGAACAGGGACAGTTCGACGAGCGGCGAACCGTCCTTGCGGATCTTGTACTTCTCGTAGGCGATGAACCCGGCGATCAGGAACGGGACCGCGCCCATGCACAGGAAGCCCCACAGCGGCCAGTCGTTCTCGCGGCCCTGGGTGAGGGGGTAGATCAGCATGACCATGCCCGCGGTGGCGATGAGGACGCCGACCAGGTCGAGGCGCAGGGCCTTGGGGGCCTTGGACTCGCTGATGAACTTGCGGCCGAGGATCACGCCCGCGACGCCGACCGGCAGGTTGATCAGGAAGATCGGGCGCCATTCGAGGCCGAGGATGTTCCACTCGGTGAGCAGCGCGCCGAGCATGGGGCCGGAGACGGCGCCGAGACCGACGATCGCGCCGAACATGCCGAAGACCTTGCCGCGCTCGTGCGGGGGGAAGGTGACGTGGATGATGGCCAGCACCTGCGGGACCATCATGGCGGCCATCGCGCCCTGGAGCAGGCGGGACGTGACGAGCATGGCCGGGTTGGCGGCGATGCCGCACAGCAGCGACGCGGCGGTGAAGCCCGCTATGCCGAGGAGGAAGACGCGCTTGCGTCCGTAGATGTCACCGAGGCGGCCACCGGTGATCAGGCCGGCGGCGAAGGCGAGCGCGTAGCCCGCGGTGATCCACTGGATGGCGCTGGTCGAGGCGTGCAGGTCGCCCCGCATGCTGGGTATCGCGATGTTGACGATCGTGACGTCGACCAGGTCCATGAAGGCCGCGGTCATGACGATGGCGAGCGCCAGCCAGCGCCTGCGGTCGGCCTTGGCGTCCAGCGGGGCGTCGTCCCACCCTTCGACTGACTTCCGTTCTGCTGGTTCGGGCCCGGTCTCGTTCTCGGGCGATGTCTTGGATGTCTCCGTGCTCATGAGGAGAAACCTAGACGGCATGTAGGTCAGTTGGTGTCCTATTTCCCTGGCAATCTGGATTGCATGACCGACACCCCGGCACGGCTGCTGACCCTGCTGTCCCTGCTCCAGACACCCCGCGAATGGCCCGGGAGCGAGCTGGCGGGCCGGCTCGGGGTCAGCTCCAGAACCATCCGCCGCGACATCGACCGGTTGCGGGACCTGGGATACCCGGTGGAGGCCACGCTGGGCGCGGAGGGCGGGTACCGGCTGGTGGCGGGGGCGGCGATGCCGCCGCTGGTACTGGACGACGAGGAGGCGGTGGCCATCGCGGTGGGGCTGCGGGCCGGGGCCGGGCACGCGATCGAGGGCGTCGAGGAGGCGTCCGTACGGGCGCTGGCCAAGCTGGAGCAGGTACTGCCCTCGCGGCTGCGGCACCGGGTCAGCTCCCTGCAGTCGGCGACGGTCGCGCTGACCCGGGGGGACGGGGCCAGCATCGACCCACGGACGCTGACGACGATCGCCTCGGCGACGGCCGGGCAGGAGCGGCTGCGGTTCGCCTACCGGGCGGCGGACGGCGCCGGGACGCGGCGGCTGGTGGAGCCGAACCGGCTGGTGAGCACCGGGCGGCGGTGGTACCTGGTCGCCTTCGACCTGGACCGGGACGACTGGCGGACCTTCCGGGTGGACCGGGTGAGCGAACCCTTCCCGACGGGGGCCAGGTTCGCGCCGCGGGAGCTGCCGATGGACGCCGTGGCCTTCGTGGAGCGGGGCCTGCGGCACGGGCCCGGCGAGACGTACGAGGTGGAGCTCCACTTCGCGGCGGCGCCGGAGGCGGTGCCGGGGTGGGTGGGGGTCGCGGAGCCGGATCCTGCCGGGGGGTGTCGGGTGCGGTTCGCCTGCGGCGACGCTCCGGAGTGGCTCGCGGCGCGGCTCGCCCTGACGGGGCTGCCGTTCACGGTCCTGTCCCCGGCGTCCCTGGCGGCCACCGCCCTGACCCTCGGCACCCGCCTCACGGCGGCGTCCCCTTAACGGGGCGGGTGCCCTTCCGGCGTCCCGGCGGGGTGGGGGCCGGTGCGGGTGCCTCCCGGCGGCGGGGTGTGGGCCGGGTGCGGGTGCCTCCCGGCGGCGGGGTGTGGGCCGGGTGCGGGTGGCGCGCCGGCTGGCGCTGCCTCCGGCGGGCCCTCAAACGCCGGGCAGGCTGGATCTGGCCGGCCCCGCCGACCGATCAGTGACCCGAAAGCCCCACAGGGGCACACCCGGCCCGCAGGCGACACAGTCAGCCCGCCCGGCGATTGAGGGCAAGGCCGAGGGGCACCCGGGCCGCACGGGCACACCCGGCCGCCCGGGGCCACGTCAGCCTGCCCGGCGATTGAGGGCATGGCCGAGGGCACCCAGGCCGCACGGGCACGCCCAGGGCCACGTCAGCCTGCCCGGCGATTGAGGGCCCGCCGGAGGCACGCGCGGCCCGCAGGCGCGCACCCGGCCGGGGTCGACCCAGCCTGCCCGGCGATTGAGGGCATGGCCGAGGGCACCCGGGCCGCGCGGGGGCCGGGATGCCTGGTGCTGCCAGGGCGTGTGGTCGGGGTACGGGGAAGCCCCGGTACCTGGGGGGGATAGGTACCGGGGCCGTATGGGGGGGGTTACGCGACCGCGTCGAAGCCCGTGTCGCGGGCCATCCGCTTCAGCTCCAGTAGCGCGTGCTTCTCGATCTGCCGGATCCGCTCGCGCGTCAGCCCGTGCTGCTTGCCGACCTCGGTCAGCGTCCGCTCCCGCCCGTCCTCGATCCCGTACCGCATCTTGATGATCGAGGCGGTGCGCTGGTCGAGCTTGGCGATCAGGTCCTCCAGCTCCTCGCTCCGCAGCAGCGACATGACCGACTGCTCCGGCGACACGGCGGAGGTGTCCTCCAGGAGGTCACCGAACTGCGTGTCGCCCTCGTCGTCGACCGACATGTTCAGGCTGACCGGGTCGCGCGCCCAGTCCAGGACGTCACCGACGCGCTTCTCGGTGGTCTCCAGCTCGGCGGCGATCTCCGCGTGCTCCGGGTCCCGGCCGTTCTCACGGTTGAACTCGCGCTGCACCCGGCGGATGCGGCCCAGCTCCTCCACCAGGTGCACGGGGAGGCGGATCGTGCGGGACTGGTCGGCGATGGAGCGGGTGACCGCCTGGCGGATCCACCACGTGGCGTACGTGGAGAACTTGAAGCCCTTGGCGTAGTCGAACTTCTCCACCGCGCGCACCAGGCCCGCATTGCCCTCCTGGATCAGGTCGAGCAGGGGCAGGCCGCTGCGGGGGTAGCGACGGGCCACGGCGACCACGAGGCGCAGGTTGGAGCGGATGAAGACTTCCTTGGCGCGCTCGCCATCGGCGGCGAGCACTTCCAGCTCCTCCGTCGTGGGGAGCGCCTTCTCCGCGCGCTCCATCCGGCCGTCGAGGATCTGCTGGGCGTACACGCCCGCCTCGATGATCTGGGAGAGCTCGACTTCCTTCGCCGCGTCGAGCAACGGGGTGCGCGCGATCTCGTCCAGGTACATGCCGACCAGGTCGCGATCGGCTATCTCCCGGCCCACGGCGCGCGCGGTGCTGCGGCTGGAGGACTGACGACGGGCGACGGCGCGGGTTGCCATGCGTGCTCCCTAGCAATGAGTTCGGTCGCTGTGCGGCTGCTGCTGGTGTGGCGATGTAGCGGTACGGCTGGCTGCGGCCCCCGGAACACTCTCCCGAGTGCCCGCATCCGAAGGAAACAACGACTGGAATCGGGACAGAATTCCCGCGCCGCATCCCTTTTTCGAGATCTTGCAGTATCCTGCCCCGCCGCGAAGCGGTGCCGGAGTCGTCAGATCCCGCGGAGGCGCAGGTCAGGCCCGGAACCGAGGCCGCTCGAAGGGCTCGGTCAGCGCCGCCCCCGGCTGCACTTCCACCCCTGAAGACGGCCCGTACCGGGTTCTGGTTGCCTGCGCAGATGACCGGATTGTCCGCTGGAGTCCGCTGGAGGTCGGTGGAGGTCGGTGGAGGTCGGTGGAAACGGAGCGACCCCACCCCGTTCGCGTGCGAACGGGGTGGGGTCGTCGTCATTCCGCGGTCGCCCCGCGGTGCGCGCCCGGGCGCCCGGGCGTCAGTGCGCGATGACCGGGATCCTGTTCTCCGCTTCCGCGTCCGCGCCCTCACCGGTGGCCGTGGCCCCGGTGTCGGGACGGCCCGTGTTGATCAGGGTCAGCGCGATCAGCGAGCTGGCCGCCAGGATGCCGACCGCCCACCAGATCGCCGAGGAGTAGCCCTCGACCATCGCGCGGGCCTGCACCAGCTTCGCGGCGGCGCCGCCACCGGCCGCCTCGGCGGCGTGCGCGGTGAGGTACGCCGTGGTGGCGGAGGCGGCGATCGTGTTCAGCAGTGCGGTACCGATCGCGCCGCCGACCTGCTGCGAGGTGTTGACCATCGCGGAGGCCACGCCGGCGTCGGCCGGGTTCACCCGGTACGTCGCCAGCGACATCGCCGGCATGAACGCGGAGCCCATGCCCAGACCCAGCAGCAGCTGCGCCGGGAGGATCAGCGCGGGGTAGGACGAGTCCACTTCGAGCTGGGTCAGCAGCAGCATGCCGGAGGCCGCGACCAGGAAGCCGGGGCCCATGAGCAGCCGCGGCGGGACGCGGGTCATCAGACGGGCACCGATCTGGGTGGAGCCCGTGATCATGCCCACGATCATCGGCAGGAAGGCGAAGCCGGTCTTGACCGGCGAGAAGCCCTTCACGACCTGGAGGTAGTACGTCAGGAAGAGGAACAGGCCGAACATCGCGATGACGGCCAGGCCCAGCGAGAGGTACACGCCGCCGCGGTTGCGGTCCATCAGGACGCGCAGCGGCAGCAGCGGGGACTTCACCTTGGACTCGATCAGGACGAAGGCGCCCAGCAGGACGACCGAGCCGATGAAGAGGCCCAGGGTGAGCGGGTCGGTCCAGCCGTTCGACTCGGCGCGGGTGAACCCGTAGACGAGGGAGACGAGACCGACGGTGGACAGGACCACGCCCGGGATGTCGAGCGCGGAGCGGTTGCGGGTGCCCGCGGGCTCCCGGATGACCATCCAGGCACCGACGGCCGCGATGATCGCGAACGGGATGTTGACGAAGAAGGTCCAGCGCCAGTTCAGGTACTCGGTGAGGAACCCGCCGAGGATCAGGCCGACGGCGCCGCCGCCGCCCGCGATAGCACCGTAGATGCCGAAGGCCTTCGCCCGCTCCTTGGCGTCGGTGAACATCACCGCGAGGAGGGAGAGGGCGGCGGGCGCGAGCAGCGCGCCGAAGGCACCCTGCAGGGCTCGGGCGCCGAGCATCATCGCCTCGCCGCTCGCGGCGCCGCCCAGCGCGGAGGCCAGGGCGAAGCCGATGAGGCCGACGATGAAGGCGTTCTTGCGGCCCCACAGGTCGGCGATCCGGCCGCCGAAGAGCAGCAGTCCGCCGAAGGCGAGGGCGTAGGCCGTGATGACCCACTGGCGGTTGCCGTCGGAGATCCCGAGGTCCAGCTGGGCGGACGGCAGGGCGATGTTCACGATGGTCGCGTCGAGGACGACCATCAGCTGCGCCAGGGCTATGAAGACCAGCGCCCGCCAGCGACTGGGGTCAGCCTGAGGCAGGCTCGCGGCTGTTTTTGACATGGGGGTACCTATCTCACGGTGCGGAATGACGTAAAGGTGAATCAGCTGAGGCGAATGAGGTGAAGTGCGCTAACCAGGCGAATGACTGCGTTCCGGGCAGTGTTCGACGCTAGTGGGAGCGACCCCGGGCGTCACATGGTTTTCTGCCTGAGGTCTTCGAGCGTGGCCGCGGAGCCGGGCAGCACGGAGTGGCCCGGAGCCCGCAACCCGTCCAGGAAGAGCTGGAGATGGCGGTGCGCGAAGTGGTCCGCGTCGAGGCAGGCGATGCCCGGCAGCGGGCGGCTGAGCTGCGACAGCGCGACCATCAGGTCGCCGGCGGCGATGTCGGTGCGCACCAGGCCGGCGCGCTGGCCCGCCACCAGCAGGTTCTCCACGGCCTCGGCCAACGCGTCGCGCGCGGCGAGGAGTTCGGGGTTCTCGCGGTCGAAGTCCCCCGCGAGCATGGGGCACAGGGCGCCGATCCGCTCGTCGGCGGCGGCGTGCGTGAAGCGGCAGAGGGCCTCGAAGGCGTCCACCGGAGCCGCCGTCGCGGGAGCCCCTGATACGGGGGTGCCTGTCGCGGGATCCGCCGTCGCGGGGGCCAGCGTCGCGGGAGCCAGTGTCGCGGCCAGGGCGTCCTCGGCGTGGGCGGCGACCCGGTCCATGACGAAGAGGACGACCCGGTGCACGAGGTCCGCCCGCTCGGGGAAGTGCCGGTAGAGGGTGGCGTTGCCGATGCCGGCCCGCCGCGCGATCTCGTCCAGCGGCGCGTGCGCACCGAACTCGACGAACATCTCGCGGGCCGCCAGCAGGATCCGCTCGCGGTTGCGCACGGCGTCCGCCCGCGGACGCGGCACCCGCTCACCGGCGACCGGCGCGGCGCACGGGGTGGGTGCGGCGCACGGGATGGGTGCGGCGGCGGCCTCCGAAAGGCGCGGCGCGGCGGCCGGGGCCGCGAGCTCCGCGGGCGGGGTGCTCGACGAACGCTTCACTCCTGGCCTCCCTGGTCCCTGATTCCTGGTTCTTACGGTTCTCGGGTCTTCGGTAACCGGGGAGGCAGTCCCCGGTTACGTCGACTCACATGCAAACGGGGATTCGGTCCCCGGTTATTTCGCGCCACCATGTGACCTGGGTCACATCTCCTTCGGCCCCGCCCCGCCCGGATGGCCGCTCCCGACGCGCGGGCGCGCCGTACCCGTCAGAGGGTGGGCGCACAGAGCGCAGACCGGACCCGGCCGGCTGCCGCGGACCCGAAGGCGCTCTCCATGCCGCAGATCCGCCACCGGATACGCACACCCCGCCGCGCTAGTGCCTACGTCGGCCTCACCGCGCTCGCCATCGGCATCACGGCGACCGCGGGCGTCGGTATATCGAGCCGGACGCACACGGCGGCCGGCCCCGCGGCCGCGACGAACGAATCGGCCCTCGCGCCCTGCCGGATCTCCGGCGCCATGGGCGTGCAGCTGTCCGAGGGTCTGCCGACCGCACCCGGGTACTCCCGCTCGACCGGCGAGGTCCGCGCACTGAACCTGATGATCGACTTCCCGGACGCCAAGGGCGAGGGCTCGGCCCTCGACCGGCTGTCCGAGTTCTTCCCGCAGACCTCCGACTGGTTCCGCACCAGCTCGTACGGGCGCCTCAGCTACAAGCCCGAGGCCCCGATACGGACCTGGCTGCGGATGCCGATGCCGTTCGCGTCGTACGGCATCGAGCGCGGATCCGCCTACGAGCCCGGCTACCGCCAGCTCGTCGAGCACATAGCCCGGGCCGCGGACGCCCAGGTGGACTTCAGCCGGTACGACCTGATCAACATCCTGGTCACGCCGAACGCCGGACCGTCCGCCCTCGACACCGTGCTCTCGGTGACCTTCTCCGGCAACGGCGAGGCCCCGATCGCCGACGGCGTGCCGCTCGCGAACACGTCCTTCGTCTACAGCCGCCAGGACGACGGCTCCGGCTCGTACCGCGAGACGGGCTACCGGGTGCTCCCCCACGAGAACGGCCACGTCTTCGGGCTCCCCGACCTCTACACCCAGGACGGCGGGGGCAGCGTCGGCCACTGGGACATCATGAGCGAGGACTGGGGGTCCAACAACGACCTGCTGGGCTGGCACAAGTGGAAGCTCGGCTGGCTGGACGCGAACCAGATCAGCTGCGCCGCCAAGTCCGGCACCAGCGACCACATCCTGTCCCCGCTCGGCACCGAGGGCGGGGTGAAGCTGGCCTTCGTACCGACCTCGGAGAGCGCCGGCTACGCCGTCGAGGTCCGTACCCAGACCGGGAACGACGAGGCCGTCTGCAAGCCCGGGGTCCTCATCTACAAGGTGGACTCCGAGGTGGACACGGGCCGCGGCCCGGTCACCGTCGCCGACAGCACGGCCACCAGCGGCGGCTGCACCCGGCGGGCCAACGTGCACGGCGAACTCTCGGACGCGCCCTACAAGCCGGGCGAGACCTTCACCGACTCGGCGGCGGGCATCAGCATCTCGGTGGTCGGTGAGCTGCGCACCGGCAAGTACCAGGTCCGCGTGACCCGCCCTTAGGGCGGGCCACGCGGGTGGCCGGGGCGCGGGCCGGTCGGGAGGAGGTCCCGACCGGGTCCCGACCGGGCCGCGCCCCGCGGAACACGGGCCGGCCCCTCGACCCGGCCCCTCCCGACCTCCGGCCCCCTCTCCGGTCGCCGGCGCGCGGCGACAGTGGAAGCGCGGGAGGAGAACGCGTGAGGAGGACGTGCGAGCAGCTCGCGCGAGCAGCCCGCGCGAGCAGAAAGGGGAGCGAACGAGAGGGACGAGGGAGCCGGGATGAAGGCTTTCGTGCTGCGCCGGACGGGCGAGGTCGCGGTCATCGCCAAGAGCGTTCCGGAGCCGGGGCCCCATGAGGTGGTCGTACGGATCACGGCGGCCCTCCTGTGCGCCTCGGACGTGCGCGGCGCGCGCCGCGGCCTGCCCGCCGGACCCGACACGACCCTCGGCCACGAGGCCGTCGGCGTCGTGCACGCCCTCGGGTCCGAGGTCACCGGGCTGTACGTCGGCCAGCGCGTCGCCGTCGGCGGCGGCGGCCCGCATTCCGTGAGCGACGGCAGCCTCGCCGAATACGTCCTGGTCCCGTGCCCAGCGAGCCGCCCGGACGCCTCGAACGCCCCCGGCGCCCCAGACGCCACTCAGGCCCCGCAGACCACACCGGCCCGGGAGACCCTCACCCCGGTCCCGGTCCCGGACGCGGTCAGCGACCACCAGGCCCTCTACGCGACGGGCCCCCTCTCCGGCGGCTTCGCGGCCGCCGATCGCGCGGAGCTGCGCCCGGGCCACCCGGTGGCGGTGCTCGGCCAGGGCGCGGTGGGACTCAGCACCACCATCGCCGCGAGGCTGGGCGGTGCGGGCCCGATCATCGCGGTGGAGTCCCGGATCCGGCGGCAGAAGCTGGCCCTGCACTTCGGTGCGGACGTGGTCGTCGACCCCGCGTACGAGGACACGGTCGAGCGGATCATGGAACTGACCGGTGGGACGGGCGTGGACGTCGCGATCGAGGCGGTCGGGGCGGACGTCCGCCCCCACGCGGCGGACACCGCCCGTCGGATCGTGTCCCGGGGCGGCCGGGTCGTGCACGCCGGCTGCGCGGCGGACACCGGGCCCGAGGGCGCCCGTACCGGTCGGATCCTGCGGCTCATCGAGAGCGGGCAGATCAAACCGACCGCGATGACCACGCACGCCTTCGACTTCGACCGGGTCGAGCGGGCCTACGAACTGCTCGCCGGGCGCGCGGACGGGATCATCAAGCCACTGATCGTCTTCCCGCCCCCGGGGGCCGGGTAGTCCGTGGGGCCGAGTGGTCCGTGGGGCCGGGCAGTGCGTTCCCCCGGCCCGCTCCCCCGGCCCCGCTTCAGGCGATCCGGGCCACCGGGGTGGTCGCGGCGGCGGCGTCGTGGTGGATCGGGGTGTGCGCGCCCGTCAGCGAACGCCCACTGCCGCCGCGCCGGCTGGCGACGATCTCGGCGGCGATGGACAGGGCCGTCTCCTGCGGCGAACGGGCGCCCAGGTCGAGGCCGATGGGCGAGCGCAGCCGCGCCAGCTCCAGCTCGGTGACGCCGACCTCGCGCAGCCGCGCGTTGCGGTCCTCGTGCGTGCGCCGCGATCCCATCGCGCCGACGTAGGCCACCGGGAGCTTCAGGGCCAGTTCGAGCAGCGGCACATCGAACTTGGCGTCGTGCGTCAGCACGCACAGGACCGTACGGGCGTCCACCGAGGTGGCCGCCAAGTACCGGTGCGGCCAGTCGACCACGATCTCGTCGGCATCGGGGAAACGATTCTTCGTCGCGAACACCGGCCGCGCGTCGCACACCGTCACCTCGTACCCGAGGAACTTGCCCACCCGCACCAGCGCGGAGGCGAAGTCGATGGCACCGAAGACGATCATCCGCGGCGGCGGCACGCTCGACTCGACCAGCAGCCGCACCGGCCGCCCGCAGCGGGCCCCCTCCGCGCCGATCTCCACGGCACCCGTCCGACCCCCGTCGAGCATCGCCCGGGCCTCGGCCGCCGCGGTCGCGTCCAGCCCCGGATGTCCGCCGAGCGTCCCCTCGTACGTACCGTCCGGGTGCACGAGCAACGGGCGGCCCAGCAGTTCGGCGGGTCCCTCGGCGACCCGCGCGACGGCCGCCGCCCCACCCCGCGCGGCCACGGCGAGCGCGGCCTCGAACACCGCGCGCGCCCCGCCGCCCACGAGGACCGGGGTGACCAGAACGTCGATGGTCCCGCCGCAGGTCAGGCCGATGGCGAAGGCATCGTCGTCGCCGTACCCGAAGCGCTCCTGGACGGTTTCGCCGTCTTCGAGCGCCTGCTGGCACAGCTCGTACACCGCGCCCTCCACGCACCCGCCGGAGACCGAACCGATCACGGTGCCCCCGCTGTCGACGGCGAGGGCCGCTCCGGGCTGCCGGGGCGCGCTGCCGCCGACCGCCACGACCGTGGCGACGGCGAAATCACGCCCCTGCCCGGCCCACCGGTGCAGCTCGTCGGCGATGTCCAGCATGCTCGGTCTCCGCTCTGCCGTCCGCGGTCGGCGGCCCGCGGCAGCGGGAAGGGCCAGGTCGCCCCCCACTTTCCGACAACTCCCCCGATTGCGCGAGCGGATGTCCGCCTTCCCCCACGACTTCGCCACTTCCGGCCAGCCACCCGCGGGGCCCGATGACCGCGCGCCGTCGACCGACTGGGTAGCCTGCGCAGTTGATCAGCACGTATACGCACGTCTACGCACGGGGGACACGGGCATGGAACGGCACATCGAGTTCGACCGGCTGCACAACTTCCGCGATCTGGGCGGCTACCGCACCGCCGACGGGAGCACCCTCGGCTGGGGGCGGCTCTACCGCGCGGACTCGCTCGGCAAGCTCGCCGGGGACGACTGGGAGCGGTTCCTCGGACTCGGCATCCGGACCGTCATCGACCTGCGCTACCCGTGGGAGATCGACGCCAAGGGCCGCGTGCCCGAGGTCGATCGTTTCGCCTACGCCAACTTCAGCATCGAGCACCGCCCCTACGACCAGGCCGAGATCGACCCCGGGGTCGACCCCTGGCGCTACCTCGCCGACCGCTTCGCGGAGGTCGCCGAGGACGGCGTCGACGAGATCCGCCGCGCCATCGAACTGATCGCCGCCGATCCCGGCCCCACCGTCTTCCACTGCACCTCCGGCAAGGACCGCACCGGGCTCATCGCGGCCCTCGTCCTCACCCACCTCGGCGTCCCCGAGGAGCAGGTGCTCGCCGATTTCGCCCTCACCGAACTCGCGACCGCCCGCCTCGCCGACGACTGGCGCGCCGCCCACCCCGACCGCACCCTGAACTGGCCCTCCTACGGGCGCGCCCCCGCCGAGGTCATGGAGCTGGTGCTGGCCGACCTGAGCGCCCGTCACGGCTCGGTCGACGCCTATCTGACCGACCGCGTCGGGATCACCACGGCCACCACCGCGGCCCTGCGCGCCCGCCTCCTGTCGGCCTGAACGGAACGCACCGGGGACCCCCGGCGCAGCCCCGCTACGGCAGCAATCCGTGCGACCACGCCCAGCACGATCCGCTAGGCTGTCGCCGACGGGCCCGCCTTCGTAGCTCAGGGGATAGAGCACGGCTCTCCTAAAGCCGGTGTCGCAGGTTCGAATCCTGCCGAGGGCACGCGAGACACGTACGACGAAGACCCCCCGACCGTTCGCGGTCGGGGGGTCTTCGTCGTGTCCGGGGCCGCGGGCCGAGGGCCGAGGACTCAGGGCTCAGGGCTCAGGGGTGGGGGGTCGGTGGGAGCGGTGGGGGCGGGGTCAGGGTGAAGGTGGCTTCGGCGCCGCCTTCGGGGCGGTTCGTGAAGGTCAGGGTGGCGGACAGGGCGCGGGCCTGGCCCGCGGCGATGGTCAGGCCCAGACCGTGGCCCTTGTTCATGCCCTCCGTGCGGAACCGCTGCGGTCCGCTCGTCAGCAGG
The DNA here is from genome assembly GCF_044454405.1 of Streptomyces sp. NPDC051555. Lineage (NCBI taxonomy): Bacteria > Bacillati > Actinomycetota > Actinomycetes > Kitasatosporales > Streptomycetaceae > Streptomyces > Streptomyces sp. NPDC051555. The sequence continues at coordinate 100,314 of NZ_JBITDP010000012.1, read as the reverse complement.
TAGTCCGGGAAGCCGGGTCCCGCGTCCGTCACCGTCACCGTGGCGGCGTCCACCGTGACCGTGACCGGGGCCGCCCCGTGCTTGTGGGCGTTGGCGACCAGGTTGCCCAGGATGCGTTCGACCCGGCGGTGGTCCGTCTCCACCACGCGGGAGGACAGCACGGTCAGCCGGGTGTCCGTGCCCGAGGCCCGGATCGTACGGGCCGCCAGCTCGGCGAGGTCGTAGGAGTCCAGCTCGGGGCGTTCGCTGCGGGTGTCCAACCGCGATATCTCCAGCAGGTCCTCGGTCAGGGCGCGCATGGCCTGCACCCGGTCCCGTACGAGCTCGGCGGGGCGGCCCGGCGGGAGGAGTTCGGCGGCGGCGTTGAGCCCGGTCAGCGGGGTGCGCAGTTCGTGGGCGACGTCGGCGGTGAAGCGGCGTTCCGCTTCGAGCTTGCGCTGGAGGGACGCCGCCATGATGTCCAGGGCGTCGGACACGGCGGCCACCTCGTCCCGGGCCCGCGCCGCGTCGTCGACCCGCGCGTCCAGGTCGCCCGCGCTGATCCGCCGGGCGACCTGGGCGGTCTGGTGGAGCCGTCGGGTGATGCGGGTGACGCCGACGGCGCCGATGAGGAGGGTGCCGCCGATGGCGAGGACCGACGAGCCGAGGATGGCCCGGTCCAGGTCGGCGATGGTCTGTTCGCTGGCGCTGTAGTCGACGGCGGCGGCGATCACGCCGTCCCGGTCGGCGGGTCCGGCCGCCCACATGACCCGCTTGTCGCGCAGTTCGCCGACGCGGGTGCCGCGCCGCCCGGTCGACGCGTACGCGCGCAGCTCCGCGGGCAGGGCCTTGGGGTCGATGCCCTCGCCGCGGGGGGTGCGCGTGCCGGCCTCGTACGCCTGCGTGATCCGGTCGAGGCGGTCCAGGGCCTTCTCGCGGGCGGCGCCGATGGTCTGGTTGGTCATGGCGCTGTGGACGAGACCGCCGAGGAGGGCGGCGAGGCCGCAGCACATGAGGGTGATGAAGACCGCTGCCTTCCAGGTCAGCGTCGCCGTCCAGGCCGGGAGGCGGATCCGGTGCCTCATCAGCGGGACTCCCGGTCCGGGCGGATGATCTCCGTCAGGCGCGGCAGCAGGGCCTGACGGCTCGGGCACCAGCTCCACACCTCGCGCTTCTCGGTGCCCGGCGCGCCCTCGTGGGTACGGACGATCACGTCCCGCTCGGCCAGCTCGATGCTCACGGCCCGCTCGTAGGTGTTCATGATCCTCAGGACCCGGCCGTCCCGGCAGGCGTAGATGCGAAGGTTCAGGACGTCCGGTGACACCCCGAGGCCGAGGATCAGCTCGTCCTCGCCGTTCCCCGTCAGATCACGGTAGTGCGCCGAGTGCAGCGGGCACCCGGCAGCCCCCGGCTGCTCGCAGCCGCCCAGCTCCTCGACGAGCCGATCGCGTTCCCGCGGGTCCCCGCGGTGGCCCGGTTCGGCCAGCAGGTCGGCCGTGACCAGCTCCATAGGGTCCACCGCGTACATGCCCCCGTCGCCGTCCGCGAAGCCGGGCACGGCGACGCCGACCGGGCGGTCCCCCGCGTCCGCCGCGCCCGCGTCCGGCTCGGCGGGCGGGCGCTCGGGCCACAGCCGGTACGGGCCCTGCGCACGCGCCGCAGGTCGCCCGCGCTCGCCCACCACGTCCTGCTCCGCGCCGCAGCCCGCCAGGGCCGGGGCCAGGGCCGTGACGGGCAGGGCGAGGAGGGCGAGCGCGGCGGCCGCGCGCCGGGGGCGCGGGGTGCGGCGGGGGTTCGGGGCGGGCGGGTCCCCGGGGGTCGTGCTCACGCCACGAGGTCGCCGTAGAAGATGACGTTGTTGGTGCGGTGGCCGTCCTTGATCTCGCCGCCGCAGGTCAGCAGGCGCAGCTCGGGGCGGGTCGTATCGCCGTAGACCTTGTCCGTCGGGAAGTCCTTCTTGTTGACGTCCTCGATCTCGCGGATCTTGAACTTGGCGGTCCTCCCGTCCTCGCGCGGCACCTCGACCAGGTCACCGAGCCTGATCTTCTCGACGTCCTTCATCAGTGCGGGGCCGTACTTCGTGTCGAAGTGCGCGACGAGCACGGATACGCCCTGCTCTCCCGGGGCCGCCCCGGCCGCCCACCACCCGGGCGCGTCGGCCTCGGTCTCGGCGTCGGGCACGCCCAGCTCGCCCGCCGCGTCCACGGTGAGGTCCACCATCTTCTTCGCGTCCACCCCGGCCGCGTCGATCTTCATCCCGGTGGGCCGGGACCTCGGCAGTGCGTGCGCCGCGTTCGACACGGGCTCGGCGGCGGCCGCCGTGCTGGCGACCTTCGGGTCCGGGGCCGGCCGGCCGCCGGACCCGGCCCCGCAGGCCGCCAGCGCCCCCGTGGCGGCGAACGCCACGGCAGTGGTGAGGACCCTCCGGCGGGTGCGGGTGCTGGTGCTGGTGTGGGTCATCGAGGTACTCCGGGCGGGGACAGGGACGGGGCGGGACGGGGCGGTACGGGGCGGTACGGGGCGGGGTCAGCGGCTGGAGCGGCCGCGGCGCAGCATCGCGAAGCCGAGGCCCGCGGCGCCGACGGCGGCCATGCCCGCGCTGCCGGCGATCAGCGTGGTGCTGCTGCTCGCCACGCCGACGCCCTCGGCTCCGGCCCGTACCGGACCCTTCGGCGTGACCGTCGTCGTGGCCGTGGGCTGCGGGGCCGGGGCGGCGGGCCCGGTCCGGGTCGGCGCCTCGGCGGCGACGGCGGCGCCCACGGGGAGGGCCAGGGCGGTCAGGGCACCGGCGGCGACGGCCGCGGTACGGAAGGTGGCGCGCATGAGTGGTTCCCCTCGTCGGCGTCGCCCGTGGTCTCGGTCCGGGTCCGGGCCGACCACCCGTTCGAGCGGTTGTCCGGCGTGCCGGATCTCCTGGCGACACGAGAGACGTTACGAGGGTCATGTTCTGGTCACCCCTCGGCGAGGTAACAGTTCGCCGGATGCGTGAAGGCGAAGGCGTTAAGGGCCGCGGCGAGTCATACCCGAGGACTCCTGAACGCGCTCCCCCCTAGGCCTTAAGGACGAGAGAGGGAGGAGAGAGGGACGGGAAAGGGACGGGACGGGAAAGTCCTCCCGACCGATGGTCGGGAGGACTTCCGAGCGCCACCACGGTCCCTCCGTCAGCTGAGGCCCCTGCTGCGCTCTCCGATGCGGTCGCCCTGCGGGGTTCCCGACCTCTTCAGGGCTGCCTTCGTGTGCGCTCCGCCCTTCACCTTGCTCCGCAGTTCACCTTCGTAGCCGTGCCCCGGCCCCTTCGGCGCCTGGGCCATCTCCAGCGCCTTGGCGACCGCCGCACGGAAATCCTGCTTCTGCTCTTCGCTCATCCCGCCGTCAACTCCCTCGGGGGGCATTCCATCGACATCGACCAAACGGCTCATCGGACCTATATCGGGCCTATGGGGATCGTATGCAGATATGAGGATGAACGCACCTGGGCGGACCACGCCCCCTCGCAGCGCGGCTACGGCAGCTCGGGCGTTCCCACGACCGTGCGGACCAGGTCCTCCGGGCAGGGCGTGCCGCGCGGCAGCTGGTACTTCGCCGCCACCCGGTACTCCCCCGGCGCCGGGACCAGCAGCTCGGTCCACACGTCGCCCGAGTCGTCCGGCTCCGCCTTGAAGAGGCAGCCGGAGGTGTTCGCGTACTCCCTCGGCGGCTTCACCGCGCCCTTGACGGTCGCCGCGGCCCGCGCCTTCGAGGCATCGGTCTCCTGCGGCGGCTCGACCGGCTTGCCCGCGGCGTCGACCAGGCCCAGCCAGGGCGAGTGGGGGATCCGTACCAGCACCCGGCCGGGCTGGCGCACGTCGACGACCAGCTGGTCCGCGCCCGCGCGGACCACCGTCGCCGGGCCCGAGACCAGCGCGGTCGGGCTGTCGACCTTGAAGAGCTGCCAGTTCGCGTCGCCCCACACCTGCTGGAGGTACGGCAGGCCCGCGCGCACCAGCTTCGCCTCGGCCTCGCCGCCGTTGTCGGGTTTGTCGGCGGGCAGCACCACGTAGTGCACGGCCCAGCGCTCCAGCCAGGTCCGGTACGTGTCGGCGGTGAGCGTGTCGTCGTAGAAGACCGGGTTGCGCTCCAGGTCGGCCTGCCGGTTCCAGCCGCGGGCGAGGTTCACGTACGAGGGGATCGCCGAGGACTCGCGGTGGCTGCTGACCGGGACCACCTCGACCCGGCCGCGGTCCGCGCCCGCCTTCTGCAGCTGGTCGATCAGCGGGGCCAGCTCGCGGTTCCAGGAGGCCACGGGGGTGGTGCGGACGATGTCCATCACGCTGTTCGTGCCGATCCAGACGCTCACCCCGACGACGGCCGACACCAGCACCCACCAGCGGCGCGAGCGCGGGAGCGCGTGCGGGAGGGCCGCGACCAGGACGGCGCCGGCGAAGAGCATGGCGAGGCGGGTGACGTTCGAGCCGATCTGGGAATCGATGGCCCAGGTGAGGAAGACCCCGAAGGCGTAGACGGACGCGGCGATCCGGACCGTCGTCCACCCCTTCGGTACGAGGACCGCCGCCAGCACCCCGAACAGGAACGGCAGCCAGGCCGATCCGAACCCCATCGGCTGCGTCCCCGAGAAGGGGAACAGCCACGCGGAGAGCCCGACGACGGCCACCGGGGGCAGCCCGATGGCGTACGCGCCCGGGCGCCGCCCGCTCAGGAACAGGGCGGCCGCGATCACCCCGAGGAAGAGCCCGGCCACCGGGCTGGACGCGGTCGCGAGGGCCGCCAGCACCGCGGCGACGGATGCCTTGGCCCAGCGCCGCTCGGCCCATTTGCGGGGCCAGCAGAAGGCGGCTGCGACCGCGCCGAGCGCGAAGAGGACCCCGAGCCCGAAGGTCACCCGGCCGGATACCGCGTTGCAGAACAGCCCGAACAACCCGGCGAGTGCGGGCCACAACGGATGCCGCACGGCGCCCCGGCAGCGGGTCAGGACCAGCGCCAGGAGGGCCGCGGAGACGGTCCCGGCGATCATCATCGTGGTGCGGACGCCGAGGACGTGCATGAGGTACGGCGAGACGACGCTGTAGGACACCGGGTGCATGCCGCCGTACCAGGCGAGGTTGTACGCGGAGTCCGGGTGGCGGCCGACGAACTCGGCCCAGGCGTCCTGGGCGGCGAGGTCGCCGCCGCTGTTCGCGAAGCTGAAGAACCAGGCGACGTGGACGAGGGCCGCGAGGGCGGTCGTCACGCCGATCGGGTGCCGGTGTCCGAAGTCGACCGCGGCGCGGCACCGGATCCCCAGCCGGCGCCGGAGCCCGGACCGGCCCGGACCCGGGCCGCCCGGTATCCCGGGCTCCCCGGGGTCGCCCGCGGCGCCGTCGCCGATGCCGTCGCCGATGCGATTGCCGTCGCCGATGCCGGCATCGGCGCCACCGTCGTCCCGGTGGCGGCCGCCGTCCTGCGTCTGCGTTCGCGCCGGCTCATGGCCCTGCTCAGCGGTGGTCACTGCCGCACTCCCCAACATCCGTCCCGGTGCCAAGACGCGACCCGGCGCCCCGGGGTTGCCCGGAGCGCCGTGAGCCCGTCCCGCACCTGCTGTCAGCCGACGCGCGTCAGCTTGCTGCCGATGCCCGGCGCGGCCAGCTCGCGCTGGAGCGCCACCGGCACCTTGACCTGGCTGGCACCCTCGCCGACGGTCAGCACGCCCACCTGGGCGCCCGCCTTCGCCGTCTCCGGCAGCTTCGTACCGCCGTCACCCAGCTTGACGGTGACCGTGAGTCCCGACCACCCGACGGCCTGGACGTCCGCGGTCGCGACGACCGGCGTGCGACCGCCGAGCCCGTCGTCGACGTACCCGACGACATCGCCCTTCTTCACGACCGTCGCGCCCTGGAGCGACTTCTGGGTGGCGATCAGCAGCTTCCGGCTGGCGTCGACCACCGTGTCGATGATCGGCGGCTTGTGCTGGCCGAGGACGGCCCCGACGATCAGCTGGTTGGTGTTGCCGACCTTCTTCTGCGCGGCGAAGAGGAGGTTTCCGCCCGCCTTGGTCGTCGTACCGGTCTTGATGCCGAGCGAGTCGTTGTAGGGGACCAGTCGGTTCCAGTTGGGCCACGTCTTGCCGGAGGGGTCGACCCAGCTCGGCTTCCTCGTGATGTCGAGCAGCGCGTCCATCTCGACGAGCTTGAGACCCAGCTTCACCTGGTCCTCGGCGGTGCTGACCGTGGTCGCGTCCAGACCCGAGGGGTCCGTGTACGTCGTGTTGGTCATGCCGAGTTCCTTGGCGGTGGCGTTCATCTTCGCGACGAACGCCTCCTGGGTGCCCGAGTCCCAGCGGGCCAGGAGCCGTGCGATGTTGTTGGCCGAGGGGATCATCAGGGCCGCGATCGCGTCGTACTCCGTGATCTTCTGACCCTCCTGGACCGTGTCGAGGGTCGACTCGTTGTCCGTGGAGTTGTTCTTCTTGCCCTCGGTCTCGGCCGTCTTGTCGATGTCGATCATCTGACCCTTTTCCCCCTTCTTGAAGGGGTGGTCGCGCATGATGATGTACGCCGTCATCGACTTGGTGACGCTCGCGATCGGTACGGGCTTCATCTCGCCGGACGAGCCGAGCGTGCCGAGGCCCGCGGCGGCCATGTACGCCTGCCCCTCGGTCGGCCAGGGCAGATCGGGCTTGCCGCCCTCGAAGGCGTACGAGGTCTTCGCCGTCATCTTCAGCGTCGGGGCGGGCAGCGGGCGCACCAGCTGGACGATGCCGAGGATGACCACCAGCAGGACGAGCAGCGGCGCGTAGATCTTGACCCGGCGCACGGTGGTGCGCATCGGGCTGGGCGGCGGGGGCGGGTTGTTCGTCAGCTCGGCGAGCAGGTCGAGCGGGGGCCGGGGCGGGAGCGGCTGCTGCGTCGTCCGCTCGGAGCCGGTGTGGGTGACGGGCGGCTTGGGGGCCACGGGCGCCGCGGGCCCTGCGGGCGGCTTCGGCGCCGTGGGCGGGGTCGCCTTGGCCGGTGCCTTGGGCTCCGCCTTGGGACCCGCCTTGGGACCCGCCTTGGGCTCCGCCTTGGGACCCGCCTTGGGTGCGCCCTCGCCGCGCAGCGGTACGAAGGTGCTGGCCCGCTCGCCGGGCTCGCCGCCGGCCTTGTCGCCGCCCTTGTCGCTGCCCTTGTCGCTGGCGCTGGGCTTGGTGGTCGACGGGCCGGTGCCGGTGGTCCGGCCCGTGGCGTCGGCCGGGGCCGCGTCCGGGCGGACGGCACGGAAGACGGCCGTGCGTTCGTTGTCGCTCGGGGCCTCGGGCTTGGGCTCCGGCTTGGTTTCAGGCTTGGCCGGACCCTTCGCGTCCGCGGGGGCGGCGTCGGGGCGGACGGCGCGGAAGACGGCGGTGCGGTCGCTGTCGGCGGCGGCGGCCGGAGCCTTCGCGGCCGGCTTCTCGACCGGCTCGGCTTCCGGCTTCGCTTCCGGCTTCGCGTCGGGCTTCGCGTCGGGCTTCGCGTCGGACTTGGCTTCCGGGCGGACCGCGCGGAAGACGGCGGTGCGGTCGCTGTCGGCGGCGGCGGCGGCCGGAGCCTTCGCCTCGGGCTTCGCTTCCGGCTCGGCGTCGGGCTTCGCGTCCGGGCGGACCGCGCGGAAGACGGCCGTGCGCTCGCTGTCGGCAGCGGCCGGAGCCTTCGCGGCCGGCTTCTCCACCGGCTCGGCGGCATCCGGCTTCGCTTCGGGCTTCGCTTCCGGCTCGGCGTCCGGCTTCGCTTCCGGGCGGACCGCGCGGAAGACGGCGGTGCGGTCGCTGTCTGCGGCGGCCGGAGCCTTCGCGGCCGGCTTCTCGACCGGCTCGGCGGCATCCGGCTTCGCGGCGGCGGGGGCGGGGGCGGCGGAAGGTGCTGGGAGGCGGGGGTCGAGGCGCGAAGCGGAATCCCGCTTCGGAGAACTTCCACCGACGCCGGTGTTGCGGCGGAAGGCCTCGAACACCGGCGGCGCCTCCTCCGCGGGAGCCGGTGCGGCGGCCTTCTCGGAATCCTTGGCGGGCAGCCGGAACACCGAGGTGCGCTCGGGGTCAGCAGTTTCGTCCGAGGAAGCGGAATCCTCGGGAGCATCCCGCTCGGCACCCTTGGCCGGGGTCGGCTCCGACTCGGCCGGAACCTCGTCAGCCGCGTCCGCCGCGTCCGCCGACGCCGAAGCGGAATCCAGGTCGGCTTCCGATTCCGGGTCCGCGGCGCGGGCCGAGGGGGAGTCCGTACGGGCGGCCTCGGGCGCGTCGGCCTCGACCGCTTCCGGCTCGCCCGCATCCGCGTCGGCGTCCGCGGCGCCCTCCGCGTCCGGCTCGTCGGACTTCCCCACCCACGCCGCAACCGCGGCGCGCAGGGGATCGTCCTTCCCTTCGGGAGCGGCCTCCGGATCCCGGGGGCGGAACACCGACAGACGAGGGTCGGATTCCGCCGCCCCCGCGCCTTGCTTTACCGACTTGTCGGGGGACTCGCCCGCCACCAGTTCCTCCTCGATCGACGTCCGGCCGCTACCCGGACCGCTGTCCGAACCGTCTAACAGTGTCCCGTCTAGGGGGCATCGCCCCCGTGCTAGACGAGTACGACATACTTGCCGGTTCCCTCACAAAGCGACCAGGCACTCTCGACAGATGAATGTGAGAGGGGTCACCCTGTCACTCATCCACGCGGGGAGGCATGGATGGGCAGGAGCCGCAGAACAATTCCGGAGGAGCTTCTGCTGCTCGCTTTGGACCCGGCAACGGGCACCACGGCGCAGCCGCAGTCGCTCGACCTCGGCCTGGCCGGGGCACAGCTAGTGGAGCTGGCTCTGGCAGGACGGATAGCCCCAGACGGGGATCGTATCGCCGTGGTGATGCCACGGCCGACAGGAGATCCGACCCTGGACTCCGCACTGGAACTGCTGCGCCGTCGCGGCAGCCCGGTTCGGGCGGTCCACTGGATCGGCGGACCCCGACTGGGGCTCCGCCAGGTGTACCTCGCTCACCTGGAGCGTTGCGGCATGGTGCATGCCGTCGCGGGCCAGATGTGCGGGGTTCTGCCGACGACTCGCTACCAAGCGACCGACACGACGATCAGCCGGGAGATCCGTGCCCGGCTGGACAGTGCGATCCGCACCGGTGTACCGCCGGACCCGCGGACCGCGGCGCTCGCCGCGCTGGCCCACGCGGTCGGACTCGGCAAGCACCTCTACCCCGGCAATGAGGGGCGTTCGTCCAGGTCCCGCCTGCGGGACCTGATTCGACACGACCCCATGGGCGGCCTCGTGGCGCACGCCGTGATGGACGTTCAGAACGGTGTGGCCGCACAGCCGCGCCGCGACCGTGCTCCGGCACCGGCTTCGCAGCCGACCGCCCGCGCGACAGCGACCAGCGTTCCGCTGCAACCGCGCCGCACGGGCGCGATGGCCCGGGCCGCCGCGCACTGATCCACCGCGCCACGCACCACGGTCCAACGCACCACGGGCCCAACGCATCACGGGCCCGACGCGCCACCGAACGACCGCACCAACGCAGAACGCACGAACGCGTCACCGGTACACCCCACCGGGCGGCGCGCGACGCACGACGAACGCCACGGCCGCCACCGGCATCCCCCAAGGACCCGGTGCGGACACCGCCAGCGCGCGGGGTGGCGGGGCCGGTCCACCGGCACCGCCACCCCGCGCGCCTGCGTTCCCAGGCACCACAGGGCCCCCGGGAACCACTGGCGCCCCACCGGCATCGCCGGGCCCCACCGGCCCCGCCCGGCACCGTCCGCGCCACCACGCGTCCCGCGTCCCGGGTCCCGCGGAACCGTTCCGGCCCGTTCCCCAGCGAGGCCGCGCCCTTCGATGGCAGTCTGCTCATCATCAGACACGCAGAGAGACAGTAAGCAAACAGCAAGCAAGCGGAGGTGCCGTAATCGTGGCGTCCAATGTCAACCCCACCGTCCGACGCCGCCGATTGGGCATGGAGCTGCGCAAGCTCCGTGAGGACAAGGGCATGACGGCCGAACAGGTCGCCGAACGCCTGCTCGTTTCCCAGTCCAAGATCAGTCGGCTTGAGAACGGCCGCCGTTCCATCAGCCAGCGCGACGTCCGCGACCTGTGCGACGTCTACGAGGTCGAGGACCGCCGGCTCGTCGACTCCCTGATGCAGATGGCCAAGGATTCCCGCCAACAGGGCTGGTGGCACGCCTTCGGCGATATCCCGTACAGCGTCTACATCGGCCTGGAGACGGACGCGGCCAGCCTGCGGACCTACGAGCCCCAGGTGGTCCCGGGGCTGCTCCAGACACCGGAGTACGCCCAGGCGCTGATCCGCGGCGCGCTGCCGGAGACCGCGCCGGTCGACATCGAGAAACGCGTACAGGTGCGGATGCACCGGCAGAAACGGCTCTCGGAGACCGACAACAGCAACGTCGACGTCGGTCCGCTGCGCCTGTGGGCGGTCATCGACGAGGCCGCTCTGCGCCGGCGCGTGGGCGACGGACAATTGATGGTCCGACAGCTGGAGTACTTGATAGAGCAGTCGGAACAGCCGTACGTCACCGTCCAGGTGATGCCCTTCTCCATGGGCGCGCACCCCGGCGTGAACGGCCAGTACGCGATTCTGGAATTCCCGGACGCCTCCGACTCGACGGTCGTGTACATCGAGGGCGTCACGAGCGATTTGTACCTGGAGAAGGCGAATGACGTCCAGAAGTACAGCGTGATGTACGAGCACTTGCGCGCCCAGGCCCTGAATGCGGACCAGACGCGGGAGTTCATCTCCGACATCATCAACGACCACGCGGGCAAGCGTCGATAAAAGTGGAGCAAACCGGGCAGGTGGCGCTGGGCGCCGGTACGGTACACCGTCACCACCCGGCCATGGAAGACCTGGCCTGAATATGCCATCCGGACGGGTGAATGGCCCCTTCACCCGTCGGGCGGTGCCGGTAGCGTCGATCACGTCAGCCAGGAACAGGAAATTGGCTGGCGTCAATTCGGAACGACTCGCTGAACCGGAGAAAAACATGGCTATTCGACTGGGCGCCACGGAAAACTGGACGAAGTCCTCGTACTCCGGCGGCAACGGCGCGTGCGTCGAAGTCAAGTCCCCCGTCACCGAGGCCATCGCGGTCCGCGACTCGAAGGTGCAGGACGGTCCGTCCATCGCCTTCGCGCCGGGTTCCTGGACCTCGTTCGTCAACGAGGTCAACGAAGGCCGGCTGGGACAGCTCGTCTGAGCCTCACGACGAGCTCCCCGACCGACCTGCCCGCACCACCGGCAGGACCCGTAGGACCGGCAGGACCCGCAGTAACCGCAGGACCCGCAGTACTGACTGGAGCCCTCTCGACTGGCCCGCCGTCCCGGCCGAGGGGGCTCGGCCATGTCCGCACCCCCGGCCGCGACCAGGGCCGGGGCCGCGGCCGGCGCCGGGGCCACGACGCCGTCGCCCTAGCGGAGCTGGTCGACGTACCGGTCCGTCCCCGGCACGGTCGGGACGAACGGCGCCACCAGCTCCACCTTCCCACCCGGCCCCGCCGCCGCGATCTCCGCGTCCAGCCCCTGGAAGCGGTCCCAACAGGTGCGCGGGTCGGCCTCCAGGAACCACAGCAGCGTCAGCCGGGTGTCGACCCCCTCGACCTGCTTGACGTACGTCATCCGGTCGCCCGGCAGCGGGGTCGGCCGGAAGACCGTCACCATCGCGGCCGGTGAGCCGTGCAGCCGCTGCGGCAGGTGCCGCGAGCGCAGCCACTCCAGCAGTTCCGCCCGCTGCTCGGGGCCTTCCGTGTCGATGACCTGGAGGACGAGCCCGGCGTACGGGTGGTCCATCGCGTGGTAGTCCCGGGGCCCGGCGGCCCCGTCGCGGTAGACGGTCGCCTCGTGGTCCTGGAAGGCGGTGAAGACGTGCGTGCGGTCCTGGTAGACGCGCCCGTCGCGGTTGAGCCGCTTGTTGATGCCGACGGTCCACTTCATGTGCTCGTCGTAGCGGCCCTCGGTCACCCAGTACGTCGAGAGGTAGCAGCCGGCGGTGACCGGCTGGGCGACGGCCGACTTCTCCGGGTAGCGCAGCTCCTGGAGTTCGCGGGTGGCGACCCAGCGGCGCCCGGCGAACATCCACGGCATGGCCATGGCCCCCGCGTAGTAGTGGTCGTCCTCGTACCAGCGGTTGTACGCGAACTCGTGCCCCGGGTGCGGCTCGACCATGGTGATGAGCGCGTGGCCCGGGTGGACGCCGTAGGGGCCGACCGACGCGAGCGCGGCGTAGTCGTCGGGGCGGGTGTCTTCTGTCGTCATGGGACCGGTCTAGCTGATGATTCATCAGATGTGGAGTGGTGGGGGCGAGTTCAGGTTGTGGACAGGTGGGTGCCATATGCATCTTCCGCCGCTACGCTGCGCCCATCCGCCTCCCGAAGGAGTCACCGTGCCCGCATCCCCGCCCCCCTTCGCCGCACGGGCCGTCAGAGTCGCGGGCTCGCCCGTGCGCGAGATCCTCGCCCTCACCGAGCGGCCCGGCGTGATCAACTTCGCGGGCGGGCTGCCGGCGCCGGAGCTCTTCGACACCGAGGGCCTGCGGGCCGCGTACGACGCCGCCTTCGCGACCTCGGCCGCCCGGGCCCTGCAGTACTCGACCACCGAGGGCGCCCCCGAACTGCGCGCCGCCGTCGCCGCCCGGGCGAGCGCCCGCGGGCTCCCGACCGGGCCGGACGACGTGCTGGTCACCACCGGTTCACAGCAGGCCCTCGCGCTCGTCACGGCCACGCTGGTGGAGCCGGGGGACGTGGTCCTGGTCGAGAACCCGACCTACCTGGCGGCCCTCCAGTGCTTCCGACTGGCCGGGGCGCGCGTGGTGGCCGTGGACTGCGACGCGGACGGGATCGTGCCGGAGGCGCTGGAGGAGGCCGTGCGGCGCGAGCGGCCGAAGCTGCTGTACACCGTGCCCACCTTCCAGAACCCGACCGGCCGCACCCTGCCCGCCGCCCGCCGCGCCGCCGTGGCCCGGATCGCCGAGCGGCTCGGGACCTGGCTGGTCGAGGACGACCCCTACGGCGAACTCCGCTACGAGGGGGCGGAGGTCCCATGGCTGGCCGCGCACCCGGGAGCGCGGGACCGTACGGCGCTGCTCGGCAGCTTCTCCAAGGTCATGGCGCCCGGGCTGCGGCTCGGCTGGCTCCGGGCCCCGGCCGCCCTGCGGCGGGCCGCGGTGGTGGCGAAGCAGGCCAGCGACCTGCACACCTCGACGGTGGACCAGCTGGCGGCGGCGCACTACCTGGCAGCCAACGACCTGGACGCACACGTGGGCGTGGTCCGGCGGGCCTACCGCGAGCGGCGGGACGCGCTGCTCGCGGGACTGCCGGGCGCCCTGCCCGCGGGGTCGCACTGGAACCGGCCGGAGGGCGGCATGTTCGTCTGGGCGCGGCTTCCGGAGGGGTACGACGCGGGCGCCCTGCTGAAGGTCGCGGTGGAACACGACGTGGCGTACGTGCCGGGGGCCGCCTTCTTCACCGGCCCCGCGGACCCGCGCACCCTGCGCCTGTCGTTCACGACCCACACCCCCACCGAAATAGCCGAGGGCCTGACCCGCCTGTCGACCGCCCTGTTCTGAACGGGCCCTGCCCACTTCAAGCCCCGCCCGGGGGCCCCTCCCAGCGGTAGCTGGGGGAGATTGAGGCGCCCCCGGAGGGCAGAGCCGCCGCACCCGCCCACCCCACCGCACCCACCCACATCCGACCACGCCACAAGGCTTCACACCCCACCCCGATCACCGTAGCCTGACGCCCCGTCAGATCTGTGCGTGCACCCCGCGCGCCCAGGCCCCGCCGCCCCACCAGGAGCCCGCATGCTGCTGCAAGGCAAGACCGTCATCGTCTCCGGCGTCGGCGCCGGGCTCGGCCACCAGGTCGCCGCCACCGTCGTGCGCGACGGCGGCAACGCCGTCCTCGGCGCCCGCACCGAGGCCAACCTCGCCAAGTCCGCCGCCGAGATCGACCCCGACGGCACGCACACCGCCTACCTCCCCACCGACATCACCGACGAGGCGCAGTGCGCCGCCCTCGCCGCCCTCGCCCAGGACCGTTTCGGCCGGATCGACGCGGTCGTGCACGTCGCCGCCTGGGACTCCTACTTCGGCGGCCTCCAGGACGCCGACTTCGGCACCTGGCAGCAGATCCTCGACGTCAATCTCCTCGGCACCCTGCGGATGACCCGCGCCTGCCTGCCCGCGCTCAAGGCCGACGGCGGGGCCGTCGTCATCATCGGCACGCAGTCCGCCGTCGCCGCCCCCTCCGAGGTCCAGCAGGCCGCGTACGCCGCCTCCAAGGGCGCGCTGACCTCGGCCATGTACTCGATGGCCCGCGAACTCGGCCCGGACCGGATCCGGGTCAACACCGTGCTGCCGGGCTGGATGTGGGGCCCGCCCGTGCAGGCCTTCGTGACCTTCAGCGCGCACTCCGAGAACGTTCCGGAGGAGGAGGTGCTGGCGCGCCTCACCCAGCGGATGGCACTGCCCGAGCTGGCCACCGACGGGGACGTCGCGGACGCCGCGGTCTTCCTCGCCTCCGACCGCGCCCGGGCGATAACCGGCCAGTCGCTGCTGGTCAACGCCGGTGAGCTGATGCGATGAGGCCCGTCACAGCAGCCCACGCACCCCGATCCTCGGATCGTATGCTCACGCCATGAGCACTCCGAGCACCGCTCCGACCGACAACTCCATGCGCCGCGCCCTCAAGCGGGCGCGCGACGGCGTCGCGCTGGACGCGGCCGAGGCGGCCGTTCTGCTCCAGGCGCGCGGCGAGGCCCTGCGGGACCTCGCTTCCTCCGCCGCCCGGGTCAGGGACGCCGGGCTCGCCGCCGCGGGCCGCCCCGGGGTCATCACGTACTCCCGCAAGGTCTTCATCCCCCTCACCCGCCTCTGCCGCGACACGTGCCACTACTGCACCTTCGTCACGGTCCCCGGCAAGCTGCGCCGCGCGGGCCACGGCCTGTACCTCTCCCCCGACGAGGTGCTCGACATCGCCCGCCAGGGCGCCGCGATGGGGTGCAAGGAAGCGCTCTTCACGCTCGGCGACCGGCCCGAGGACCGCTGGCCCGAGGCCCGCGAGTGGCTCGACGCGCACGGCTACGACGACACGCTCGCCTACGTCCGGGCGATGGCGATCCGGGTGCTGGAGGAGACGGGCCTGCTCCCGCACCTCAACCCCGGCGTGCTGACCTGGTCCGACCTCCAGCGCCTCAAGCCGGTCGCGCCCTCGATGGGCATGATGCTGGAGACCACCGCGACCCGGCTGTGGTCGGAGCCGGGCGGCCCGCACCACGGCTCCCCCGACAAGGAGCCGGCCGTGCGACTGCGCGTCCTGGAGGACGCGGGCCGTTCCAACGTCCCCTTCACCACCGGGGTGCTGATCGGCATCGGCGAGTCGTACGAGGAGCGCGCGGACGCGTTCTTCGAGCTGCGCCGGATCCAGCGGGCCTACCACGGCATCCAGGAGGTCATCGTCCAGAACTTCCGTGCCAAGCCGGACACCGCGATGCGCGCGATGCCCGACGCGGAGCTGGAGGAGCTGGCCGCCGCCATCGCGGTCGCCCGGCACGTCCTGGGCCCGGCCGCCCGGATCCAGGCGCCGCCGAACCTGGTGGACGCCGAGTACGCCCTGATCATCGGCGCGGGCATCGACGACTGGGGCGGGGTCTCCCCGCTCACCCCCGACCACGTGAACCCGGAACGGCCCTGGCCGCACGTCGAGGAGCTGGCCGCGCGGACCGCCGCCGCCGGCTTCGAGCTGCGCGAACGCCTGACCATCTACCCGGAGTTCCTCCAGCGCGGCGAGCCCTGGCTGGACCCCCGGCTGCTGCCGCACGTGCGCGCGCTGGCCGACGGGGAGACCGGGCTCGCGGACGAGCGCGCCCGGGTCGAGGGGCGGCCGTGGCAGGAGCCCGACGAGGGGTTCACGAGCACCGGCCGCACCGATCTGCACGCCACCATCGACACCGAGGGCCGCACCTCCGACCGGCGGGACGACTTCGACCACGTCTACGGCGACTGGGAGGCGCTGCGCGAGGCCGCGGCCCCCGGCATGGCCGCGGACCCCGGGCGCAGCGACCCCGAGCGGCTGGACACCGAGGTCCGCGCGGCCCTCGCGCAGGCCGCCGACGACCCGACGGCGCTCACCGACGACCAGGCCCTCGCCCTGCTGCACGCGGACGGCCCAGCCCTGGACGCGCTCTGCCGGATCGCCGACGACCTGCGCAGGTCCGTCGTGGGCGACGAGGTGACGTACATCGTCACGCGCAACATCAACTTCACCAACGTCTGTTACACCGGCTGCCGGTTCTGCGCCTTCGCGCAGCGCCGCACCGACGCCGACGCCTACACCCTCTCCCTCGACCAGGTGGCCGACCGGGCCGCGCAGGCGTGGGACGTGGGCGCGGTCGAGGTGTGCATGCAGGGCGGCATCCACCCGGACCTGCCCGGGACGGCGTACTTCGACATCGCGCGCGCGGTGAAGGCGCGGGTGCCCGGCATGCACGTGCACGCCTTCTCCCCGATGGAGGTCGTCAACGGCGCGACCCGTACCGGGATGTCGGTCCGCGACTGGCTGACGGCGGCCAAGGAGGCCGGGCTGGACTCGATCCCGGGGACGGCGGCGGAGATCCTGGACGACGAGGTCCGCTGGGTGCTCACCAAGGGGAAGCTGCCCACCGCCGACTGGATCGACGTCATCACCACCGCGCACGAGCTGGGCATCCGCTCCTCGTCGACGATGATGTACGGGCACGTGGACCAGCCGCGGCACTGGCTCGGCCACCTGCGCACCCTGGCCCGGATCCAGCAGCGGACGGGCGGGTTCACGGAGTTCGTGACGCTGCCCTTCATCCACACCAACGCGCCCGTCTACCTGGCGGGCATCGCCCGGCCCGGCCCGACGGACCGCGACAACCGGGCGGTGATCGCGATGTCCCGGCTGCTGCTCCACCCGCACATCACCAACATCCAGACCAGCTGGGTCAAGCTCGGCGCGAAGGGCGCGGCCGAGATGCTGCGCTCGGGGGCGAACGACCTGGGCGGGACCCTGATGGAGGAGACCATCTCCCGGATGGCGGGCTCGGGTTACGGCTCGTACAAGTCGATCCGGGACCTGGTCGCGATCGCGGAGGCCGCCGGGCGGCCGGCCCGGGCCCGTACGACGTTGTACGGCGAGGTGCCCGAGGAGCGCCTGCGCGCGGCGCACGCCTCGGACGGGCACCTGCCCGAGCTGCTGCCGGTCCTGGAGTAGGCGCGGGACGCCGAGCGGCCGACGGGCCGCTCGGCGTCGTGGCGGGTCAGCCGACGAGCAGGTCCCGCTTGAGCTGCTTCAGTTCGCGCGCGTCGATGCCGAGCCCCTTGTCGAGGTAGCGGTCGAAGGAGCCGTAGCGGGCCTCGACCTCGGCGTAGCCGGCGTTCAGGTACTCGGGGCGGACGTCGAGCATCGGCTTGTAGACGGCGGCCTGCTGGGCCGGCAGGTGCGCGAGGACCGCGTCGTTGGCGGCCCTGCGGTAGTCGTTGCTGGCGAGGTAGTCGGCCATGACGGTATCGGCCGGCACGCCGAGCGCGGTCAGCAGGGAGGCGTTCGCCCAGCCCGTGCGGTCCTTGCCCGCGGTGCAGTGGAAGAGGACGGCGCGGGAGCGGTCGTTGCCGATGCCCTCGAAGACCTGCGCGTACGCCTTCTTGCCGCCCGCGCCGCTGACCATGACCTTCTCGGCCTCGGTCATGGCCTTGACGGCCTCGTCGGGGGTCTTGGGCAGGGTCTGGAAGGAGCCGGAGCCCGCGAAGACGTCGGCGACGACGTAGGTGGCGCCCGCCGGGACCTTGTCGGGTCCCTTGGTCCGCTCGTCCTCCATGCGCAGGTCGAAGACGGTCTTGACGCGCAGCCGGCCGAGCTTGGCCCGGTCGCCCTCGGTGAGCTTGTCGAGGGCGTCCGAGCGGTAGATCTCGCCCATCTTGACCCACTGGCCGGTGGTGGTGCGGTAGCCGCCCGCGTCGCGGAAGTTGGCCGTGCCGTCCAGCTTGATCAGGCGGTCGGCGAGGTGCAGGCCCTGGCCGCGGTCCGGTACGAGGTCGAACCACTGGCGGTCGGCGGCGGGCAGGCCCTTGACCACGGCCTGACCGGCGGCGCCGCCCTTCGCGACGACCTTGCCGTTGGCCTTGATCTCGACCCGCTCGACGCCCTTGGCCCTACTGGCACTGCCGGCGTCCCACTTCACGGTGAACGAGCCGTCGGCGCCGGCCGTGACGGTGGCGGCGGTGAACGGAATCGCCGAGCGGCTCCGCTCGGCCTGGTCCCCGTGGTCCCCGTGGCTTCCGTGGGCGGCGGCGGCCGGGGCGACGAGGGCGGTGAGGGTGAGCGCGGCGGCGGCGGCGGTCGCGGCGAGGAGTGCCTTCTTCATGCCGTCGAATCTGTGGGCCCGGCGCGAACGTCGCGTGAACGAGGCATGGCCGGAAACAGCCACCTCGAAGGCGAGTGGCAAAACGTGCCACTTGGCCGATCACAGGGCATGCGAGGCCGGAAGTACCCCTATTCCGGCCTTTCTCCGCACACATACGGGCCGCTTGAAAGCATCTCTCCGAAATCGAACGGGCCGGTCCACTACAGTGCCCGCCAGAGCCAGCGGGGGGATGTGTCCATGGACTTGGCGGCGGCGGACGTGACGACGGGAAGCATGACCACCGGGAGCGTGGCCACGGCCCTGTGGGGCCGGGTCGAACAGCAGGACTTCCGCAGCCGGGTGCGCGGCGCCCTGCTCGGCTCCGCCCTAGGCGACGCCCTCGGCGCGCCGATCGCCGGGCTCTCCCTCGACGGGATCCGCGAGACCCACGGCCCGCAGGGCCTGACCGAACCCGCCCCCGCCCACGGCCGGCGCGGCGCCGTCACCGCCTCCACCCAGCTCACCCTCTTCACCGTCGACGGTCTGATACGGGCCCACGTGCGCCGGGACACCGGCGCCTGGCACCCGCCCACCGACGTCCACCGCGCCTACCTGCGGTGGGCCGCCACCCAGCACGACTGGGGCCCGGACGAGCGGCGCAAGGAGAACGGCTGGCTCGCCCACGAGGAGTGGCTCTACGCCCGCCGCGGCCCCGACCGCGCCTGCATGACCGGTTTCGGCGACGAGATCCTCGGCACCCTGGAACAGCCCAAGAACCCCACCGCCCGGGACGCCGGAGCGATGGTCCGCTCCGCCCCCTTCGGACTGCTCGTCGGCTGGGAGCCGGCCCTGGTCCTCCAGTTGGCCGTCGAGTGCGCCACGCAGAGCCACGGCCACCCCACCGCCTACCTGTCGGCGGGCGCGCTCGCGGTCATCGTCCACGGTCTGACCCGCGGCGAGAGCCTCGACGCGGCCGTCCAGCGGGCCCTGGGCCTGCTCGGCTCCCGGGCCGGACAGCAGCCCGTCACCGACGCCCTCCAGCGGGCCATGGCCGCCGTGACCCGAAGCGTCCCCTCCCCCGAGATCATCGCGTCGCTCTCGCCCGGCGACGGCCACGGCGCCGAGGACGCCCTCGCCGTGGCCGTGTACTGCGCCCTCGTCGCCGAGGACGTCCGCCACGGCCTGCGCCTCGCGGTCAACCACGGCGGGAACTCCACCGCGACCGGCGCCGTCTGCGGAGCCCTACTGGGCGCCCTGCACGGCGAGACCGCCCTCCCGGCGCCCTGGCTGGCCGACCTGGAGGGCCGACCCACCCTGCTGGAACTCGCCGACGACTTCGCCCTGGAGATGACCCAGGGCCCCACCCTCCACGGCCCGACGACCTCCTCCCCGGGCTGGCTGACCCGCTACCCCAGAGCCTGACCGGTCTCGTCCACGGCCTCCGCGGGTGCCTGGTTCGGGATCCGGACCGTGATCAGGTCCCCGACCCCCGCGACCTCGTTGAGGGCCTGGGCGAGCGCGAGGAGCACCTTGCGCACGTCCTCGATCTCGCGCCGCAGCTCCGGCGCCCGATCCCAACTCCGCTCGTGGGCGACGGCATCGACGCCGGGGCCCCGCTGCCCCTCATGGCCCGCGAGCAGCGGGTGCCAGCGGCTCAGCAGGGGCCTGATCGACAGGTTCAGCACGTTGACCGCGAGCGCACCGAAGGTGACGTGCCCGGGCGACACGCGCGGGGCCACGGCGGGACCGTAGCGGCGCAGGATCTCCCGAGTGGTCGCGAAGACGGTGTAGAGGGACGACAGCGCCTCGCGCAACAACCCCTCGTCCTCGCCGAGTTCGACGACCGAGATCCGGGTGGCGAGTTCGACGTACAGCTCCCAGGCCGCTTCGCGCTCGACCGCCACCGGTTCCCAGGTGCCGCTGATCTCCGCGACGAACGGGATCGTTAACTTGACGCTGATCTGCTGCGGAGCGAGCGCCTTCGTCGCCCCGCCCGCCAGCGTGCTTCCCCGCCTGAGCCAACGACGCATGCCGAACCCCTCCCCGATCGCGAACTCTGCATGTCACCCTACGAGTTGCGTGGGATCACACAAGTGCCGGGCTCCGGGGGGCAGCCATGGAACGCGACGCGTTCATCTCGTACAGCCACAAGCAGGACGCAGCACTCGCACAAGGGCTCCAACGGGGGCTGCACCACCTCGCCCGGCCGTGGACGCGCCGCCAGACGGTCAACGTCTTCCGCGACACGACCAGCCTCGCCGCCAGCAGCGACCTCGGCGGATCCATCCAGAAGGAGCTGGCGAACTCCCGCTACTTCATCTACCTGGCATCGCCCACGGCCGCCGCGTCCCGCTGGGTCCGCGAGGAGATCGACTTCTGGATCACCCACCGGCAGATGGACCACTTCCTCATCGCGGTCAGCGAAGGAAACATCGCCTGGGACCCCGCTGCCGGTGACTTCGACTGGGAGAAGACCGACGTCCTCCCCGAGGCCCTGCGCGGCCGGTTCGCCACCGAACCCCTGTGGGTGAACCTCACGGAGATCCGGGAGAGGGGCGAGTTCTCCCTCCGCCAGGCCGACTTCCGGGACGCCGTCGCCACCCTCGCCGCCCCACTGCACGGCCGCTCCAAGGACGCGCTCGACGGCGAGGACTTACGCCAGCACCGCCTCGCGACCCGCGTCCTGCGCACGGCCGTCGTCACCCTCGCCCTGCTCCTGGTGACCTCCCTGATCGCCGGCGTCTTCGCCTGGCAGCAGCGCAACACGGCCCTGGCCCGCGCCCGCACCTCCGCCTCCCAGGCCCTGGCCGCCCGCTCCCTGGAGATGGCGGGCTCCGACCCCCGCAAGGCGGCCCAGTTCGCGCTCTACGCCGACCGGGTGGAGTCCACGGGCGAATCCGCACAGGCTCTGGGGCGGGCGGTGGCGGCGAACGGCCCGGTGGTCTGGCACGTACAGGGCGGGCGGGAGCAGACCGCCCTGTGGCACGGCCCCAGCCATACGACCTCCAACCGGGTCGCGATCAGCCAGGACGGCCGGCTCCTCGCCTACTACTCGGACTACGACGTCACGGCCAGCGACATCAACGACCGACACATCAACCTCTACGACCTCCAGACCCGCACCTCACTGCCCGAACTCAGAGGAGAGGGCTGGCCTATGAACGGCGGAGGGCTGATGCTGAGTGCGGACGGCAAGATCCTCGCCGTGGAGGTCTACCCCAATCAGATCGAGATCTGGGACGTGCCAGGCCGACGACTGACCCGGACCCTGGTCCCCGACCCCAACAGCAGTGGCCTCGACAACGCCCGCGCGCGCTTCAAGAGCACGGCTCTCTCCGCCGACGGACAACACGTGGCGGTCACCTACCTGAAGCCCGACTCCCACGAGACGGTGTACTACGGCGTCTGGAACACCGGAACCGGCGCCCGCCTCTCCGATGGCGAGGTGCAGGACCAGTCGAGCGAACTGTCCTTCATCCAGCCGGGTCAGCTCCAGGTCCTGGACGCCCAGCAGGCGCGGTTGAACACCCTGCGTCTGGATACCAACACCTGGGCCCCCACCCGCACCATCGGCGGAATGGCCCTGGACAAGGACCGCTACGCCACCGCCCTGGGGAACGGGTCCTGGGCCTACGTCACCGGCAAGGCGGGCGACGAGTTGTGGGACCTCAAGGGCGGGCGGCGCACCGCCTCCGTGGCCGAGGGCCCCGGCCGTCTCGTCGTGCCGGCCGAGGGCAAGGGCATGGCCCTGGGCGTGGACGAACAGACCCTGTCGCTCTACGACACGACCCTCAAGCGCCAGCGGGTCATCGGCTCCTTCGGCTGGCCCGTGATGGACATCGCCACGTCGGGCGACGGGCGGTGGATGGCCGCCATCGCGGAGGACGGCGCGCTCACGGTCTTCTCCACCACCGGGACACAAACGGGCGCGCCCGTCGCGAACCCGCAGCAGTTGAAGCGCGAGGAGTTCACCGAGGACCGTGGGCTCGCGCTGCGCGACGTCGACGGAGGGACGGACGTCTGGCGGGTCTCCGCCGCGCCCCCGGGCGACCTCCAGCGGCTGGGGCACCTGCCCGTCGCCATCAGCCGCAAGCCCGGTTCCACCGACTCCGTGGTGGTCACCGCCGACGGCACCAAGGCTGCGGTCTCCCAGGCGGCGAAGATGTCCCTGTGGGACCTACGCACGGGCAAGCGGATCGGCGCCGAGATGCCGATCGAAGACGACGAGCCCCGGTTCCTGTCCTTCCTTCAGGACGACGTCCACGCCCTGGTCCAGTGGAAGAAGGACGTATCCGTGGTCGACACCCGCAGCTGGGAAGGCGTCCAGCGCATCCCACACGCCACGGACCCGCTCCTCCGGGTCGGCATCAGCGGGGACCGCACCACCTTCGCCTTCACCGGGAGGGACACCACGACCATATGGCGGTGGTCGGGAGGGAAGCTGGTCAAGCAGCCCTTCGAGATGCCCGGTCCCCTCGCCATCCACACCGTGGCGTTCACCCGCAACGGTGCCAAGGCAGCCGCCGTGGACACGGACGGGCGCGTGCACCTCCTCGACGTCGCTTCGGGCCGCGCCGTCGAGAGCACGTCCGTCACCCAGAAGGGCAGCTCCGCCGTCGCCTTCAGCCCCGACGGCCGCCTGCTCGTGCAGGCGATCCCGAAGGGCAAGGACTCCTTCCTGCAGTTCTGGGACTCCGAGACCGGCGAGGCCCGGGGCACCTGGGCGCTCGACAACCAGCCGCTGGGAACGGAGTGGCACGACCGCTCCGTCCTCAACGACCCCACCGGCCAGATCCTGACCCTCGGCACCGACGGCTCCCTCGTCCGCCGCGCCATCGACGTCGCGTCCTGGCGCCGGATCCTCTGCGGGGTCGTGTCCGATCCGCTGAGCAGGAACGAACACGACCGCTACCTCTCGGAGTTGGACGTCTCGGCGCCCTGCCCACCTCGCACGTGAGCCCGTACCGTGACCCCACCCACGTCACGGAGGTCTCCGTCCACATGCCGAGCATGCCGAGCACACCGAACCTGCGGATCGCCACCACCATCTTCCTCACCGACCGGACCATCGCGCCCGTGCCGCTCGCCCGCGCCCTGGAGGAGCGGGGGTTCTCCGGGCTCTACCTGCCCGAGCACACCCACATCCCCGTCAGCCGCGACACCCCGGCCCCGATGGGCGGCGCGCTGCCCGAGGAGTACGGGCGCACCGTCGACCCGTTCGTGGCACTCGGCCAGGCCTCCGCCGTCACCGAGCGGCTGCACCTCGGCACCGGGATCACCCTGGTCGCCCAGCACGACCCGATCGGGCTGGCCAAGCAGATCGCCACCCTCGACCACCTCTCCGGCGGCCGCTTCACCCTCGGCCTCGGCTACGGCTGGAACGTCGAGGAGGCCGCCGACCACGGGGTGCGGTGGCGGGAGCGGCGCGAGCTGGTGCGGGACCGGATGGCCCTGATGCGCGCGCTGTGGGCGCCCGAACCCACCGCGTACGTCGGCCAGTTCTCCGGGGTCCGGGCCAGCTCGGCCTTCCCCAAGCCGGCCCAGGTCGCCCGTGAGCTCGCTTCCGGCGTCCCGCTGCACGGCCCCCGCACCCTGATCGGCGGCCAGGCCGGGCCCAAGCTCTTCGCCGCGATCGCCGACCACGCCGACGGCTGGATGCCCATCGGCGGCGGCGGGCTGACCGAGTCCCTCCCCGCGCTGCGCGCGGTGTGGGAGGCCGCGGGGCGGGACCCGAAGTCCCTCCAGGTGGTTCCGTACGCCGTCCGGCCCACTCCCGGGAAGCTGGCCCACTACGCGGACCTCGGCCTCGACGAGGTCGTCCTGCAACTGCCCTCCGCGGACGGGGCCGAGGTCATGCGGACACTGGACGAGTACGCCCAGTACCTCTGATACCACCGGAACTCGAAACCTCCGAACGACCCCCGATCCCGGCCCTCTTGACCCGCGCACCTAGACTTCCCGTCTGAAATGAGCCATGGGCGGGAATCGGCCCGCACACGCGACGGACGGGGGCCGGGCCGGGATGCGGAACTCCGATCTCGACGTGTCCCAGGACGACCTCGGCCGGCTCGCCGACGACCTCGACGCGATGCAGTCGTACCTGGAGGAGCAGACGCGCCGCATGGACGGCGACGTCGACGGCATCGCGGCGGGCTGGCAGGGCCCCACCGCCACCACCTACCGCAGTCTCCACCGGGGCGTGGCGCAGGACGCCGTCCGCATCCGCCAGGTCCTCGTCCTGCTCGAAGCGGCCACCCGGGCCAGCCGGGACGGCTTCACCGAGCAGGAGCTGGAGACCCTGTCACGGCTCAAGAGGATGCGGGACACCGAGGACGTCCCCGCGGCGGCCCGCGCCCTGGAGTCGCCCGACCCGGCCCCGGCCCCGGCCGCGCCGCCCGCGCGTCCCCAGAGCCGGATCCTGGACATGTGAACCACGGGGGATCAGCGACACCATGACGGACGACGACCGCATAACCGTCGACTTCGCGACGCTGCGCAGGCTGTCGGGCGAGCTCGAAAGCATCCTCAAGACGCTCAACGAGAAGCTCGACGGCCTGTACGAGCGCACCACCGAGGTGGTGCTGAGCTGGGACGGCGAGGCCCGCGACGCCTTCGTCGACGAGCTGGACACGTGGGACCGCTCCGCGCAGGACCTCGTCGCGGCCCAGGCCTGGCTGCACGAGGTGGTCCTCAAGGGGCACCTCAACTACGACGCGGCCAACCGCTCCGTGCCAGTCCGACCCGCCGACCGCCGCCTGGCCGCACAACAAGCCGAAGATCGGCGGCTCCTCGACCTTCACCGACTACGCACGCCCAGTCGCTGACGGAGTACAACCTCAAGAACCGCCGCTCCGAGATCCAGGCGTGGCTCACCGGGCCGCCGCCGCCCGCCGAGGGCACCAACAAGGACTTCACCAGTACCGCGCCGAACGGTGAGAACAGCGGCCGCTACGTCTCCAAGCAGCCCGACCCCGCCCACCCGGGGTCCGGTTACAAGGACAACGGCCTGAACGCCAAGGCCGTCGACGTGAAGAACGTCAAAACGGTGCTCAAATACGACTCCCGCCTCGATCCGCCGTACATCATCTACACCTCGATGCCCGCGCCGTGATCGGACCCGTGACCGGTCCCGTGACCGGCCCCGAACCCCTTGGACCCCCGATGAACGCACCCGGAAGCACGGCCGCGGACGCTTGGGAGGGGGCCGCGCTGCGGCTGCTCGACGACCCGTACGTCTTCGCCTCGGTCGGGCCGCGGCTGCGCCCCGACTGGGCCGAGGACGTCCTGGCCGTGCTGCGCCGCGAGCACGCCGACCCGCGGGGCTGGACCGGCCTCGACTGGGACCGGGACGGCGAGGAGCGGGCCGCGGCCGGCCCCTCCTTCCCCTTCCGCGCGGACCTCACCGCCGCCGCCCTGCCCGCGACGCTGTACCCGCTGGAGCGCGCCGCCGCGACGGACCTGCTCGCCTCGTTCACGCAGGAGTGGACCTTCGCGACGGCCCCGCTGCACGGACGCCCGGCCGCGGCGCTGGAGGCGGTGCGGGAGGACGCCCGCACCCTGCTGCGGCGCTTCGACGGTGGCGGGGCGGGGGCCGAGGGGACATCCCCCGCCTACTGGACCACCTCGCCGTCGGCCCGTACGAGCGCCACCCCCGACTTCCTCCGGGAGCGCCTGGCCGGTGGCGGGGCCCGCTGGACCGACTACCTCGAAGAGCTCGGCCTGGTCGTGGTGAGCGCGGCCGAGGTGGGCGTCTTCTGGTCCTTCAACGCGCAGTGAACCGACCGGAATCCGCCATCGGGAGACAATGACCCCATGCTCACCAGATCCGCCAGCTACCCCGACCGGGAAACCGCCCAGTGGGCCACCCAGCGCGTCGTGACCGCCAACGAGCAGGCCATCCACCGCTGGCTGGCCCAGGGCACCCGGCAGCGGCTCACCATCGAGGCCGCCTGGCCCTCGCGGGAGGAGCCCGTCGGGCGGGTGCTGCTCGAAGCGATGCTGCTCGCCGGGCGCGACCCGGTCGACGTCCGCGCGGCCCGCATCGTGCTGCGGCGCGAACCGGCCGCCCCGCACGGGTTCGTCGTACTGACCACCGTCCCGATCTACCTGTAGAGGCCCGCCCCCGTGTCCATGAAGCCCCTCGAACACGACCGGCGCTACGGCGAGCTGGACCAGGTCATGCGCGCCTACCTCGGCCAGCCCGCCGATGACACGCCCGAACGGCGCAGCACCGCCCTCGACGCCTACCTCCGCCACACCTGGCACACCCGCCCCTGGGCCATCGCCGAGGCGGAGCGCCAGCTGCGCGAGTACGGGCGTACGCCCCCGGGCCGGCTGCGCCTGAGCCTCGGGGAGTACTACGCGGTCCCCGACACCGGCATGGCGGAGTCCGCCGTCGGCGCGTGGCTGCTCGTCCTCGCCGACCACCTCAAGGCGAGCGTCGAGAACGGCGAGGTGCCGGAGCCCGCGACGCCGCGGACCCACTGGGAGTGGCACGCCCGCTTCCCGGAGACGGGGCAGCTGTTGGGCGGCTGGTTCTCCCAGGACATCGTGGACCAGTTCGACGACCACGACGCGGCCATCGCGGACTACGCCGCGACCACCCACCCGCACCTGGTGGCCCGCCTGGTCGGCGAACTGAACGAGCTGGTCGCGCTCCCGCTGGAGGAGAGCGACTACGCCGTGGCCGTGGCCGAACTGGGCATGGAGGTGGGCGTCCCGGAACCCTTCTCCTACGGCGCCTGGCTGAGCCTGGTAGCCGCCGACCTCACCGCCTGACCCGGCCCGACCCCGAGCACCGGCCCCCGGCCAACCCAGCCCGTCCGGCACCCGAGCAACGGACCCCGGCCACTTCAGCCCGTCCGGCGTTTGAGGACCGGGTCCGGGCGGAGCCCGGGGTGCGCCGCACCAGGCTCCGGGCTCCGGGATCCGGCTGCCGCGCGTCGTCCCGGGCTCCGCCCGGACCCGCGCCTCAAACTCCCCCAGCTACCGCTGGGAGGGGCCCCCGGGCGAGGCTGAATGCGCAGCGGCTAGGCCAGGGACTTGCGGGCGGCCTTGGCGGCGGCCTT
The DNA here is from genome assembly GCF_044454405.1 of Streptomyces sp. NPDC051555. Classification (NCBI taxonomy): domain Bacteria; kingdom Bacillati; phylum Actinomycetota; class Actinomycetes; order Kitasatosporales; family Streptomycetaceae; genus Streptomyces; species Streptomyces sp. NPDC051555. Next base: position 72,924 of record NZ_JBITDP010000012.1, on the reverse strand, counting down.
GACCGCCTTGCGCTCCTTGCGTTCGGCGCCGATGCCACCGAAGAGCGCGAGCCCCGTGACGGTGACGCGCGGCGAGCCGGCCGTCCCGGGCCCGCTCGCGCGGTCACCGAAGCCGCCCAGGATCCCGATGCCCTTGACCTCGCACTCCAGGTCCGGCGGTACCACCACCGACATCCCGCCGAAGAGCGCGAAGCAACGGATGCTCGCCTCGGCCCCCTCGAAGCGCGCCTCGCGCAGGTCGATGACCCCGCCACCCCAAAGGGTGAAGGCGGTGAAGGTCCGCCCCACCGTCCAGTGGCCCCGCCGGGCGAAGCCGCCCCAGACCGCGAAGGCCCCGGACGAGGTCGCCCGCCCACCGGTGCGCTCGCCCCAGCCGCTCCCCGACGCCGCGACGACCGAAGTGGCGGACCCGCACCGCACCGGGAGGTCACTGGTCAAGGTGGCCAGCTCGCCCCGGGTACGCGCCTTCAGCGCCGCGCCCAGGCGTTCGTCGAACTCCTCCATGTCGAGGCGGCCCTCCGCGACGGCCTGCCGGAGCGTCTCGGTCACCTCTTCGCGTTCGGCATCGGAGGCACGCATCTCAGGGAGTTGGTTCGTCATGTACACACCCTAAAGAGGCGGCTTCCCGACGGACCAGGTCAGCCCCCGTACAAGGCGTCGATCTCGGCCGCGTAGCGCTCGGTCACCACCTTGCGGCGCAGCTTCAACGTCGGGGTCAGGGCGCCCGACTCCACCGTGAACTCCCCCTCCAGGACGTGGAACGCACGGATCCGGGCGGGCCGCGAGACCGACGCGTTGGCCTCGCTCACCGCGGCCTCCACCAGCGCGCGGACCGCCGGGTGCGCGGACGGCGCACCGGCCAGGTCGAGGCCCTCGCGGGCGGCCCAGGCCGTGACCTCCTCCGTGTCCAGGGCGATCAGGGCGACCGGGTGGGGGCGGCGGTCGCCCACCATCACCGCGCGCGAGACGAAGCGGGAGCGCTGGATGGCGAACTCCACCTCCGTCGGGGTGATGTTCTTGCCCGACGAGGTGATGATCAGCTCCTTCTTCCGGCCGGTGATGCTCAGGAAGCCGTCCTCGTCCAGACGTCCCGTGTCGCCCGTGTGGAGCCAGCCGTCGCCGTCCACGGCCGCGGCCGTGGCAACGGGGTCCGCGTGGTAGCCGGGGAAGACCATGGGCCCCCGGGCCAGCACCTCCCCGTCGTCCGCGATCCGCACCTCGCAGCCCGCTATGGGCCGCCCGACCGTCCCATACCGCACGGCCGCCGGATGGTTGAGGCTGATCACCCCGGCGGACTCGGTCATCCCGTACCCCTCGAAGACCGCGATCCCGCAGGCCCGTAGGAAGTCCAGGGTCGCGGGCGCGATGGGCGCGCCGCCCGTCAGCGCCCACTGCAACCGCCCGCCGAGAGCTCCCCGCACCAGGGAGTAGAGGGACTTCTCGGCCGCCTCGTACGCGTCCCGCGAGGCGGCCGGAAGCTCACCGTTCGCCGCCGACACCCCGAGGCGGACCGCCTCCTCGAAGCGCTCCCGGCCGCCCTCCTGCGCTTCGGCGAGCGAGAGCACCACCGAGTGCAGCTTCTCGAACAGCCGCGGCACGGACGGCAGGTGCGTCGGCCGGGCCTCGGCCAGCTCCGAGATGACGTCCTCGATCCGGCCCCCGAAGTACGCCAGCTCCCCGCCCTCCAGCAGGGTGGTGAACTGGATCAGCTGCGCCAGCAGGTGGGCGAGCGGCAGGTAGAGGTACGTCGAGTCGCCCGGGCCGCCCTTGATCAGCGGGAGGGTGGCGTCCTGGATGGCGCCGAGGTTGCCGTGGGTGAGGCGACAGCCCTTGGGCAGGCCGGTGGTGCCCGAGGTGTAGACGATGGAGGCGTCGTCTTCCGCGCCGACCGCCGCCGCGCGGGCGTCGAGCTCCCCCGTGGCTCCGCCCTCCGGTGCGAAGGAGGACAGGAACGGGGTGCGAACCAGCGACAGATCAGCCGAGTCCGCCGGGTCCATCAGCACCACCTCGCGCAGGTCCGGCAGCCGGTCCCGCAGGGCCGTCACCCGCGCCGCCTGCGCCTCGTCGTCGCAGACGACGACCACCGACCCCGAGTCGGAGAGCACCCAGGCCAGTTCCTCGGCGCCCGCCGTCGGGTACACCGGCACGATGACCGCCCCCGCCGCGAGCACCCCGAAGTGGGTGCAGGTCCACTCCGGCCGGGTCTCGGCGAGCACGGCGACCCGCTCGCCCGGCGCCACCCCGAGGGCCAGCAGCGCCCGGCCCGCCTCCTCGACCAGGGCGTCCAGTTCGGCGTACGTCCGGGTCCGCCAGCTCCCCGCGCGCCGGAAGCGCTGGGCCGGCTCCGGCCCGTACCGCCGTGCGGTCCAGCGGGTGAACACCGCCAGCGTGTCCGGTCGCACAGCGTCCATCGGTATCGCCTCCAGGGCTACCAGCGGGTACGGGGGGTACGTACGGACGACGCTAGGCAGCCGATCGCCCCCGGGGACATGACCGGAAACGTCACCCCGGCTGACCCCAGCGCTCATTGCGGCTACCGTCGCGGGCATGGGGAGGCGGACGGTCACCGTGCACCAGGTGCGCGCCGTGCTCGCGGGCGCGCGCACCACCGGCGTCGACGTCGTGCCGCTGCTCCAGGAGGCGCAGATTCCGCCGCTGCTGCTGGGGGACGACCGCGCGCGGGTCACGCCCGCGCAGTTCGCCCGGCTCTTCCGCGCCCTGTACCGGGTCACGCAGGACGAGTTCCTCGGCCTCGGCACGGCCCCGAGCCGCCCCGGCACCTTCGCCATGATGTGCCACGCCTCGCTGGGCTGCCGGGACCTGGGCGCGGCGATCGAGCGCGGGGCCGCCTTCTACCGGCTCTTCCCCGGCGGCCCGGAACTGACCCTCGAAGCGGGGGGCGGAGCTACGAGCGGGGCTACGGGTGGGGTTACGGCTGGGGCTACGGCTGGAGCGCTGGCCTGGTTCGGGGTCCACAACGACTTCGGGCGGGACGAGGACCGCTTCCTCACCGAGTGCCTGCTCGCGATCTTCCACCGGCTGTGCAGCTGGCTGATCGGGCGGCGCATCCCGCTCGCCCACGCCTCCTTCGGCTATCCCGCGCCGCCCCACGAGGACGAGTACGCCCTGCTCTTCGACTGCCCGGTGCGCTTCGGGCAGCCCCGCACCGGGGCCGCCTTCGACGCGCGCTGGCTCGGCGCACCGCTCGTGCGGGACGAGGCCGCGCTGGACGCGATGCTGCGCCGCGCCCCCTTCGACCTGCTGTCGCGTCCGGAGTACGGGACCACGGTCGCCGAGCAGGTGCGCCGGGCGCTGGCCCGGCAGCTGCGGGTGTCCCCGCGCCTGCCGGAGGTCGCGGAGGTGGCGGGGCGGCTCGCGGTGTCACCGGCGACGCTGCGGCGCCGGCTGCATGCGGAGGGGACCTCGTTCCAGCAGCTCAAGGACCACGTGCGACGGGACGCGGCGATCGCCGGGCTGGCCGAGGGCGGGGAGCCGATCGCGGAGTTGGCGGCGCGGCTGGGGTTCTCCGAGGACACCGCCTTCCACCGGGCGTTCCGCCGCTGGACGGGCACCACCCCGGGCGCCTACCGCGCGCAGCCGGCGTCCCTGGACGCGCCGACGGACCCGGTGGCCGCCGCGCCCCCTGCGGCCTCGATGGACCAGCCGCCGGGTCCCTCTTTCGGGTGAAGTTTCCGGCGTGCCCGCCACCGGGTGGGACGGGATCGTGGGGTCGGGTGCGGAAGGGTGGGGCACCCCGCACGCCCCACCCGGCCCCTCGGGAGAACCACCCATGCGCATCCGCAGCACCGCACTCGTCACCGCGACCGCCCTGACCATCACCCTGGCCCTGCCCGTCGCGGCCTCGATCCCCGCGAGCGCCGCCCACGCCCCGGCCGGGGCGGGCGACCGCGCCGCCCGGCCCGGCGACCTGCTCTCCGCCGTCCCCTCGGCCTTCCGCCCCACGCCGATCCAATCGACCAACACCCGCGCCTGGAAGATCAGTTACCGCTCGACCACCGCCACCGGCGCCGCGAACGTCGTCTCCGGCACCGTGATCGTCCCGCAGGACGGCCGCAGCGGCCCCCGCCCCCTGATCGGCTACGCCGTCGGCACGGTCGGCCTGGACGACTCCTGCGCCCCCAGCGCCCACCTCCCCAAGGGCACCTCCGCGGAGGGCGGCATCATCCAGCGGCTGCTCCAGCGCGGTTGGGCGGTGGCCGTCACCGACTACGAGGGCCTCGGGACGCCGGGCCCGCACACCTACAGCGTCGGCCCCTCGGCCGGCCACGCCGTCCTCGACGCGGCGCGCGCGGCCCAACAGCTGCCGGAGGCGGGCCTGTCGACCGCCGGGCCGGTCGGCCTCCTCGGGTACTCGCAGGGCGGCCAGGCCACCGGCTGGGCGGCCGAGCAGCAGCGCGCGTACGCCCCCGAACTCCAGGTCAAGGGGGTGGCGGCCGGCGGGATCCCCGCGGACCTGCGCAAGGTCGCGGCCGCCAACGACGGCCGGGGCGGCTCCGGCGTCGTGCTCATGCTCGCCGCGGGCCAGGACGCGGCCTTCCCGGAACTGAAGCTGGACTCCCGCCTCAAGCCGGCCGGCAAGGACCTGGTCGACTACCTCAGGACCCACTGCGCCGCGATCGACACCGTCGTCGGCTCCTTCAAGCGGATGGCCGACCTGACCACGACGGACCCGCTGACCCTGGCCGACTGGCAGGCCCGCTTGGACCAGTCCAGGCTCGGCGGGAGCGCGCCCGCCGCGCCGGTGTACCAGTACCACGCGATCAGCGACGAGCTCATCCCGTACGCGGTCGCCCAGCAGCTGCGCGCCGACTGGTGCGCCAAGGGCGCGGACGTCCGCTGGCGCGCGATCCCGAACCGCGGCCACATCACCGGAGGGAACAACGGCGCACCCGCGGCGGCCGACTGGCTCGCCGACCGCTTCGCCGGCCGCCCCTCGGACGGCGACTGCGCGACCGCCGGGCCCGGCGCCGGCGGTGGGGGACGTGCGGGCTCGGGTCAGCAAAGGTGAGCGGCCCGGTCAGCGACCTTCCTACCGGTCGGTCACTACGGTCTCCTCACCACACCCCCCACCGGACCCCTCGGGAGAGCCGCCCCATGCGCATCCGAAGCACCGCGCTCGCCGCCGTCGCCGCCCTGGCCCTGGCCGGCGCGATCCCCGCCACCACCGCACACGCCACCACCGCCCCCGCCGCCGCCCCCGCCGCCGCCGCTCAACCCACCGGCCGGCCCGGTGACGTGGTCGCCGTCGCCCCCTCGGCCTTCCACCCGCTGCCGGACCAGCCCACCAACACCCGGGCCTGGAAGGTCCATTACCGCTCCACCACCGCCGACGGCACGCCGAACGTCGTCTCCGGCACCGTGATCGTCCCGCAGGACGGCCGCAGCGGCCCCCGCCCCCTGGTCACCTACGCCGTCGGCACGGTCGGCCTCGACGACTCCTGCGCCCCCAGCAACAACCTCCCCAAGGGCACCAGCATGGAGGCCAACCTCCTCCAGCAACTCACCGCGCGCGGTTGGGCGGTGGTCGTCACCGACTACGAGGGCCTCGGCACCCCCGGCCTGCACACCTACACCGTCGGCCGCTCGGCCGGCCACGCCGTCCTCGACGCGGCGCGCGCGGCCCAAAGGCTGCCGGAGGCCGGCCTGTCGGCCTCCGGCCCGGTCGGCATCATGGGGTACTCACAGGGCGGCCAGGCCTCCAGCTGGGCGGCCGAGCTGCAGGACTCCTACGCCCCCGAACTCCAGGTGAAGGGGACCGCGACGGGCGGGGTGCCGGCGGACCTGCTCAAGGTCGCGGCCGCCAACGACGGTTCCTACGGCTCGGGCCTCGTCTTCATGGCCGCGGCGGGCCAGGACGCGGCCTTCCCGGAGCTGGAGCTGGACTCCTACCTCAACCCGGCCGGCAGGACCCTGGTCGACCAGCTCAAGACCACCTGCGTCGCCGCCGGGGCGGTCACCGGCTCCTTCAAGCGGATCGCCGACATGACCACGACGAACCCGCTCTCCCAGCCCGACTGGCAGGCCCGCTTGAACCAGTCCAGGCTCGGCGGGAGCGCACCGGCCGCGCCGGTGTACCAGTACCACGCGCTCGGCGACGAGCTCATCCCGTACGCCGTCGGCAAGCAGCTGCGCGCCGACTGGTGCGCGAAGGGCGCGGACGTCGACTGGACCACGATCTGGATCGGCGGTCACGTCACCGGTGCGATCAGCCAGTCCCTCGCGGCCGGCAATTGGCTCGCGGACCGCTTCGCCGGGCGTCCGACGACCGGCAACTGCTGAGCGCGCCGGCATCCCTGCCAGGAGTTCCGCCAGCAGCCCCGCCGGTCACTCGCCGGCGGGGCACGCGCGCGTCCCCGTGGCCAGCTCCCCCTCGACGAGGAAGGCGTTGACCCGCTCGCGCACGCATCCGGAGTGGATGTAGGCGGCGTGCCCGTCGCCCTTGTAGTCCAGCACCCCCGCCGAGCCGAGCCGCGCCGCGGTCTCCTCGGTCCAGCGGTACGGGGTCGCCGGGTCGCCGCGCGTGCCGACCAGCAGTACGGGCGGGGCGCCCGGCCGGTCGATCCCGCGCAGGAAGTCGCTGCCGGCGGGGCGCCCGTAGCAGGACAGGACCGTCATCAGCTGGTGCGGTCCGAAGAGCGGCGAGGCGGCGCGGAACTCGGCCGCCCGGGCGTCGATCTCCTTCTCGATCACCGCCGGAGCGGCCTTCGCGTCGCCCCGGTCGGGGTCGTCGGCGCAGTTCACGGCGATCAGCGCGGCCTGCATGTTGTCCGCGGGCACCGGTGTCGCCCCGGGCGGCGGGCTCACCTGCGGGGGCGGCGGCCCGATCGGCCCGCCCAGTTGCAGCAGCCCGGTGGCATCGGCCTCCCGGTCGACCATCGCCAGGCCCTCGGCGAGCCCGGGCCAGCTCTTCTCGGAGTAGAGCGCGCCGCCGATGGCCTCGACGACGTCCTGCCCGGTGAAGTGCGAGCCGTCCTCGCCGACCAGTGGATGCCGGTCGAGGTGCGCGACGAGATCGGTCAGGTTCTCCTTGGCGCTGCGGGTGTTGCTCCCGAGGGCGCAGCCGCTCTGCCGGGTGCACCAGCGCAGGAAGTTCTCCAGCGCCTGCTGCTGGCCCTGGGCCGATACGAGCGCCTGCTGGGCCAGCGGTTCGGTCAGCGTGTCCACCCCGTCGAGGACCATCCGGCCGACTCGGCGCGGGAACAGGGCGGCGTACGCGGCGCCCAGCCGGGTCCCGTAGGAGAAGCCGAGGTAGTTCAGCTTCGGGTCGCCGAGCACCTGGCGCATCACGTCCAGGTCCCGCGCCGCGTGGTCGGTGCCGATGTACGGCAGCACGGGCCCGGAACGCTCGGCGCAGCGCTCGGCCACCGCGCGCAGGGCGGCGAGCTGCGCGGCGGGGTCGTCGTCGCCGGCCCCGTGGTCCGCGTCGAGGGCGCCGCCGCAGCTGATCGGCGCGCTGTGGCCGACCCCGCGCGGGTCGAAGGCGACCAGGTCGTAGGACTCGCCGAGGTCGGCGAAGGCCGTGGGATCGGCGGCCAGCCCCTCGATGCCGGGAGCGCCGGGCCCGCCGAAGTTCAGCAGCAGCGAGCCGAGCCGCTTGCGGCCGTTGGCCGGGATCTTGGCCAGGGCCAGCTCGATCGTGCCCTTGGCGGGGTCGGCGTGGTCGAGGGGCACGGTGAGGGTGCCGCAGCGCATGGCGGCGGGCGCGCCGGGCTGGTCCGGGCAGCCGCCCCAGCGCACGTGCTGCCCGTAGAAGCGGGCGAGGGGGGCGGAATCGGGGGCGGCGGGATCGGAGCCGGGGCTCGCGCCGGGGCCGGGGCTCGCGCCGAGCGAGGTCAGCGCCACCACGGCGGCGGCGCACACGACGGCGGTACGGCGGGAACGGAACCGGTGCACGGCGCCCTCCTCGGCGGCTGCCCCCGGACCACCATAAGCGGGTCGCCCGCCTCCCGCCCGCCCACGCGGGACGGCAGCGGTACGGCCCCGGCACGGCCCCGGCCAGCGCCTGTACGGCCCCCGGGACAGCAGCGGTACGGCCCCGGCTCAGCGGCGGTAGAGCTCCTCGATCTCCCGCTCGTGGTCGCGGGCGACCGCCGACCGCTTGAGCTTCATCGAGGGGGTGAGGTGGCCGCGCTCCTCCGTGAAGTCGGCGGGCAGCACCGCGAAGCGACGGATCGATTCGGCGCGCGAGACGAGCTTGTTCGCCTCGTCCACCGCCTTCTGCAACTCCGCGCGCAGGTCGTCGTCGTGCACCAGCTCCGTGAGCGGCATCCGCTGCTTCTTGTGCATCTGCCGCCAGTGCACCAACCCCTCTGGCTCCAGGGTGATCAGCGCCGTGACGTACGGGCGGTTGTCGCCCACGACCATGCACTGGCCTACGAGCGGGTGGGCGCGGAGCCAATCCTCCAGCGGCGCGGGGGCCACGTTCTTGCCGCCCGAGGTGATGATGATGTCCTTCTTGCGGCCGGTGATGCTCAGGTACCCGTCGACGTCGAGCTCGCCGATGTCCCCGGTGGCGAACCAACTGCCCTCGGGCAGGCCCGCGCCGCTGTTCCAGTACCCGGCGAAGACGTGCCGGCCGCGCAACAGCACCTCGCCGTCGTCCGCGATCCGCACGGCGGTGCCGGGCAGCGGCCAGCCGACCGTGCCGAGGCGGGGTCGCAGCGGGGGCGTGACCGTGCTGGCCCCGGTCGTCTCGGTGAGCCCGTACCCCTCGAAGACCTCGATGCCCGCGCCTGTGTAGAAGGCGGCGAGGCGGCGGCCGAGCGGGGAGCCGCCGCTCAGCACGTAGCGCACCCGACCGCCGAGGGCGGCCCGGATCCGCTGGTAGACCAGCGGGTCGTAGAGCGCCCGGGCGGCGCGCAGGCCGAGTCCCGGGGACTTGCCCTCGACCAGCTCGCCGTAGCTGCGGGCGATGCGCGCGGCCCGGTCGAAGGAGGCGGCGCGGCCCATCTTCTCGGCGGTGGCGCGGGCGGTGTTGTAGACCTTCTCCAGCACGTAGGGGATGGCGAGGAGGAAGGTCGGGCGGAATCCGGCCAGGTCGGCGAGCAGGTCGTCGGTCTGGATGCTCGGGGCGTGGCCGAGCTTGACGCGGGCGCGCAGGCAGCCGATGGCCACGGTCCGGCCGAAGACGTGGGAGAGCGGGAGGAAGAGCAGCGTCGAGGCCGGGTCCTTGCTGACGGACCGGAAGACGGGGTGCAGCAGGGCGACCGAATTGTCCGCCTCGGCGAGGAAGTTGCCGTGGGTCAGGACGCAGCCTTTGGGGCGGCCGGTGGTGCCCGAGGTGTAGATGAGGGTGGCGACGGAGTCGGGCGCACAGCGCTCGCGGCGCTCGTGCACGAGCGCGTCCGGGATCCGCTCCCCCGCCTTGACCAGCCGGGCGAGGGCGCCGGTGTCGAACTCCCACAGGTGCGCGAGGCCGGGCAGGGCGACGCGTTCGCCGCTGATCACGCGGGCCTGCGCGGTGTCCTCGACGGCGCAGGCGACGGCGCCGGAGTCCTCGATGATCCAGCGGGCCTGGTGGGCGGAGGAGGTGGGGTAGATGGGTACGGTGACCAGCCCGGCCGCCCAGCCGGCGAAGTCGAGCAGGGTCCACTCGTAGGTGGTGCGGGCCATGATGGCGAGCCGGTCGCCGGGCCGCAGGCCCTCGGCGATCAGGCCCTTGGCCACGGCGAGCACCTCGGCGGCGAAGGCGGCGGCGCTCACGTCGTGCCAGACCCCGTCGCGGTCCTTGCGGGCGAGGACGGGCTCGTGCGGCGCCTGCCGGGCGTTGTCGAAGGGGATGTCCCCGAGGGTCCCGTGGGCCGAGGGGCCGACGAGCGCGGGGACCTCCACCTGCCGGACCACCCCGTCGATCACGGTCTTGACGGGCTCCACCAGCTGCGGGGGCTGCTGCTGCTCGGCTTCCACGGTGCACGCTCCTCGACCCGGCTCGGCTGTTACCGCCGGTAATCTACCCAGCGGTAACAGCGTCCGACCAGCCCCCGGGCCCCTTTTTCCAGCCTCGTGAGCAGCCCGGGAGCCCCAAAAGCCGGCTTATGGGTGCATCGAACCGGCACGGGTACCGATGCCGATCCCACGACAACAAGGTCAAAAGGGAGACCCCGACACAGAACGGAACCCCTCCGTGCAGCTCCCCCGCGCATCCCTCGTCGTAGCCCTCGCCGGCCCGACCCTCCTCATCGGCGTCCCGGCCCAGGCGACCCCATCCGACATCCCCGAGCCGACAGCAACCGCCTCGGCCACCGCCACCGCCACCCCGATCGCGACCCGTGCGGCGGCGGGAAAGAACATCTCGCTCAGCCTGAGATCCGTACCCCCCGAGTTCGTCGCGGGCGGCGACTGGGGGACCTTCACCGTCGTCGTCGACGTCAAGGGCGACGAGCCGGCCGAGGGCCGGGAGCTCTCCCTGGAAGTCGCGGCCCTGCCCGACGAGACCCTCACGCCCGATGACTACGTCGTACAGGTGCTCGACGGCAGCCTCTGGAAGAACGTCGCCGCCACAGACCTCTCGAACGACTGGAGCGCTTACTACGACCTGTGGCCCGTGGACCGCGCGTTCCCCACCGGCCGGACCGAGGTGCAGGTGCGGATGCGCTTCCGGGAGGAGGCCGAGCTGCACGCCTTCACCCTCCAAACGTCCATGTCCAGCACCCCCGACCGCGTCGAACCGTCTGAACACGCCGTCGCCCGCGTCGTGGGCCCGCCCACCGGGGGCGGCGACCCCACACCGGAGCCGACCCAGGACCCGGAGCCCGGCCCGGACCCCGAGCCGACACCAGACCCCGAGCCCACGTCGTCCCCGACCCCGACCCCGGACCCCGAACAGACCCCCCGCCCCACACCCGACCCGGGCGCCGGAAGCGGCCAGGGCCCGGGCGGCGACTCAGGAGCTGGGGCAGGGACCGGGCCGGACCAGCCGGTCCCGCCGGGCTCCGGCCCGCTCGCCAGCACCGGTGTGGACGCTGCCACCGCATGGGCCCTCGGCGGCGCCGGGGTCGCCCTCATCGTGGGCGGCCCCCTCGTCGTGCGCTTCCGGCGCGGAAGGCACCGCGACGACGGGTCCGCCGCCGCCTGACCGGGGCGATCAGGCGGCCCGTTGCGCCACCGGTCCGCAGTCCCGGCAGTAGCCGCCCGGTACCGGAGCCCGGAAAGCCCGTTCACACCCGTCGCACGTCTGGAACGGGTCCGGCCGCGCGGTCGGCGGGGCGCCCCGGGGCGCCGGGAGCCGCGGCGGGACCTGCGCTCTCAGGCGGTACCCGATCAGGGCCGCCGGATTGCCGAGCTCCGCGGGCAGGTTCCCGGCGAGCAGGTGCGCTACGGCCTCGGGCTCGACGCCGAGGTCCAGCCACCCCGACACCTCCGGCGCCAACTGGCGTACCGCCCGTTCCGGCAGCAACAGCCGCGGATCGCGCAGCCGCAACTCCGCGAGCAGGTCGAACGCCTCCTGCCGGACCTGCCCGGCGGGCACCCCACCCGCGCCCACCGGACCGGCGGCACCACCCCCTTGGCCGCACCCGGGCCCGCCCACGGGACCGATCCCAGCCCCGGGCAACGGCCCCAGCGACGCCCCCCGGGACCGCGGCCGGGACGCCGGGCGGGACCCCGAGCGGGAGGTCAGGCGGGAGGCCGGCCGGGACCCGGGCTCCGGCGCGGGCCCCTGCGGCTCGGGGTCGGGCTCGGGATCCGGCTCGGCGTCAGGCTCGGCTTCGGGCTCCGGAGGCGGCTCGGCGTCCGGCACGGGACCCGGCTCCGGCTCGGCCGTGGGGGCGCCCGCCCGGAACAGCGGCGGTACGTGGTCGGTCGTCGCCCCTTCGGGGTACGCCGCGCCCGGCTGGTTGTAGGACACCGTACGGGTGATGACCTGCCCCGTCTCCAACCGCACGCGCACCCGCTCCAGGTACCCGTGCGCCTCCAACTCCCGCAGCGCCGAGGCGATCCGCACCTCCCCCTCGCGGAACCGCCCGGCGAGGCGCTTGATGCCGACCGGTGCACCGGTGGGCAGCGACTGGATGTGGGTGGCGAGGCCGATCGCCATCAGCGACATGCCGTAGTTCTGGGCTAGGTGGTTGCCCACGACCACGAACTCCGAGGAGTGCCGGACCTTGACGTGGAAGACACCGGATCGAGGGGTCCCGGCGGGAAGACGGGACGACGCGCGCGAGGCCGCGCTAGGGTGCTCGGGAGCCATTGGGAAGCGTCTACTTCCTAGTTGGTCAGGCCCTCGTTCGGGATGCCAGTCCCGGCGGGGGCCGTCTCATGTCTGGACGGTGTGCGGCGAGCATATGCCCGGCAACCCCTCGGAAATCCAGCCGAGTTGGAACAGTTCACCCATGCGAGTTACCAACCTCCTTCCGGTGTGACGCGGCGGCGCGCGGCCGCCGTCAGCGGCCGGTGAGCGCCTCCGCCTCCGCGGTGTAGAGCAGCGCCGGATCGAATCCCATGCCGGTGAAGTGGCCGGAGAGTTCGAGCGAGAGCGTGCCGTGCAGCCGGGTCCAGAAGGTGAGCGCGCGGTGCAGGGTCGACGGCGGGCCCGGATGCTCGGCGGCCCATATCCGGTGCTCCGCCAGGTGCGCCTCCAGATGCGCCTCAAGCGGTGACGGGGGTCTGGCGGCGGGCTCCTCGGCGGCACAGGCGTCGAGGAGGACGGCCATGATCTCGGCGGTGATCCGGGTCGTGTCCTCGGGCGCCTCGTAGCCGGGCACAGGGGTGCCGTAGACGAGCAGGTACCGCTGGGGGTCCGCCAGGGCCCACGCGCGCAGGGTGTCCGCCAGGTCGGCGAGGTCGGTGCCGGCCTCGGCGCGGACGCGGAAGGCGTCGGCCAGGCTGCGGTAGGCGTCCCTGATGAGTTCGCTGATCAGCTCGTCACGGTTGGCGAAGTACCGGTACAGGGCCGGCCCGCTCATGCCGATCTGCTTGGCAATGGCGTTGAGGGACAGCGCGGAGGCCCCGGCCGTGGCGATCTGCCCCCACGCGTGCTGCTTGACCTCCTCCCGCACCTGGGTGCGGTACCGCTCCCGGGGTGTCCTCGCATCCGACTCGCTCATGGCCTGCCTCCACTCTCTCGATCTCTCGCCAGCTTGTTGGTTAGAAGGTATCACGAAAGCTCTTGACTCTCGCGACTCGAATGGGTTACAACTTCTAACGAACGAGAAACCCACTACGAAATCTCCTACGAAACGAGTGAGCGACATGAGCACCGACCACCTCACCCAGACCCCGCAGACCACCCAGACCACCCAGACCACCCAGGCCACCCAGGTCGTCCTGCCGGGCGTCGTGGCCCCGGAGGGCCTGCAAGTCATGCGCACCTCCGTGCCGGAGCCCGGCACGGGTCAGCTGGTGATCGCCATGGAGGCGACCGGCGTCTCCTTCGCCGAGCAGCAGATGCGCCGCGGGCGGTACTACGACCAGCCGCCGTTCCCCTTCGTGCCCGGCTACGACCTGGTGGGCCGCGTGGTGTCGACCGGCCCGGGAGTCGCCCCGGACCTGACTGGCCGGAGGGTGGCCGCGCTGGTCAAGGTCGGCGGTTGGGCCAGCCATGTGGTCGTCGACGCGAAGGACGCAGTCGAGGTGCCGGAGGGCCTGAGCGCGGCGGAGGCCGAGACGGTCGTGGTCAACGGCATCACCGCCTGGCAGATGCTGCACCGCACGGCCCGCGTGCGCGCCGGGCAGACCATCCTGGTGCACGGCGCCAGCGGCGGAGTGGGCTCCGTCCTGGTCCAGCTGGCCCGCGCGGCCGGCGTGAAGGTGATCGGCACGGCCTCCGCCCGCCACCACGAAGCACTGCGCGAGCTGGGCGTCACCCCGATCGACTACCGCGTGGGGAATGTGGCGGCCAGGACCCGGGAGCTGGCCCCCGGCGGGGTGGACGCCGTCTTCGACCACGTCGGCGGCCGCAGCGTCATCGACTCCTGGCAGCTGCTCGCCCCCGGCGGCACCCTCGTCTCCTACGGCAGCGCCTCCACCCGCGACGACAGCGGCTCCAAGCAGCTTCCCGTGCTGAAGATCCTCGCCCGCACCTGGCTCTGGAACGCCCTGCCCAACGGCCGCCGCGCGCACTTCTACAACATCTGGGCCGGCCGCGCGCTGAACCAGGACCGCTTCCGCGCCCGGCTGCGGAGCGATCTCACCGAGGTCTTCGGCGCCCTCCAGCGCGGCGAGATCACCGCCCGGATCGCTGCCCAACTGCCGCTCGCCAGGGCCGCCGAGGCCCTCGCCCTGGCGGAGTCCGGCACCGTCACCGGCAAGGTCGTCCTGACTCCCTGACCCCTGCCGCTGACTCCTTGAGCCCCTTCCCCCCGCCCCCAAGACCGCAGACCTCGACGGAGGACGAACACCATGAAGCCCCGCCCCGCCCACACCCTGACCGCCTTCGCCTGCGCCGCGGCCGCCACGGTCGCGCTCAGCACCGCCTCCTACGCCTCGCCGCCCGGCGATCGGCACCTGCCGAAGGTGGTCGCCGCATGGCAGACCGCCTGGAACGGCACGGAGCCCGGCGCGCTCGGCGCGCTGTTCATCTCCGGCGGGACCTACACCGACCAGGCCATAGGCGTCACGTTCACGGGTCGTCAGGAGATATCCGGCTGGAAGGCCCGCACCGACGCCCTGATCGAGAACGTCCGGGTCACCGTGCGCGCCGCGCACCGGGACGGTGACCACATCACCATCGAGGCCGTCTACTCCGGGCACCTCAAGGGCGCGCCCAAGCCCTTCGCCGTGCCGCTGGCGACCCTGCTCGACCTCGACGGCCCGCGGATCGCCCACGACCAGGACTTCTACAGCCTCAATGCCGTCCTCGCCCAGTCCGGCCTCCCCGCCGACTGGACGCCCCCCACTCCGTGACCCCCACGACCCCGCGACCCCGGGGTCAGCGACGGGGAGCCGGAGGGGTGCGGTTGGTTGGTTTCTCTCGGTCCTTTAGCTTTTGACGTCCGCCCCCACCGGGTCTCGGCCCTCCACGTCCCAGCGGGTCAGCCGCCCGACCACATCCAACTCGGCCCACACCACCTTGCAGGGTGAGGGCCCCGGATCCACCCCCCAGCGGTCCGCGATCGCGGTCACCAGCACCAAGCCCCTACCGGCCTCCCCGTCCTCACCCGGGTCGCGGAGACCAGGGACCCGGTCACCCCGGGTATCGACCACCTCGATGCGCAACACACCGCCGTACAGCGTGAGCAGCAGCCGGAACCTCCGCCCCGGCACGCGACCGTGGGTCACCGCGTTGGCCGCCAGCTCGGCCACGACCAGACCGGGCCCTTCTGTCGCGACCCCCCAAGAACCGATCCGCTCGACGGCGAGCAACCGGGCCCGGCGGGCTCCGTGGGGAGTGGCGGCGAGCTGGGCGACGAATTGACGGGTGGGGTTGCAGATTTGATTCATCACGTCACTCAGCGTGTCGATGTCCGCATACCGTGAGAAGTGGCAACACCTGTACGTCCCGCGTTTGTCCGGCTCTTGTCCGGGGCTGTCCCGGCTGTCCTGTCCGGCCGCCGGGCAGGGGGCGTCGAGGACATCGGTACGTCGGAGGCGGGCGCGCATGAGCGTGGACAGTGACGGTACGCGGGACGCGGGCTGGGACGTGGACCCCGAGGACGAGCAAGGAGTGGCGGTACTGGCCGCACTGGGCCGCCAGCTCAGGGCCTGGCGCGAGGAAGCGGGCCTCCGGGCCGCCGACCTCGGCACCGCCATCGGGTACGGCGAGGACCTCGTCCGCAAGGTCGAGGCCGGCAAGCGCATCCCGCGCCCGGAGTACCTGGACAGGACGGACGAGGCCCTTCGGGCGGGCGGGAAGATCGCCGCCATGAAGGCGGACATGGAGCAGGTCCGCTACCCCAAGAAGGTGCGCGACCTCGCGAAGTTGGAGAACCGGGCGGTGGAGGTGTGCGTCTACAGCACGCACGTCGTACACGGACTGGTGCAGACACCGGATCACGCGCGGGCCCTCTTCGAGATGCGCCAGCCCGCCTATGCACAGGACGAGGTGGAGCGGTTCACCGCAGCACGCATGGCCCGACAAGCCATCTTCGACCGCGCCCCCGCCCCGGCGATCAGCTTCGTCCACGAAGCGTCCGCGCTGCGCCGCCCCATCGGGGGCACAATGGTGTGGCGCCGACAGCTCCAACGGCTCTTGGAGGTAAGCCACTTGCGCAACGTATCCCTCCAGGTCATGCCGAACAGCCGCGAGGCACACGCTGGCATGGACGGCGGCATCGAGATCCTGAAGTTCGAGGACGGCACCGCCGTGGGACGCTCAGAGGGAGCGTTCAACGGACGCCCTGTGTCGGACCCGAAGCAGCTCCGGATCCTCGAACTGCGCTATGGCATCATCCGGGCCGAGGCCCTCCCGCCACGGGAGTCGCGGGACTTCGTCGAGGAACTGCTGGGAGAAACATGATCGAAAATCCCGAGCTCGCCTGGTTCAAGAGCAGTCACAGCAGCGGCAGCGAAGGCGACTCCTGCGTCGAGGTGGCCGCCACCCTCGCCACCGTCCACGTCCGCGATTCCAAGGACACCCTGCTCCCCCACCTCGCTTTCACCCCCCGCACCTGGGCGGACTTCGTGGCGCACGCCTCCGGCCGCTGAACGCACCACAGCCCCCGCCCGGACGGGGGCGGAGGCTGCGATGAGTGTGCGTGCCGGCGTGGGGCCGTACGGTCAGACGGCGACCGGGACCTTCTCCTCGGCGGCGGCCTCGGCGGACTCGACCGACTCGACCGACTCGACCGACTCGGTCTCGGCCGGGAGCTCGTCCAGCGGGGAGGACGAGGCGGTGGCGTAGGCCGTGCGGTCCAAGATGCCCTCGCGGGCGGCGACGATGACCGGGACCAGGGCCTGGCCGGCCACGTTGGTGGCGGTCCGCATCATGTCGAGGATCGGGTCGATCGCCATCAGCAGACCGACACCGGCCAGCGGCAGGCCCAGCGTGGACAGGGTCAGCGTCAGCATCACGGTCGCGCCGGTCAGACCGGCGGTGGCGGCGGAGCCGACCACGGAGACGAAGGCGATGAGCAGGTAGTCACCGATGCCCAGCTGCACGTCGAAGATCTGGGCGATGAAGATCGCGGCGAGCGCCGGGTAGATGGCGGCGCAGCCGTCCATCTTCGTGGTGGCACCGAAGGGAACGGCGAAGCTCGCGTAGTTCTTCGGGACGCCGAGGCGCTCGGTGACCTTCTGGGTGACCGGCATGGTGCCGACCGAGGAGCGCGAGACGAAGGCCAGCTGGATCGCGGGCCAGGCGCCCTTGAAGAACTGGATCGGGTTGACCTTGGCGACGGTCGCCAGCAGCAGCGGGTAGACGCCGAACATCACGAGCGCGCAACCGATGTAGACGTCGGCGGTGAAGACGGCGTACTTGCCGATCAGGTCCCAGCCGTAGCTGGCGATGGCGGTGCCGATGAGGCCGACCGTACCGATCGGGGCGAGCCGGATGACCCACCACAGGGCCTTCTGCAGCAGCTCCAGGACGGACTCGGCGAGCGTCAGCACGGGCTGCGCCTTCGCACCGAGCTGGAGGGCGGCGATACCGGCGACGGCGGCCAGGAAGACGATCTGGAGGACGTTCAGCTCGGTGAACGGCGTGACGATGTCGTTCGGCACGATGCCGGTCAGGAAGTCGATCCACGAGCCGTGCCGCTTGGGCTCCTTGCCGTCGGCGGCGGTGAGGCCGGTGCCCGAGCCCGGGTTGGTCAGCAGGCCGATCGCGAGGCCGATGCCGACCGCGATCAGCGACGTGATCATGAACCAGAGCAGCGTGCGCGAGGCGAGGCGGGCGGCGTTGTTCACCTTCCGCAGGTTGGTGACGGACACCAGGATCGCGAAGAAGACGAGCGGGGCGACGGCCAGCTTCAGGAGCTGGACGAATATGTCGCCGACCTTCTCCAGGGTGGTGGCCAGCCAGCTGATGTCCTGGCTGCGCGAGAGCCAGCCGAACAGCACGCCGAGCACGAGACCGGTGACGATCTGGGCCCAGAAGGGGAACTTGAAAGAGGCCTTGGCGGGGGCCTCGGGGGTCGCGGACACGAACACTCTCCGGAAGGTGGTGGTGATGCGGTACGGCAGCCGGAGGTGGCCGGCCGGGACCGCTGCTGCATGCGTTGCGTGGGCTGGATCAGCGACAGCAGCAACAGGCCGCGGACGCGCGGCGGCAGAGGTCGACGTGCAGGCGCGCCACGAGCAGGGTGCTCATGGCTTCGAAGGGCGCAGCTGACGTCAACATGTTGAACACGCTAACACTTTTCCTTTGAGAATCTCAAAGAACTGCTTTGAGCATCGATCTCGGTCGACCCATCGACCCCGGAAACGCGGTCGACCCCTCGACCCCGGAAACGCCGAAGCGCCCCTGCGGCGGGAGGGAACCCGCCGCAGGGGCGCTTCGGCAATACGTCGAGGTCAGTGCGCGCGGGCGGCGTCGTCCGCCGCGTCCTCCTGCGTCTGGTTGTCGGCGAGGCGACCCTTCGCACCCGCGATGCGTCCGGAGATCTGCTCGGACATCACGTCGCGCTGCTTGCGCAGCAGCACGAAGGAGAGCGGGGCGGACAGCACCAGCGCGAGCAGCACGACCCAGGCGAGGTTGGCGTCACCGAGGGAGGACGGCACGAGACCGGCCTTGACCAGGCCCAGGACGAGGACGAAGCAGCCCACGAAGATGGCCAGCCGCATCGTGGTGTAGCGGATCGTTGCGCTCGGCTTGAGGGACACGGTGACCCTTTCTCTCTGTCTTCGTCGGCTGTGAGCGTCGGGTACGCCCGGAAGTGCCCGACCAGTGAAGCATGCCGGGCCCCCCGCACCGCCCGCCGGGGCCCCACCCGACCGGCGTCGCCCGGCGCCCGTTCCGGGCTCAGCGCAGTCGCAGCAGCATGGTGACGTCGTCGCGGTCGTCGCCCGGGGCGACCCGGATCGCCCCGGGCACGCGCCCCACCTCGTGGTATCCGCAGGAGGCGTAGAAACGCTCCAGGCCGAGGCCGCCCCGGCAGCCGAGCCGGACCGCGTCGATGCCCTCGATGGCGCGGGCCGCGTCGGCGACGGCCGCCATCAGCCCGCGCCCGACGCCCCGCCCCTGGAGGCCGGGCGCGACCATCACCGTGTACGCCCAGAGCCAGTGCTTCATGAGCCCGTGCGCGTTGGTGGCGAGGAAGGCGGTCGCCACGACCCGGCCGTCCCCGTCGCGCCCGACGACCAGCCGGGTCCGCCCCTCGGCCATCGCGACGAGGTGCTTGAGCAGCTCGGGGCGGACGACCTCGTGACGGACGGGCGGCACGAAGCCGACGGCGCCACCGGCGTTGCTGACCTCGACCCACAGGTCGAGCACCTGCGCGTGCAGGGCCGGGTCGACGACCGGGTCGACGCTGAAGGTGAGCGGGAGCGGAAGGGGGGCCGTAATGGTCATAGGTGCAGACTAACCATTACCTCAGCCATTCGGCAACGAAGAAGCCCCGACCCCCGGGGCGAATCCCAGGAGGTCGGGGCCTTCTCGTCGACAGCGGGACGTCAGAGGCGCATCGCCTGCGGCTCGTCGCGCAGACCCGCGTCCGGACCCGGGTACTCCCGGATGATCTCGTAGCGCGTGTTGCGCTCGACCGGACGGAAGCCCGCGTCCCGGATCAGCTCCAGCAGGTCGTCGCGGCCGAGCTTGTTCGGCGTGCCGTAGTTGTCCGCGTCGTGCGTGATCTTGTACTCGACGACCGAGCCGTCCATGTCGTCCGCACCGTGCTGGAGCGCCAGCTGGGCGGTCTGCACGCCGTGCATCACCCAGAAGACCTTCACGTGCGGGACGTTGTCGAAGAGCAGTCGCGAGACCGCGAAGGTCTTCAGCGCCTCGGCGCCGGTGGCCATCGTGGTCCGCGCCTGGAGCTTGTTGCGGACCTTGCCGTCCTGCATGTCCACGAAGTCGTGCTGGTAGCGCAGCGGGATGAAGACCTGGAAGCCGCCCGTCTCGTCCTGCAGCTCGCGCAGCCGGAGCACGTGGTCCACGCGGTGGCGCGGCTCCTCGATGTGCCCGTACAGCATCGTGCACGGGGTCTTGAGACCCTTCTCGTGCGCGAGGCGGTGGATGCGCGACCAGTCCTCCCAGTGGGTGCGGTGGTCGACGATGTGCTGGCGGACCTCCCAGTCGAAGATCTCCGCGCCGCCGCCGGTGAGCGACTCCAGGCCGGCCTCGATCAGCTCGTCCAGGATCTCGGACGCCGAGAGACCGGAGATCGTCTCGAAGTGGTGGATCTCCGTCGCCGTGAACGCCTTCAGCGAGACGTTCGGCAGCGCCTTCTTCAGCTCGCTCAGCGAGCGCGGGTAGTAGCGCCACGGCAGGTTGGGGTGCAGACCGTTGACGATGTGCAGCTCGGTGAGGTTCTCGTTCTCCATGGTCTTGGCCAGGCGAACGGCTTCCTCGATGCGCATCGTGTACGCGTCCTTCTCGCCCGGCTTGCGCTGGAACGAGCAGTACGCGCAGGAGGCGGTGCACACGTTGGTCATGTTCAGGTGGCGGTTGACGTTGAAGTGGACCACGTCACCGTTCTTGCGGGTGCGCACCTCGTGGGCGAGGCCACCGAGCCAGGCCAGATCGTCCGACTCGTAGAGGGCGATGCCGTCCTCACGCGTCAGCCGCTCGCCGGAGCGGACCTTCTCCTCCAGCTCGCGCTTGAGCCCAGCGTCCATGTGCCGGTCGCCTCCTGTGTCTGTCCTGCTGCGTCTGTCCTGCTATGTCTGTCCTGCGGACGTCCGTACCTGTGCCTGCGGAACCCCGACCCACCGTACTCTCAGTGCTCTTCCGGCAGTTCCCCGACCCGGTTCTCCCACTTGGTGGAGAGCACGATGGTGGTGCGGGTCCGGGAGACGCCCTTGGTGCCGGACAGCCGCCGGATGATCTTCTCCAGGCCGTCCACGTCGCTCGCGCGCACCTTGAGCATGAAGGAGTCGTCGCCCGCGATGAACCAGCAGTCCTCGATCTCCGCGAGGTCGCGCAGTCGCCGGGCCACGTCCTCGTGGTCCGCGGCGTCGGAGAGGGAGATGCCGATCAGCGCGGTGACCCCGAGGCCGAGCGAGGCCGCGTCCACGGTCGCGCGGTAGCCGGTGATCACACCGGCCGTCTCCAGCCGGTTGATCCGGTCGGTGACGCTGGGGCCGGAGAGGCCCACGAGCCGGCCCAGCTCCGCGTAGGAGGCACGGCCGTTCTCCCGGAGGGCCTGGATGAGCTGCCTGTCCACGGTGTCCATATACCTGGAGCCTTCCATTATTCGGCGATCCCGCAAGTTTACGTATAGAATCTAAGGCACACAGGGTCGAAGCCCTGTGAATCTTTCAACAGATCAACGATGATCTGACAATCTTCAGGAGTGGTTCACCGTGTACACGATCGAGATGGCCTACGCACACATGCGACAGCTCCAGGAGCTGGCCAACCGATCCCGTGCCCACCAGCCCGCCGCAGCCGTGCGTGTCGACAAGACCCGCAAGTCGTTCGGCGCCAAGAAGCGCTAGTACCGGTTCACCCGGGCTAGTCCTCACCAGCACCGGGAGCACGGGCCGCGCCCAGCTCCCCGTCCCAACGGCGGTACAGCCGGTGCGGCACCTCTGCCGCGTCCAGTACCCGCCCCGCGACGAAGTCAGCCAGATCCTGGATGTGCGTCGCACCCGCGTAGAACGCCGGAGAGGCGGGCAGCACCACTGCGCCCGCCTCGTCCAGCGTCACCAGCGCCTTGAGCGTCTGACCGCTCAGCGGCGTCTCGCGCACCACGACCACCAGCCGGCGCCGCTCCTTGAGCGTGACGCTCGCCACCCGCTGGAGCAGGTCCTTCGACAGCCCCAGTGACACCCCCGCCACGCACGCCGTGGACGCGGGCACGATCAGCATCCCCTTGACCGGGTACGAGCCGGACGACGGCCCGGCCGCCAGGTCCCCGGCGTTCCAGTAGCGCACCGCGTCCAGGTCGAAGCCCGCGAAGGTGCCCGGTTTCCCGTCGGCCCCCCGCTCCAGCCACTGCTCCAGGTCCGCGCGCCAGTGCGCGTCCCGGAAGGCGATCCCCGTCTCGTCGAGCAGCGTGAGCCGCGCGGACCGGCTGACCACCAGGTCCACGCTCTCCCCCGCCGCGAGCAGCCCCCGCAGCACGGACGCCGCGTACGGCGTCCCGGACGCCCCTGAAACCCCGACCACCCAGGGGGTGCGCTTGCCCTCACTCATGCGTCCGAGCCTATCCGGGACTTACAGCGTCAGCCCCCGCACCATCAGGTCCCCCAGCGCGCAGACGAAGAGCGCGATGCCGATGAAGCCGTTGACGGTGAAGAAGGCCCGGTTCAGCCGGGACAGGTCCTTGGGCGTCACGATCGAGTGCTCGTAGCCGAAGGCGGCCACCACGACGATCATCCCGGCCCAGAAGAAGACCCCGGCACCGGTGGCGAGCGCGTACCAGACCAGCAGTCCGGTGGTCACGACATGACAGACTCGCGCGCCCCAAAGCGCCGCCGGAACACCGAAGCGGGCGGGGACGGACTTGACGCCCTCCGCACGGTCGGCCATCACGTCCTGGCAGCCGAAGATCAGGTCGAAGCCGCCGATCCACACGCCGACCGCGAGCCCGAGGACGACCGCGTCCCAGGACCACTCGCCGGTGATCGCCAGCCAGGCCCCGACCGGACCCATCGCCTGCGCCAGGCCCAGGATCGCGTGCGGGAAGTTCGTGAAGCGCTTGCCGTACGGGTACACCACCATCGGGATCACCGCGATGGGCGCGAGCGCCAGGCACAGCGGGTTCAGCAGCGCCGCCGCCCCGAGGAACACCGCGAGCGCGACGCCGGCGCCGGTCCAGGCGGAGCGCACCGAGACCGCGCCGGTCACCAGCTCGCGGCCCGCGGTGCGCGGGTTACGGGCGTCGATCTCGCGGTCGATGATCCGGTTGGCGGCCATCGCGAAGGTGCGCAGGCCCACCATGGCGACGGTGACCAGCAGCAGCTTGATCCAGTGGACCTCGCGGTCCAGCTGGAACATCGCGGTGAGGGCGGCGATGTAGGCGAAGGGCAGCGCGAAGACCGAGTGCTCGATCATCACCAGCCGCAGGAACGCCTTCACCTTGCCGGTGGGCTGCGGCGCGGGGCCGGGGCCGACCACTCCGTCGGCGGTCGTCATCATGCGAGGCTTCTCCGGAAGTCTTCTAGGTCGGCCAGGAGCTCCGCGGTGCGGAGCGGGCCGAGTTCCAGGGTCCGGGGACCCTGGTCGTGCCCCTCGGGCGGGGTGACCTTCGCGGTCAGCCGCCAGCCGTCGGCGCCGTCCGGGCGCGCGTCGAGGGAGAGGAAGTTCCCGGCCTCCGCGGTGAACGGCCCGCCGGCCCCCAGCGCCCGCTGGAGCTGCTCCGCGAAGTCGTCAGCCTCCACGTCCCGCGCGCCGGGCAGCTCGAAGCCGTCGCCCTCGCCGTCCACGTCGAGCATCAGCGCCCAGATGTTGCCGGGGCCCGCGAACTCCTCGGGCGTCACCCCGGCCTCCTCGGCCGCGAGCTTGACCTCCGCCAGCGTCGGGTCGATCTGCGGCCGGACGAGGGCCACGTAGGCGGCGTCGGTGCCGATGAACAGCTCCGGGCCGCTCACTCCGATGGGGCTCACAGTCCGTATTCCTTCCAGCGGCGGTCGACCAGGGCCGCGGTCGCGGGGTCGGACTCGACCATGTCCGGCCAGCCGCCGTCGCGGGTGTAGCCCTCTTCGGGCAGTTTCTTCGTGGCGTCGATGCCCGCCTTGCCGCCCCAGAACTGCTGGTAGGAGGCGTGGTCCAGGTGGTCCACCGGGCCTTCGACGACGGTGAGGTCGCGGGCGTAGTCCGTGTTGCCCAGCGCCCGCCAGGAGACCTCGTGCAGGTCGTGCACGTCGCAGTCGGAGTCCACCACGATGATCAGCTTGGTGAGCGACATCATGTGCGCGCCCCAGATGGCGTGCATGACCTTCTGCGCGTGCTTCGGGTACTTCTTGTCGATCGAGACGATCGCGCAGTTGTGGAAGCCGCCCGACTCCGGCAGGTGGTAGTCCACGATGTCCGGAACGATGATCTTGAGCAGCGGCAGGAAGAACCGCTCCGTCGCGCGGCCCAGCGGACCGTCCTCGGTCGGCGGGCGGCCGACGACGATCGACTGGATCAGCGGACGCTTGCGCATCGTCACGCAGTCGATCTTCAGGGCCGGGAAGGGCTCCTGCGGGGTGTAGAAACCGGTGTGGTCGCCGAAGGGGCCCTCGGGGAGCGTCTCACCCGGCTCCAGCCAGCCCTCGATGACGACCTCGGCGTGGGCCGGGACCTGGAGCGGGACGGTCTTGCAGTCCACCATCTCGATCCGCTTGCCCGCGACGAACCCGGCGAAGAGGTACTCGTCGATGTCGCCGGGCAGCGGCGCGGTGGACGCGTACGTCACGGCCGGGGGGCAGCCGAAGGCGATCGCGACCGGGAGCCGCTCGCCCTTCTTGGCGGCGACGGCGTAGTGGTTGCGGCTGTCCTTGTGGATCTGCCAGTGCATGCCGATGGTGCGCTTGTCGTGGCGCTGGAGACGGTAGAGCCCGAGGTTGCGCACGCCCGTCTCGGGGTGCTTGGTGTGGGTCAGGCCCAGGTTGAAGAAGGAGCCGCCGTCCTTGGGCCAGGTGAAGAGGGCCGGCAGCCGGTCCAGGTCCACGTCGTCCCCGGTGAGGACGACCTCCTGGACGGGCGCGGACTCGCCCTTCACCTTCTTCGGCGGTACGTGCACCATCGAGCCGAGCTTGCCGAAGGCCTCGCGGACCCCGATGAAGCCCTGCGGCAGCTCGGGCTTGAGCAGGCCGCCGATCTTCTCGCTGATCTCGGCGTAGGACTTCAGGCCGAGGGCTTTGAGCAGGCGGCGGTCGGTGCCGAAGACGTTCATGGCCAGCGGCATCGCCGAACCCTTGACGTTCTCGAAGAGCAGCGCGGGCCCGCCCGCCTTGTTCACTCTGTCGACGATCTCCCCGACCTCCAGGTACGGGTCCACTTCGGCCTTGATGCGCTTGAGGTCGCCCTCCCGCTCCAGAGCCCGGAGCAGCGAGCGGAGATCGTCGTAAGCCATGCGACCCAGTATCGGCCACGGACTACCCTGGGGGAGTCACCGGGGCCCGACGCGGCCCCGCCACCGTCTTGGGGGTCTGGCTCTCACCGTGCTGCGCTATCTGCCGTTCCTGCTGATCATCGCGCTGACCATCTACGCCTTCATCGACTGCCTGAACACGCCCGAGGAAGAGGTCAAGCACCTCCCGAAGGTGGTCTGGGTGATCATCATCCTGCTGTTCTCGATCGTCGGCCCCGTCGTGTGGCTGTTCGCCGGGAAGAAGCGCTCCGCGGTCGGCGGCGGCTTCGGCGGCGGCCGGGCGCGCCGGACCCAGTGGGTCGCGCCGGACGACAACCCGGAGTTCCTGAAGTCGCTGCGCGAGGAGCAGGAGCGACAGGACCGCCCGGGCAAGCAGGACGGCCAGGGCAAGCAGGACGGGACGGACCGCAACGACCCCGACAAGGGCTAGTCGACGCGTTGGAACACGGCGAACGGCGATGGGCCCGGCCCCCCCTCGGGGGGCCGGGCCCATCGCCGTTCGCCGTGCCGCTCGACTACACCCCGCCGTAGGAGTGCTTGCCGTTGAGCAGGATGTTCACGCCGTAGTAGTTCCAGATCCAGCACGCGAAGGCGAAGAGCGCCAGGTAGGCGGCCTTGCGGCCCTTCCATCCGGCCGTGGCGCGCGCGTGCAGGTAGCAGGCGTAGGCGACCCAGGTGATGAAGGACCAGACCTCCTTGGGGTCCCAGCCCCAGTACCGGCCCCAGGCGTCGTTCGCCCAGATCGCGCCCGCGATGATCGTGAAGGTCCACAGCGGGAAGACCGCCGCGTTGATCCGGTACGAGAACTTGTCGAGCGAGGACGCCGAGGGCAGCCGCTCCATGACCGAGGTGCGGAAGGTGCCGGGCTTGCGTCCCTGGGCGAGGTGGTTCTCGTACCCGTCGCGGAACAGGTAGAGGACCGTACCGGCCGCACCGATGTAGAAGACCGCGCCGCAGATGATCGCGGTGGAGACGTGGATCCACAGCCAGTACGAGTGCAGGGCCGGGACCAGCGCCGCGCTGTCGGTGTAGAGCCAGGTCGTGGCCACGCCCAGGTCCAGCAGGACCGTGGTGACCAGGATCAGGCCGATCCAGCGGACGTTCTTGCCCAGGGCCAGCAGCAGCAGGTAGGCGCCCGCGGCCACCGTGGAGAAGGTGATCGAGAACTCGTACATGTTGCCCCAGGGCGCCCGCTGCACCGACAGGGCGCGGCTGACCACGCCACCGGCCGCGAGCAGGAAGCCGAGGGCGGTCAGCGAGATCGCGATCCGGCCGTACAGGTCGCCCTTGACCGTGCCGCCGGCCGCGCCGGGGCCGTCCGGCACGTCGCGCGTGCCGGTGGCGGAGCGGGTGACGACCTGCGGCTTGTCGAGGACCGCGGTGCCCCCCGCCTTCGTGCGGACCTGGACGGCGGGGGCCTTCGCGGCGCCCGCTCCCGCCGTCAGCGCGTTGGCCGTACGGGCCACCTTGCTGCGGCTGCCGAAGGTCCACTCGGCGATGTGGGCGAAGAAGGCGAGCATGTAGACCGCCATCGACGAATAGATCAGCACGTTGCTGGCGTGGGCCAGGCTCGTGTTGGTCGCGGCGGCTGCGAGCAGCGTCATCCGCGTCCTCCTTCAACGGTTGCTTCGACAGGGTTGTTGCCGGGGACGGCCTCGGGCGCGGGTGCGGTGGGCGCCCGCTCGTTCAGCCGGGCGGCCAGGTCGGCGAGTTCCTCGGGGAGCTTGGCGGACTCGCTGCGGCCGAGGCCCGCCATCTCGACGACGGTCACGCCGTCCTCGCCGGTCACCGCCCGGACCCAGATCCGGCGGCGCTGGATGAAGAGGGACGCGGCCAGGCCCAGGATGGCCGCCACCGCGCCCGCCAGGGCGTAGCCGGTGCCGGGCTCCTGGGAGATCTGGAAGGTGGCCCAGCGCTCGATGCCCTCGAACTTCACGGTGCCCGCACCGTCGGGGAGCGTCATCGTCTCGCCGGGGAGCATCAGCTGGGAGAACGGGTCGCCGTTCTCCTTCTTGAACTGCTGCATCTTGGCGGTGTCGAGCTGGTAGACGTTCTGCGGCAGCCCCGAGTCCACGCCCAGGCTGCCGTGCCAGGCGTTGAGCGCCAGGACCGGGAAGTCCGCGGCGGGGAACTGCGAGAGCATCGTGCCCCCTCCCTTGCCCGCGAAGGTCGGCACGAAGCGGGCGTTGAAGCCCAGCTGCTCCTTCTTGCCGTTCTTGTCCTGGTAGCCGTCGGTGACCTTGACGGCTCCGGCGGAGGTCAGGTTCGCGTCCTGCGGCAGCATCGGCACGGCGTCCTTGAAGACCACCTTGCCGGAGGGGTCGGTCACCGAGAGGATCGGCGCGTAGCCGTGGCCCAGCAGGTAGACCTTGGAGCCCTCGACGTCGAGCGGCTTGTTGACCTCGATCTCGGTCTTCGTCGGGGCGCCGTGCGCGCCCTTGCTGTAGGTGACGTACGCCTTGAACTCGCGCGGGGTGCCCTTCTGCGGGCCGCTCTTCTCGTACTCCGCGTCGAACTTGTCCAGGGTGAAGCTGAAGGGCGGCAGGTCGTCCGAGTCGAAGAGGCTGCCGGACTTGAAGTCGTCGTACTGGGTGAGCGTGTTGGCGAAGCCCTTGCCGCGCAGGACGAGCTTGCCGCCCTCGGACTTGAGGAGCTGGCCGGTGGCGAAGGCCACCAGCATCACGATCAGGGCGATGTGGAAGGCCAGGTTCCCGGCCTCGCGCAGGTACCCCTTCTCCGCGGCCACCGCGTGCCCGGCGGTGTCGGGGGCGGTACGGAAGCGGCGCCCGCCGAGCACCTCCTCGGCGTGCGCGAGGACCTCGTCCGGGGCCGCTCCGGTGCGCCAGGTGGTGTAGGCGGGGAGCCGGTCCAGGCGCCGGGGGGCGCCCGGCGGGCGGCCGCGGAGCTGGCCGACGAACTGCCAGGTGCGCGGGATGATGCAGCCGATCAGCGACACGAAGAGCAGGATGTAGATCGCGGAGAACCACACCGAGCTGTAGACGTCGAAGAGCTGGAGCTTCTCGGCGACCGGCACCCAGAACTCGTGCTTGCCCTTCCAGAGCGCGACCTTCATCGGGTCGACCCGGTTCTGCGGGATCAGCGAGCCGGGGATCGAGCCGAGGGACAGCAGGAAGAGCAGGATCAGCGCCACCCGCATGGAGGTGAGCTGGCGCCAGAACCAGCGGGCCCAGCCGAGCACACCGATGCCGACGGCGGGGCCGCCGGCCGGGGGATCCTCCAGCGGGGCGGTGGACAACTGGGCCGACGCCGCGGCGTCGGTGGCGGCCGCCGCCGCTTCCGTGTCGGCTTCCGGGGCGGCCGCGTCGTGTTCGGGGTCCGACGCCGCGGTGGGCGCCTTGTCGCTCGTACTCATGTGCTCTTAGTCCTCAGATCCCCACCGTGAAGCCCTGTGTCCAGCTCTGCATGTCGTTGACGATCGTGTCCCACCAACCTGTGACGAGCAGCAGACCGGTCAGGACCAGCATGCCGCCCCCGATCCGCATCACCCACGCGTAGTGCTTCTTCACCCAGCCGAAGGCGCCGAGCGCCTTGCGGAAGGCGATCGCGGCGAGGATGAAGGGCAGGCCGAGGCCCAGACAGTACGCCGTGGTCAGCAGCGCGCCGCGGCCGGCGCTCGCCTCGTTCAGGGAGAGCGTGTTCACGGCGGTGAGGGTCGGGCCCATGCAGGGCGTCCACCCGATGCCGAAGAGGACTCCGAGGACGGGCGCGCCGATCAGGCCCCCGGTGGGCTTCTTGTGGAAGCGGAACTCCCGCATCGTCAGGCCCGGGATCAGTCCCATGAAGAAGAGCCCCATGAGGATGACGACGCCGCCGAGCACCCGGGAGATCAGGGTCCGGTTGTCCTGGAGGACGTCGCCGAAGAACCCGAAGAGCGCGCCGGTGGAGACGAAGACGGCGGTGAAGCCGAGGACGAACAGGCTCGCCCCGGCCAGCATCCGGCCGCGCCGGGCCTCGGCCATGTCGGCGCCGGTGACGCCGGTCACGTAGGAGAGGTAGCCGGGGACGAGCGGCAGCACGCACGGGGAGAAGAAGGAGACGAGCCCGGCGAGCACGGCGATGGGCAGGGCGAGCAGCAGGGCGCCGCTGAAAACGGTCTCGTTCACGCCGGTCACTTCTCCGCGAGGAGCGGGTCGATCATCTTGCGCAGCTGCTCCTCGTTGACCGCGACGAGGGTGCGGGCGGCGATCTTGCCCTCCTTGTCGAGGACGATCGTGGAGGGGATCGACTGCGCGTTGAGCGTGCCCTTGGGGAAGCGGAGCATCAGCTTGCCGTCGGGGTCGTAGAGGCTCGGGTAGGTGATCCCGAAGTTCTCCTCGAAGGAGACCGCGTTCTGCTTGCTGTTGTCGCGGGTGTTGATCCCGACGAAGGCGATGTCCTTGCCCGCGTCGGCCATCTCCTTGGAGACCTTGGCGAAGTAGGGGGCCTCGGCGCGGCACGGCGGGCACCAGGAGCCCCAGACGTTCAGGACGACGACCTTCCCCTTGAGGGTGGTCGTGTCGAGCGTCTTGCCGTCGACGGTCTCGCCGTCGAGCTTGGGGGCGTCGTCGCGCCGGCCCTTGGCGACGGTGGAGATGCCGCCCGGGCCCGTCACGTAGTTGCCGCCCGCGGAGCCGGAGGACTTGGCTCCACCGGCCGAATCTCCGCAGGAGGTGAGGGTGAGGGCGCCTGCGACGGCCACCGCGGTCAGCAAGGCGGCGCGGCCGCTGGTCGAGCGGCGGCGTCGGGGGGCGCGGCTAAGGCTCATGTGAAAAGTTTCGCATGGGCGAATTGTGGATCTTGCGCGCCCCCCGGCCGCCCGGCCGGATCCTGACCACCCCCTGGTCAGAGGCTGGTCAGGGGGTGGTCCGGGGCTGGTCAGGGGCTGGTCAGGGGCTGGTCAGGCCGCGGTCAGGAAGGTCTTCCAGCCGCCGGTCGGCGGCTGACCGGGGGCCAGGCCCCGCAGTTTGGCGAGCACCTTGGGGTCCTGGACGTCGAGCCAGTCGGTGAACTGCCTGAACGATACGAGCCGTACGTCGCTTTTGTCCGCCATCGACTTGAGCGCTTCCTCGACGGCGTCCATATAGATGCCGCCGTTCCAGTCCTCGAAGTGGTTGCCGATGAAGAGCGGCGCGCGGTTCGTCTCGTACGCCCGCCGGAAGCCGCCCTGGTAGGCGGCCGTGGCCTGACTGCGCCAGCCCGGGTAGTTGGAGGGAACGCCCCGGGTGGTGTTCTGCGATTGGTTGGCGAGGATGTTGTAGTCCATCGAGAGCACCTCGAAGGAGTGGCCGGGGAAGGGCATGGACTGCAGAGGTAGGTCCCACACCTTCCCCTTCTTCTCCGGCCACTGCTGGAGGCCGCCGGGCGAGCTGGCGTCGTAGCGCCAGCCGAGCTTCTCGGCGGTGGGCAGCAGCTGGTCCTGGCCGAGCAGGCACGGCGTGCGGGCCCCGACGAGCTCCTTCGCGTAGTCGAAGGGCAGCGGTTCGAGGTCGGTGAAGCCGGTGTTGGTGCGCCAGTTGGTGACGAAGGACACGGCCTGCTCGATCTCGCTGTGCCAGTCCTGCGCGCTCCAGTGGGCGACCGAGCCGGATCCGCCGCAGAAGTGCCCGTTGAAGTGGGTGCCGATCTCGTGGCCGTCGAGCCAGGCCGCGCGCACGCACTTCAGGGTGTTGCGGACGTTCTCGTCCTTCAGGAACCCGATGTCGGAGGCGCCCACCGGGTTGTTGGGCGGGCGGTAGAGCTCCCGCTTCGACTCGGGGAGCAGGTAGAGCCCGGAGAGGAAGAAGGTCATGCCCGCGTGGTGGTCCTTGGCGAGCTTGAGGAAGCGCGGGAAGAGACCGTTGCCGATCTCGCCCGCGCCGTCCCAGCTGAAGACGACGAACTGCGGCGGGGTCTCCCCGGGCTGGAGGGGGACGGGCTTCGCGGGCTGGTGGGGCTGGGGGCCCGTGTCCGCGGTGGAACCGTCCCCGATGGGCCTGACCGGGTGGGCGGCCCCGCCGCTCGGGCCGGGGCCGGCCTTGCCGGAACCCGCACCCATGTGGGCGCCCCCGGAGCCGGACCCGCCGCTGCAACCCGCGATCCCCATCGCGGCCACGGCGCCGAGCCCGAGTCCGAGCGCACCCCTCCGGCTGACCTCACGCATGTCGCTCACCTCGCTGATGGAATGTCGTATAAACGGACATTCCAACGCAGGCTGAGCGTCAGATCGGCAGCAGCGCGGCTACTTGTATGAAATTAGGTCTGGCCATGTCGAATCTTGACGATCGGAGGCAGCGCCTCCGGACCGGACCGCGGGCCCGCAGGCCCGCGAACCGGCGGACCGGCGGACCCGCGGACCGGCGGACCGGCTGGCAGGTCCGCCGGCGTCACGACTCAGGCGCCGAACGCCTTCGACTTGCCCTTCACCGGCTTCGCGCCCGCGAGCAGGTGCGCCGGGACCAGGTCCCGGGCCGGCTCGCTGTAGCCCACCGACACGATCTTGTCGCCCTGGTACGTGAACGACGTCAGCGAGGCCAACGTGCACTGCCGGCGCCGCGGGTCGTGCCACAGCCTGCGCTTCTCGGCGAAGCTGCGCACGATCCAGATCGGCAGCTGGTGGCTCACGCACACCGCCTCGTGCCCGCGGGCAGCGTCGCGCGCCGCGTCGAGCGCGCCCATCATCCGGACCACCTGCTCGATGTACGGCTCGCCCCAGGACGGCTGGAACGGGTTCGTCAGGTGCTTCCAGTTGGCGGGCTTGCGCAGGGCGCCGTCGCCGACGCCGAAGGTCTTGCCCTCGAAGACGTTGCCCGCCTCGATCAGCCGCCCGTCGGTCGCCAGGTCCAGGCTGTGCGCCTTGGCGATCGGGGCCGCCGTCTCCTGCGCGCGCTCCAGCGGGGAGGACACGACATGGGTGATGTCGCGGTTCTCCAGGTGCTCGGCGACCCGCTCGGCCATCTGGCGGCCCAGCTCGGAGAGGTGGTAGCCGGGGCGGCGCCCGTAGAGGACCCCGTCCGGGTTGTGCACCTCTCCGTGGCGCATCAGGTGGACGACGGTGATGTCGCTGCTGCTCATGCGGTGGCCTCCGGGGTGGCCTCGGCGGCGGCGCGGGCGGCGGCGGGCAGCGCGGCCGCGATGCGCTCGATCGCCCGCTCGTCGTGGGCGGTGGAGACGAACCAGGACTCGAAGGACGAGGGCGGCAGGTAGACGCCCTGGGCCAGCATCGAGTGGAAGAAGCCGGTGAAGCGGAAGCTCTCCTGCTTCTTGGCGTCGTCGTAGTTCCTGACCTCGTCCTCGGTGAAGAAGACGGAGAACATGTTGGACGCGGTCTGCAGCCGGTGCGCCACGCCCTCCTTGCGGAGCGCGTCCGTCACCAGGCCCTGGATCTCGGCCGACACGGCGTCGACCTTCGCGTACGCCGCGTTGTCGAGCAGCCGCAGCTGCGCGAGGCCGGCGGCGGTGGCGATCGGGTTCCCGGAGAGGGTGCCCGCCTGGTAGACGGGGCCGACGGGGGCCAGGTGCCCCATGACGTCGGCGCGGCCGCCGAAGGCCGCGGCCGGGAAGCCGCCGCCCATGACCTTGCCGAAGGTCATCAGGTCGGGCGCGACCCCGTCCACGCCGAACCATCCGGCGCGGGAGGTGCGGAAGCCCGTCATGACCTCGTCGGAGACGTACAGCGCGCCGTTCGCGCGGCACAGGTCGGCCAGGCCCTGGTTGAACCCCTCGCCGGGGGTCACCACGCCCATGTTGCCGGGCGCGGCCTCGGTGATCACACAGGCGATCTCACCGGGGTGCGCGGCGAAGGCGGCACGGACCGCTTCGAGGTCGTTGTAGGGGAGGACGATCGTGTCGGCCGCCTGCGCACCCGTCACACCGGGGGTGTCGGGCAGCGCGAAGGTCGCGAGGCCCGATCCGGCGGCGGCGAGCAGCGCGTCCACGTGGCCGTGGTAGCAGCCCGCGAACTTCACGATCTTGGCCCGGCCGGTGAAACCACGGGCCAGCCGGATCGCGGACATGGTGGCCTCCGTACCGGAGGACACCAGGCGCACCTGCTCGACGGGCGCGATCCGCGCGACGATCTCCTCGGCGAGCGCGACCTCGCCCTCGCCGGGGGTGCCGAAGGACGTGCCGCGGGCGACCGCGGCCTGCACGGCCTCGATCACGGCGGGGTGGGAATGGCCGAGGATCATCGGCCCCCACGAGCAGACCAGGTCGACGTACTCGCGGCCATCGGCATCGGTGAGGTACGGACCGGTACCAGACACCATGAACCGGGGCGTTCCCCCCACGGCGCGGAATGCACGCACCGGAGAGTTCACGCCGCCGGGGGTCACGAGGGACGCGCGGTCAAACAGGTTCTGCGAGACTGGGGCTTCATACGGATACGGGTAGCTCACACCAGCCATGGTCTCAGAGGCCGCGACAGACTTGCGGACGGGCGTTTCACCACGCCGCCGCGGGGGAGGTCACTGCCATGATGATCAGGCCGCGTGGCCGGGGTCACGGGGCCGGGGCAGGCAAGACCAGTCGGGTGGAGATATGCAACGCGGTGGCGGACCGGGCGAGGGTACGGACGGCCTGGGGCCCGAGCGTGCGCGCGAGGCCCGCGACGCTTCCCGAGAGGCATCCCGAGAGGCCCGGCGCCGCGGCAAGCACCGCCGCCGGGGCGCGGACGCGGTGGACGGCGTACCAGCACCCGCGAGCGCGGTTCCGGGGGGTCGCGGCATGGGAGTGACCTACAAGTACTTCGGCGCCCCCGACGGGGCCACGGCGGCGCGCGTCCCGATCTCGATGCGGCCGGAACAGCTCGGCGGCGACGAACTCGGCATGGGCGGCCTGTTCAGCAAGATCAAGCCGGAGACGGTGGCCGCGATGGTCCTCACCGGCATCGAAGGCATACCCCTGCACAAGGTCCCGCCGCTGGAGCTCGTGGTCCTGCACCCCGACTACGCGGTGGTCAAGCTCCCGATGACGGTGGTCGACCCGCTGCGCGGCATCGGCGAGGAGTCCGTCGGCGCGGCCGCCTTCATCTGGTCCACGGTCCCCGATCGCGGCGGCCCGCGCGACGCCTTCAACGTCTACCAGCTGCTGCACGAGTGGCAGGACTTCTCCCACCGCCTGCACGAGGCCGGCCACCAGCCGTACTGCCTGGTCTGGCCCTGACGGACCCCGTCGGGCCGGGAGGGACCGGGACGGCTCCGCTTCCTTCGGCCCCCTCCGGCTCCCTTCCGCTTTCTTCGACGCCCTTCCGCTCTCTTCCGCTTCTCACCGCTTCCGGCCACGACATGGGGCCGAGTCCCGGACAGCGGGGAGGAGTTCCTCGTACCCTCCTCAACATGGAAATATCGCTGCGTCTGACCCCCTGGTCCCAAGAGGACCTCGGGTTACTGCTGCGGGCCAACGAGCCCCAGATGACCAAGTACTTGGGGGGACCCGAGTCCGAGGAGAAGCTGGCCGACCGCCAGCGCCGGTACGTCGCCCTGAGCGACCGGGAACCCGCCGCCGGACGGATGTTCCGGGTCAGCCTGGCGGAGACGGGCGAGACCGTCGGTTCCGTGGGCTTCTGGCCCCGCGAGTGGCGCGACGAAGAGGTGTACGAGAGCGGCTGGGCGATCTTCCCCGAGTACCAGGGCCGCGGCCTCGCGGTGGCGGCGATCACCGAACTCCTCGCGTACGTCGCCGAACACGGCTCCCGACGCTTCGTGCACGCCTTCCCCGGCACGGATCACGCCGCGTCCAACTCCGTGTGCCGTCGGGCGGGCTTCGAGTCGCTCGGTGACGTCAACTTCGAGTACCCGCCCGGCGTGTTCCACCCGAGCCACGACTGGCGCTACACCCTGCCCGCCTGACCCGACCCGCACCACCCACCTGACCCTGCGCGGCCCGCCCGCCCGGCACGACCGTCGGAGCGGGCTCAGGCCACGGTCAGGACCAGCCGGCCCCGGGCGCCGCCCTCCGCGAGGCGGGCGTGCGCCTCGGCCGCGTCGGCCAGGGCGTAGGTCCCGCCCACCCGCAGGGTCAGCGCGCCCTCGTCCACCAAGGACACCAGCCGCGCCAGGTGCGCCCCGTCCGCCGCGACCTCCTGCTCCAGGACCCGGATCCCGCGGACCGGAGCGGGGGCCCCGCCCGGCCGCAGCCCGACGTAGACGCCGCCGTCACGGACGAAGTCCAGCGCGGCCTCCCCCAGCACCGCGGTATCCAGCACCCCGTCCACCCGCACCCCCGCATCCGCCCCGGCCGTGCCCCGGGCCACGAAGTCGGTGGCGCCCAGCGACCGGACCAGCTCCTCGTCCGCCGGGGCCGCCAGCGCGGTCACCTTCAGCCCGGCGTGCACCGCGAGCTGGACCGCCAGCCCGCCGATCACCCCGGCCGCCCCGGTGACCAGCACCGACTCCCCGCCCGCCAGCCCCAACTGGCCCAGGGCCCGGGCCGCCGTGAGCCCGCTGAGCGGCAGCACCGCGGCGGCGGTCGCGTCCACGGACTCGGGGGCGACGGCGAGGGCGCCCTCATCGAGGACCACGTACTCCGCGTGCGTCCCGAGCTCCTTGACCGCGCCGTAGTGCAGCCCGACGACCTGCTGACCGACGTTCCAGTCGCTCACCCCGGCGCCGACCGCATCGACCTCGCCGGCCACGTCCCACCCGAAGCCGAGCCGCTCCCCCTCGCCCCCGAAGACCCCGAGGCGGACCAGGGCGTCCACCGGATTGAGCCCCGCGGCCCGCACCCGGACCCGGACCTGCCCGGCCCCCGGAACCGGCAGCGGCACCTGCGCCGTCACGACCCGCTCCGGGCCACCGAAGGCGGTGACGACGGCCGCGTCGATCAGCTTCCGGCCCTGCGTCTGGCCCTGCTTCTGGCCCTGCGTCTGGTGCTGGTTCTGGCTCATGGGTCTCGTCCCTTGCGCTCGATTTCGTTCGCTCCGATGCGCACTAACTTAGGGAGAGGTACTTTCATTTCGTAAGTACGCACTGCAAGGTGCGTACCCGACCCGAAAGTGAGCCCGCCATGGCCACCCGCACTGCCGAGACCCGCCGCCAAGAGGCCCGCCACGCCTACGACGCCTTCCTCAAGGAATGCCCGACCAGCCAACTCCTGGACCGCATCAGCGACAAGTGGGTCGGCCTCGTCCTGAGCGCCCTCGACGAGACGGAGGTCATGCGCTACAGCGACCTCGGCCGCCGCATCCCCGGGGTCAGCCAGAAGATGCTCACCCAGACCCTGCGCGCCCTCGAACGCGACGGCCTCGTCAGCCGCACCGTCACCGCCTCCGTGCCCGTCCGCGTCGACTACCGCCTCACCCCCCTCGGCCACAGCCTCGGCGGCCTCCTCACCTCCGTGAAGCACTGGGCCGAGCAGCACTTCGACCAGGTCAGCGCCCACCGCGAGATCTACGACGAGGAAGCCGCCGACCCCGCGTAATTGACCTTCGCCGCCCCGCCCCGAACTGGCATGCTGGGCCCCGTGAACGGACCGGACATCACCCTCACCCTCGCCCCCGAGCTGCGCGTCTTCACCGCGCCCAGTCGGCGCGGCGAGCGCGTACCCACCACGGTCGACGGAACCTCCAGCCTGGGCCACGTCGTCGAATCCTTCGGCGTCCCGCTCACCGAGGTCGGCCGCCTGCTCGTCGACGGCCGCGAGGCGCCCGTCTCCTACGTGCCCCGAGGCGGCGAGTCCGTCGAGGTCTCCGGTCCGCCCCGCCCGCAAGAGGTCCCCGGCGCCCCGCTCCGCTTCCTCCTCGACGTCCACCTCGGCACGCTCGCCCGTCGGATGCGCCTGCTCGGCATCGACACGGACTACGAGAACGAGGACATCGGCGACCCCGCCCTGGCCACCCGATCCGCCGCCGAGCGGCGCGTCCTGCTCTCCCGCGACCGCGGCCTGCTGCGGCGCCGCGAGATCTGGGCGGGCGCCTACGTCTACAGCGACAGCCCCGACGAGCAATTGCGCGACATCCTCGGCCGGTTCGCGCCGGAGCTGACCCCCTGGACCCGCTGCACCGCCTGCAACGGAACACTGCGCGCGGCCGACAAGGACAGCGTCGGCGACCTCCTGGAGGGCGGCACGCAGCGCTCCTACGACGTGTTCGCCCAATGCGCCGACTGCGAGCGCGTGTACTGGCGGGGCGCGCACCACGCCCGCCTGGAGCTGATCGTCAGCGAGGCGTTGGCCGAATTCGGCGGCGGCGTCACCGCGTAGGGACCGGCGGGGGTGGGCAGGATCTTCCACCATGACATCCCAAGCCCCAGCCCCAGCGCCCGATCCCGCGCCCGAATCCGAACCCGTCGCGGACGTTGCGGACGTCATGGACATCGTGGACGTCGCGGTGATCGGCGCCGGTCCGACCGGTCTGCTCATCGCCGGAGATCTCGCCGCCGCCGGACTGACCGTCGCCCTGATCGAACGGCGCCCACAGACCGCCGCCAACCTCACGCGCGCCTTCGCCGTCCACGCCCGCACCCTCGAACTCCTCGACGCGCGCGGACTCGCCGACGACCTGGTCGCCACCGGCCGCCCGATCCGGCAACTCCGCCTCTTCGGCGGACTCACCCTCTCCTTGGACACGCTCCCCACCCGCTTCCCGTTCGTCCTCATCACCCCTCAATTTGAGACCGAACGCCTGCTGGAGCGTCGCGCGTTGTCCACAGGTGTGGACTTCCGGTACGACCATGAGCTGATCGCACTGCATCAGGCCGAGGGTCAGGACACCGTCACCCTCAGCCTCCGCACCCCCGCGAACACCACGAACACCACAGGCACCGCGATCACCCTGCACGCCCGACACGTCGTCGGCGCCGACGGCGTCCGCTCCACCGTCCGCCGCGAACTCGGCCTGCCCTTCCCCGGCCACGCCGTGGTCAGCTCGATGGTGCTGGCCGACGTACGCCTGACGGAGGAACCGCCGGACCAGCTCGCCGTCAACAGCAGCGGCCGGGCCTTCGCCTTCCTCGTCCCCTTCGGCGACGGCTGGTACCGGGCCATCGCCTGGCACCGCGACGGCCGGGCCCAGGACGGCGACCCCGTCGACTTCGACGAACTGCGCACCATCACGCGCACCGCCCTCGGCACCGACCACGGCATGCACGACCCCCGCTGGATCTCCCGCTTCCACGCCGACGAACGCCAGGTCCCGCACTACCGCGTGGGCCGCGTCTTCCTCGCCGGCGACGCCGCCCACGTCCACTCCCCCGCGGGCGGCCAGGGCATGAACACCGGCCTCCAGGACGCCGCCAACCTCTCCTGGAAGCTCACGGCCGTCCTCCTCGGACGCGCCCCCGACCCCGAGGCCCTGCTGGACAGCTACGAGGGCGAGCGGCATCCCGTCGGCCGCCTCGTACTGCGCGGCAGCGGCGCCCTGACCAGGATCACGATGGCCACCACCCCGGTCCGCCGCACGGCCCGCAACGTCGGCGCCGCACTGCTGGGACGGATCCGCCCCGCGCGCGACCGCGCGGTCCGCATGGTCTCCGGGATCGGCATCTCCTACCCGCCGCCGCCCGGCGACGCCCGCCCCGTGGGCCGTCGCGCACCCGACGCCGTCCTGCGCGAGGGCAGGCTGTACGAGTTGCTGCGCGCCGGCACCTTCGTCCTGATCACCCCGCCCGGGACGGCTCCCGGAACCGGCGCCACCACCACAACCGCCACAACCGGCGCCACCACAACCGGCACCGAAGGATCCGCCGCCCCGGCACCCCGACCCGCGACGGAGCCGGGGCTCACCCACGCCTCCTGGCGCACCCCCGGACGCAGCGCCTGCGTGCTCGTACGCCCCGACGGTTACGTCGCCTGGTCCGCCCCCGCCCCCACTCCGGCCGAGATCGACCGGGCCGTCGCGCGCTGGATCCTGCGGCCCCAGAAGGAGTAGCGACCCCGGAAGGAGCAAGCGGCCCCAGAAGGAGCGGCGGCCTCAGAAGGAGTAGGAGTCGCCGGTGTCGAGGGCGAGCACCGTGTGCTCGTCGTTGGCGTGGTTGCGGTCGTTCGCGCCGCCGTTCCACCAGGTGTCCACGCGCACCACCACTTCCGACGGCCGCTCCTTCAGCCACAGCCGCAGCCCGATGTGGCGGCCAGGCCCGTGCGCGGGCAGGGCCCCCGTCTCGCACATCACCTCGCGCTGCCCGACCCGGGCGCAGCCCTCCGCCAGCTCCTGGCCGTCGGCGAGGGCCGCGGAGAACCGCAGCCGCAGGGTGGTGTTCGCGAGCGGGGCGGGCCCCTGGTTCTCCGGGACCACCCAGACGGCGAGCCGCCCCGCGGACAGCTTCACCCGCCCGCGGTAGGACACGTCGGCCTCGGGCACCCGCACAGCGGCAGCGGCCCGCTCGGCCCCCGCCCCAGCAGCCGGTGCCACCCCGGCCTGCGCGGCTCCGGTCTGGGCCGCGGCCCCGGCCAGGACCAGCCCGAGGGCCACCACGATTCGTACGACGCCACGGCACACCGCCACCGTCACCACCTCCACGCGCGGAGGCTAACGACCCCCACCCCCCGCCGGTCGGACCATCACACGAACGAGGGCGCGCCCACCGCCATCTGCGATGGGCGCGTGCCAAGGTTGCCCCCATGCTGATCGTCCGCTCCGCGTCCCTGTTCGCCCTCGCCGCCGTCCTGGAGATCGGTGGCGCCTGGCTCGTCTGGCAGGGCGTGCGCGACCACAAGGGCTGGGTCTGGATCGGCGCCGGGGTCATCGCCCTCGGCCTCTACGGCTTCGTGGCCACGCTCCAGCCCGAGGGCGACTTCGCCCGGGTACTGGCCGCGTACGGCGGGGTCTTCGTGGCCGGATCCATCGCCTGGGGCGTGGTCGCCGACGGCTACCGCCCCGACCGCTGGGACATCGCCGGAGCCCTGGTCTGCCTGGCCGGGATGGCCCTGATCATGTACGCCCCGCGCGGCCGCTGAGCGCCCCCCGGGGTCCCGTCCGCATGCCTATGCTGGCCGGGTATCGATCACCCGAACGAGGAGCGCTCCCATGACCCCCCGCATCGCAGTCGTCACCGGGGCGAGCAGCGGAATCGGCGCGGCCACCGCTCGGCAGCTCGCCGGCGCGGGCTACCACGTCGTGCTGACCGCCCGCCGCAAGGACCGCATCGAGCAGCTCGCCGCCGAGATCACCGCGGCCGGCCGGCTCGCCACCGCCCACGCCCTGGACGTGACGGACCGCGCCGCCGTCGACGCCTTCGCCGCGTTCCTGGAGCAGTTCCCCTCCGTCGACGTGCTGGTCAACAACGCGGGCGGGGCCATCGGCGCGGAGCCGGTCGCCACCGGCGACCCGGCCGACTGGCGCACGATGTACGAGGTCAACGTCATCGGCACGCTCAATGTCACCCAGGCCCTGCTCCCGGCCCTGACCGCTTCCGGCGACGGCACCGTCGTGGTCCTGTCCTCGACCGCCGGGCACTCGACGTACGAGGGCGGCGCAGGCTACGTCGCCGCGAAGAACGGCGCCCGCATCCTGGCCGAGACCCTCCGCCTGGAGATCGTCGGCCAGCCGGTCCGCGTGATCGAGATCGCGCCGGGCATGGTCAAGACGGAGGAGTTCGCCACGACCCGCTTCCGCGGTGACGCGGACAAGGCGGCCAAGGTGTACGCGGGCGTCGCCGACCCGCTGTCCGCCGACGACGTGGCCGACACCATCACCTGGGCGGTGACCCGCCCCAGCCACGTCAACATCGACCTGCTGGTGGTCCGCCCGCGCGCCCAGGCCTCGAACACGAAGGTCCACCGCGACCTGTGACACCCGCCGCGTGACCCCGGTCCCGGACGCCGGGGCTACGCCAGCCCGGCCGCCTTGAGCTGGGGCAGGAGGGCCGCAGGCTTCAGCCCTGCGGCCTTCGCCGCGCCCAGCGCCCGCTCCAGGTCGGCCTCCAGCGTGGGCGTGAAGTGCAGCAGCACGATGTCCCCCGCCTGTAGCCGCGGGGTCGGCGGGGTCTGGCTCCAGGTGGTGAAGTCGTAGGTCCAGGTGATCAGCGCCTTCGCCCCGCACGCCTTCGCCGCGAGCCGCACGTCGTCGTTGACGGCCCCGTACGGCGGTCGCAGCAGCTGCGGCGCCCGTCCGAAGGTCCCCCTCAGCTGCTCCCGCCCCCCGCACACCTCCGCGTCCTTCCCGGCCGCGTCGAGCGTGGTCAGGTCCGGGTGGTTGACGGTGTGGTTCTCCACGGTGGCCCGGCCCTGCTCGATGAGGTCCGTGAAGTAGCCGGTGTCGTAGGACGTCGCCCCCGGCAACAGGAACAGGGACACAGGCACCCGCTTGTCGATCAGCGTCCGCGCGGCGGCGGGGTCGTGGTTCCAGCCGTCGTCGATGGTGATGAAGACGACCTTGTCGGTGGTCGGTACGTGCGAGACGACGGGCGGCAGCCCCACGCGCACGACCTCGGAAGCGGACGCGGACGCGGACGCGGAAGCAGCAGCGGAACCAGCAGCGGAAGCAGCCGGATCCCCCGCCCCCGCCACGGCGGATCCGGCCACCCCGAAGGTGAGCGACAGCGAAGCGAACACACCGAGAACCACGCGAGATCTCCACATGGCGCACACCTTGGTCTAGACCAACTCTGACCGTCAACCCCCATGCGACCACCAACAGTTGGCCCCGATCGACCCGCACATACGGAGGGACCCGGACCGTTTGACCGGTCCGGGCCCCTCCACTCCCCCGAGCATTTCGTACGGGCCGCGATCAGCCCTTGACGCAGATGACCTGCTTGAGCTTGGCCACGACCGCGACGAGATCGGTCTGCTGGTCGATGACCTGCTCGATCGACTTGTAGGCGCCCGGGATCTCGTCCACGACCCCGGAGTCCTTGCGGCACTCCACGCCCTTGGTCTGGTCCGCCAGGTCGCGCGCCGAGAACTTCTTCTTCGCCGCGGTCCGGCTCATCTTCCGGCCCGCGCCGTGCGAGGCCGAGTTGAAGGACTTCGCGTTGCCGAGGCCCTTCACGATGTACGAGCCGGTGCCCATCGAACCCGGGATGATCCCGAAGTCGCCGCTGCCCGCGCGGATCGCGCCCTTCCGCGTGACCAGCAGGTCCATGCCGTCGTAACGCTCTTCGGACACGTAGTTGTGGTGACAGCTGATCTCGTGGTCGAAGGAGACCTTCGCCTTGCGGAACTCCTTGCGGACGACCTCCTTGAACAGGCTCATCATCACGGCGCGGTTGTACTTCGCGTACTCCTGCGCCCAGAAGAGGTCGTTGCGGTAGT
This sequence comes from Streptomyces sp. NPDC051555, assembly GCF_044454405.1. Lineage (NCBI taxonomy): Bacteria > Bacillati > Actinomycetota > Actinomycetes > Kitasatosporales > Streptomycetaceae > Streptomyces > Streptomyces sp. NPDC051555. The sequence goes on along the minus strand of NZ_JBITDP010000012.1, from coordinate 30,685 downwards.
CCTGCATCTGCGGGGTCGCCGCCAGGAACACCGCGAGGTCGCGGTCCACCAGGTCCTGGTTGTGCGCGAGCCCGCGGGCCACGCCGATGTGGTGTTCGGCCAGCTCGTTGCCGATGTTCCGGGAACCGGAGTGCAGCATCAGCCAGACCGCGCCCGTCTCGTCGAGGCAGAACTCGATGAAGTGGTTGCCACCGCCCAGCGTGCCGATCTGCTTCGCGGCGCGCTCGCGCCGGAACTTGACCGCGTCCGCGATGTAGTCGAAGCGCGACCAGAGGTCGTCGAAGCCGTCGGCCGCGAAGCCGTACAGCCGCGCCGGATCCACCGCCTCCTTGTGCAGGCCCGCCCCGACCGGGATCGCCTGCTCGATCTTCGACCGCAGCCGTGACAGGTCACCGGGTAGGTCGTTGGCCGTCAGCGAGGTGCGGACCGCCGACATGCCACAGCCGATGTCCACGCCCACCGCGGCCGGGCAGACCGCGTCCTTCATGGCGATCACCGAGCCGACGGTGGCGCCCTTGCCGTAGTGCACGTCCGGCATGACGGCCAGGCCCTTGATCCAGGGCAGGGTCGCGACGTTGTGCAGCTGCCGCATCGCACTGTCCTCGACCGTGGACGGATCGGTCCACATCCGGATCGGGACCTTCGCCCCGGGTACCTCTACATACGACATAACGTCCCCAACACCCCGTTAATTACTGAAAAGTCTCAATACGCAAAAAGCCTCGCAACAGGGCCCAAAGACGACATGGGACCGGCGTCAGCACCAGCGTGTGCGATAGACATTGTGTCCACGCGCGGCCCAGCAGCGGCAACGCAATTTCCTGACCCAAGGCCCACCCAGAGCCTGTCGAAAGCCTGTCGAACGGAGCCAGACGACGTGCAGCGCAACGCGGTACGGCAAGTCCTTCCGGGCATCCTGATGCTCACCGCGCTGATGGCCGGGTGCTCCGGCGGCGCCGGAGCCGGGGACACCAGCGACTCCAAAGCGGGCGGCGCCACGCCCGACGCCGCGCCGCCCGGGAAGTACCGCAGCCTGCCCTCGCCCTGCAAGGCGGTCGACGCGAAGCGGCTGAAGGCCATGCTCCCGGCCGCCGCCACGCTCACCTCGGAGCAGCGCGACCAGCTCTACGCCGGGAGCGCGGACACCTCGTACGACGGCGACCGGCGCGTGGGCTGCCGCTGGAAGGCGCAGACCCCCGAGGAGACCCGGCTGCTGTCGGTCGGCTTCGAGCGGGTGGTCTCCTACGACCGCGCCGCCAGCAGCGACGACGACAAGGCGAAGCAGGTGTACGAGCGCCGCCTGACCGACGCCCACCTGCCGGCCCCCGTACCGTCGACCAACCCGACCCCCGGCGCGACCACCAGCCCCGCCCCGGGCACGACACCCGCCCCCGGCCCGGACCCCGGCGCCGCGGCGGTGCCGTCCACCGCACCGTCCACCGCACCGTCCACCGCGCCCTCCACCGCGCCGTCCACCGCAGCCTCGGCCCCGCCCGCCGGCGCCCCCGCCGGTTCGCCCGCCGGCACGCCCGCGCCCTCCACCACGCCCACTCCGCCCGAGCTCGGCTCCCGCGTCCTGGACAGCCTCGGGGACGCCGCCTTCGTCGAGGACCGGCTCAGCGCGGCGGGGTCCGCGGCCCAGTCGCGGACCGTGCGCATCGTCTTCCGCACCGCGAACGTCATCGTCACCGTCGAGTACAGCGTGCAGCCCGCACTGCCCGGCGGGGTCCCCTCCAGCGCGGAAACGCAGGACGAAGCGCACCAGTTGGCCGAGGCACTGGTCGACCGATTCAACGACTGACCCACCACCCGGTGAAGGGCTGCGTGCCTGGTCAGCCGCCGATCGGCGGCTGACCAGCGACTGACCGGTGGGCTCCCGGAGACCTCCGGGACGCACGCGCCGGAGCCCGGCGTGACCGCGGGCACAGCAGGGCGCACCCCGATCGGGCTACCGTTGCCCGGTTCCCCGCGCCCATAGACACACAAACGTACGAAGGAATCATGCACCGATCAGCCTCGCGCCTCACCCGCGTCATCGCCTGCGCAGCCGTCCCGGTGATCCTCGCCGTCTCCGGCTGCTCGTCCGACTCGGGCAAGAGCGCAGACACGGGCAAGAAGTCCGACTCGTCCGCTTCGTCCAAGTCGCCGAGCACGAAGCCGTCGTCCGCCCCCGAGAAGGCCGCCTTCGCCACGCTGCCCGACCCGTGCAAGACGATCCAGAGCAAGACCATCGAGGCCCTCGTCCCGAAGGCCAAGGACAAGAACGGCAACGCCACCAAGTCGAACGACCTGACCAGCCGCGCCAGCTGCTCCTGGAACGGCCTGGACGAGAACGGCCTCAAGGGCTCGGACTACCGCTGGCTCGCGGTCTCCCTGGTCCGCTACGACTCGCACGAGTCCCTGGGCAGCGGCAACAAGCGCGCCGAGGAGCAGTACAACAAGCAGCTCCAGACCGCGAAGGCCGTCGAAGGCGCCCAGAACGTGAAGAACGACCAGGTGGGAGGCGTCGGCGACCAGGGCACCTCGGTCACCTACGCCACCAAGAAGGACGGCGCCGACTTCTTCAACACCACGGTCATCGTGCGCACGCAGAACGTCGTCGTCTCCCTCGACTACAACGGCGCCGCCTACGAGGGCGCCGCCGCCCCCGACCAGGCGAAGCTGCTGGAGAGCGCGGTCGCCGCGATCCGCGAAGCCGTGAACGCGGTCTCCGCCGCCGGTGAGAAGCCGGCGTCCTCGGACGCGCCCTCCGAGTCGGCCTCCCCGTCCTCGTCGGCGTCGGCCGTCTCCTCCTGACCTGGCCGAAGGGGCGAACCGACCTGGGCGAAGGGGCGAACGGGGGCGCGGAGCAGGGGACATCGCGTCACCCGTACGCTGTGCCTGCCATAGCTCGATAGTGGGAGGGGATCGCGGGTGGCCGCGATGCAGCTGACTCGTACGCACCGGATACTCATCGGCGTCGTCGTCGCCGGCGCCGTCGTCATCGCGGGAATCGGCTTCGCCGGTTCCTACGCCGCGGTGCGCGCGCTGGCGCTGCAGAAGGGGTTCGGCAGCTTCTCGCTGGTGTTCCCGATCGGCATCGACATGGGCATCTGCGTGCTGCTCGCGCTCGACCTGCTCCTGACGTGGATCCGCATCCCCTTCCCGCTTCTGCGCCAGACCGCGTGGCTGCTGACCGCCGCCACGATCGCGTTCAACGGCGCGGCGGCCTGGCCCGACCCGCTGGGCGTCGGCATGCACGCCGTCATCCCGATCCTGTTCGTGGTGACCGTCGAAGCGGCCCGGCACGCGGTGGGGCGGATCGCCGACATCACCGCGGACCGGCACATGGAGGGCGTGCGGATCACCCGCTGGCTGCTCTCGCCGATCCCCACCTTCAAGCTGTGGCGCCGGATGAAGCTGTGGGAGCTGCGCTCCTACGAGCAGGCGGTCGGCATGGAACAGGACCGGCTCATCTACCAGGCCCGCCTCCAGGCCCGCTACGGCCGCGCCTGGCGCCGCAAGGCCCCCGTCGAGGCCCTCATGCCGCTGCGCCTGGCCCGCATAGGCGTCCCGCTGTCCCAGACCGTCCCCGAGGGCCTGGCGGCCGCGGGCATCGAGCCCGCGCTGCTGCCCCCGGTCAGCGTCCCGGTCGCGGTCGCGGACCCCGAGGCGGGCCCGGCGGCCCTGGAGGCGCACCGGGCGCACACCGCACCGGGCGCGCACCCGCAGCCCACGGCCGCGCAGCAGGCGGTACCCGGCCCGCGGCTGCCCGTCACCGGCCCCGGCACAGGCACAGGCCCCGGCACCGCCGCCGGCCCTGTCCCCGCGCCCGGCCCCGGGCACGCCCCGCCGGCCTTCGCGGTCGACCCCACGGCGATGCCCGCGGCCCACAACAGCGCCTGGTTCGCGGCCCCGCTGGCCCCGCAGGCCGCGTACGAGGGCGGCTACAACCCGCAGTACGTCGAGGGCCTGGAGCCCACCCCGGTCCTTCCCCCCACCGGCCCGGACGCCCAGGCACAGGACCCGGCGGACCCGCAGCAGCCCCCGCAGCCCCAGCCGGCCCCCCAGCCCCAGGCAGCGGCACCGACGGCAGCACCGGCACCGACGCCTTCGCCACAGGACGAGAGCCCGGTCGACGAGGTGAAGTTCGCCGAGGCGGCGTACGAGGTCTTCCGCACCTACGTCGACGAGCACGGCAACTGGCCGAGCCCGGAGCAGCTCGACATACACCTCTCGGACGGCCACGGCATCGTCCACCCGCGCAGCGCCACCACGCTCAAGCGGCTGATGCCCGAGCTGAAGCAGCGCTACCAGACCGACCTGGAGAACGAGCACATCGCGTAGCCCGGCACGCGCTACGCGGAAAGGGCCCGCATCCCCCGGTCGATCGGGGGATGCGGGCCCTTTCCGTGTGCGTACGTACGGTCAGACCGCCAGCAGCTTGCGCACCCGGTCCGCCCCGACCGCGAGCAGCAGCGTGGGCAGGCGCGGACCGGTCTCCCGGGTCACCAGCAGTCGGTAGAGCAGCGCGAAGAACGTCCGCTGCGCGACCTTCAGCTCCGGCGTCGGCTTGGCGTCCGGCTCCAGGCCCGCCATCACCTTCGGCACGCCGTAGACGAGCGTGGTCAGGCCGTCGAGCGACCAGTGCGAGTCCAGGCCCTCCAGGAGCAGCCGCAGCGACTCCCGGCCCTCGTCGTCCAGCGAGCCGAGCAGCTCCGCGTCGGGCTCCTCGCGCACCAGCGTGCGCTGGTCGGCCGGGACCTGGGTGGTGATCCAGTTCTCGGCGCGGTCCAGACGCGGGCGCACCTCGTCCAGCGAGCCCAGCGGGTTCGCCGGGTCGAGGTCGTTCAGGATCCGGACCGTCTGCTCGTCGTGCCCGCCCGTGATGTCCACGACCGAGGCGAGCGTGCGGTACGGCAGCGGCCGCGGCGTGCGCGGCAGCTCACCGGCGGCGGTCCGCACGGCGCGCGCGTGCGAGGCGGCGTCGGCGGGCAGCACGCTGCCGTCGGCGACCTTGGACTCCAGCTTGTCCCACTCGTCGTAGAGCCGCTGGATCTCCTGGTCGAAGGCGATCTTGAAGGACTGGTTCGGCCTGCGGCGGGCGTACAGCCAGCGCAGCAGCTGCGGCTCCATGATCTTCAGCGCGTCGGCCGGGGTCGGGACCCCGCCCTTGCTGGAGGACATCTTCGCCATGCCGCTGATGCCGACGAACGCGTACATCGGGCCGATCGGCTGCTCGCCACCGAAGAGCCCGACGATCTGCCCGCCGACCTGGAAGGAGGAGCCGGGCGAGGAGTGGTCGACGCCCGAGGGCTCGAAGACCACGCCCTCGAAGGCCCAGCGCATCGGCCAGTCGACCTTCCAGACCAGCTTGCCGCGGTTGAACTCGCTGAGCTTGACCGTCTCGGTGAACTCGTCCTCGGTGCAGACGTAGGTGAGCTCGGTGCTCTCGTCGTCGTAGGCGGTGACCTTGGTGAAGTCCTTGCCGCACTCGGCGCAGTACGGCTTGTACGGGAAGTACTCCGTACCGTCCGCGCTGCCGTCGTCCTCGGCGGCGGCGCCCGAGCCCTCGGCGGCCTCCAGCTCTGCCTCGTCGACCTGCTTCTGCTGCGGCTTCTTGCCGCCCGGCTTCTGCTTGGTCCGGTACTGGTCGAGGATCGCGTCGATGTCGGCGCGGTGCTTCATCGCGAACAGCACCTGGTCGCGGTAGGTACCGGCGGTGTACTGCTCGGTCTGGCTGATCGGGTCGTACTCGACGCCCAGCTCGGCCAGCGCCTCGACCATGGCGGCCTTGAAGTGCTCGGACCAGTTCGGGTACGCGGAACCCTCGGGCGCGGGCACGGCGGTCAGCGGGCGGCCGATGTGCTGGGCGTGGGACTCCTCGGTGACGCCGGGGATGCCCTTGGGCACCTTGCGGTACCGGTCGTAGTCGTCCCACGAGATCAGGTGGCGGACCTCGAAGCCCCGGCGGCGGATCTCGTCCGCGACCAGGTGCGGGGTCATGACCTCGCGGAGGTTGCCCAGGTGGATCGGGCCGGAGGGGGAGAGTCCGGACGCGACGACGATGACCGGAGCGGTAGCGACTGATGTTGCCGTGCCCGGGGCTCGGCGCTCCGCCTCGGCGATGACCTCGTCCGCGAAACGGGAGACCCAATCGGTCTCGGTGTTGCTCTGGGCGCTCTGAGCCACGTCACGTCCTTCTATCTCGAATGCCGGCTTCGGCCATTCTCCCAGACGGAAGACAACGCTCCGGGGTTGCTCCCGCCCCCTGACATCACGCCCGGCGTCCCGCCCGATATCCCGGGAAGCGCCGGGCCCCCGCATGGGATACTCGGTCCTTGTCGGAACCCCCAAGAACAAGCCCAAGAACAAGCCCAAGAACACGCTCGCGCACGACCTCACAGGAACGGCAGCTCATGGCCTCGGTCCCTTCCCTCGCTTCCTCCGTCAACCAGCGCGTCGCCGACGCACTCGCCTCCGCCCTGCCGGACGCCGGTGCGAGCGACCCGCTGCTGCGACGAAGCGACCGGGCCGACTTCCAGGCCAACGGCATCCTGGCGCTCGCGAAGAAGGCCAAGGCCAATCCGCGCGAGCTCGCGACGACCGTGGTCGAGGGCATCCCCACCGGTGACCTGATCAAGGAGATCGAGGTCTCCGGCCCCGGCTTCCTCAACATCACCCTCACCGACCGCGCGATCGTCGAGACCCTGGCGGCCCGCGCCGCCGACGCGCGCCTGGGCGTGCCGCTCTCGCCGACCGCGGGCACCACGGTCATCGACTACGCCCAGCCGAACGTGGCCAAGGAGATGCACGTCGGCCACCTGCGCTCCGCCGTGATCGGCGCCGCGATGGTCGAGATCCTGGAGTTCACCGGCGAGAGCGTGGTCCGGCGCCACCACATCGGCGACTGGGGCACGCAGTTCGGCATGCTCATCCAGTACCTGATCGAGCACCCGCACGAGCTGGACCACGACGCCGCGGCCGGCGGCGCGGAGATCTCCGGCGAGGAGGCGATGTCCAGCCTCAACCGCCTCTACAAGGCCTCGCGCGCCCTCTTCGACTCCGACGAGGAGTTCAAGACCCGGGCCCGCGCCCGCGTCGTGGACCTCCAGGCGGGCGAGCCGGAGACCCTGGCCCTGTGGCAGCGGTTCGTCGACGAGTCGAAGATCTACTTCTACTCCGTCTTCAACAAGCTGGACATGGACATCCAGGACCCCGACGTGGTCGGAGAGTCCGGTTACAACGACATGCTGGTGGAGACCTGCCGCCTGCTGGAGGAGTCGGGCGTCGCCGTCCGCTCCAACGGCGCGCTGTGCGTCTTCTTCGAGGACGTCAAGGGCCCGGACGGCAACCCGACCCCGCTGATCGTCCAGAAGTCCGACGGCGGCTTCGGCTACGCGGCGACCGACCTGTCCGCGATCCGCGACCGGGTGGGCAACCTCAAGGCGTCGACCCTGCTGTACGTCGTGGACGCGCGCCAGTCCCTGCACTTCAAGATGGTCTTCGAGACGGCCCGCCGCGCCGGCTGGCTGAACGAGGACACCAAGGCCGTCCAGCTCGCCTTCGGCACCGTCCTCGGCAAGGACGGCAAGCCGTTCAAGACCCGTGAGGGCGAGACCGTCCGGCTGGTGGACCTCCTCGACGAGGCCGTCGAGCGGGCGACCGCGGTGGTGCGCGAGAAGGCCGAGAAGGTCGGCCTGACCGAGGCCGAGATCGTCGAGAACGGCCAGTACGTCGGCATCGGCGCGGTGAAGTACGCGGACCTGTCCACCTCGGCCGCGCGCGACTACAAGTTCGACCTGGACCAGATGGTCTCGCTCAACGGCGACACCTCCGTCTACCTCCAGTACGCGTACGCCCGCATCCGCTCCATCCTGCGCAAGGCGGGCGAGCGCGGCCCGCTGGCCCACCCGGAGCTGGAGCTGGCCCCGGCCGAGCGCGCGCTGGGCCTGCACCTGGACGGTTTCGGCGAGCTGATCGAGGAGGCCGCCGCCGAGTACGCCCCGCACAAGCTGGCCGCGTACCTCTACCAGCTGTCCTCCCTGTTCAGCACCTTCTACGAGCAGTGCCCGGTCATCAAGCCCGAGCCGGAGCTCGCCGTCGGCGAGAACCGCCTCTTCCTGGCCGACCTGACCGCCAGCACCCTCGCCAAGGGCATGTCCCTCCTGGGCATCCGCACCCCCGAGAAGCTCTGACACACCACCCCGACGGCCCCCGACGCACCCGCGCCGGGGGCCGTCGCGTTTCGTGGGACGCCGCGTGACACGCAACCGCGATCCCGTCTTCGTCCACGGCTCGGCGTGCCGCACTCAGCCGGCGGAACTCAGCTCGGCCGACACCCGGGAGCGGATCCGCGCGACGACGTCCTCGACGGACGGGGTCGCCGCCTCCTCCTCCAGCAAGGTCCGGACATATGCCTGGAGAGACTGGCGGCTACGCGCTGCTCGTACCTTCAGCTCGGCGAGCGCCTCGTCGGACAGGTCGCGGATGTACAAGGTGGCCATGCGACAAGGATGGTGGCCGCGCGAGCATTCGGCCAGCACGCACCCTCACCCGTACGGCCCGGTTCGGTCGGTACAGGGTGGGTAGGGGACCGCCCGTCCATCCCCGAGCAGTCCCCACCCGGAGGCATCCGTGCCCGACATGAGCGGCCCCTACAAGCCCGGCACCCCGTGTTGGATCGACCTGATGGTCCCCGACCAGCAGGCCGCCCTCGACTTCTACAGCGACCTCCTCGGCTGGCAGGGCGAGGTCGGCCCGCCCGAGACCGGCGGCTACTCCGTCTGCACCCTCAAGGGCAAGCCCGTCGCCGGCATCATGAAGGCGTCGAACCCGGACGGCACCGTCCCCGACCCGATGCCCCCGACCGTGTGGACGACGTACCTGTCCACGGACAACATCGACGGCACCCTCAAGTCCGTCAGCGACGGCGGCGGCACCGTCATGATGGGCCCGATGGACGTCATGGACCTCGGCCGGATGGCGGTCATCGCCGACCCGACGGGCGCGGTCGTCGGCCTGTGGCAGCCCGGCACCTTCGACGGCGCGGGCATCGTCAACGAGCACGGGGCGCTCATCTGGAACGAGCTGGTCACCTCCGACCTCGCGGCCGCCTCGGCGTTCTACTCGTCCGTCCTGCCCGTCACCACCGCCGTCTCCGAGATGCCGGGGGCCGACGGGTACGTCGAGTTCAAGGTCGACGGCCGCGAGGTCGGCGGGATGATGGACCTGTCCTCGCTCCCGCCGGGCGTCCCCCCGCACTGGCAGGCGTACTTCCACGTCGACAACGTGGACGAGGTCCAGGCCGCCGCCGTCCGCGCCGGCGGCAGCGTCCTCGCCCCCGCCTTCGACATGGCGGCGGGCCGCATGGCAGTCCTCGCCGACCCCCAGGGCGGCGCCTTCTCGGTCATCACGGCGTCGATGCCGCAGTAGCCGGTCAGCGGCTCAGTGGTTGAGCGGGTAGGAGTGCCGGCCGGTCGCCGCGTCGATCTCGCCGTGCGCCTTCTGCAACAGCTGGGACGCGATGTCCATCAGCGCCCGCGCGCCCGCGATCTCCTCTCCGACCCTCAGCTGTTCCGGGTCGGAGGGGTGTCGCATGGCGTAGCCGCGCCCCTTCACCTCCGAGCCGTCGGCCAGCCTGAGCAGCGCCGCCGTGTTGGTGCGGTGGCCGTCCTCGGTGAATTCCAGTTCCACATGCCATCCGGCGAGCGTGGACATGACGCACCACCTCCAAGGCTCTGTCCCTCCAGCCTGCGCCCCGCCCCGCGCTAGAGCCAGTCGAAGCGGGCCGTGGCCGCCCGGCGCCAGCGCTCCACCACCCGCAGCGGGGGCTGATCAGGCCCCGGCAGGCAGGCCCGCAGCCACGGCACGTCGAGGTGGGTGTCCTCCAGCCGCACGCCGTCCGTGTCGACCTCCTCCAGGGAGCGGTCCCGTCCGTAGGCGGCTATCCGCAGCCCCGAGAGCCCCGCCCGCGGCCAGACGGCGGCCGCCACCACCAGCCGCCCGCCCCCACCCCGGGTTCGGGCTCGGGTCGGCGGCCACGGCCCGGTCGACTCCCTTACGTACACGGCGCATTCGGCGCCCAGCCGCGACAGGTACCGGGTCAGGTCCGCCGACCCGCCCTCGTCGGGGAACCAGCCCAGCGCCTCCACCTTCGGCGCCTGGAAGGCCCATATTCGGCGCTGGAGGGCGTCGTGCAGCCGCATGGTGGCGCACGCCCGGCGGAAGGCCTGCCACTGGACGCGTTCCAGGTACTCGAAGGGCTCCGGCGCGGGGGCGGACTCGTCACCGGTCATGGGTCCAAGTGTGGCCCGCGCCGGGCCCGTTGAGAAAGCGAGATCTAGCGCCGGGGCGCCAGGGATCCGCTCAGCGCGCCTCGCGCAGCCAGCCGGCGACCTCGGTCGCCCAGTAGGTGAGGATCGTGTCGGCGCCGGCGCGCTTGATGCCGGTCAGCGTCTCCAGGATGGCCCGGTCGCGCTCGATCCAGCCCTTCTCGGCCGCCGCCTCGATCATCGCGAACTCGCCGCTGATCTGGTACGCCGCCACCGGCACGTCCACCGCCTGCGCGACCCGGTACAGGATGTCCAGGTAGGGCCCCGCCGGCTTCACCATGACCATGTCGGCGCCCTCTTCGAGGTCGAGCGCCAGCTCGCGCATCGACTCGCGGGAGTTCGCCGGGTCCTGCTGGTACGTCTTGCGGTCGCCCTGGAGCGAGGAGCCGACGGCCTCGCGGAAGGGACCGTAGAAGGCGGAGGTGTACTTCGCCGTGTACGCCAGGATCGCGACGTCCTCGTGGCCCGTCTCGTCCAGGGCGTCGCGGACCACGCCGACCTGCCCGTCCATCATGCCGCTGGGGCCCACCACGTGGACGCCCGCGTCGGCCTGGACCTGCGCCATCTCGGCGTACCGCTCCAGCGTCGCGTCGTTGTCGACCCGGCCCTGCGCGTCGAGCACCCCGCAGTGACCGTGGTCGGTGAACTCGTCGAGGCAGAGGTCCGACATGATCACGAGGTCGTCGCCGACCTCGGCCTTCACGTCGCGGATCGCGAGCTGGAGGATGCCGTCCGGCTCCGTGCCCGCCGTCCCGAGCGCGTCCTTCTTCTCGTCCGCCGGGACGCCGAAGAGCATGATGCCCGCGACGCCCGCCTCGACGGCCTCCGCGGCGGCCTTCCGCAGCGTGTCCCGGGTGTGCTGGACCACGCCCGGCATCGCGGAGATCGCGACGGGCTCGCTGATGCCCTCCCGGACGAAGGCCGGCAGGATCAGGTCCGAGGGGTGCAGCCGGTTCTCCGCGACCATCCGCCGCATGGCGGGGGTGCTGCGCAGCCTGCGGGGCCGCGAGCCGGGGAAGGATCCGTACGCGCTCATCTTCAGTCGCCTCTTCGAGCATCGACAGCAGTCGTGACCCAGCCTAGGGGGTCCCGACCGGCCTCCTCCCCGAGCCCGAACTCGCACCACACCACCTTCCCCGGCACCCGCACCCCGACCCCCCACCGGTCCGCCAGCGCCGCCACGAGCAACAGCCCGCGCCCGCCCTCGGCCTCCAGGTCCCGTTCCTGCACGCACGGCCGTCCGCCCCCGCTGTCGTGCACCTCGACCCGTACGAGCCCCCCGAACCGCAGCAGCCTGAGCCGGTACCCGCGCCCGGGTGGCACCCCGCGCAGCACGGCGTTGGTCGCCAGCTCGCTCACGCAGAGCAACAGGTCATCCTGGCGGCATGTCACACCCCACCTGTCCAATGTCACTTCCGCAAACTCCCTGGCAGAGCGGACGGTTCGGCGGCTGCGGGGGTAGCACCGCTCGCGCAGCAGGGCGGCATCGATTTCCGGAATCACGCCGAAATCGTCGCGGTGCGTGACTAGCGTGGAGGAGGTGAGCGACCCGTACTCCTTCATGAGTACGGGTAGGCACGGCTATCTCTCGCGCCCGAACGGGGAGTTCACAGACATGCCACCACGCAAGAGGCCACGGCCGAACGAGACCGCGATGAAGTTGGTCGGCGCACTGGTCGCCGCCGCCCGCGTCGCCGCGGGGATGACCCAACGCGCCTTCGCCGAGGCGCTCCACATCGACATCGAGACCGTCGCCTCGATCGAGCAGGGCCGACGCGTCCTGATGCCGAACGTCGCCGACAAGATGGACCGCGTCCTCGCCCTGCCGGGGCTCCTCACGGTGGCGGCGAACAAGATGCCGGAGGTCGACATGATCCCCGCCTGGGCGGAGGAGTACATGGAGCGGGAGCGGGAGGCACTGGCACTGTCCTGGTACGACACCCTGACCGTTCCTGGACTCCTACAGACCGAGGGCTACGCCCGCGCGGTCCTCGGCTGCCGGGTCCCCTTCGTCGGCGAGCAGAAGATAGAGCTACAGACCGCCTACCGGATCCAGCGCCAGCGGATCCTGGACCGGCCGGTCCCGCCGACCCTCAGCTTCATCATCTGGGAGGCAGCCCTGCGGGACCGCATCGGCGGCGTCGAGGTCTACCGCGAGCAGCTGCGCCACCTTCGCGCCTGCGCTGACCGCCCGACCGTCTCGCTCCAGGTGTTGCCCCTCGGCATCACCGCCCACGCGGGCCTCGACGGCGCCTTCATCCTGCTGGAAACCCCCGAGTTCCAGCACCTCGCCTACTCCGAAACCCAGCGCGGTAGCTTCCTCGTGCGCGACCCGAACGAGGTCAGCATCCTCACTCAGAAGTATGCGATGCTGCGGTCACAGGCCCTCAACTTCGCGGAGACAAAGGACCTGTTGGACCGGTTGCTAGGAGAGACATGAGCACCCCCCTGACGTGGTTCAAGTCCAGCTACAGCACCAGCGAGGGCGGCGCTTGCCTCGAAGTGGCCGCCTGCGCAGACACCACCGTCCACGTCCGGGACTCCAAGGTCACCGACGGCCCCACGATCACCCTCACCCCCACCACCTGGGCGAACCTCACTCGCTGGGTCGCTGCCTGACCCGCCAGCGCCACAGCGCGTCGGCCCGGTAGTCGTCCTCGAACTCCGGGCCCAGCGGCCCGACCCGCTCGTACGCCTCCGGCGTGCGCGGGTCGTCGCGCCGCGCCAGACCGTAGGCACCCACCAGGCGCAGTTCCTGGTCCTCCTCGTCCAGCAGGGCCACGAGCGCCCCCACGACCGCGTCCGACTCGTGGTGCACCCCGCTCGCCAGCGCGAGGGCGGAGGCGAACCGGACGGTGGACTCGGGGTCGTCCAGCAGCGCGAGCAGCAGTTCCCGGGTCGCGGCCGTCGTCTCCCGCGCGTGCCCGAGGACACCGGCCGCCGCGCACCGCGTCTCCGCGTCCGGATCGCCCGCCAGGACGTGCAGGGCCGTCCTGGCCACGGGTGTCAGGGGAACGACGTGCCGGTGCAGGCAGTACGGCACCTGGCGGCGCACCCGCGCGTCCGGGTGGGCCGCGTGGGGCAGGGCGGCCGCCTCGGTGTCCAGGTCCTCTTCGCCCACGAAGGTACCGAGGAGCGCGGCGAGCACGCCCCCGTCCGGTTCCGCCGCCGCCCAGGCCAGCAGCACCCGGCACTGCTCCGGGTACGAGTCCGCGTCGGCGTCCACGCACCAGTCCCGGGACGCCAACCAGTGCACCGCGAAGAGGCGGTGGCCGGGCGACGGGTGATCCCGGAAGGCCACCACCTCCGGCCAGCCCCGCGCGTAGGCACCGAAGTTCACCGCGGCCCGGGACTCCGCCCACACCGCGTGGCACACGTCCGGGTAACGGGCCGCGCGGTCGATCAGTTCCGCCAACGGCGTCTCGATGTCGAACGCCTGCTCCAGCACGGTCAGCACGCCCGGGTGCCCGTCCCGGACCGTCGATCCGCCGAGGGTGAGCTCCTCGATGTCGGTCCACTCCTCCTCGACGGCGCGCACGCCCACCGGCCCCGGCGCCCCCGTCAGCCGCCGCAGCTCCGCCTCCGCGCCCGCCAGCGACCACCGGCGGGCCGCCGCCAACAGCCGGTCCCGCTCCGCCTGCGGCAACCGCTCCCCGGCCCCCTCGGCGAGCAGCGCCGACACCACCGCCGGGGAGCCGCCCTCGACCGCCCGCAGCAGCGGGGTCGTCCCGTCGGGCAGCGCCCGGCCCGGGTCGGCCCCGGCCGCCACCAGCGCCCCGGCGGCCTCGTAGTCGTACGCCGCCACCGCCGCGATCAGCTCATCCATGGCCTGAGCATGCCACTGGGGCCCGGGCGCGCAGTGCGCACCCGGGCCCCAGTGGAGGACTTCCGCGACCGACGACCGTCAGGTCGTACGACGCCGCCGCGCCCCCGGCCGACGCTCGCTCGGGCGGCAGACGACCTCGCCGGCCTCCTTCGCCGCGTCGCGGCGGGCCGCGCCGTACTCGGCCAGGGCCTCCGCCAGCTTCGAGACGCTCGGCTCGGGCGATAGGACGTCGACCCGCAGGCCGTGCTCCTCCGCCGTCTTCGCGGTCGCCGGACCGATGCAGGCGATGACGGTGACGTTGTGCGGCTTGCCCGCGATGCCCACCAGGTTGCGCACGGTGCTCGACGAGGTGAAGAGGACCGCGTCGAAGCCGCCGCCCTTGATCGCCTCGCGGGTGTCCGCCGGCGGCGGCGACGCGCGCACGGTCCGGTAGGCCGTGACGTCGTCGACCTCCCAGCCCAGCTCTATCAGGCCGGCCACCAGCGTCTCGGTCGCGATGTCGGCGCGCGGCAGGAAGACGCGGTCGATCGGGTCGAAGACCGGGTCGTAGGGCGGCCAGTCCTCCAGCAGGCCCGCGGCCGACTGCTCGCCGCTCGGCACCAGGTCCGGCTTCACACCGAACTCGACCAGCGCGGCGGCGGTCTGCTCGCCCACCGCGGCGACCTTGATGCCCGCGAAGGCGCGCGCGTCGAGCCCGTACTCCTCGAACTTCTCCCGCACCGCCTTCACCGCGTTGACGCTCGTGAAGGCGATCCACTCGTAGCGGCCCGTCACCAGGCCCTTCACCGCCCGCTCCATCTGCTGCGGGGTGCGCGGCGGCTCCACGGCGATGGTCGGCACCTCGTGCGGCACCGCGCCGTAGGAACGCAGCTGGTCGGAGAGCGAGGCGGCCTGCTCCTTCGTCCGCGGGACGAGCACCCGCCAGCCGAACAGCGGCTTCGACTCGAACCAGGCCATCTCCTCGCGCCGCGCGGCGGCGCCGTGCTCACCGACCACGGCTATGACCGGCCGGGAGCCCTCGGGCGAGGGGAGCACCTTGCCCTGCTTGAACACCTGGGCGATGGTGCCCAGGGTCGCGGTCCAGGTCCGCTGGCGGGTCGTCGTACCGCCCACGGTGACCGTCAGCTCGGTGTCGGGCTTGCGCCCGGCGCTCACCAGCTCGGCGGCGGCGGCCGCGACGGTCTCCAGGGTCGCGGAGACCACGACCGTGCCGTCGCTGGCGCCGACCTCGCTCCAACAGCGCGATGAGGCGTTCTTCGCGTCGACGAAGCGCACGTCCGCGCCGGACGGGCCGCGCAGCGGCACACCTGCGTAGGCGGGCACGCCGACCGCGTTCGCGACGCCCGGCACGACCTCGAAGGTGATGCCCTCGTTGATGCAGGCCAGCATCTCCTCGGCGGCGTTCCCGTCGAGGCCGGGGTCGCCCGCGACCGCACGGACGACCCGCCTGCCGGAGCGCGCGGCCTCCATGACAATATTGGCCGCGTCCCGGATGACCGGGACCCCGGCGGCCGTCGACTTCTCGTCTGCGACCGTCAGTTGAGGCGTGTCGACGCCCGTACGCGCATGCGTACGGACCACTTCCAGCACCTCCGGCTCCGCGACCAGAACGTCGGCGGCCGCGAGGGCCTCGACCGCGCGCAGGGTCAACAGGCCCGGGTCGCCCGGACCGGCACCGAGGAAGATGACCTGTCCGTGCGCCGGAACGGCCGCGAAGGCGGGATTGGTGGGACGTGAGGGGTTCACAGGGATCGCTCCCCCATCAGACCGGCCGCGCCCTTGGCCAGCATCTCGTCCGCGAGTTCGCGGCCGAGGGCCACTGCCTCTTCGTACGAGTGGGGGACGGGTCCGGTGGTGGACAGCTGCACCAGCGTCGAGCCGTCGAGGGTTCCGACGACGCCGCGCAGGCGCATTTCATTGACAATCTGCCCGTCGGCCAGCAGGTCGGCGAGCGCGCCCACGGGGGCGCTGCAGCCGGCCTCCAGGGCGGCGAGCAGGGAACGCTCGGCGGTGACGGCGGCCCGCGTGTACGGGTCGTCGAGCTCACCGAGCGCGGCGATGAGGTCCGCGTCGGACGCGAGGCACTCGACCGCGAGGGCCCCCTGGCCGGGGGCGGGCAGGACGTTGTCGACCGACAGGAGCTCGGTCGCCTCGTCGCCGCGGCCGATCCGGTTGAGCCCGGCGGCGGCCAGGACCACCGCGTCGAGCTCGCCGCTGTGCACGTAGCCGATGCGGGTGTCGACGTTGCCGCGGATCGGCACGGTCTCGATGACCTTGCCCAGCGCGCGGGCGTAGTGGTTCAGCTGGGCCATGCGGCGCGGCGAACCGGTACCGATGCGCGCACCGTCGGGCAGCTGCTCGAAGGTCAGGCCGTCGCGCGCCACGAGCGCGTCGCGCGCGTCCTCGCGCTGCGGCATCGCGGCGATCACCAGCTCGTCGGGCTGCGTGGTCGGCAGGTCCTTGAGCGAGTGCACGGCGAAGTCGACCTCGCCCCGCTGCAGCGCGTCGCGCAGCGCGGTGACGAACACACCGGTCCCGCCGATCTGCGCGAGCAGCTCCTTGGAGACGTCGCCGTACGTCGTGATCTCCACGAGTTCGACGGGCCGGCCGGTGACGGCACGGACCGCTTCGGCGACGTGTCCCGACTGGGACATGGCCAGTTTGCTGCGCCGTGTCCCAAGCCGGAGCGGCTGGTCGGGACGTGAGTTCATGATGCCCGTCCTGGGTCGTCGTCGTTCTTCGGATCGGCCGCGTCAGCCCGGCTGACGGATGCCACCGTCTGCGGGTCGAGGTCGAAGAGTTCGCGCAGCGCCTCCGCGTACCCGGCGCCGCCGGGCTCGCTCGCGAGCTGCTTGACGCGCACGGTCGGCGCGTGGAGGAGCTTGTCGACGACGCGGCGCACGGTCTGGGTCACTTCGGCCCGCTGCCGCTCGTCGAGATCGGGTACCCGGCCGTCGAGCCGCGCCACTTCCATGGCCACCACTTCGGCGGCCATCGCGCGCAGGGCGACGACGGTGGGGGTGATGTGCGCCGCGCGCTGGGCCGCCCCGAAGGCGGCCACCTCGTCCGCGACGATCGTGCGCACGGCGTCCACGTCGGCGGCCATCGGCGCGTCGGCGGAGGCTTCGGCGAGCGACTCGATGTCGACGAGGCGCACGCCGGGGATCCGGTGCACGGCGGCGTCGATGTCGCGGGGCATCGCCAGGTCGAGCAGCGCGAGCCGTACGTCGACCCGCGCGTCCAGGGCCCGCCCGGTGCGGCGCGGCTGGCGCTGCGCGGCGGCCTCGCCCTGGTCGGCCCAGGTGCCGTGGAGTTCGAGTGCGGTCGCGTCGACCCCGGTGAGCGCGGAACGCCCGTCGGCGCTGCGCGCGGGATCGGCGGCGAGCGCGTCGAGCCCGACGGGACACCCGTCCCGCTCGGTCACCGCGACAGCGGTCAACGTCCGCGCGGCCCCGGCATCGGCGATCCGCCCACCGGCCGCGGCGGCGGCGACGAGCCGCGCCACGACCTCGGCGTTCCCAACGACGGCCTGCGGAACAGCCACATCCAGCTGCGCCGAATCCAGCCCCGCCGGCGTTTGAGGCGCGGGGTCCGGGGCGGAGCCCCGGAAGCCCCGCAGGGCACCCCCGGCCTCGGCCTCGGCCTTGGCCAGCGCCCCGACGACGTCGTCCCCGGTCAGGACAAGCCCCGTGGCCCCGGTACAGGAAACGACCACGTCGACTCGTGTCAGTTCCTCGGCCACGTCAGCCATGGCGACGACCCGCGCAACGGCGCCACCGACCCGCAGGATCTCCACCAACCGCTCGGCCCGCGCAGCGGTCCGGTTCGCGACGGCGATCTCCGCCACCCCGACCCGCGCCAGCGTCGCCGCGGCGAGCGAGGACATCGACCCGGCACCGATCACCAGCGCCCGCTTGCCCACGGCCCACTCGGCCACCGGCACCCGCACGGCCAGCTGCTCCAGCCCGAAGGTGACGAGCGACTGCCCGGCCCGGTCGATGCCGGTCTCCGAGTGCGCCCGCTTGCCGACCCGCAGGGCCTGCTGGAAGAGGTCGTTGATCAGCCGGCCCGCGGTGTGCAGTTCCTGCCCCAGCGCGAGCGCGTCCTTGATCTGCCCGAGGATCTGGCCCTCGCCGACGACCATCGAGTCCAGCCCGCACGCCACCGAGAAGAGGTGGTGGACGGCCCGGTCCTCGTAGTGCACGTAGAGATAGGGGGTGAGCTCCTCCAGCGCGACACCGCTGTGCTGCGCCAGGAGCGTGGACAGCTCGGCGACACCGGCGTGGAACTTGTCCACGTCGGCGTACAGCTCGATCCGGTTGCACGTGGCGAGCACGGCCGCCTCGGTCGCCGGTTCGGCGGCCAGGGTGTCGTGCAGCAGCTTCGCCTTGGCGTCGGTGGAGAGCGAGGCCCGCTCCAGCACGCTGACGGGCGCGCTGCGGTGGCTCAGCCCTACGACGAGCAGACTCATGCCGGCATCACCGCCGGTACGTCGCCCTCCGGGCCGCTCTTGCGCGCCGGGGCGGCGGGAGCGGCCGGGGCGCGGGTAGCGGCGGGCTGCGGCGGAGCGGGGACGGCACCCTCGTCGGCGGCCGCGGCCGCGGCGGCGCCCTCGCCGGCCTTGCGCTGCTCGTGGAAGGCGAGGATCTGCAGCTCGATCGAGAGGTCGACCTTGCGCACGTCCACGCCCTCGGGCACCGACAGCACGGTCGGCGCGAAGTTCAGGATGGAGGTCACTCCGGCCGCGATCAGCCGCTCGCTGACCTGCTGGGCGGCGCCCGCCGGGGTCGCGATGACCCCGATGGAGACGCCGTTCTCCGAAATGATCTTCTCCAGCTCGTCGGTGTGCTGGACCGGCATGCCCGCGACCGGCTTCCCGGCCATGGCCGGGTCGGCGTCGATGAGCGCGGCCACACGGAAGCCGCGCGAGGCGAAGCCGCCGTAGTTGGCGAGGGCGGCGCCGAGGTTGCCGATGCCGACGATGACGACCGGCCAGTCCTGGGTCAGCCCGAGCTCGCGGGAGATCTGGTAGACGAGGTACTCCACGTCGTACCCGACGCCGCGGGTGCCGTAGGAGCCCAGGTAGGAGAAGTCCTTGCGCAGCTTCGCGGAGTTGACTCCGGCGGCGGCCGCCAGTTCCTCGGAGGACACCGTGGGTACCGAGCGCTCGGAGAGCGCCGTGAGGGCGCGCAAGTACAGCGGAAGCCGGGCGACAGTGGCCTCGGGAATACCTCGGCTGCGGGTCGCCGGTCGGTGAGTTCGGCCAGTTGCCACGATGCTCCTGCGGGATGAGCGGGGCTGCAGGTGGCCTCTTGTCCCAGGACCACCCCGTCGGAAGCAGGCTATGTCTTTGTGAACGCGTGCACAAAGATAGTGTCCAATTTGTCCGAGCAAAGTGACCGGGGTCACGCGCCCCGGGCACCTCGACGCGGAACCACCGCCGCGCCGAACCCGTTCAAATCCCGAAGGGGGCAAAACCGCACACATCCCTCATCGATACGCCCCCGAGACCCCATAAATCGCCCACGATGGTAACCGGCGAAGGGGTCAGCCCTCCAACGCCCGACGGAGCCGGTCAGGGTTCACCCTCCAGAAGGTGTGCTGTTCGCCATCGATCAGGACCACCGGAATTTGCTCCCAGTACAAGCGGTACAGCTCCTCGTCCTGCGAGATGTCCTTCTTCTCCCATTGCGCACCGGTGTCGGCGCACACTTTCCCGATCACTTCCTGGGCGTCGTCACAGAGATGGCACCCGGGCTTACCGATCAAGGTGACCATCCGCTCGGCCGGACTCTTCTTTTCCTTGCGGCGCAGCAAAGGGCTCATGCACCCATTGTTCACGCCCTGGAATCCGGCGGGTTCGGGAAGTTCCGAACACAGTGGCTATGCTCGCGTCATGGCCGCTCTGGGATGGCTCACCCCCCGTAGGCGCTCCGCCACCGCGCGGAGCGTGCTCGCCGGCGAGGCCTCTGCCGAGGCCGCCCGCAAGACCGCGCTGGCCGATGATCCGGCCGCGATCGGTTTCTCCCTGGACTCAGTGGACCCACAGGACGCCGTGGCCGCTCAGGACACCGCTGCCGCAGAGGACACCGAGGCCGCAGAGGCCCCGGAGCCCGTCGAGCCCGAGTTCCCGGTCGCCGGCGACGAGCTCGCCGCCGCCTTCTTCGACCTCGACAACACCGTCATGCAGGGCGCCGCGATCTTCCACTTCGGCCGCGGCCTCTACAAGCGCGAGTTCTTCCGCCGCCGCGAGCTGGCCCGCTTCGCCTGGCAACAGGCGTGGTTCCGGCTCGCCGGGGTCGAGGACCCCGAGCACATGCAGGACGCCCGCGACACCGCGCTGTCCATCGTCAAGGGCCACCGGGTCTCCGAGCTGATGTCGATCGGCGAGGAGATCTACGACGAGTACATGGCGGAGCGGATCTGGCCGGGCACCCGCGCCCTGGCCCAGGCGCACCTCGACGCGGGCCAGAAGGTGTGGCTCGTCACGGCCGCCCCGGTCGAGACGGCCACGATCATCGCCCGCAGGCTCGGCCTGACCGGGGCCCTGGGGACCGTCGCCGAATCGGTGGACGGCATCTACACCGGCCGCCTCGTGGGCGAGCCGCTGCACGGCCCCGCCAAGGCCGAGGCCGTGCGCGCGCTGGCCGCCGCCGAGGGCCTCGACCTCGCGCACTGCGCCGCGTACAGCGACTCGCACAACGACATTCCGATGCTGTCACTGGTCGGACATCCGTATGCGATCAATCCCGATACAAAACTGCGCAAGCATGCCCGGGCGCACGACTGGCGACTGCGCGACTATCGCACCGGCCGCAAGGCCGTGAAGGTCGGCGTCCCGGCGGCCGCCGGGGTCGGCGCGATCGCGGGCGGCGCGGCCGCCGCGATCGCCCTGCACCGCCGCCGCAAGTAGCCCTCAGCGGGCCCTCCTGCGGCAACCACGGGCGTCCCGCCCGTCCGCCGCGTCCCGCGCGCCCGACTCACGGGCCCGCGACGGGCATTCCCACCGTCTACCCGCGCTCCGGGCGCGGCATTCCGGCATGCCCGACTCGGTCGTGAGCCGCCCCGGAAGCCACCATTCCGAGTGCAGAAGTGATCAATATCTGATCACCGAGTGCGACTGAATATGCCCTGGACACGCAACAGAAGCGACGGAACCGGTGATTTGAGCAACTAGGTGTAGTGCTGCCTGTACGAAGCGTTATTCTCCTCAAACGCATGCCACCGCCCATTCGTCGCCACGACGAGTGAACGGTCCCGCACTGCACGTGATGGAAGCTCTGCCTCTGGGAGTCTCGTGTACCCACCTGTCGGGGTTGACGCCTCGGGCCTGGCTACGCTGCGCGCAACGGTCTTCGACCACCTGCGTGGCTTCGTCCCCACCGCGTACGCCGTCCCCGTTTTCGCCGCCTCGGTTCCCGCCGGCCTCGGCCCCGTAGGTCCTTGCTATGCCCTGACGGATGGCGGAGCGACCGTGGGCAGACGCGGCCGCGCGGGCGCCGGATCAACCGGTTCAAGCAGTGCCACCGGTACGACCACGCCGACCGCCCGCCGTCCCACCGCGGACAGCGACAGCGCCCGGATGATGGACCTGGTCGAGCGCGCCCAGGCCGGTGAGGCCGATGCCTTCGGCCGGCTGTACGACCAGTACAGCGACACCGTCTACCGCTACATCTATTACCGCGTCGGCGGCAAGGCGACCGCGGAGGACCTCACCAGTGAGACCTTCCTGCGCGCGCTGCGCCGCATCTCCACCTTCACCTGGCAGGGCCGCGACTTCGGCGCCTGGCTCGTGACGATCGCGCGCAACCTGGTGGCGGACCACTTCAAGTCCAGCCGCTTCCGCCTCGAAGTCACGACCGGCGAGATGCTGGACGCCAACGAGGTGGAGCGCAGCCCCGAGGACTCCGTCCTGGAGTCCCTCTCCAACGCGGCGCTGCTGGAGGCCGTGCGGAAGCTCAATCCCCAACAGCAGGAGTGCGTGACCCTGCGCTTCCTACAGGGCCTCTCGGTCGCCGAGACGGCCCGGGTGATGGGGAAGAACGAGGGCGCGATCAAAACCCTGCAGTACCGGGCGGTCCGGACCCTGGCCCGACTCCTCCCGGACGACGCCCGCTGACCATGACGCTGTGGTCCGATCATCCTTCGTCCGTAACCCAAGTGCCGCGTCGCTCGTTGTGCGGAATGCAGGCTCCCTGTGGACATGCCCTGCCCGAAGGCGATCACCCGAAAGGGTGGATCCGCTCAAGGAAGGCAACCTTCCGGACACCCCGGGGAGTCGATCGTCATGACGAGAGGAGGTGCCGCCAGTGATCGCGAACGTTTCTCCGCACCGGCGGGCGAACGCCTTCGCCCAGGCCCTGGAGGATCGGACCCCGTCCGAACCCTCGGAACCGGAGCCGGCGGCCGAGCAGTCCGAGGCACCTGCCGAACCTGCCGACTGCGACCGGTTGTTGGCCCTGGCGAGCGCGCTCGGCGAAATGCCACGCCCGCAGATGGACGCCGACGTCAAAGTGGTGCAACGAGCGCAGCTCGTGGCCGCCATGGAGACCATGGTGATGGAGGAGAGGTCGGGGGGCGGTGCCGCCTCGGACCCTCTGGTGCCCGAACAGCGGACCGGTCGCGGCGCCCACCGGGCGACCTCGCTCCGGAAATTGCGGCCCCGCTCCCGCTGGTCCAAGGGCATCGCAGCAGGCGGCCTCACGGTCGGTGTGGCCGCGGGAGCCTTCAGTGGGGTGGCCGCTGCCAGCACCGACGCCTTGCCCGGTGACTCCCTCTACCCGGTCAAACTGGGCATGGAGGACATCAAGCTGGGCATGGCCGACGACGATTCGGACCGGGGCGAGCTCTATCTCGACCAGGCCTCGAACCGCTTGTCGGAGGCCCGTCGGCTGATGGAGCGCGGCAGGTCGCCGGGCTCGCTGGACCACGAGGTGCTGGGCGAGATCCGCCGGGCCCTCGCGGGCATGAAGCACGACGCGGAGGAGGGCCACCGACTCCTCCAGTCCGCCCACGAACGGGACGGCTCGCTCGGTCCGATCCAGACCCTGTCGTCCTTCTCCCGCTCCCACCGCGACGCGTGGGGCAGGCTCCGCGAGAAGCTCCCGGTCCAACTCACGGACGTGGGAGAACAGGTCACGTCGGTCTTCCAGGCCATAGACGATGACGTCGAGCCGTACCAGGGGCTGCTGCCCAAGCCACCGGAGCAGAGCCGCGGACCGGGCACGTCCGGCACCCCGGCGAAGCCCGGCACCAGCGGCAAGCAGCACTCCGCGCCCCCGGCCACGGGCACCGGCCCGTCCGGCGGCTCCGCGGCTCCCGCGCCGTCTCCCTCGGGCTCCCCGTCCGCGGGCACGGGCGGCCTCATCGGCGGCGCCGACGGCCTGCTCAACCCGCCCGGGGTCAACGGCGACCAGCTGCCACCGGTCGCACCGGAGATCCCGCGCCCGGAGATCACCCTCCCGCCCCTGCTCCCGGGCCTGCTGCCGGGCCTGGGCATCAAGGGCGAGAACGCCGACTGACAACGGCCGGCACGGCGCAGCGCCGGCGGGGCACCACGCCCCGCCGGCGCTGCGCCGTGCCACGACGCGCTGAAAAAACGCGCCTGGACGCACCTGCGCACCTGGGAGAAGACCGCTAGAAGAAGACCGACCGCCGCTGCACCAGCAGCTTGTACAGCGTGTGCTGGATCTGCTCCCGCACCTGGTCCGTCAGGTTGAACATCAGCATCGGGTCCTCCGCCGCCTCCGGCGGATACCCGTCCGTGGCGATCGGCTCACCGAACTGGATCGTCCACTTCGTCGGCAACGGCACCGCCCCCAGCGGCCCCAACCACGGGAAGGTCGGGGTGATCGGGAAGTACGGGATCCCGAGCAGCCGCGCCACCGTCTTGGCGTTGCCGATCATCGGGTAGATCTCCTCCGCCCCCACGATCGAGCACGGCACGATCGGCGTCCCCGCCCGCAACGCGGTCGACACGAAGCCCCCGCGCCCGAACCGCTGGAGCTTGTAGCGGTCCTCGAAGGGCTTCCCTATCCCCTTGAAGCCCTCGGGCATCACCCCGACCAGCTCCCCGGCCTCCAGCAGCCGCTGCGCGTCCTCCGCGCACGCCAGGGTGTGCCCGGCCTTGCGCGCCAGCTCGTTGACCACCGGCAGCATGAACACCAGGTCCGCTGCCAGCAGTCGCAGGTGCCGCTGCGCGGGGTGGTGGTCGTGCACCGCGACCTGCATCATCAGGCCGTCCAGCGGCAGCGTCCCGGAGTGGTTGGCCACGATCAGCGCGCCACCCTCCTTCGGGATGTTCTCGATGCCCTTGACCTCGACCCGGAAGTACTTGTCGTACACCGGCCGCAGCACCGACATCAGGACCTGGTCGGTCAGCTCCTTGTCGTACCCGAAGTCGTCGACCTCGTAGTCACCGGTGACCCGGCGCCGCAGGAAGGCCAGCCCGCCCGCGAGCCGCCGCTCCCACCCGCTCGGGGCGGCCGGCGCGGGCACGGCGGACACCCCGCCCGACACCGCGTCCGGATCGGCCGCCACGGACCCGGCGGCCACGACGGGCCCCGCCCCGGCATCGGGTGCGGTGACCGCCCGGACCCGCCGGGCCCGCCGCCGCGGACGGTCCTCGTCGAACGGAATGACCTTGGCGTCCGCCACTATCGCTGCGCTCCCTCTTCGGCCGCGGATCCGGCTCCGGACCCGGTTCCTGCCACGGCGACGTCGACCTTCAGCGCGCCCGCCACCCGGTCCACGGCCCGCGCCGCCCGCTCCGGCGGCAGCAGCCCGTTCCCCCGGCTCCGCGCGAAGTCCGCGAAGGTCTCGGCGGTCGTGTACATCGGCTTGAATCCCAGCACTTCGCGCATCTGCGAGGTCTCGACGACCCGCCCGTGCGTGAGCAGTCTGGTCTGTTCCGGCGAGAAGTCGGTGACCCCGACCGCCTTCAGCGCGGAGCCCACCCATGTGAGCGCGGGCAGCGGCAGCGCGATCGTGGGTCGGCCCAGGCGCCGCGAGCACTGGGACAGCAGCAGGACGCCGTCCCCCGCGATGTTGAAGGTCCCGCTGTTCAGGGTGCCGCGCCGGGGCTCCCCCGCCGCCAGCCGCAGCACGTCGAGCACGTCGTCCTCGTGGACGAACTGGAGCCTCGGGTCGTAGCCGAGCACGGTCGGCATGACCGGCATCGAGAAGTACTCGGCGAGCGCCGAATCCGCGAAGGGCCCCAGGATGTTGGCGAAGCGCAGGACGCACACGGCCACGTCGGGCCGGCGGCGCGCGAAGCCGCGCACGTAGCCCTCGACCTCGACCGCGTCCTTCGCGAAGCCCAGGGCGGGCAAGGACTTGGGTTGGGTGGTCTCGCTGAAGACGGCCGGGTCCCGCGGAGCCGCCCCGTACACGCTCGTACTGGACTTCACGACCAGGCGCCGCACCGTCGGGGACTTCTGGCAGGCCCCGAGGAGCTGCATCGTCCCGATGACGTTCGTTTCCTTCACGGCGCTCCCCGCGCCGCCCGCGCCCACGCCACCGCCGCCGGTGACCGCGAGGTGCACCACGGTGTCGACGGCGTACTCGGCCAGCACCCGGGCGATCGCCGACTGCCGGATGTCCGTCCGGACGAACTCGGCCGACCCCAGCCGGTGCGGCGGGGTGTTCGCGTCCACCGCGATCACCCGCTCGACTTCCGGGTCGCGCTGGATCCGGCGTACGAATCGGCCCCCCAGCTGCCGGGCTGCCCCGGTCACGAGCACGACCTTCCCCACTGCTCAGCGCCTCCCTCGTCGTACCCCGGCTGCACCACAGCCCCCCCACCAGAATGGTGGAGGGGCTGCGGAAAACACGTACAGCTGCCGTTTACTTCTTGTTACGGCGCTGCACGCGGGTGCGCTTGAGCAGCTTGCGGTGCTTCTTCTTGGCCATCCGCTTGCGCCGCTTCTTAATGACAGAGCCCACGACTACCCTCGCTCACTTCTCGGAACATCCCCGCGCTAGCGGGGATCGGTGCGGGGCGTCTGGGCCCACACGACCTACGTCGGCCTAGCCTACCCGCCAGAACTCTGAGCCCGTAATCCGAGGGTGTCCGAGGGTGTCCGGGGAGTTCAGTCTCAGGCCGACTCCACCCCCACATAGGACTCTCGGAGGTACTCGTGGACCGCGTTCTCGGGGACCCGGAAGGACCGGCCCACCCGGATCGCGGGCAGATGACCGTTGTGCACCAGCCGGTACACGGTCATCTTCGACACTCGCATCACCGAGGCGACCTCCGCCACGGTCAGGAACTGAACCTCACTGAGAGGCCTCTCGCCAGCAGCCATGACACACCTTTGACCTTCCGCGCATGACGGGCACCGGCTTCCCCTCCGGTTACGCCCCGTCGTCGCACGCTCACTCCCCAGAGTAGGGGCGGGTGATACGAGTGGGGAAGAGGAGCTACAGGCACCAGTCCCGGCCACACCTCAGCCCGCGAGCCCCGCCCGCCCCAACACGTACCGGGTGAGCGGACGGTAGTAATCCGAGCGCACCGCGTCATCAAGTGGAACCACGGCGCACACGCTCCCCTCGGCCTCCCCGACGAAGGGTGCGGGGTCGTCCGTATCCGCCAGCCCGATGGCCGCGAAGCCCAGCTGACCTGCCCCGCAGACCCAACCGTGGTCCCCCACCACCAGTTCCGGAAGCGGCCCCCCGGACTCCGCCAAGGCGCCCAGCGCGATCCGAACCGGCAGCGGCGAATGACTGTGTGCGCCGGTGGCGCCCCCCACCGGACGCGCGCCCGGCTCCCGTACCAGCGCGACCCCCCGTACGTACTCAAGGCGGTGCGTGCGTACGCCGAAGCGAGTGGGAATGTCCACGGACACCCCCTGCGCCGGGGTGAGGACGACACATCCCACCGCCGACAAAGCACCGGCCAATGTGGCGTAGAAGCCCAGGAGCCGGTGCGGATGGCCGGTGCCGAACAGCACGGGGGCCCGGGTCAGCGCCGCCTCCCGCAACCGCCCCGCGAAGGCGTCCAGCCCGGCCAGCGTCCGCTCGGGATCGATCACGTCCGGGCCGCTGACGTGCCCGGGATCCGCCGAGACCCCGCACCGGTCCGCCATCAACCGCAGCAGATCGGGCTGCGCCCACCCCCCGCGCGGGTCGAGCCCGAGCAGCGCCCGCGGATCACGGGCGGCGAACAGCCGGTAGCTGCGCAGGCTCTCCTCACGGGAGGTGGCGACGGGCCCGGCCAACCGGGCGGCCAGCAGATGCGCACGCAGGGCGCCGGTGCTCAACACCCCTCCGATGCTGCCGCACCCGATCCGACGGATCATCACTTCACGGAAAGCCCCCCACAGTTGGCCTAATGTCGCACTTGCGCGGACACCCCTGTGGGCGCTCGGTCAGGTCAGCATCCCGCGCAGCGGGAAGACCGCCCGCCGGGTCGCCAGCACCGCCTGGTCGATCCGGTCCGCCGGGTCGTATCCCGACTCCCACTCCCGCCACTCGGGCGTGCGCCCGTCCGTCATCCGGGCCGGGGCCAACTGCCGCGTCCGCGCGTACGCCTCGTCGCGCCACGACGCCGGGACCGCCGACTCCGGGTCGAGCGGCCGGTGCGCGGCGATCGCGACCAGATGCGTCCAGGAGCGCGGTACGACGTCCACGATCGCGTAACCACCTCCCCCGAGGGCGAGCCACCGCCCGTCCGCGTGGGCGTGGGCGAGCTCGTGGCAGGCCTCCTGCACGGCCCGCTGGGCGTCCAGCGACACCGCGAGGTGGGCGAGCGGGTCCTCGAAGTGCGTGTCGGCGCCGTGTTGGGTCACCAGCACCTGCGGCCGGAAGTCCGCGAGCAGCTCGGGCACCACGGCGTGGAAGGCCCGCAGCCACCCCTCGTCCCCGGTCCCGGCCGGCAGCGCGATGTTCACGGCCGATCCCTCGGCGGCGGGCCCGCCGGTCTCCTCGGGCCAACCGGTCTGCGGGAACAGGGTCCGCGGATGCTCGTGGAGGGAGATCGTGAGCACCCGCGGGTCGTCCCAGAAGGCCGCCTGCACGCCGTCCCCGTGGTGCACGTCCACGTCCACATAGGCGACCCGCTCGGCCCCCAGCTCCAGCAGCCGCGCGATCGCGAGGGCGGCGTCGTTGTAGACGCAGAAGCCGGCGGCCCCGCCCGGCATCGCGTGGTGCAGCCCGCCCGCGAAGTTCACGGCGTGCGCCGCCTCCCCGCGCCAGATCGCCTCCGCCGCGGCCACCGACTGCCCGGCGATCAGCGCCGAGGCCTGGTGCATCCCGTGGAAGGCCGGATCGTCCACGGTGCCCAGACCGTACGAACCGTCGGCGACCCCGGGGTCGGCGGAGACCTCCCGCACCGCGGCGACGTAGTCCTCTCGGTGGACCAACCGCAGCGTGGAGTCACCGGCCGCCTTGCCGGCGCGCACCTCCACCTCCCGGTCGAGCCCGAAGGCACGCACCAGGCCCATGGTCAGCGCCAGACGCACCGGATCCATCGGATGGCTGGGCCCGAAGTCATACTTCGTTACCGCCTCGTCCCACATCAACAGCCCTGTCACCGACTCGCCGCTCATGCCCGCCACCGTATCGGGCGCCCTCCGCGGCGAACGACCGGGCGTAGAGGAGTGTGACGAGGACCAACGCCATCGGGACGAGCATGGCCCCCCGGTAGCTCCACGCGTCGCCGAGCGCGCCCACCAGCGGCGCCCCGACCAGGAACCCGACGTAGTTGAAGATGTTGAGCCGCGCGATGGCCGTGTCGGAGGCGGTGGGGAAGAGCCGGCCCGCCGCGGCGAAGGTCTGCGGCACGATCACGCAGAGCCCGATCCCGAGCAGGGTGAAGCCGAGCATCCCGATCCACGCCCCGGGCGCGCCGGCCACCACGGCGAAGCCGCCCGCGGCGATGACGGTCCCGGCGCGCACGACGGCCACCGCGCCGAAGCGCCGCACCCCGAGGTCACCGACGGCCCGCCCGATCAGGGTCATCACCATGTACACGTTGTAGGGGACGGTGGAGAGCTGCTCGGAGCTGCCGAGCACGTCCTTGAGGTACTTGGCACCCCAGTTGGAGACGGTCGAGTCCCCGATGTAGGCGCAGGCCATCACCAGGCAGAGCGGCAGCAGCAGCTTGAACCCGCCGGTGCCCAATCCCTTCGCCGCCTCGGCGGGCCCGGTGTCCGCCCGGTCGGCCGCGCGCTGGTCGACGTAGTACCGGCTGCCCACGAAGGCGAGCGGCAACAGGACCACCACGGCCGGCAGGTAGCTGGTGAAGAGGGACAGGTGCCAGTGCGCGCCCGCCCACGCGGCGGACGCCCCGACGATCCCGCCGAGACTGTACGAGGCGTGGAAGCCCAGCATGATGCTGCGGCCGTAGGTCTGCTGGAGGCTGACCCCGAGCATGTTCATCGAGGCGTCCAGCGCGCCCACCGCCAGCCCGAACGCGCCGAGCGCGAGGGCGACGTGCCACATCCGCGTCCCGGCGCCGGCGCCGAGGAGCGCGAGCAGGACGAGCGGCTGCGCCCAGCGCAGTACGGTGCTGGGCGCGACCCGCTTCACCAGGTGCTCGGTCCCCACGCTCGCCACACCGGCGAGGACGGGGACGGCGGCGAGGAAGGCGGGCAGGAGGCCGTCGGATATCCCGTACTGGTCCTGGATCGCGGGGATCCGGGTCACCAGCAGGGCGAAGGTCACGCCCTGCACGAAGAAGCTGAAGCCCAGGGACCCTCGTCCACGGCGCAGCCGCACGTCTGCTGTCATGGCGGCTCAGCGTAGGCGCGGGTGCTACCCGTGGGTAGAGCGATCACATATCGAGTTGGAGAAGCCCCGGGAGTTCCTTCATCTCGCCGAACAGGCCGGTGGCGCCCGCGAGCCGATCGCCCGGGGTCATCGCGGTGAAGCCGAAGACGTCCATCCCGGCGGCCCGGGCCGCCCGCACCCCGAGCGGGCTGTCCTCGACGACGACGCAGCGCGCGGGTTCGACGCCCATCCGCGCGGCGGCGTGCAGGAACAGGTCGGGGGCGGGCTTCCCCTTGCCGACGTCCTCGGAGCTGAAGATCCACTCTTCTTCGAACCACTCGTCGAGTCCGGTGGTGCGGTGCCCGACCCGGATCCGCTCGTGGCTCCCGGAGGAGGCGAGGCAGTACGGGATCCCGCGTGCGGTGAGCTCCTCCAGGACCTCCACGGCGCCCGCGACGGGCCGCAGCTCCCGCGCGAAGGCGGCGAACACCCGGGCGTGGAGGGTGTCGTCGAAGTCCTCGGGCAGCCGCTCGCCGGTCCGCTCCAGGATCGTGTCGTGCACCCGGTGCACCGCGGCCCCCATGTAGTCGCGCAGGGACTCCTCGTAGGAGGTGGGGTGCCCCAGCTCGGTCAGGTACCCGGAGAGGATGGTGTTGGAGAGCGGCTCGCTGTCCACCAGCACGCCGTCGTTGTCGAAGATGACGAGGTCGTAGCTCATGCACCCGACCCTACGTATTTCTGGTCCGGAACGCAGAAAAGCCCCGCACCATAAGGTGCGGGGCTTTCCCGGAAAAATTGTTCGGCGGCGTCCTACTCTCCCACAGGGTCCCCCCTGCAG
>NZ_JBITDP010000011.1:229741-297554 GCF_044454405.1 Streptomyces sp. NPDC051555 | reverse complement strand
CCGACGAAGAGCCCGGCGCCGATCACGCCGCCCAGGCCCAGCATGGTCAGATGGCGCTGCTTGAGCCCGTGGCCGAGGGGCTCCGGGGCGAGGTCCGGCAGGGGTGCTTGAGACATGTGCACAGAGTTCCAAGGTCGATGTGGAGGCGCGCGACAGGACGGGCGCGGGGCCGGCAACTCCCGTGCGGGGGGCGGCTCCCAGCGGGGACCGGCGAACCGCGGAGTCCGAGTGGTCGGTTCCTGCGCGGCGACGTCAACCATACCCTCCGATTAATCGGTGAACGGTAAACGAATTCCCCAAGAGCCATGTGGTCCTTTCGACCCAGAGATCCTTGCACCTTTGTCCGGGGTCTTTGAATCCAGGCAATTCATTGGATCCGGGCTCTCGAATACTCAAGGGTTTGTAGGTTCCGTTCTCGGCGATCCCCTCGTGGATAGTCCTTCCGGCCTCCCATCACCCAGTCCTTTTGGACGAAGTCGTTATCCCCGGCCAGCCATGGGACCTTCGACCCTTCTTCCACAAACCGCCTCCCGGTAGATTCCCATCCCGACGGCCAGTTGCGCCTGCCCAGGCAGGAGATCCGGAAATCAACCACTGCTCCGACAGCAACGATCATTGGCTTGGGCGTTACGAATGCAGGAATTCCACACCTGCCCCTTTCGCTCGCATACAGATTGCGGACTTGGAGATACCTACACATGGTCTCCGACCGAAACCGATTGAGAACACAGCCACCATGACGACCGACCGACCCGACACCGCATCCGATTCCTGGCGACTGCGGCCCGCGGCGCAGCAGCCGCTCTGGCCCGACCCACATGCGCTCGCCGCGGCAGTGCACGACCTGTCGTCCTACCCTCCCCTCGTCTTCGCCGGCGAATGCGACCGGCTTCGCGACCGGATCGCCGCGGTCGCCCGCGGCGAGGCCTTCATCCTCCAGGGCGGCGACTGCGCCGAGACCTTCGACGCCGTCACGGCCGACCAGGTCCGGGCCAAGCTCCGCACACTGCTCCAGATGGCCGCCGTACTGACCTATGCGAGTTCCGTGCCCGTGGTGAAGATCGGCCGGATCGCCGGCCAGTATTCCAAGCCCCGCTCGCGCCCGACCGAGGTCCGCGACGGCGTCGAGCTGCCCGCCTACCGGGGCGACGCGGTCAACGGCCTCGACTTCACCCCGCGGTCCCGCACCCCCGACCCCGAGCGACTCAAGCGGATGTACCACGCGTCCGCCGCCACACTGAACCTGGTCCGCGCCTTCACCACGGGCGGGTATGCCGACCTGCACCAAGTGCACGAGTGGAACCGGGACTTCGTCGCCAACTCCCCCATCGGAGAGCGGTACGACAGCCTCGCCCGTGACATCGACGCCGCACTCGCCTTCCTGGCCGCCTGTGGAGCCGCTCCGGCCGAGTTCCGCTCCTCGGAGGTCTTCGCCAGCCACGAGGCGCTGCTCCTCGACTACGAAGCGGCCCTCACGCGTACCGATTCGCGCACGGGCCAGCCGTACGACGTCTCCGGTCACCTGCTCTGGATAGGCGAGCGCACTCGTCAACTGGACGGTGCTCACGTCGAGTTCGCCTCACGGGTCCGCAACCCGATCGGCGTCAAGCTCGGCCCGTCCACCACCCCCGACGAGGCGCTCGCCCTGATCGACAAGCTCGACCCCGAGCGCGAGCCCGGCAGGATCACGTTCATCACCCGCATGGGTGCCACCGGCATCCGGGACGTCCTGCCGGAACTGGTGGCGAAGGTCGGTGCACACGGAGCCCAGCCCGCGTGGATCTGCGACCCCATGCACGGCAACACCTTCGCGGCGCGCAGTGGCCACAAGACCCGCCGCTTCGACGACGTGCTGGACGAGGTCCGCGGCTTCTTCGAGGTCCATCGCGCGCTCGGCACCCACCCCGGCGGCATCCACGTCGAGCTGACCGGTGAGGACGTCACCGAGTGCGTCGGCGGCGGCTCCCCGATCCGGCTGACCGACTTGGACCGGCGTTACGAATCGGCCTGTGATCCGCGGCTGAACCGCGAACAGTCCCTCGACCTCGCGTTCCAGGTCGCCGAACTGTACCGGGAGCGGGCCACCGTCAGGCCCCGTGCCGGTGCCGAGGCCGACTCGGCCGGTTCCGGAACCGCCGGAGCGTACGCCCCCTCACCCCGCGCCACGACACGGGACCTTCCTTGAGCACGTTGCGATGGCTCACCGCAGGCGAGTCGCACGGCCCCGCACTCACCGCCGTCCTCGAAGGCCTCCCGGCCGGGGTGGAGATCACCACCCGGGCCATCACGGACGCCCTGGCCCGGCGCCGTCTCGGGTACGGGCGGGGTGCCCGGATGGCCTTCGAGCAGGACGAGACGGACATCCTCGGCGGCGTCCGCCACGGGCGGACCCAGGGCGGCCCGGTCGCCGTCCGCATCGCCAACACCGAGTGGCCCAAGTGGCGGACCGTGATGGCCGCCGATCCCGTCGACGCCGAGCTGCTGGCCTCCCAGGCCCGCAGCGCTCCGCTGACCCGGCCCCGGCCCGGGCACGCGGACCTGGCCGGGATGCAGAAGTACGGATTCGACGATGCCCGCCCCGTCCTGGAGCGGGCGAGCGCCCGCGAGACCGCGTCGCGCGTCGCCCTCGGCGAGATCGCCCGCGCCCTGCTGGACCAGGCCTACAACATCACCGTCGTCAGCCACGTCGTGGCGTTGGGTGGAGCGACGGCCCCCGATGGTGTGGCGCCGGGCCCCGCCGACGCCGCGCGGGTCGACGCCGACCCGGTGCGCTGCCTCGACCCGACGGCCTCCGCGGCGATGGTCGCTCGTGTGGACCGAGCCCATCGCGAGGGTGACACCCTCGGCGGCGTCGTCGAGGTGCTCGTCCACGGGCTGCCTCCGGGGCTGGGCAGTCACGTCCACGACGACCGTCGGCTCGACGCCCGGTTGGCCGGAGCGTTGATGAGCATCCAAGCCATCAAGGGAGTCGAGTTCGGGGACGGTTTCGCCCTCGCGGGGGTACCGGGTTCGCGCGCCCACGACGAGATCGAGCGGGGCCCCGGGGGATTGCGGCGCCGTACCGCCCGCGCGGGTGGCGTCGAGGGCGGCATCAGTACGGGAGAGGTGTTGCGCGTGCGTGCCGCGATGAAACCCATCGCGACGGTCCCCCGCGCTCTGGCTTCCGTCGACGTCGCGACCGGGGAACCGGCCGTGGCGCACCACCAGCGTTCGGACGTCTGCGCCGTACCGGCGGCGGCCGTCGTGGCCGAGGCGGTCACCTCGCTAGTCATCGCCCGGGCCGCGCTGGAGAAGTTCGGCGGGGATTGCCTGGCCGAGACGGCCCGCAACCACCGCGCCTATCTCGATCACCTGAGCGTCCGCTGAGGACCGCCCCCGCCGATGCCCTCCCCGAGGCCGGATCGTGCCTCCCCCTCTCTCCGACCGGCCATCGCCGCCGCCCGCTGGTGGCCGCCTCCGCAGACCGAAAGGTTCCGTCATGAGACCAGCAGCCCCGCCCCGGCCCGCCCCGGCGCACCACCGATCCGTGGACGCTCCCCGGTGAGCGCGGCGGAGGTCGTCTGGGCGCGTGTCCCCGGGTCGAAGAGCATCACCAACCGGTCCCTGCTGCTCGCTGCCGCCGCCCCCGGGTGCAGTCGCCTCGTCGGGCCGCTCGTCAGCGACGACACCCTCTCCTTCCGCACCGCTCTGAGGACCCTCGGCACGACGGTGGTGGACGACGCGGACGCCTGGGCGGTCACCGGCACCGGCACGGGTCCGGACGGTGACGCGGCCGTGTGGTGCGCCGATGCCGGAACCGCCGCCCGGTTCCTGCCGCCGTTCGTGGCCACCGGGCGGGGCACCGTCCGTTTCCACGGCTCGGAGCAGCTGCGCGCCCGCCCGCTGCGACCGTTGCTGGACGCGCTGGCGGACCTGGGCGCCGAGGTCCACGGCACCGCCATGCCGTTCACGGTGGCCGCACGCGGGTTGCCCGGCGGCCGGGTCACCCTGGACTCCAGGCTGAGCAGTCAGTTCCTCTCCGGGATGCTCATGGCGGCCCCGCTGATGACCGGGCGGCTCACCGTGGACGTCCCCCGTCTGGTCAGCCGCCCCTACCTGGACATGACCCTGGCGCTGATGCGTCGTTTCGGCGCCGACGTCGAGCAGCGGGCCCGGGCGGAGGGCAGCACGATCGTCGTGCGGAGCGGCGGATACACCGCCACCGACTTGTTCATCGAACCGGACGCTTCCACCGCCAGTTACCTCTTCGCGGCGGCCGCCATCACCACGAGCACCGTTCGGGTCCGCGGCCTGGGCACGGACAGCCTGCAGGGCGACAGCGCGTTCGTCGACGTGCTGCGGCGCGCCGGCGCCCGGGTGACCGCGACCCGGGACTGGATCGAGGTCACCGGGAACGGGCCATTGCGCGGGGGGTTCACCGTCGACATGGGGGACATCTCCGACACCTTCATGACCCTCGCCGCCATCGCCCCTCTCGCCGACGCACCGATCACCATCACCGGCATCGGGCACGCCCGGTTGAAGGAGTGCGACCGCGTCGCCGCGATCGCCGAGAACCTGGCGCTGTTGGGCATTCGCACGCAGACCTCACAGGACCGCATCACCGTGCACCCGGGTACTCCTGTGGCCGGCGCCGCCCTGGGCTGCCGCCGTGACCACCGGATCGCGATGTCCTTCTCCG
Source organism: Streptomyces sp. NPDC051555 (assembly GCF_044454405.1). NCBI lineage: Bacteria > Bacillati > Actinomycetota > Actinomycetes > Kitasatosporales > Streptomycetaceae > Streptomyces > Streptomyces sp. NPDC051555. The sequence goes on along the minus strand of NZ_JBITDP010000011.1, from coordinate 292,873 downwards.
TTCTGGGCCTGCGCGTCCCCGGCATCGTCCTCGATGACCCCGCGTGCGTTTCCAAGACCTTCCCCGGGTTCCACGAGGAACTCGACCGTCTGTTCGGGAGCGGGGCGCCGCTCCCCCGTTCCCTTCCCCCCACCAGGAGGTACGACGATGCGCATGTCCACCCGCGCACTTGAGTGTTCCGCGGCCGCGCTGGCGGTGCTCATCACGTCCGGCGCCCCGGGCGCCTAGGTGCGCGCCCGGGCGCCGGCCCCCTATGTGCGCAGGGAGGCGCGGACCACGGCGATCCGGGCCTGGTACTCCGCGGCTTCCCGCATCACGGTGTGGGTCACCCACTCCTGCGGGTAGCCCCCGTTCAGACGGGTTTCGACGGTGTCGAAGACGGTCTGCGGATCGGCCACCGACCAGGTGCGCACCACCCACGCCGCCGGCTCGTTCATCGGAGGCAGCTCCGCCGACGGGAGGAACGGCAGCTGGCGCCAGGCGGTGGTGCTGCCGACCGTGCTGATCCTGGGCTCGGCGAGGAAGGCCCCCAGTCGGGTGCCGAGCGTCCCGAGGTCGACGGTGCGCCCGCCGCCCCAGTAGGTGCGCATCGCCGCCAGGGCTTCTTGGTCGTCGGGCTTGCGCAGGCTCATCCCCTCCGTGGTGAGGCCCGCCCACCACGGGGCCGTGTAGGCACCGATGTAGCCCTGTTGGAGGACGGCGCCCTGGTCGGAGGGGCGCTTCTCGACGATGAAGTGGTGCAGCATCGGATTGAAGATCTCGTAGACGGTGCGCACCGTCACGGGGGTGAGGAGGAGCTGGCGCAGCGCGGCTCCCTGCCCCTGTCCGTAGGTCGTCTCGGCCTCGCGCTGGATGTCCCCGCCGAGGTCGAGGAGGCGGCCCGTCATGTGCTCGCCCGTCATCCCGCAAGTGCCCCAGGCGTAGGTGTAGCGGCGCTCATGGTCGACGATGTCCTGTGCCCCCGTCACCACGCTGGACGGGTCGTAGCGCACGAGCACCGACGGGGGTCGCACGGGGACCCGGAAGGCCAGCGCCGCGGGCGGGACCGCGCCCTGGCCGTTCCAGGTGCCGAGGGCGGTGGTCGCGGCGGCCCAGGTCGGGAAGGCGTAGCCGTTGAGCGGATCGCTCGCCAGGGCCAGCAGGCCCGCGTGGCGGATGGTCGCGGCGAGGGCGAGGAGGCCGGTGACGGCCGGTGCCAGGGCGAGCGCGGCCGCGCTCGCGTACCGGGTGCCGATCAGGGTGACGGTCCCGCCGGGCAGGGGCACGCTCGCCGGACGGCGGGCGACGGTCAGCATGTTGGGCAGGGTCTGCGGGGTGCGCTGCTCGATCGGCGCCGCCTCGAAGATGTTGAGCGCCCGTAAGAAGGCGTTCTCGTTCGGGAAGGTCCAGGCGCTGCCCGGGACCCCGAAGAGGAAGGCCAGCGAGGCGGCGTGGCCGCCCTCGCCGAGCCCGTCGCCGAGTTGGTCGAGCGCCTTGCGCCGGATGGCGATGTCGGCGGGCGGGTACTTGGTCGTGCCGATCTGTACGTACACGGATGCCTCCCCCTCGGGCGTCCGGGCGGCGGACGCCCCCCCGGCACCAGCTCCGCGACGCACCGTACTCGCGTGGTGACGCGGCGACAATGGCCCGCCGGGACCGGACCGTCCCCTCGCGGGCGGCGGCGCGCGTCAGGCCTCCCGGAGCTCGGCGAACGCCTTCGCCGCGCACTCCAGCGCGGACCCCAGCTCGCTCCCCCAACCGTCGGTGCTCCTGCCCTCGTGTACGGAGGTGCCCGCTCCGGGGGGCACCACGTGGAAGCCGTCCTCCGCCAAGGTGCGCAGGTTCCGTCGGACCGCCGGGCGGCGCAGCGCGGTGGCCGGGATCGACGGGCCGATGACCACGGGAGCCAGTGTGTTCATGACCGTGGTCAGCGCGAGGTCGTCCGCGATGCCCGCCGCGCACTTCCCGATGAAGTTGACGGTGGCCGGCAGCACCAGGACCAGGTCGGCCCACTCCGCCAGCTCCTGGTGCGGCACCCGGCCCTGCTCGGTGTCCCACTCGGGCCCGCTGACCGGTGCCTGGGCCGCGGCCGCCAGGGCCCGGCGGGAGACCAGGAGATCGGCGGACGCCGTCAGGCAGACCCGTACCGACCAGCCGCAGGTCACCCTCAGCCACATCACCCAGGTCGGCATCTTCACCACGTCGAAGGCGCCCGTGCCCACCATCAGGACCTGCCCCCGGGGCAGCGGGACGAGGTCGCGTGCCGTGGCGGTGCCAGAACTCATGGTGGGTCTCCTCGTACGGGCGGCGCGGGGCGAGGTGCGGGGTGAGGTGCGGGCGGTCGGGTGTGCGCGTCAGGACAGGAGCAGCACCCGGTCCCAGTGCGGGCCGTCCTCGACTCCTCCGGCTCTTCCGGTTCCCCCGGGCAGCAGCGACAGGAGCGTCGCCGCGACCCCGGCCGCCCCTTCCAGGAGCCCGCCGTTGTCCACGGCCCGCAGCGGCTGCGCGCGGTCCCAGCCCCGGTCGGACCGTACGGGTGCCAGGTGACGGAATCCGAAGGGTGCCTCCGGTTCCGCCAGGGCGGCCAGCTCCTCGGCCAGCGGTGCGGTCCGATCGAGCAGTTCCCGGTCCCCGGTGAGCCGGCCCAGCCGCCACAGGCCCTGGAGGAGACCGGCCCGGCCGTGGCACAGCGTGGGGCCCTTGAGGTGGTGCTCGGTGTCGGGACGGCGCAGCAGCGCGCGGGCGGCGTCGAGGGCGAGCCGGTGCCAGCCGGTCTCTCCGGTGAGCCGGGCGGCCCCGGCGAGCGAGTTCGCGATGCCCACCGCTCCGTAGCACCATGCCCCGCCCGAGGCCGCGGCGGCGTGGGCGGAGGGGGGAGTACTGCCGCCCGCGCTCCGCACGACTTCGTCGTCGAAGGCCAGCCGCGGCTCCCAGTAGGGACCGGCCGCATCGCGGTCGGCCCGGTCCGCGAGCCAGCGGCCCATCCGCTGGACGGCATCGAGCTGCCCGTCCACCGTGACCCCGGCTTCGGCGCAGCGGGCGAGCAGCGCCAGCGGGCCCGCGATGCCGTGGGCGAGACCGAGATTGAAGTCCCCGCGGGGGAAGAGCTCCTGGTCCGCGGGGGTGGCCTGGAGCGGGCCGGGCACCCACCAGCCGGGGACCCGGTGGCCGTCGACCGTCACCGGCCGGGACAGGGCGGTGAGTCGGGTGAGGGTGGCCCGCAGGGCCGGTTCGGCCGCGGCCCGCTCCTGGGGATCCCCTTCGGCCACCGCGCCGAGCAGCAGCCGCCCGGTGCCGGCGGCGCCGGCGATCACGTCGTACGTCGTCCAGTCCACCCCCGCGCGGGGCGGCGCGGCGGCGATCCGGGCCAGCCGCCGGGTCGCCAGGTGCTCGGTCAACTGGTGGCGCAGCCGCGGATAGTGCCCGCCGCGTCGCGCACAGGCCTGCGCGGCCGCCAGTACCGCGGCGGGGCCGTGGTAGAGCCCCGCCGAGGCCGTCCCGTCCAGGGCCCGCGCGGCCACCGAGAGCTGGGCGTGGGCGGCCGGCAGCCGGCCCGGATCGCGACCGGCGAGCTCGGCGAGGAACAGCGCCGCGCCGGCGTTCCCTTCGAGCGACACCGGGTCCCCGCGCTGGCCGCGATGCCGGACGAGTGCCTCGGGATCGGCGAGTGCGTCCGCCACCCGTGCGACGGCCGACTCGATCAGGGTGGTGGCCGTGGTCACCGCTGGTGCCTCCTTCGGTCGGCGTTGCCCGTCAGGCAGGAGCGGGCGGCGGCGTAGGCCCGCCGTTCGGCGTCCCGGTCGGGGCCGAGCAGGCGGTTGCAGGTCATGTGCAGGAGGCCGGCGAGCACGCGGGGCAACGGCGACCAGCTCTCGCCGGCGTCGGCGAGGGAGTCGAGGACCTCCCGGTACGCGCGCAGCCGGGCGGCCTGGTCGTTCAGCGCGGCGAGCACCTCGCGTCCGGCCGGGTCTCCCCCGAGCACGGGCCACCCGCCGACCGGGTCGACCAGGCGCAGCCACTGTGCCCGGTCGGCCCGGAACCCCTGCGGGAGGTCGTGGCCCGCCGTGTCGGCGGCGAGCCAGGCGGCCCCCGGCTCCTGGGGCCCGTACCGTTCCCGCGCGGACGGGCCGCCGGTGGCGCGAGGGGGGTCGGGGGCGTGCAGGGGCGCGGGGTCGGGCGGCGGGCCGAAGGCCTGGGCGATCGAGGCCATCGACATCGCGGCGAGGGTCTCCGGTGCCCACCGGAGCCCATCGGCCGCCTGGCCGCGGGCAGCGCGCGGCAGGGCCAGGGCCACGCGGCTGTCGGCGGCGAAGAAGCCTTCGGCGGCCTCCTGGGCCCGCGGTCCGCCGTATCGCTCCCATTCGGGCTCGTAGGCGTCCAGGACGCACCGCCCGATCAGGCCCGCTGCGGTCCACTCCCGGACCGCGGCGCGCAGGGCGGGCAACAGCCGCTCCCACAGCGGCCCGGCGGGGCCGTGGAAACGCAGCCGGAGGTGGTCCTCCTGGTCCCGGTAGCGGATGAAGAACCACCGGTCCACGAGATCCCCGCACTCGGCGGGCAGGCCGGCCAGGAACGGGGTGAGCCGTTCGACGAGGAAGGCGGGGACGTGCCGTTCGGGGAGGTAGAGCTTGGCGTAGAGCCATTCGCCGCCCACCTCCGATGACCGCGCTCCCGCGGTGCGCGCCGGACCCGCGGTGCGCGCCGGACCCGCGGGCCGTGCCGCGCGCGGCGCCACCGGTTCGTCGGCGCCGGTGAAGGCCAGCGCCAGTTCGGCCGGCCGGGACGCGCCGTCCGGGTCGCGGAGCCAGCCGCCGGTGCGTTCCCCGCCTCCGGGGACCTCCGTGGCGAGGAGGTCGCCGTCCTTGGCGAGCGCGTCCCGGAGCACCTCCAGGTGCCAGGCGTCGGACAGGTCGAGGCGCAGCCGGTGGTCGAGCCGGCTCAGTACGATCCGCCGCGGAACGCCCCACTGCGCGCGCCACCGGGCCACCGCGGCGGACCACGCGGCCGGTCCGTGGACCGCGTGCTCCGCCAGTTCGTCGAGGCGCCAGGTCGCGGCGAAGAGGATCGTGCGGCCGTAGCGGACGCGCGGCATGAAGGGAGCGGTCCTGACCGGGCCCCAGTCCCAGGGGGTGCACATACGGATGCCGTCCCGGCCGAGTTCCAGCAGGAACCGGGCGGCGTTGGGCGCCTGACCGCGCAGGTCGAGGGCGTGCGAGGTGTGTGGGAGCAGCCTCAGACCGGTGGGCAGGTGGACCGGGTAGAGGTGGTCGGCGTTCCCGGCGACACCGATCTCGTCGAGCCGTACCGCGTGCGCGCTCGGGTCCGGCGGTAGCCCGACGGCCACCTGGCGTCCGGCGGTGCGCGGGCTGTTCGCGATGTTGAGCGCCCGTGCGGTACGCGGTTGGAACGCGACGGTGAGGTGTGCGGCGCCGGGTACGTCCCGGTGCACGGCGGCGGCCAGTTCCTCGGTGATGCCGCCGGTGAGCCCCGCGAACCGGCCGAACGTCGCTCCGGCCTCGGCGGGCGCGGGGCCCGGCCCGGCGACGAGCAGGAAGTCCCCGCGGTCGAGCGCCTCTTCGGAATCCGCGACCAGCGCGCAGAACATCTCGCAGGACCTCGGCAGCCGTGCGGGATCCGGCTCGCCGCGCATGAGCCGCGCCACGAGGTCGTCGTCCAGGACCACCTCGGGGGCCCCGTCGCCGGCTCCCCCACCGGCTTGCTCACGGGCGCCGGCGCGGACCGCGGCCGCGGCCAGGCGGCCGAGCAGCAGGTCACGGGCGCGCTCCGGCGCGGTGTGCGGATCCTCGGTGCGCGAGGAGGCGGGCCACTCGTAGCCCGCGGGCGCCCCCAGTCCGACCGTGTCGTCGAGCAGTTCGAGGACCGGGACGACCCGGTCGGTGCCGTAGCGCTCGATGAAGTCGCGGTGGTACGAGCGGAGGGCGGGCATTCCGGGGCCCGGCGGCGACAGGCGCCACAGGACGTCCACCGCGCGGGCGGCCTCGTCGGCCACGGGCTGCGGCAGCCGCACGTCGGCGCCCAGGGCCAGGTCCACGTGGACGAGCCGGTCGTCCTCCCGCGCCCCTCCGAGCCCGCGCAGTGCGGCTTCGAGCGCGGCGAGCGCCGCGCGGCGCTCCCCGGGCGCGGCCGCGTCGCCCCGGTCCCGGGCCGCGGCCGCTTCCCGGAGCCCGGTCAGGACCGGGAGCGGTGCGCCGGCCGACTCCTGGGCGCCGGCGAGCACCCCGATGAGGTGGGTCAGCGGATCGCTGCCGTCGAGCACCGGCCGCAGGCCCGTGACGAGGAATTCCTGCCGGACCAGTGTGGCGAGGAGTCCGGCGACGGCGCCGGCCCGGGCCGTGGGGAAGCTTCGTTCGAGCGAGGCGATCGCCTCGCGCGCGCGGATGCCGGCCGGGGACGAGGCCAGTTCGAGGGCGGCGGTGACCACGGGAGTGACCCGTACGGACACCTCGCTGCGGGCGGCGTCGCCCGCGCCGGTGCCGGGGTTGGAGGGCGTGGCCATGACGAGCCGGCCGCCGCGCGGGAACACCCCGGTGTGTGCGTGCACGGTGAGGTGCGGCAACAGCGAGCCGTCCAGCTCCAGTTGACAGATCAGTCGGGAGAGCCAGTCCAGATCCACCCGGGTGCGACTGGAAGCGGGCTCCGGCCAGGACACTTTCGCCGAGGTGCCGATGCGTACGGGGGCGACCCCTGCGAACAGCCCGAAGGGGGTGCAGCGGGAGCGCATCCTGGCCTCGTAACGGACCACGGACAGCGCGGCCTTGCGCAGCTGGCCGTCGGTGCGCGGGGCCAGTCCCCCGGGCTCGGTGCTCGACTCGACGAGCCGCGCCAGCGAGGCGCTGGCGACGTACAGGGCCTCCATGAACGGGGCGTCGCCCGCCGCCGTGCGCAGGAGCTGCTCGCAGGCCGAGCGGCTGCCGGGCGCGCCGTCGGGGGACGTACGGACGGGCCCTTCGAGGGCGCCGCGTGCCGGTGCCCGCAGCAGGGCGACGGGTGCGGCGCGGAAATACGGGCGGTGCGCGGCCTTCGGCGGCATCGGGACCGGTCCCCTGACGTTGGCGGCGAATCGGACGAGCGGGTGAGGGAGGGTACGGAGCGAGGGGACGGGCGAGGGGGCCGGCGGCCCGGGGCCGCCGGCCGCCTACCTCAGCACCAACACATGCTCTGGAGGCAGGAGCTGCAGCTGATGCTGGTGAAGCCGGCCTCGGGTCGCGTCGTGTCGACCTCGATCCGCACGTCGATGTCGAAGAGGTCGTCGGTCAGGTCCGTCAGCGGCGCGGCGATCTCGGCATCGAGTTCGGGGCGAGCGTGGGCATCTGGTTCTCCTCTGTGGGGAGCGGTGTGGGTCCGACCGCCAATCTGGCAGCCACATCTAGAAGGAGTCTCGAACCCCGCTTACCGGGCCGGGGTGGCCGACGCCCCTCACCCACCCCGCGTGTGCGTCCCTCGACCGGGTTGAGCCACCATGTTCGGAACACGACGTATTGACGCAGGAGGACTTCCCCATGACTGACCGGCCCTTGACGCTCATGGCAGTGCACGCCCATCCCGACGACGAGGCCACCGGAACGGGCGGGGTCCTCGCGCGGTACGCGGCGGAAGGCATCCGCACGGTCCTCGTGACGTGTACCGACGGCGGTTGCGGCGACGGGATCGACGGGGCCAAGCCCGGTGATGCCCAGCACGATCCGGCCGCCGTCGCCGCGCTGCGCCGCAAGGAACTCGAAGCGAGCTGCGAAGTCCTGAAGATCAGCGACCTGGAGACGCTGGACTACGCCGACTCCGGGATGATGGGATGGTCGAGCAACGACGCCCCCGGTTCCTTCTGGCAGACGCCGGTGGAGCAGGGCGCCGCCCGGCTCGCCGACCTCATGCGGCACTACCGGCCCGACGTGGTCGTCACCTACGACGAGAACGGCTTCTACGGACACCCCGACCACATCCAGGCCCACCGCATCACGATGGCGGCGCTGGAGCTCACCGACCTGAGCCCGAAGGTCTACTGGACGACGATGCCCCGCTCGGGGATGCAGCGGTTCGGCGAGATCATGCGCGAGCTCCACGGGGACAGGCCGGCGCCGGACCCCGCCGAGACCGCCGCGCTGGCCGAGATCGGCCTCCCCGACGACGAGATCACCACCTGGGTGGACACCACCGCGTACAGCGGCCAGAAGTTCGACGCCCTGGCCGCGCACGCCAGCCAGGGCGAGAACATCTTCTTCCTCAGGATGGGCAAGGAGAGGTTCGCCGAATTGATGGGCGTCGAGACCTTCCTGCGCGTTCAGGACACCACCGGCACCCCCGTGCCCGAGACCGACCTCTTCGCCGGCCTGCGCTGATCGCTCGGGGCGGGCCGCTCGGGGGCGGCCCGCGCGGGCAGGCCGGTCAGTCGCGGCGCCACAGGGCCGGGACGTTCGGGGGCTCCCAACCGGACACGGCGGTGTGCGCCTGGATGCAGGTGTACGCCGTCGAGCCGTAGGTGACCCGGTCACCGGCCCGGTAGGCGGTTCCCGGTGCCCAGGTGCCGGAGGGCGGGGTGCTCGGGCCGGGCGGGGTCGCCGTGGGCGAGGGCGAGGGCGAGGGCGTCTGCGCGACGTCCAGGACGAAGTCGAAGGTGCCCTCCTTCCCCGGTCCGGCCTGGCGCACGTTCATCAGCAGCCGGGCGTCGAAGATCGAGTCCGTGGTGTTGCGCGGCTCCCCCGGGAAGTACAGCTGGGTGGTCAACACCGGCCGCCCCGGGGCCTGGACCTTGACGTGGATGTGCCGGGTGCGCCCCGGGTACAGACCCGGCACGATGGTGGCCAGCCGGAACACGCCCTGGGCGTCGCTGAATTGGTGGCCGCGGAACCCGAATCCGGTGTTGTCGTAGGCGCCGTTCACATCGGCCTGCCAGAAGTCCAGCAGGACGCCCTCGATCGGCCGGCAGGCCCGGCCGAAGACGTAACCGCTGACGGTGAGCCGGGTGCCGGGGGTGGAGGCGGTGACCAGGGAGGTGCGCAGCGGGGAGTTCGGCTTGAAGTAGGGGCCCTCGGTCTGGGGCACGGTGGGGTGGTCGCCGTCGTCGCAGGTCGGGGTCAGTTCGAGTGCGGCGCCGGCTCCTCCCTGGTCGCGGGCCAGGGCCACGCCGCCACCGATGAGCAGCGGGGCGGTGGCGAGGGCGGCCGCCTTGAGGAAGTTCTTGCGGCTCAGCCGGCTCGGTCGGTTCGGGCTGCCGGCAGGGGCGGGGACGGGTGCGTCCGGTGATGCGGACCGGGACGGATCGGCGGTGTCCTGCTCTCCGGGGCTGGGCATGGGTCGGCTCCTTCACACGCGTGGGGCGGGAGGACGGGCGGCGAAACGACGGTCGGTGGTCCGACGGGTGCGGGGCCGGACGCCGGGCTGCGGTGGGGCGCGGCCCGGGTCGGGGGACACGCACCCGGTCGGCACCCGGCCCCGTCGGCGTCAACCTACGGTTCCCGTCGCGGCGGCAGCGATGGACGGGATCCGGGGATCGTGGTGAATTCCTCCACCCGTCGGCCCGGTCCCCCGGTCGAACGCCGCCCGGTAGTCCCCGGGGCTCAGGCCGGTCTCCCGCCGGAAGAACCGGCAGAAGTACGCGGGGTCGGCGAAGCCCGTGTCCCGTGCCACCTGCCTGACCGTGAGGTCGGTACGGGCGAGCAGCCGCTTGGCCTCCAGCGTCTGCCGGCGGCGGATCAACCGGCCCGGCGTCTGGCCGGTGGCCGCCTTGACCAGCGTGTGCAGATGGCCGGCCGACACCCCGAGCTCCTTCGCGCAGGAAGCCACGGAGGACTCCGCCCCGCCCTTGGCGGCGATCAGGCGAGTGAAGGCGGCGGCGAGTTCGACGGCCCGGCCGGCTGCCGCGGGCCCCCGCTCCCGGCCCGGCTCGCAGTTGCGCAGGGCCCGGACGATCAGGATGTGGAGGTAGGCGCGCAGCACCCCGGCGTACCCCTCGCGCAGGGCCCGGTACTCGCGTTCCATCTCCGCGAGCAGGTCCGCTATCCCGTCCTGGCGGTCCCGCAGGCGCAGCCAGGGCCGGTCGGCCAGCTGGTCCAGCGCGGTGGCGTCGTCGGGGTGGGAGAGGAGGAAGTCCTCGTTGAACAGCATGACGTGGCCGGTGAGTCCGTCGGCGGCCTCCCAGTGGTGGACCTGCCCGGGCGTGATCACGCACAGGTGCGGCGGCTCCAACGGCCGGTGGACGAGGTCGAGAACGTGCGCGCCGGTGCCGCCGGTGACGTGCACGATCTCGTAGAACGCGTGCCGGTGGGGGAAGTTCGCGCGGGAGAGGGGCCCGATGGAGTCGAACGATCCGATGGCGAAGGGCAGGAGGTGCGGCAGCGGGACCTCCAGCCGGTGCAGCGGCAGCTCGCCGGTCCGGGGCGTGCTCACGAGGTGGTCCGTGACGGGTTCATCGGGCCAGTCTGCGACGGGCCCGATGAATTGGTCCAGACCACAGACCGGCCATCGGCGACGGCCGGGCCCCACCCGATACGGCCCGGCCCCCGCCCGAACGGAACCGGCTACTTGCGCCAGAACAGGTGGTGGCTCACGCCGCTCGGGCTGGGAACCACTTCGAGGTGGAAGCGGTCGAGCAGCTCGTCGGGTGACTCCCACAGCCGTACGCCGGTCCCGAGTTCCCACGGGGAGACCACCACGTGCAGGGTGTCGACGAGGTCGGCGTCCAGGAACTGGCGGATGGTGCTCGCCCCACCACCGAGCCGTACGTCCTTGCCCTGCGCGGCCTCCCGAGCCCGTTCCAGGACGGCGGCGGGGGCGCCGTCGACGAAGTGGAACGTGGTGTCGGACAGGGTGAGAGAGGGGCGCGCGTGGTGGGTCATCACGAACACCGGGGTGTGGAAGGGCGGCTCCTGACCCCACCAGCCCTGCCAGTCGTGGTCGAGCCAGGGCCCGCGCTGGGGGCCGAACTTGTTGCGGCCCATGATCTCCGCACCGATGTTGCGGGCGTAGTCCCGCGTGAAGTAGTCGTCCAGGCCCCTGCTGCCCCCGGGATCGGTGCGCATGGGCCAGCTCGCCGTGGCACCGGCCCAGGCGAACAACCGCCCGGGGTCCACGTGCCCGAACGGCCGCTCCAGGGTCTGGTCCTCTCCCGCACCGATCCCGTCCCGGGAGACGTTGAAGTTCTGGACCCTCAGCAACTGCGCCATGCGTTCCTCCTGTGTCGTCATCACAGGTAAGACCGTCCGGACCGGAAAAACTCATCGCCACGCCACCTCCACGACCGCCCCGGGAAAACGGGTTGGAGCGCGCCCCGGTCGCTGTTATGTTTCCGGTGACCGTGCCGATGGACGAGGAGGTGGTACCCGTGGAACCAGTAACGACATGGGTGCTCCCTCGCGGGGTCATGGTCGGGCGATAGGTCGTCCGGGAGCGCCGTTCACGCGCATTCCCGAAAGGCACGACCATGCGATTCACTTCTGAACAGCTCCTCGCCGACGGCGTTCTCGAACGCGAGTTCACCCTCGGGGAGATCCCCGGCATCCTCTGGACGCCCTCCCCCACGCCTGCGCCCACGCCCGCCTCCGCACCGGCGCCGCTGATCCTGATCGGCCACCCCCCGCTCGGACTGCGCAGGATGTATTCCCGGCTGGTGGGCCGGGCTCGGCACTACGCGACGGAGTACGGCTTCGCCGCGGCCACCATCGAGCTCCCCGGCAGCGGTGACCGGCCCGGTTGGGACGTCGCCGAGCGGGCGCGGGCCGACCTGCGACGGGCCATGGCGGCCGGCGAGCCGGTCGGGGGCGACATCATCGACGCCCTCATCCTCCCGCTGGTCGAGAAGTCGGTGCCGGAATGGCAGGCCGCCCTGGACGCAGTCCTGCTGCTTCCCGAGATCGGCGGTCCGGTCGGGTACGAGGGGGGAGTCATCTCCATCGGCGTCCGGCTCGCGGCCGTCGAGCCGCGCATCGTGGCCGCCGGTTTCTTCGCCGGGAGCCTGATTCCCGCCAGCATGTTCGAGGAGGCCCGGCGGGTCACCATTCCGCTGCACGTCCTGCTCCAGTGGGACGACGAGGGCAACGACCGCCAGGCGGCCCTGGACCTCTTCGACGCCTTTAGCTCCGAGGAAAAGACGCTGCACGCCAACATGGGCGGGCACACCGGCGTCCCGCAGTTCGAGCTCGACCCCGGGGCCCGTTTCTTCGCCCGGCACCTGCGCTAGTGCAGTGACCGGCGCCGCCCCCTGGGTGGCGCCGCGCGGCGCTCTAGAGGCTGGTGGCCGCGTGGACCCGGTCGAGGTGGATGAGGACGTCGTACGTCCCGGTGAGGGCGAGGGTGGGGAGCGGGTCCTTCGTGAAGGACGAGCCGGCCTCGTAGGTGGGGCGGGGTGTGCTCAGCCAGCTGCGGCCCGCGGCGGACAGGGTGCGCAGGTCGAGGTAGTAGTCGCGGTAGCGCACCCTGCCGAGGGTGTATTCCTGCATGTCGGGAGTGGCCGCGGGGACGGCGACCTCGCGCCAGGGGCTGCCGAGGGTGGTCGCGGTGAGGAACGCGCCGCGCCCGAAGGTGAAGCCGGCGGCGACGTAGTCCCGGCCGAGGGCCCCGCGCAGGAAGGCGCCCTGGGTCGTGGGGTACATCACCGGGTCGCTGGCCAGATAGCCCACGTGGCCGTTGTGCGCCGAGAGCAGCATCTTGTCCCCGGTGCGGCGGTGCCACCAGGCGGTGTTGTCGGCCATGACCCGGTCGCGGAAGTGCTGCGCGGCGGAGACGGATGCCGGGTCGGACAGGTCGAGCGAGGCGAACGCGAAGGTCTGGGCGATGCTCCGGGCGTGCTGCTCGGCCCAGGCGTAGGCGTCGTCCCCGGCCCCCTTGGACGCGGCGACCAGATCGAACGCCTGCTGGGCGGTGGCGGCGTCGAGGCGCCGTTCGGCAACGGGCTTGCGGAGGTACGCGAAGACGTCGTCCAGGGGGCGCAGGCCCGCGTACAGCGCCTCCAGGCGCGCGACGTCCTGCGGGCGGTTCGCGCGGACGTACGAGACGACCCGGTCGAAGACGGCGTCGCCGAGCCGCGGAGCCCCGATGTCGTTGCCCATGAAGCGGACCTTGCGGCCGGGGTGGCGGTCGTTGTACCGCCGCATCCAGGCGATGAGGTCGACGAACTCCTCGCGCTCCCAGGGAGATCCGGTCAATGTCTCCTTGGCCGTCCGCCGGGCGTCACCGGGGCCGCCCTGGACGTACTCGTCGATCCGCAGACCGGCGCTCCAGCTCATCTCCAGGGCGAAGGTGGTGAAGCCCTGCTCCTCGACCAGGTGGCTGAAGACGCGTTGCTTCATGGCGAAGAACTCGTGCGATCCGTGGGTCGCTTCACCCAGTCCGACCACCTTGGCGCCGCCGATCATGGCGTCCAACGCCCGCAGGTCGATGGTGTTGCCGCCGGGCTCCGTCGAGCGCAGGGGATGCGCGGCGTGCTCCAGCGCGCGGAGCGCCGCCTGTTGCTCCCTCGCCCCGGCGGGGGCCGGCGGGCCGGGTGTGGAGGTCGCGGCCGAGGCCCTGGGTGCCAGGAGGGCCGTGGCGGCGACCCCGGCCGTCACGGCGAGCAGCCTCCGTCGGCCGATCGCCTCGTGGTGCGTGGTCATGCTGAACTCCTCGGCTCGTTCCCGTTCCCCGGAGGGGTGAAACGATCATGGCTCAGGCCCGGCGCGGACCACGCTGGTGGCTTCCTCCGGGTTTGCCCGGGGGCTATCCCCCGGGTCCGGGCCCGACCCGGCGGCCAGGTCGCCTGCCGAGGGAGCCCGCCTCCGGCTCCAACAGGTCCGGACGCCGGCCGTGTTGGGCGCGCTACAGCCAGCGCTGTACCGTTCCGGCCCAGGTCATCCCCGCGCCGACCGCGGCGTGGAGCACGGTGCTCTCCGGCTTGAGACGGCCCTCGGCCCGCGCCACGTACAGGGCCATGGGGATCGAAGCCGCGCCCGTGTTGCCGAAGGTGTCCGCCGTGACGACGAGTTGCGCGGGCGAGATGTCCAGCCCCCGGCTCAGGGTGCGCAGCATGCGGGGGTTGGCCTGGTGCGGAACGACCAGGTCGATCTGGGTCAGGGGCAGGCCGGACAACTGGACGAGCGTTTCGACGATGCGCGGGAAGACGTCATGGAAATAGGCGGCGACCGCCTTTCCGTTCATGTGGAGGTAGTGACCGCCTTCGGAGACGGTGTGCTCGCTGGTCGGCTCCGCACTGCCGCCCGCGCGAATGCCGACGATGTCCGCCAAGGAGCCGTCGGTTCCCTGCGTGCTGCACAGGATGCCGCTCCCCTCGGCGGCCGGGCCCACGACCACCGCACCGGCCCCGTCGGCGAACAGCACGCCGGTGGACCGGTCGGCGGGGTTCTGGAACTTGGAGAACGCCTCGGCTCCGATGACCAGGGCGCGATGTCCCGTGGGGACAGGTGGGCATCGGCGAGGGCTTGCTCGGCCGCCGCGACGGCGAGGTCGGACGTGGCCTGCGCCGGTTCCGCGTACCGGCGCTGCGTGACTCCGGTCATGCGCTCGATCCATTCGGGGTCCACCCCGTACGGTCGGCGATGTCCGCGTTGCTGACGCGGCGTTGCGGGATGTGGACGCCCAGTCCGTGGATCCCCCACGCGGCGGGCGGTTCCTGCCCGCTCACGTGAGGATCCCCTGGGCGATCACCTCCGCCACGACCTGCGCGCAGCGCGCAGCGCGCCACGGTCATCTCCTCCTCGGCGAGCAGCGCGTCGTCGACGGGGGTGCGGAACTGCTCCTCGGCCCGGACCGCGATCTCCACGACCTGGAGCGAGTCGAGGTCGAGGTCCTCGACCAGTCGGCTCTCCGGGGCGATGTCGTCGGCGGGGCGATCGGCGACGGCCGCCACGATGGCCGTGATCCGGTGCAGGGTGTCGGAATGCGTCGTCATGGTGGTATTTCCCGTGTTCGGGGGCCGGGAAGGACGGTCGTGGGGTGATGGGAGGGAGGTGACTCGGCAGAGCTCGGGGAAAGGTTTCCTCGCAGGCGTGGCGGGCCGGGGTTCCCCCGGCCCTGCGCACCGTGCGGTCCTGGTGGTGACCGGCCCCGTTCCGGACGGGGGCACGTGCGCGCCGCGGCCTGCTGATCACGAGCTCGCGAGTACTCACAGTAGCGATGCGGAAGCGCCGACTCCGGCCCGTCACCCGGGGGCACGCGATCGAATTGATCTTCGTATCGTGCGCCCCACGAGTGCGCTGCTCGCGCCCCCCGCGCCCCCCGAACAGCCCACGCCAGCCCACGCAAGCCCCCGCCAGCCCCACTCCAGCCTCCGTCAGCGCACGTCAGGTCACGCGACGGTGCTCCGGTCGCCCGCGGTGAGGACCTCCAGGTCCGTATAGAAGCGTCCCGAGGGCCGGGGCTGGCCCAGCAGGATGCGGCGCGCGGCATCGGCGGTGAGGGCGCCGCCCAGCGCGACGCCCGAGGCGAGCTGCGGCCAACTGCTGAGGGTGACGCCGATCTGGTCGATGGAGGCGGTCAGTTCGGGGCTGATGCGCTCCCGGTCGACCATGGCGAGGATGACGTCGACCATCTCCTCGGGGGTGAGGTCCACCAGGTCCTGGGAGGTCGTCCCGCCGAGCAGGCCGTGCAGGAGGGGCCGGTCGGGCTCCAGGTCGAACCGTTCGACGTCGAGCAGCCCGCGGTCGTTCGCGTCCATGACGACGGGGACGCCCAGTGACCGGGCGTGCTCACGGGCGGCGATCTTCACGTACGGGGTGTCGCATTCCTCGACGAGGAGATCGATCGGACCCGCGCCGCCGGTGAAGAACTCCTCCATGGTGTCGTCCGTCAGACCTCCCTGGAAGACCTCGACGTCCAGCCAGGGATCGATCTCCAGCATCTGACGGGCCGCGAGCACGCACTTGTTGAGGCCCAGGTGGTGCACGCCCGCGCGCAGGCGGTTGAGGTTCGAGACGCTGAGGGAGTCGAAGTCGGCCAGCTTGAACGATCCGCCGATGCCCTCCATCGCGAAGGTCAGGGCGGCGCTGCTGCCGACCGAAAGGCCGATGACGCCCACCCGGCGTCCCAGCATCGAGCAGGGCCTGCATGCCGAGCCGGTCCTGCTCGCGCCCCAGCTCGAAGAACACCGGCTGCCGGCACGCGTCCGCGGGCGCGTCACCGCGTACGCCCGGGACCGCGGGCAGGCGGATGGGGTCCCGCCCCGGCCCGTCGGCCTGCGGGCGGTCGCCCCGCGGGCGGCCGGGAGTCCCGGCGGCGCGGAGCCCCGCGTGCCGTGCGGGGACCACCGAGGCCGGGAAGGCCCCTTCCAGTTGCTCGACGAGCCAGGTGAACTCGTCCGCCGAGACCCCCGGGCGGTACAGCATGATCAGCACGTCCTCGGTGTACCGCGCGACGTATCGGCGCGTCCCGGTGACCGGGCGGAAGCCGAACCGCTCGTGGAAACGATCCTGCCCGTCGGCGGTACCGGAGGTCCCGATCATCGCCTTCGCGCCCAGGTGGCGCGCGGCCCCGATGGCGAAGGCGTTGAGATGGACCCCCAACCCGAGCTTGCGCGCCTGGTGCTCCACGACCAGGCGGCTGTGCTCAAACGTTTCCGCGACACCGAGGCCGTACTCCCGCAGCACGTCCTCGTAGCGCTCGGCGCCCAGGTACGCCCGCGTCTGGAAGAGGTCGCCCGTCTCCGGCGTGGAGAGCCTCACGTACCCCAGCGGCGGGCCGTCGGCGTCCCGCCTCCCGATGAAGTGCCAGGCGCCGAAGTCCAGGGCCTGGTCATCGGCGTAGCCACCGTCGGAGGTGCGGAAATCGGGCCGTCGGCCGCGGTCGAAGAGGATCCTCGCCCGCAGCTCGCGGATCCGCCCGATCAGCTCGACCCCGTCCGGGTCCCCGGTCCCGACGCGGAACGCGGACACGCGCCAGGGCACGCTCCCGGTAGGAGGAACATTCTTCATCATCGGCAACCCACTTCGGCTAGCGCACATCTCTCGTATGTGCTCCGGGGGCGCGCGCCCCGCGCACCCGAGATCACAACGAGCGCCCCGATGATCGGTTGCACGCCCGGCGTGCGTCAGCAGCGGTTCTTTGGCCGCATCCTGGTCTCGTCGAAGAGATCCAACAGGGAGCGCCGGATGTGGTCAGTGGTGTCAACGGGCGAGGTTCCGGCGGGAGATCGGTTCGCCTGGTACTCCGACGTCGTGTCGAGCGAGGTGATGCCCGCCACCCTCAGTTGTGAGCGGCCCGCGGACTTCCAGGGGGAAGCGGCGGTGCTCGACCTGGGGGACATCCGTGCGTCGAAGTTCTCCCTGGCGCCCCTGCGTTCGCGGCGCACGGCCGCGATGATCCGGCGCGGCGACCCGGAGGAGTACCAGCTGGCCCTCCTGCGCAAGGGAGCCACCTCGCTGTCGCAGCACCGGAGCGAGTGCACCATCGGAGCCGGTGACCTCATGCTCTGGGACACCTCCCGGCCCTCCGACAACCAGATGCCGGCCGGGGGCGGTCAGGTCCAGGCGACGATCCTGATGCTGCCCCGGAAGGTCCTGCCGCTGCGCACCCAGAGCCTGGACCAGGTGCTGGCCCGGCGCATACCGGGCGACCGGGGCCTGGCAGCGATCCTGGCGTCCTTCATGACCTCGCTCGAAGACCACGGCGCCGAATGTGCTCCGGAGGAACTGCGTCGCCTCAGCACGGTCGCCGTCGACCTCGTGGCGGCATGCCTGGCCCAACAGCTGGACACCGAGGACCGGTTGCCCGCCGAAGTGCGCACGCGGGCGCTGGTGCAGCGGATCCACGCCTTCATCGAACACAACCTCGGCGACCCGGAGCTCGACCCCGCGGCGATCGCCGCCCACCACCACGTCTCCGTGCGCACGCTCCACCAGCTCTTCCACGGCCAGGAGGAGAGCGTCCACGCCCGCATACGCCGTCGCCGACTCGAACGGTGCCGCGCCGACCTCGCCGACCCGGCGCTGCGCACCCGGCACGTCGGCGCCATCGCCGCCCGCTGGGGCTTCAGCGGGCCGGTGGTGTTCAGCCGCTCCTTCCGCGAGGCGTACGGCATCAGCCCGACCGAGTTCCGCGCGCTCAGCATGCACGTCCTGCGCGCAGAGCATTCGGCCTGACGCGTGAGAGGGACGCTTCATGTTCGGGAACCCGCCTGCTCCAGCGCTCCGCGCTGGCCGCTGGTGCCGATCACGGCACTAGGTGCCAGTTTTCGGGAGGAACGCCACCGAGGTGACACACGGCGCATGCGCTCGCCCGCTCAACCCGCGTGGCCCCTGGGGCCGCGGCCCGAGGGCCGTCCGTACGCGGATCAGGCCTGCCGGGACTGGTCCGCGTCCAGTCGGCCGGCCAACCCGGCGGCGGCGAAGGCGGCTTCGAGGTCGGCGCGACCCTCGGTGAAGTGGGCCCAGCTGTCGCAGTGCACGGGTACGACGCGGCGGGCGCCCAGGATCCGCGCCGCCTCGGCCGCCTGCGCGCTGTCCAGGACGAGCGGCGCGCCATCGAACAGGACGGGGAAGCGCGGGGCTCCCGCGAAGAGGACGGCGGTGTCCACCGGGCCGAAGCGCTCCGCTATCTCCTCGACCGCCCGGAGCGAGGCGTTGTCCCCGCTGACGTAGACGGTGGGCAGGTCGTCGCCGGTCAGGACGAAGCCCACGACCTGACCGGTGATCGGCTCGACTTCCTCGCGCGTCCCGGGTCCGTGTACGGCGGGCACGCCCGTGACGGTCACCGTGCCGCCGTCGGGGCGCTTCAGCTCGATGGATTCCCAGTCGGCCAGCCCCTGGGCCCGGCCACCGAGGCGCTGCCCGCCGCCGGGGGTGGTGAGGGTGAGGGGCACCTCGGCGAGCAGGGCCCGGCCGGACGTGTCGAGGTTGTCGGGGTGCTCGTCGTGCGAGAGCAGCACCACGTCGACGGGGCCCAGGTCCGCGGGCTCCGCCTTCGCGGGGGCGGTCTTGGTCAGGGTCGCGCCGCGTCCCGGGTAGTCGCCGGGGCCGTCGAAGGTCGGGTCGGTGAGGAAGCGCAGGCCGCCGTACTCGAAGAGGGCGGTCGGGCCGCCGAGCACGCGCACGGGGAACTGCTCGACCGGTACCGGGAACGAGGACATGGAGATAACACCTCACGGATAGATACGAGTGAACCGTGAGATGACCGTACCGGCTTCTCACGGATAACCACAAGCCGTACCATGAGAAAGGTGAAGGAGTCCTTGATGGAAGAAGCCGTCCCCCCACCCGCCCGAGGCGAGGAGGAGCACCCTTCCCTCGCCCTCGCCAACAGCGCCCTCGCGCTGCCCGGAGGGCACACGCTCGATCTCCTGTCGACCCCCGCCCGGGCGAACCACTGGCTGGCGGAACGTGATCTCGCGCCGCTCGACGCGGGCATGCAGGAGATGTGCACGGCCCAGCTGCGGTCGATGCGCGAGCAGGTCCGGTCGCTGTTCGCCGCCCGCGCCGCGGGACTGCCCGCCCTGCCCGCCGCCGTGGCCGCCGTCAACGACGCCATGACCCGCGTACCCACCGCCCCGCTCCTGAAGTGGGACGACGAGAGCGGCCCGCACCGGGTCACTCCCCACCCCACCAGCGCGATCGTCGACCACGCCCTGGCGGCGCTCGCCGCCGACGCGGCCGATCTCCTGACGTCCCCGGACTCCGAACGCCTCACCGCGTGCGGCTCCAGCCCCTGCAGCCGCTACCTGCTCCGGCACGGCCGCCGCCACTGGTGCTCGACGCGCTGCGGCGACCGCGCCCGCGCCGCCCGTGCGTACGCCCGCCGCACCCAGGGCCCCGACGCCTGAGCGGGCTCAGGGGACGCCCCAAGAAGTAGACCCGCTCCTCCCCGGTGTCACGGCGGCCGCCGTGCACGCCGGGGATCACGACGGTTCGGGACGGAGGAACAGCGAGTCCGGGTAGCAGCACGCCCAGTCCTCGCCCTTCTCGACAGAGCGCGCCAGCGCGTGGCCGGTGGTGTCCGCGTGGCTCCAGGCGTGCTGGCCCGGCGAGCTGTCGCAGCACCCGACGTGTCCGCAGACCAGGCACTTGCGCAGGTGGACCCAGCTACCGCCGGCCGCCAGGCACTCCGCGCACCCCCGGGCGGCAGCGGGCGGCTCCTCGGCGGGCGCCTGGTCGAGGTGCCCGCAACGCGGCTGTTCGACGCGGCCCGCGTCCGGGGCCACGGTCCATCCGGTCATCGCCGCTCCTCCTGGAACCAAGGCCGAACGTGCCTTCCGTCCGTCCTACACGTTAGCGAGGCAGTTCAGCGGGGAGGCGGGTTCCGGGACCTGGATCCACCGGATCGTGACCAACCGATGCCTGAACGCGCTGCGCGCCCGCAGGCCCGTCACCGATCTGGACGCCGTTCCCGAACCGGCCGCCCCCGAGCACCGGGCCTCCCCCGCCCGCGCCGCGGAGTCCCGGGCGACCGCCGAGGGGCCTCGGAGGCGGTCCTGGGCATGGAGGTCGCCGCGGTGCACGTGAGGGTGGCCGACCACCACGAGGCTCCGGCGCGCCTCCGGAACCGGGCTGGTCCGCGCCCCTCCCGCATCCGATCCGGTCCCCGGTGGCGAAGGAGGGGTGGAGCAGGTGGAACACCCCGAGGAGGTCGGTAGCGGTGAACGGTCGTGACCGTCAGGGCAGCGTGATCGTCGTGGGAGCGGGTCTCGCCGGGCTCACCTGCGCACTGGACCTGGTGCGGGCCGGGGTACGGGTGAGCGTGCTGGAGGCCTCCGACGGAGTCGGCGGCCGGATGCGCAGCGACCTGCGCGACGGGTTCGTGCTCGATCGCGGCTTCCAGGTCTTCAACACCGGCTACCCCCAGGTCAAGCGCCGCGTCCGGCTGCGCGAACTGCGCCTGCACCCCTTCACCCCGGGCGTCCTCGCCCACCTGCCGGACGGCGAGCGGGTCCGTTTCGGCGATCCGAGCCGGCGCCCGGGCGACACGGCCGCCCTGCTGGCCGGCCGACGCACCCGCCTGCGCGGGCTCGCCGGCCTCGGCGCGCTGACGGCACGGGACGCCCTGGCCCCCGCCCGGGCGCTGCGGCGACTCCCGGAGCGCACGACCCGGCGGGAACTGGAGCGCTGGGGGCTCGACGACGCGCTCGTCGACGTCCTCATGCGCCCGTTCCTGGCGGGTGTCTTCCTGGAGGAGGCCCTGGAGACGTCGAGCCGGATGTTCCACCTGACCTGGCGCAGCATGATCCGGGGCACCCTGACCCTGCCCGCCGACGGGATCGGGGCCGTTCCCGAGCAGCTGGCACGCGCTCTGCCCCGGGGCGCGCTGAGCCTCGGGGTGCGTGTGCGCGCCGTGTCCGGCGACGGGGTGGTCCTCGCGGACGGCGGCTCCCGCGAGGCGCTCGCCGTCGTGGTCGCCACCGACACCGCGTGCGCGTCCGCGCTCGTACCGGCCGTGGGCGCACCCGCTCCGACCCGCACGGTCACCACCTACTACCACGCGGCCGCCACCTCTCCGCTGCGCGAGCCGACCCTGCTGGTCGACGGCCGGCGGCGGTTCCTGAACACTTGCGTGCTGACCCAGGTGGCCCCCGGCTACTCCGCCGACGGCCGCGCCCTGGTGTCCACCTCCGTCCTCGGCGAGGACACCCCCGGCCACCGCTCCGCCCTGCCGGCCGCCCTTTCGGAGGTCTACGGGACGGACGCGACCCGGTGGCAGGCCGTCGGCGCGGTCACCGTGCCCGGCGCCCTGCCCGCGATGCTCCCGCCCTGGCCGCTCAGCCGGACCACGCGGGTCGAGGACCGCGTGTACGTGTGCGGGGACCACCGCGCCACGGGCTCCGTCCAGGGCGCCATGGCCTCCGGGGCCCGCGCCGCTCGTGAGCTCCTGGCCGACCTCGACGGCCGCGCGGCAGCGCGGGGGCGCGGGTGAGGGCCCGGGCGCGGGTGAGCGGCGCTACGGAACGCGGGCGGTCCACTCCTGCGTGGCGAACTTCGTCGCCGCCAGGTCGCGGGCGCGGGAGAGCTCCTGTGGGGTCACCGTGTCCTCGGTCAGGCCGTAGCGACCGCGGAAGGCGCCGACCATCCGGTCGATGACCTCCTCCCGGGAGAGCCCGGTCTGGCGGCGCAGCGGGTCCACCCGCTTCTTGGCGCTCTTCGTCCCCTTGTCCGAGAGCTTCTCGCGGCCGATGCGCAGCACCTCGGTCATCTTGTCGGCGTCGATGTCGTAGGCCATCGTCACGTGGTGCAGTACGGCGCCGGCGCCGGAGACGATCCGTTTCTGGGCCGCGCCCGCGATCTTCCCCGCTTCGGTGGCGATGTCGTTCAGGGGCTGGTACCAGGCTTTGACGCCCATCTCGCCGAGCGCCCCGAGGACCCAGTCGTCCAGATAGGCGTAGGAGTCGGCGAAGGAGAGTCCCGAGACGAGCGACTGCGGCACCGAGAGGGAGTAGGTGATGGTGTTGCCGGGCTCGATGAACATGGCTCCGCCGCCCGAGATCCGGCGCACCACCGTCATGCCGTGCCGGCGCGCGCCCTCGGGGTCGACCTCGTTGCGCAGCGACTGGAAGCTGCCGATGACCACGGCCGGGGCGCCCCATTCCCACACCCGCAGGGTCGGGGGCCGCAGGCCCGCGGCGACCTCGTGGGTGAGGACCTCGTCGAGGGCCATGTGCAGGGCGGGTTCCTGCGGGGGCATGCGGATGAGACGCCAGTCGTGCGCGGCCCACTCGGTGGCCTGGGCCAGGGCGCGGCGCACGGCGATGGCGATGCCCTCGGCGCTCACCCCGAACATCTGGGTCCCCTCGGGCAGGGCGGCGGTGATCCGGGCGGCGAGCTCGGCGGCGTCGGTGTCGGCGGGGGCGCCTTCCAGGGCGCGGTCGACGGCGTCGAGCGCTTCGTCGGGTTCGAGGAAGAAGTCGCCGGAGACCCGGACGCCGCGCAACACCTCTCCCGCACGCTCCAGATCGACGACGACGAGCTTGCCGCCGGGAACCTTGTACTCACCGTGCACCGGGAAACGCCCTTCGGGAGTTGCTACCGGCCCGTTCGATCGAATTGACCGGCATTGACATGACATCCCACGTTATCCGAAGCGCACCGGCAGGTATTTCACTCCGTTGATGAAGTCCGAGCGCAGCCGGCGGACCTCGCCGGTGAGGGTGACGTCCGGGTGGCGGCGCAGCAGCTCGCGGACGAGGGTCTTGATCTGGGTGCGCGCGAGGCCGGCGCCCAGGCAGAAGTGCGGGCCGCCACCACCGAAGGTGAGGTGCTCGTTCGGGGTGCGGCGGACGTCGAAGACGAAGGGGTCGGCGAAGACCTCCTCGTCCCGGTTGGCGGAGGTGTAGTAGGTGACCACCTTCTGGCCCTCGGCGATGTGCCGGCCGCGCAGGGTGGTGTCGCGGGTCGCGGTGCGCCGGAAGTTGTGGATCGAGCCGCCCCAGCGCAGGAACTCCTCCGTCGCCGAGGTCCACAGGGCCTCGTCGTCGGGCGCCGCGGCCAGTTCGGCGCGCGCCGCCGGGTGTTCGATCAGGGCGAGCAGGGTGTGGGAGAGCAGGTTGCGGGTGGTCTCGTTGCCCGCGACGCACAGCAGGACGAAGAACATGTTGATCTCGTCCGGGGTGAGCCGGTCCCCGTCGACCTCGGCGTGGACGAGCGTGGAGAGGATGTCCTGTCGGGGCCGGGCCCGCCGCTGCGCCGACAGCTCGGCGCAGTAGGCGTAGATCTCGGCGGCCGCGAGGTCGCTGTCGTGCTTTCCCGCCGAGAGCTCCGGGTCCTGGCTGCCGGCCATCCGGTTGCTCCACTCGTAGACGAGCCGTTCGTCCTCCTGCGGTACGCCGACCATCTCGCAGATGGTCTGGATCGGCAGCCAGGAGGCCACCTCGTCGACGAAGTCCATCTCCCGGCCCGGGGTGACCGCGCGCTCCACCAGGGCGAGCGCCCGTTCACGGATCCGGACCGCCAGGCCGCGCACCACCCGGGGCGTGAATCCCGCACTGACCAGGGCGCGGTAGCGGGAGTGGCGCGGGGCGTCCATGCCCAACAGGACCAGGCGCAGGGCCCCGAGGGCCTCGGGGTCCTGGTCGCGGATCATGAACGAGCCGAGTTCGGTGGACCACAGCTCGGGATCGCGGCTGACGGCCTTGACGTCGGCGTGGCGGGTGACGGCGTGGAAGCCCGCGCGTCGGCCCGGCACCTCGTGCCAGTGCACCGGGTCCTCCCGGCGCAGCCGGGTGAAGAGCGCGTGCGGGACCTCGCGGGCCCAAGTGTCTTCGAGCAGGTCCATGTCGCCGGTGTCCAGCACGGGGCGGTCCTTTCGTCGGCGGAGAGGCTGCTCTCCTACTGACGAAGTGTCAAGGGATGGTGTGCGATACGTGCGACGGGTGCGGAGCCGGTCGGCCGGGTCGGCGCGCACGACGCCCCCGCCCCGGTGCCGGGCGGCATCGGGGCGGGGGCGGGGGCGGGGCGTGGGTGCGTACGGTCAGGACGACTGGTCCGTCAGGATCGCCGGGTCCGAGAGGCCCGACGCGCCGGTTTCCACCTTGCCCGCGAAGCGGCGGGCGAAGTTCGCGGTCTCGGAGGCGGTGACGCTGACGTCGTACCAGCGGCGGGTGTTCTTCAGGGGGACGCTGTACGTCACGGTGGCCCCCTTGGCGACCGTGAGGCGCTTCGGGCCGCCGCCGTAGGCGTTGGTGACCGTGAGGGTCGCGGTGGCGGCTCCCGCGTTGGTGAGGGTGAGGTCCAGGTTGCCAGTGGTGGCGTTGTGGCGGGCGGTGACTTCGGGGCCGGCGGTGGTGCCGGGGTTGCGGAACCCGCGCAGGAAGCCGTTCGGGCCGTGCACGGTCAGGTCGGTGACACCGGCCGAGTAGGTGGTGTTCCAGGTGTCCGTGATCGACTTGCCCGCCTCGGTGGTGTAGGTCCAGGGGGCGTCCGTCCGGTTGCCGGAAGTGACGTAGAACTGCGCCCCGAGGTCCTTGCCGCCGCTGAAGGTCAGTCGGAACTTCCCCTCGCCCGTGAGGGCCGCGCCGTCCACGTACGGGGCGTACTTCAGCGGACGCGTCGACCGCTGCCCCTTCTCCTGGCGCGGCATGCTCGCCACGGCCGGCGGGGTGGCCAGGAAGTCGGGGTGGCGGTCGCGGTCCTGCGGCTGCCACATGCCGGTGTCGGGCAGCGGGGCCGTACCGGTGTCCTTGCGGGCGAAGTCGAAGGCGGAGGTCAGGTCACCGCAGACGGCCCGGCGCCAGGGGGAGATGTTGGGCTCCTGCACCCCGAAGCGCTGCTCCATGAAGCGGATCACGGAGGTGTGGTCGAAGGTCTCGGAGCAGGAGTAGCCGCCGGTGCTCCAGGGCGAGACGACGAGCATCGGCACGCGCGGGCCGAGCCCGTACGGTCCGGCGACGTAGCCGGCCTTGCCGGGGAAGACGTCGAGGGCGGTCGACACGGTCGACAGGCCCTGGCCCGCGTTCGCGGGGGCGTACGGCGGCACGACGTGGTCGAAGAAGCCGTCGTTCTCGTCGTAAGTGATGAACAGCGCCGTACGGGCCCAGACGTCGGGGTTGGAGGTGAGCGCGTCCAGGACCTGCGCGATGTACCAGGCGCCGTAGTTCGAAGGCCAGTTGGCGTGTTCGCTGAAGGCCTCTGGGGCGGCGATCCAGGAGATCTTGGGCAGCGTGCCCGCGGTGACGTCGGCGCGCAGCCGGTCGAAGTAACCCTCGCCGGTCCGGGCGTCCGTACCGGTGCGGGCCTTGTCGTGGAGCGGGTCGCCGGGCTTGGCATTGCGGTAGTTGTTGAAGTAGAGCAGCGAGTTGTCGCCGTAGTTGCCGCGGTAGGCGTCGCTGATCCAGCCCCACGAACCGGCCGCGTCGAGGCCGTTGCCGATGTCCTGGTAGACCTTCCAGGAGATCCCGGCCGCCTCCAGCCGCTCGGGGTACGTGGTCCAGCCGTACCCGGCCTCGGCGTTGTTGAGGACCGGGCCGCCGCCCTTGCCGTCGTTGCCGGTGTGGCCCGACCAGAGGTAGTAGCGGTTGGGGTCGGTCGAGCCGATGAACGAACAGTGGTAGGCGTCGCAGATGGTGAACGCGTCGGCGAGGGCGTAGTGGAACGGGATGTCGTCGCGCGTGAGGTGGGCCATGGTGGCGGGCGTCTTGGCGGGCACCCAATTGTCGTACTTGCCCTTGTTGAAGGCGCTCTGGCCGCCCGCCCAGTCGTGGTTGAGGCCCTGGAGGAATTCCATGCCGAGGTCGTCCGACGGCGGCCTGAAGGGCAGGGTCTCCTTGCCCGCGTTGTCGCTCTGGTGCCACACCGACTTCCCGCTGGGCAGGGTCACCGGACGGGGGTCACCGAAGCCGCGGACGCCGCGCAGCGCACCGAAGTAGTGGTCGAAGGAACGGTTCTCCTGCATCAGGACCACGATGTGCTCGACGTCGGCGATGCTGCCGGTCGTCCCCTGGGCGGGGATGGCCGCGGCGCGCGCGATGCTCTCGTTGAGCATGGTCAGGGCGGCGGCGCCGCCGGTGAGCTGGAGGAAGCGGCGGCGGTTCAGATCTGCCATGGCGGGAGGGACCTCTGCTTCGATCGAGAAGTGGTGGAGCGCCCCCAGGACATCCTGCGCGGGGTACCGGAGAGGGAGCCTGGCGTGAAGGTGATGGATACGCCAGGCGAACGTCAGTCGGATTCCGCAGGAGTTCGGCCATTCGCGGGGACCGCTCCGGGCGCGCGCGATCGGTGCCGGGGAAAAGGACTGGCCACGTCGGGTCTGCGGCCGGTACGGTGCCGAAGGACGTGACCGGACTCAGGAGGTGTGACCCATGAACGCTGTATGCAGGTGGGTACTCCCCCATTCCGTCACGGTGGGCGGCTGACGCAGGTGTCGCCGGGGGTGCCTCAACGACAAGGCACTCGCGAAAGGGCGAAACCCATGGATCCCCTACGTCACACCCCTGTTCCCACCCCGACCGCCGGCACGGGCGATCGCGTCACCACGATCACCCGGACCGCGGAGCACCAGTGGCACGCCCTGGAGGACGGCCGCGAGGTCGGCCGCAGCGACATGTCGGTCCGGCCCGACGGGCGCCTCTTCCTCAGTGTCGACGCCTGGCACGCCGAGGCTTTCGACCGGCTCGCGGCCGCCATGGTGGCGGACCTGCCGGTTCCCCTCCACGCCGTGGTCGACGAGGAGGACCTCGACTCGACCGCCGGGTGGCAGCGCGCCGGCTTCACGATCGGACGGCGGGAGCGGGAGTACCTCGTGCCCACCGACCCGGCCCGCACGGGCCTCGACGGCGCACCGACGCCCGCGGGCGTGCGGATCGTGCCCGTCGGAGACGCGGAGCGCGATCCGCTGTGCGTCGTGGACCGCGCGATCCGCGACGAGGTCGAGGCCACGGTCGGCTGGCGGCGCATGCCCGCCGAGGTGATCGCGCTCCCGGCCGGGATCACCGTCGTGGACCCCTCGACCTACGCCGTGGCGGCGCGGGGCGACCACTACGTGGGCATGGTCCGCTTGGGGCCCTTGCCCCGCCAGCCCCGGATCGGCCTCATCGCCGTACGGGCCGACGAGCACCGCCGCGGCATCGCCAGGGCGCTGCTGGCCTCGGTCCTGGGCGGGCTGCACCGCTCCGGGGTCGCGACCGCCCGGGCCGAGGTCGACGAATCCAACGCGGCGGCCACGGCGCTGTTCGAGAGCGTCGGTGCCCGGATCGCGGGCCGCACCGTCGAGTGGGTGCGCAGCTGACGCGCCGCCGTACCTTCCACAGTCCCATTCATTGCCGAACCCACCGTCACATGACGGGGAAGCGAGTCGACTTGCCGAGAACATCAGGCGCCCTGGAAACCGAGGGCACCGTCACCGAGTGCCTGCGCAACGCCACCT
Source organism: Streptomyces sp. NPDC051555 (assembly GCF_044454405.1). Lineage (NCBI taxonomy): Bacteria > Bacillati > Actinomycetota > Actinomycetes > Kitasatosporales > Streptomycetaceae > Streptomyces > Streptomyces sp. NPDC051555. The sequence continues at coordinate 265,120 of NZ_JBITDP010000011.1, read as the reverse complement.
TCAGGGTGGAGCTCGAAAACGGGCACAAGGTCCTCGCCCACATCAGCGGAAAGATCCGGAAGAACTACATCAAGATCCTTCCGTTCGACCGGGTGATCGTGGAACTGAGCCCTTACGACCTCACCCGCGGGCGCATCCTCTACCGCTACAGGTAGCAGCCGCAGGCGGCCGGGCTCCGACGGTGACGCACCGTCGGAGCCCGGCTCCCGCGCGCCGGGCCGGGGACGGAGCACCGGCGCCACGGGGTCGTCCGGGTCAGACCTCCGAGGTGGCGGGCTGCTCTGAGCGCGGGCGCGGGCCCAGCCGCACCGGCACCCTCGGCGTCCTCCGCGTACTGGGACACGGGCGCGCCCCAACCGATACGTCACCGACAAACCGGGCCCGTACCGTTCGGACGTATCGCCGCAGCCACCATCACAGCCACAGCTGGACGGCTGTCGCTGCGCCACTCCCACCCCACGACGCTCCGAAGGCCGACACGCGCATGCCCGTACCCACCCGCCTCCCGTCCCACCGGCTCCTGTTCGCAGCCGTCGCCGTCACCGGGCTCGCCCTGGTGACCGCTTGCGGCGGACCCGCGGACGCCGCCCGCCCCCCGGCCGTCGCCCACCCCGCCGCCATCTCCCCCCAGGTCGATACGGAGCGCACCACGCGCGTCACCTACGACCTGGGCGACACCGCCTACGCCCCGCCCGGTCTGGACGGGCAGCTCACGGAGCTGAGGGCCGCGGTCACCTACCCGCGCGAGCTGGGCACCGGGAAGCACCCCTTGGTGGTGATGCTCCACGGGTGGGCGGACACGTGTCAGGCGGGTGACAAGCCCGTACGCCCGTACGCCTGGCCGTGCGGCGGGGACGCCCGGCCGGTCGACAACTACCTGGGCTACTCCTACCTCGCCGACGCCCTGGCCGAGAAGGGCTACGTCGTGGTGTCGGTGTCGGCCAACGGCATCCAGGCCCACGAGACGAAGCGGGGCGACGTCGCGCGCGCCGGCCTGCTCGACGAGCACTTGCGGATGTGGCAGCAGCTCTCCGAGGGCAAGGGCCCCCTGCGGGCACTCGGTCAGCTGGCCGGCCGGGTGGACCCGGACCGCGCCGGCACCCTGGGGCATTCGCGCGGTGGTGGCGGCGTCCTGTCGGAGGTCCTGGACAGCCACGCCCGGGTACCGGGGGTGAACATCAGGGCCACGATGGCGTTCGCGCCCGCCATGAACGGCATCGACGCCGCGAAGGAGCGCATCAGCCGCGTGCCCCTCACCGTGGTCGCCGGAACCTGTGACGCCATGTGGGACGACAGCAAGATCCCCCTCGCGATGGCGGCCGGCAACCCGAACGCCCGGCACGTCGAGCTGAAGGGCGGCAACCACAACTACTTCAACACCGTCTGGACCCCCGGCAGCGGGCCGGCCTTCGCCACGGACGACGTCGCCGTGGAGCACCGCGACCTCGCCGGCGGCCGGTGCAGGAGCACCAACGGAACCGGCGACCCCGTGCGGCTGGGGCCCGCGGAGCAACGCCGGGCCGCGATCGACGCGGCGACCGCGTTCTTCGACGCCCACCTGAAGTAGCGGGTGGCTCAGCCGGTGGTCCGGAGGGTGACGTGGGGGGCCAGGGCGGCCAGGAAGTCGGGGGCGTCGAAGACCTGGCCGGCGGAGGCGACGCCCGTGGTGCGGACGCGGCCGGTCAGCACCCGGTCGAGGGCCTCGACGACGAGGGGCGCGGTGACCGCGTAGATGTCCCGGCCCTCGGCGACGACGCGGCGCTCGACGCCGTTCGCGCGGACGACGGCGTCCACGAGGAAGGTCTGGTCGGAACGGCCGAGCTCGTCGGTGGCGGCGGGGGCCGGGGTGTCGGGCGAGGCGATGTCCCGGGCGGCCTCGGCGAGCATGTGGGTGTGGACGTCACGGATGGCGAGGTGGTCGGTGACGGTGACGACGTCGGCCATCGTGAACTCGGTGATGACGGGACGGGGGCCCATCGGGGCGGGGAACGGCCACTCCACGGTGGGCGGGGTGTCCGTGCGGTACTGCCACGCGCCGTCGGCGTAGCGCAGGCGACGGTCGCCCCGGCGTTCGCGCGAGACGCTGCCGGACAGGCGCGTTCCGGCGGTGGGGTGCCAGTGGCTGAGGCCGTAGGCGATGTGCGCCTCGTCGGCCCGCGTCCAGTCGCCCATGGCGGTGGTGACGAGCAGGTCGCCGAGGCCGCCGAAGAAGGCCATGGCGGGGACGACGACGGCCCCGGCCTCACGGGCGCGGTCGGCGTAGTGGGCGAAGGTGTCGAGGTTGGCCTCCAGCTCGGCGGCGACGTCCAGGTAGGGGATGCCGGCCCGCAGGGCGGCCTCGATGACGGGGCCCGTGGTCGAGGCGAAGGGTCCGGCGCAGTTGATGACCGCGGCGGCGCCGCTCAGGGCGAGGTCCAGCGCGGCGGGATCGTCGACCGTGGCGGGGCTGGACCGCAGACCGGTGTCGGCGGCCTGGGCGTCGAGCTTCTCGCGGTCGCGGCCGGAGAGGACCGGAACGTATCCGCGGGCGAGCAGCTCCGCGACCACGAACCTGCCGGTGTGCCCGTAGGCGCCGTAGACCGTGATGGTGCTGCCCGTCGGGGCGTTGCCCTCGCCGGCGCTGCCCGCAGTGCTGTGGCCCGTGTTGGCGCTGCCCGTCGTGATGCCGTTCATGAGACCGCTCCCCTGGTGCGTTCGACGCCCTGCGCGATCCCCGTGTTCGCGGGGCCGGTCCGGGCTGTTGTGATCATCCTGTCGGCACGGGCGGGGGGCGCGTGAGTGGCGGAAACGACGCGCCCCGTACAGTTTCGGACATGCACCACGTCGCGTTGGCCGTCACGGACGGCATGCTCCACTTCGAACTGGCCCTGGCCTGCGAGGTCTTCGGATCGGACCTGACGCACCTGGTGGACCCGTGGTACCGGTTCACCCTGTGCGGGCCGGGGCCCGTGACGGTCGGCCGGTTCCGGATGGAACCCGACGCCGGTCTGGACGCGCTGACGACGGCGGACACCGTGATCGTGCCGGGCTGGGCTGACGTGGATCAGGACCCGCCGGCCGAGCTCGTCGACGCGGTGCGCGCCGCGCACGAGGCCGGCGCTCGGGTGGCTTCCCTGTGCACGGGTGCGTTCGTCCTGGCGGCGGCGGGGCTGTTGGACGGGTGGCGGGCCACCACGCATTGGGCGCACACGAGCGAGTTGGCACGGCGCCATCCCCGGGTCACGGTGGACCCCGACGTGCTCTACGTCGACAACGGCAGCGTGCTGACCTCCGCGGGGAAGGCCGCCGCGATGGACCTGTGCCTGCACCTGGTGCGCCTGGACCACGGAACCAGGGTGGCGAACGTCGTCGCGCGGCGCCTGGTGGTGCCGCCGCACCGCGAAGGCGGGCAGGCCCAGTTCGTCACCACGCCCGTGCCCGAGCCGGGCAACCATCCGCTGGCCGAGCTGCTGCCGTGGGTCCTCCAGCGCCTCGACGAACCCCTGACCGTGGAGCACCTCGCGCAGCGGGCCGGCATGAGCTCCCGCCACCTGGCCCGCCACTTCAAGGCGGTCACCGGAACCACTCCGCTCCAGTGGCTGCTGACCCAACGGATCCGGCACGCGCAGGAGTTGCTGGAGGGGACGGACGCCACCGTGGACACGATCGCCGCGGCCACCGGCATGGGCACCGCGACCACCCTGCGCCGCCACTTCAGCCGCACCGTCGGAGTCCCGCCCGACACCTACCGACGCACTTTCCGCAGCTACGAGACCCCCCGACCGACACTGACCGACACCGACGGACGCTGACCGCCGGTGACGGCCCCCGCCCCGAGCGGGGAGGGGGCCGACGACGCCTAGGGCGTGTCCGACGGGAAGGGCGGCGGGAGCGCGTCCTCCTCCCGGAGTATCGTGATCAGGCCGATGCCGTCGTCGTCCGGCGCCGGGTCGGCGGCGCCGTGGTCCGGGACCGGGGCGCCGGTCAGGTCGCCGTCCGACTTCTCGATCAGGAAGCGCTCGCGGTAGGCGTCGCGTGCCGAGACGGCGACGCGATCGATGAGCAGGTAGCTGAGGCCCGCGCCGACGGCCATGCCGGCGACCGGCACGAACTGCCCGAGCTTCTTCTTCGGGAGCTGCTGCGCGAACTTCGCCGCGAAGCGCTGGACGATCCTGGTGAGGACCTTCTCGTTCAGCTTCGTCCACGGAGCGTTGCGCACGAGCAGTTGGGTGAGCTGGGAGAGTTCGGCGTATGCGGCCGCCTTCGCCGACGTGCCCGTGGACATGCCGAGGGCGATCACGGACATCACGAAGACCTCCTCTTCGGGATCGTTCGGGTCGTAGCCGTAGTAGAGGGCCGTCGAGGCGACCACCCGTGTGGCGAGGGCGAGCATCATGGCGGTGTCCGCGGCCATCGCGCCGGCCACGGTGCCGATTCCGGGTGCGGCGCCCGCGCCCGCGCCGGCGATCGTTCCCACGCCGGCGAGCACCTCGCCGCCCGTCACGGCCGCGGCCGATCCCAGGCCCGTCGCCGCCGCCGAGAGCGCGTGCCCGTACCGCACCGCGTTGTGCCGCGCGACCTCGTCGACGACCTCCAGGTCGAGCTCGCGTATCCCGCCCAGCCCGCCGGTCTCATGCCCGGCCCGCCGGTACTGCTCGACCACGCGCTTCTTGCTCACGGTCCGGCTCGCGGTGCCGCTCACGGCCTTGCCGAGGCCCCTCGCCGCCCCGCCGTACGCGGCCACCACCTTGTCGGCGCCCGGGGCGTTGCGCGCCTTCTGGCCCAGTGCGGCGAGGCGGTCACGGGCCTGTCGCGGAAGGAGGTTCCTCGCCTGCTTGTCGAGGGAGGCCTCCTTCCGCTTCTGGAGCCGGTCCCACTCCCGTTGTTCGTAAGCGGAGAGAGTCATGTGGTCGCCTCGGTATCGAAGTGCTCGGAAACAGTTCCGCGCGGTCGCGGCCACGGGTCGGCGCCGCTGGACGGGGAACTCCTCGCAGGACACTACGTGTTCGAGGCGGGGCGCGGCGCGATACCGGCCAACAGCCGGACCGTCGCCGGGTCACCGGCGGCCGGCCGTGGTGCAGGGCGTTGCCGACGAGGTTGGCGAGGACCACGTCGATCCGGCGGGTGTCGATCCGCACGGGCAGCGGCCCGGGCAGGTCGACGACGATCCGGGGATCCCCCTGCCAGCCGCGCAGCCGCGGGGTGGTGGCCAGTGCGGTGCGCAGGTCGGTCTCCTCGGCGTGCGGTTCGGCGCGGCCCGAGTCGAAGCGCGCCACCTCCATCAGGTCCTCGACGGTACGGGCAAGCCGCCGGGTCTCGGAGGCGACGAGGGAGGCCGCGTCGGCCGAGTGCCGCGTCGTCGCGCTGGAGTTGGGCGGCCATGGCGTTGAAGGTGGCAGTGAGCCCGGCCAGTTCGTCGTTGCCGGTGACGTCGAGCCGGGTGTCGAGGCGCCCCTCCGCGACCTGCTGGGCGCCGCGGCGCAGACGGCGTACGGGCAGCAGGACCCGACCACGCGGGTCTGCGGCTGCCCGGCTGGGCCCGGACCCCGTGTCCGGTCGCCCTGTCCGTCGCGGTGGCGGCGCTCTCGAAGCGCTTCCTGGAGGACCCGGTCCGCTACCGCGCCCGCTGGGCGCACGGCCGCAGCGGGCCCTCGCCGTGGTGGCCACCCTGGCCGCACTCACCGCCCTGTGGCTGGCGCTCCCCCTCCTGTCTCCCGCCGCCTCGGGCACGCATCCGGGCCCGACGGTGGACGTCACCCAACTCGGCGCCCGGGCTGGGGGCTAGGTGCCCGGTCCTGTCACCGGAAGAGTTCACCGTGTCACGGACCGGTCACAAGGCCCCCACCGCGGCTCCGTCCCGGCGAACATGGCGCAATGCGTACACAGCACACCATCGCCCTGCTCACGGCGGCCGCCGCCCTCGCCCTCACGGCCTGCGGTCCGCAGGGCGGGGCGGGCTCGGACAAGCCCGCCGGCGCGAGCACGGCGCCTTCCGCGCCGCCCGCGTCCACGCGCCACACGCCGGCGCCGAAGGCCTCGGCCGCTCTTCCCCTCCTCGTCGGCAAGGGACTGCAAACGGCCCAGGACGAGGCCCAGGCCGCCGGGTTCTACCACCTGAAGTCCCACGACGCGCTCGGTCGCGACCGGCTCCAGGCCCTCGATCGGAACTGGAAGGTGTGTTCGCAGACCCCCGCCGCCGGCGCGGGAATCGACACGGGCACGACCGTCGACTTCGGCGCGGTCAAGCTCGAAGAGACCTGCCCCGCCACCGACGCACCGGCCCCGAAGCCCGCCGGGGACACCATGCCGAACTTCGTCGGCACGGGTATGAAGGCCGTGCGCGCCGCCCTGCCCGCCAACGCGAGCATCACCGTGAAGGACGCGGTGCAGAGCCGCATGGTCCTTCAGGAGTCGAACTGGAAGGTGTGCGCCCAGGACCCGAAGCCAGGAGCCGCCCTCACCGGCCGGCCCGTCGCCTTCACTGTGGCCAAGACCGACGAGACCTGCCCCTGAGAACGGGCCCCGACGGTCCGGGTGTTGGGGAGCCGGGGATCCGGGGAGTCAGGACGTCGGGGGCGTCGGGGGCGTCCACTTCTGCTGGGCGGCGCCGGTGCAGGTCCACAGTTGCAGCCGGGTCCCGTTGGCGGCGTTTCCGCCCGTGACGTCGAGGCACTTGTTCGCCTGCGGGTTGACGATGTCGCGGGCCCCGGACACCGACCAGCGTTGGGCGCCGGTCCCGTTGCAGTCGTAGAGCTGCACCGGGGTGCCGTCGGCGGTGCCCCCGCTCGCGACGTCGAGGCACTTGCCGAGCGCCCGTACGGTGCCGTCGGCGGCGAGGGTCCAGCGCTGGGCGCCGGTGCCGTTGCAGTCGTAGAGCTGGACCGGGGTGCCGTTGGCCGGGTTGGCTCCGGCCACGTCGACGCACTTGCCGGCGAGACCGCTGATCTGGCCGCTACGCCCGTCGGATCCGCCGTCGTAGGAGGTGACGCGGACGTGGTCGACCACCAGCTGTTGCGGGAAGGCCGTGCCGCCGTCGGGGTCGCCCGGCCAGTAGCCGCCGACCGCGAGGTTGAGGATCAGGAAGAACGGCTTGTTGAAGGCCCAGCTGTGGCCGCCCAGGTCGGCGGGGGTCCGCCGCTGGTAGACGGTGCCGTCGACGGACCACGTGACCGCGTCGGGGGCCCAGTCGACGGCGAAGGTGTGGAAGGCGTCGGCGAAGGCCTGGCCGGCGGGGAGGGAGTAGGCCGCCCCGATGCCGCCGGAGCCGGAGTAGCCCGGTCCGTGGAGGGTGCCGTGCACGGTCGACGGTTCGAAGCCGACGTTCTCCATCACGTCGATCTCACCGGAGTTCGGCCAGCCGACCTGGCCGATGTCGTCGCCGAGCATCCAGAAGGCCGGCCACATGCCCTGGCCCCGCGGCACCTTGAGCCTCGCCTCGACGTGTCCGTACTTCTGGGTGAAGCGGCCCGCGGTGTTCAGCCGGGCCGACGTGTACGCGCAGCGGCCGTACCAGCAGGCGTAGTCGGAGGGGTTCTCGCGACGGGCGGTGATGACCAGGTGGCCCTGTCCGTCGAGGGCCGCGTTGCGGTTGCCCGCCGTGTAGTACTGCCGCTCGTGGTTGTTGACGTTGTCCCCGGTCTCGACCTGCCACTTGCCCGGGTCGACGGCGGCGCCGGCGGGTCCGTCGAAGTCGTCCGAGAAGGTCACGGCCGCGGCGGCCGTCGGCGTGGGGGCCGGGTTGCCGCTGGCCGGGGCGGTCAGGCCGCCCCAGCAGACGAGGGCGAGGGCGCATAAGAGCGCGCGTCGGTGCCAGGTGGGGTGCACGGTCATCACATCGTTTCGGCGTGGGGGGTGGGGCGGAACGGACTTGCCATGACATGGGCATGCCACGGCATACGACAGCCCGCCGCCAGGGAGTGAACGCGGAACCGGGCCGTCCGGGACCCTTCGTTCACTACTTGATTCAAGGTGCAGGCCACGACGGCGTCAAGATGCCTGCACCGTCCGTGCCGACCGGCCGGGCCATGCGTGGCGGTCGGGCTACGCGGGGCGGTCAGGGCGGACGCGGCGGTAGAACGCGATGTCCCGACCGCTGACCACGACGATGTCACCGGAATCGGCCAGTCCGAGGTGGTCCACGGTGTCGAGGAAGATCGCTTCCACCGAGGATCCGCCGTGCAGGCCCCACACCCGCACCATCCCGTCCCGCCCTCCGGTGACGGCCACCGACCTGCCGTCCAACACCCCGCACACCACCGCGGACGCCCCACCGACGTGGGCGTTGACGGACTCGCCGACGGATTCCCTGGCGTCCAGGTCCCACATCTGAACCGTCCCGTCCTGCGCGGTGGCGATCGCCATCGGCCGACCGTCCACCACCACGCACGCCACCGCGTGCACCATGCCGTGCTGTCCGGGCAGGAGTCCGCCGCCGTGCTCACCGTCCAACAGGTCCCACACCCGGACCGTCTCGTCCCAACCGCTGGTGACCGCGATCAGCCTGCTGCCCACGACGACGCACGCCACGGCGGCCACCCCGCCGACATGGCCCGTCAGGGGTTCACCCACGGGTTCCCCCCGGTCCAGGTCCCACAGCCGCACCGTCCCGTCCAGCCCGCTCGTGACCGCCACCGGTCGGCCGTCCACCACCGCGCACGCCGCCGCGTACACCTCACCGACATGGCCGATCAGCTGGCGAGCGTGCCGTGGGACGGAGTCCAGGTCCCACACCCGCACGTAGCCGTGCTGCCCGCAGGTGACGGCCATCGCCCGACCGTCCACCACCACGCACGCCACCGCGTTCACCTCACCGAAGTGGCCGAAGAGCGGGTCGCCGAGCGGCCGTCCGGTGCCCGCGTCCCACAGCCGCACCACGCCGTCCACACCCCCGGTGACGACGGTCGGCCGACCGTTCACCACCACGCACTCCACCTCGGACACTCCTCCGGGGTGTGTCGGGAGCTGCACGCGGGACGGCACGATCCGCGGGTTCCAGACCCGCACCGTCCCGTCCTGTCCCCCGGTGACGACCACGGGCTGGCCCTCCACCTCCGCGCAGACCACCCCGTACACCTCGTTGGTGTGGCCGGCGAGCGGTTCGCGGACGAGTCGCCCGGTGCGCAGGTCCCACACCCGCACCGTCCCGTCCCAACCGCCGGTGACGGCCACCGGCGTGCCGTCCACCTCCGCGCACGCCACCGCGTGGACCACATTGGTGTGGCCGGTGAGCGGACCGCTGGTGGGGCGGCCGGTTCGCAGGTCCCACATCCTGACCGTCCCGTCCCAACTCCCGCTGACGGCGATCGGCCGGCCGTCCACGACCGCGCACGCCACCGCGTGCACTTCGCTGTCCTGGCCGGCGATCCGCCCGCCGCCGACGGACCGGCCGCTGCGCAGGTCCCACAGCCGTACGGTCCCGTCCTGTCCGCCGGTGACCGCGATCGGTCGGCCGTCCACCACCGCGCACGCCACCGCGTTCACCGCCGAGGCGTGGCCGGTGAGGGGCTTGCCGACCGGTCGGCCGGTGCGCAGGTCCCACACCCGCACCGTCCCGTCCCAACTCCCGCTGACGGCTACCGGTCGGCCGTCCGCCTCCGCGCACGCCAGCGCGTGCACCTGGCTGGCGTGTCCGGTAAGGGGTTCTCCGACGGGCTGCCCGGTGCGCACGTCCCACACCCGTACGGTCGCGTCCCAACCGCTGGTGACGGCCACGGGGCGGCCGTCCACCACCGTGCACGCCACCGCGGCCACCCCGCCCGCATGGCCGGTGAGGGGTTCCCCTACGGGCGCTCCGGTGCGCAGGTCCCACAGCCGTACGGTCCCTTCCTGCCCGGTGCTGACGGCCACCGCCCGTCCGTCCACCACCGTGCACGCCACCGCCAGCGTCACGTTGTGCCCGATCAGGGCGTCCTGCTGCGCGGTGCTGAAGCGGCTTCCGCTGGCCCAGGAGGGCGCCCAGGTGCCGCCGGGGAGTTGCTTGACGAGTCTTTGGTGGAGGGAGCGGGCGCCGGCGCGAGCGGCGTCGAGCGCGAGGACCTGGCGCCGCTGCGCGGGTTCGAGCGGGAGGTGCAGGTGCAGGTGGGCGCGGTAGACGGCCGCGTGGAGGCGGGGGACGTCCTGCACGACGCGGCGCAGGTGCGGGGTGAGCCCCCGGGGCGCGACGTGGACGAGGTACTCCGGGTCCTCGACCAGGGCGTCGAGCAGGTCCGCTTCCGCGGCGTGGTGCGCGAGGTGGTGGAGCGCGTAGGGGTGGGCGCGGCCCCAGTCGCGGGTCGCGTCGGCCCGGTGGGGGACGCGGTCGCTCAGGACGCGGGTGTAGGCCGCGTGGATGCGGGTCGCGTCCGTGTCGTGGCGCAGGTGTTCGGCCATGGCCTCGTGGTAGAGGCGGTAGGCGGAGCGGCCGTTCTCCACGGCCTCCACCACGTACGACCCGGCCGCGCGGCGCAGCCACAGCAGGTCCTGATCGGTGTAGGGACGGCCGGCGATCTCACTCGCGAGGGAAGCCCATACGTCCTCCCAGGGCAGGCCTTGGCCCTGTGCCCACGCCAGCGGCCGCAGCAGGTCGGTGGCTCGCCGGGCATCGGGCCCGAGCCGCCGCTCCAGGTCCTGGCGCATGGCGTCGGTGGCGTGCCGGGGCAGGCCGGCGCGCCAGCGCCGTCCCGTGTCGGACGGGATCGTGGGGGCCGCGGCGAGGGTGAAGGCGGCGAGGCGCGCGACGAGGAACGACCGGTCCGCGGCCGTGGCCACGGCCTCCGCGACGGGCAGGACGCGCTCGGGCCGCTCGCGATAGGGGGAGCTCTGGTGCGAGCCGAGCAGGATCCGGGCGGCGTAGGCGGTGACGGCCTCGCGGTCGGCGTACCGGGGGGCGTCGAGGTCGACCGTGTCCTCGGCGGGGATGCCCAGGCGGTCCAGGAGGTAGGGGCGGGTGCCGAGCAACAGCCGGATCCGGCCCCGGGAGTGCGCGATGAGTGGGCGCAGGACGCTGGTGCACAGGGTGTCGGGGGTCGCGGCCTCGTCGAGGGCGTCGATCAGGACGGTCAGCGGTCGCCGGCGCCCGTCCAGGGCGTCGAGCAGCCCTCCGACGGTGGTGGCGTGGACGCGGGCCGCCGCGCCCAGGGCGTGCAGGACGTCGGTGTCGGTGAGGCGTTGGGCGTAGATCGCGGTGTCGAGGGCGCCCGGGCCGATGAGGTCGGCGGGAATCTGCAGGGCGCTGGTGGGGACGGTCCTGCGGTGTTCGGGGTGGGACAGGGCCGCCACCACGCCGAGCACGGCGGTCTTGCCCGAGCCGGGTCCCGCGGTCACCACGCGGGCGGCCGAGGCGGCGGGGCCCGGTGGCTCCTTCAGCCACCTGCCGATCGCCGCCAGCGCGGCGTGCCGGCCGCTGAACCACCACTGTGGGTTGGCGTCCTGGTGGCGGGCGCCGGAGTGGTGCCCCATGGCGCGGACCAGGAGGCGGGCCGTGAGCTCGGTCTCCCGCAGCCGGTCCTGCTCGTCGAAGGAGGCGGCCTGCTGGAGGGCGAGGTCGACGTCGTTGAGGCGGACGTCGTGGCGCGGGTTGGGGAAGAAGGCCGGGGGCTCGCCGTCGAGACCGGCCAGGGTGACCCCGATCCGCTGGTGCTCGGGCCGCTTCTTCGAGTCGTTGACGTGCTGGACGACGGCGTTCACCGAAAGGGTCCCGGGAGCGTGGCCCGCGACGGACAGGTCCGTCACCGCGTCCCGCAGCAGCGTCGGGAAGAGGGCGGCCACGGCCTGCTGGTGCGGCTGGGCGGAGGAGATCACCACCAGCCCGGACCCCGGGGCGCGGCTCCAGCCCGACTCGACGCGGTTCAGTGCGGCGGCGGCGAGCTGGTTGCCGCCCTTGGCGCTGTAGCAGGCGTCCAGCATCAGCATGACGCGTCGCACCCGGGTGTCCTGGAGCATCGCGCGGGCGAGGTCCGTGGTGCGCAGCGAGGTGTAGGACTTGCGGTTCGGGTCGGTGTCCGTGGTCAGCAGGACGTGCTCGCCGCCCGCGTCGAGGATGTCCCCGTGGAGGGACAGGTATACGGCGAGGAGGTCGTCCGCGCGGCGGTCGGCCGCGCAGCAGAAATCGTTGAGGGCGTCGGTGAGCTGCTGCTTCGTGGGGTTCAGCGGGAGCGCGTCGTAGTGCTGGTAGCCGAGGGTCTCGGTGAACAGTTCCACGATCCCGGCCCGGGCCTCGACGAGGCCGGGCCGGTTCCAGACCGGGTTCTTCGGGTAGTCGGCCACGACGGCGGCGATCAGGAAGCGGCGTCCCGGCCCGCCCGGGGCCGCGTCGCTCACGCGAGGGCCTCGGCGACGGCCCTCCCGCACAGGGCATCGGTGAGGTAGGCGGTGGCGTCGTGGGCGTGCGCCCCGGTTTCGAGGAGCCCGGTGCGCAGTTCGTCGCCGAAGCCCGGCCGCAGGTCCTTCACCAGCGCGACGACGTCACCGTGCCCCGCAAGGTTCGTCCAGGTCAGGGCCTTCCCACCGGGCCAGCTTCCGCGGGCCCGCGTGCGCGGGCCGGTCGGTGCGGGGTCGAGCCGGTCGAAGACCAGGTTCCTGATGCCGAGCGGCGAACCGATCGTGACCAGGGCCCGCACGCCGTGGCCGGGCAGGGCGCACAGGGCCTCGTAGGCGACGACCGAGCCCAGCGAGTGGGCGACCACGACCCGGGTGTCCGGACCGATCGCGCCGATCACGCGCCGGCGGACCGCGCCCCGTACGGCCGGATCGGTGAGGTAGGCGCGTACCTGCTTGAGGTCGGCGACCATGTGCCGCAGTGCGATGTCAGCGAAGAACCGCGACCCGGACAGCGCGCGCAGTGCGGCCTGCACGGAGCCGGGCGTGGCGAGGAGGGTGTCCTGCGCGTCCGGCGGCACGACGCCCGGGTCGCTCTGCGCCGCCGCCCGCCACCACGCGCCCAACAGCTCCTGTTCGAAGGGGTCGTCGACGTCCTCGGCGGTGTACGGCAGGTCGTCGACGGAGAGCATCCGGCCGGACGGCCGGAACAGGTCCCCGTAGAAGGCCATCGCCACCTCCGACGCGTCCAGCGTTCCGCCCGCGTCGACCCGGCGCAGACCGTCGCCCAGCGCCGGCCACCAGGCCGAGAGCAACAGCGCCTCTCCCTGGACCTGTTGACCGATTCCGTGCACGCACACCACTCGGGCCATTCGACCCACCCCCTGAGATACGACCCTGAGACACGACCCTGAAGCACGACCCTGGAACACGACCCTGGAACACGACGCGAAGGCACCTGCCCAGAGGCACTACTACCAGTCGCCCCCGGCCCGCCGCAGCCGTTCGCCGGACCTCCGGGCAGGTGGCCGCGCTCAGCTCGGGTCGCTCCCGGTGGCGCGGGCCCCACGGTCCGTGCCCGCCCGGGCGCGCTGCACGGGGGCGAGGCGGTAGTGGCTGAAGGCCGTCTCCAGCACGCCCTCGCCGCTGGTGAGTGCGGGCAGTTCCCGCCCCAGGCCGTGCACGCGGTCCGCGGGCAGGAGGCCCTCGACCACGTACGCGTCCCCCCGCGCCACCGGGGGTTCCGGCTGGGCGCGGTGCCGGGCCAGCGCGAGCGCCACCGCCGCGTGGGCGTCCTGCGGGAAGTCCAGGCGGAACCGGTGCACCGGCTCGTGCACGACCGTACCGGCCCGGCGCAGCGCGGACATGAGGACCAGCCGGGTGAGCGCCCGGAATTCCCCGGCCGTGCTGCGGATGCTGCAGAATCCCGAGTGCGTCATGGTCACGGTGCAATCGGGCACCTGCCAGCCGAACGGCCCCCGGCCAAGGGTCGCCCGGACCGTCTCCTCGACGGCGCGCATGTAGCCCGGCGGCAGCGAGCCGAGCTCGACCTCCCTGCGGAAGGCGATGCCGCCGCCGACCCGAGCCGGCTCCACGCGCAGGCCCACCGTCGCCAGGAGCCGGTTCCCCTCCTGGTCGATGATCTCGTGCGCGGCCCCCGTACCGGTGACGCGCTCGACGCAGATGGGGGTCGTCCCGCGGAAGGAGACCGTGATCCCGTACTCCTGCGCCAGGGCGGCCGCGAGGACTTCCTTCTGCACCTCGCCGTACAGCGAGACCGACAGCTCCGGGCCGTCCGGGTCCCGCCGCAGGCCGATCAACGGGTCCTGTTCGGCGAGTTGGGTGAGGGCGTGGTGCAGGGCGCCCCGGTCGGCAGGGTCGGCAGGCACGACGACGGTCTCCAGGGAGGGGGCGGCGAAGACCCGCCCGTAGGGGCGGCCGTCGGGTTCCTGACCGAGCACGTCCCCGATCCGGACCCTCGACAGGCCGTGCAGCACCGCGATCTGGCCGGCCCGGGCCACCGGAGCGCGCACCGCGGCGCCCCGGTCGAAGACGGCCAGGTCGGTGACCTTGGGCCGGGCGCCCGCGCCGGCGCCCGCGACCGGGACCCGGTCGCGGACCGCGAGTCGGCCGGAGAAGATCCGGGCGTAGGCGATCCGCTCGCCGCCCCCGCCCCGCTCCACCTTGAACACCCGTGCCGACAAGGGCGCCCGGGCATCCGCGCGTTCGGCGGGAAGGAGGCGCTCGATGCCCTCGACGAGGTCCGCGATCCCGGCGCCGGTGATCGCCGAGCCGACGTACACCGGGTGCACGCGCCCGCTGCGGGTCTGCGCGACGAGCGCGGACCGCAGTCGCTCGTGGGGGACGGACCGTTCGTCGGCCAGGTAGGCGCCGAGCAGGGCGTCGTCGTGGGTGGTGAGCACGTCCAGGAGGCCCTGTGTGAAGGCGGTGTCGTCCGGGGCGAAGGCGGCGACCCCGGCCGAGGCCGCGCCGAGGTCGGCCACGACCCGCCCCATCGGGACCACGGGCACGTCCAGGGCCCGCCGGACCTCCCGCAGGACGCGGGCGTCGTCGGCGCCGCGCCGGTCCACCTTGTTGATGAACACCAAGGTCGGGATGGCGAGCCGCTTCAGCGTCCGCATCAGGACGCGGGTCTGCGGCTGCACGCCCTCCACCGCGGAGACGACGAGGACAGCGCCGTCGAGGACGCCGAGGACCCGCTCCACCTCGGCGATGAAGTCGGGATGGCCCGGGGTGTCGATCAGGTTCACGGAGAGCGCCGAACCACCGCTCCCGAGCGGGAAGTTGACGACGGCCGACTTGATGGTGATGCCGCGGCGGCGTTCCATCTCCAGGCTGTCGGTCAGGGTGTTGCCGGCATCGACGCTACCGATCTCGCCGATGACCCCGGCCGCGTACAGCAGCCGTTCGGTCAGGCTGGTCTTACCGGCGTCGACGTGGGCCAGGATGCCCAGGTTGAGCGTGCGTGAGGCGGTGTGCACAGAGCGTCATGTCCTTCAGATGGATGATCGTTCCTTTCGCGGGGGACATGGACGAACGGCGCATCGATCGGCTCCTCGGTGATGTTGGGCTCTCCCCCGACGCTCGCACACCACCCGCACCCGCGGCCACTGCATTTCGGCACCGGGCGGGCCTGCGGAGGCGGTCCCGGCCGCTGCCCCGGCCTCCGCCCCTCCTCCCCGCCCCTCCTCTCCACCCCCGCTCTCCACCCCTTCTTCCACCCCTTCTTCCACCCCTGGGTCCAGGTGCCGCGGGCCGATCCGCAGCAGTCTTGAGGGCATGACAACGACCGAGTGGATCACCGACATCGCCCTCCTGCTGATCGTCTTCCGCCAGCTCCGGGAAGGCCGGCTCGACCTCAAGACCTTCCTGATCCCGCTGGGGATCGTGGCCTTCGTCGCCAACTCCTACCTGGACACCATTCCCACCGCGGGCAACGACCTGGTGCTCATCGGGCTCCTGGTCGCCGTCGGCGCCGCGCTCGGCATCGCGGGCGGCGTCTACACCCGGATCCGGTCCCTCGACGGGCACGTCCTGATCAAGGCCGGTGCGGTGTCCGCGGTCCTGTGGGTCGTGGGCATGGGCGCCCGGATGGGCTTCCAACTCTGGGTCCAGCACGGCGGCGCCGCCACCGTCGGGCAGTTCAGCGTCACCCACCAGATCACCACCGAAAAGGCCTGGGTGGCGGCGTTCGTACTGATGGCCCTCACCGAGGTGGTCACGCGGCTGGCGACGATCTTCATCCGGAGCCGCAGCACCGCCGTGACCCGCCCCGTGGCCGTCCTCGACCGCACGGCCTGACCGTGCAGTACGTTCTGCACATGCCCACGACCCACAGCGCTCCGCCTCCGGGAAGTACGCCGCCGCCGGAGGCGGTCCCGCATCCGGTTCCCGGCCAGGACCCCCGCGTCCGGTGGGCCCTCACCCTGGCGGTGATCGTCGTCGGCGTCGTGACGGTCCGGCCCATGGGCGTCACCGGCCGGGGCCTGGCCGTCGCCGCGCTCTTCGCCCTCTGCACGGCCGCGCTGCTGGCCCGGGGCCTGCCGGAGAACGCGACGACGCAGCGGTTCGCCCCCCTCTGGCTGACCGGCGGAGTCCTCGCCGCGGCCGGCCTGATCGCGGTGAGCAGCAGCGGAACGGGCTACCTGTTCGCCTTCTTCCTGGCCGGCCACATCGGCTACCGGCTGGAGACGAAGTGGGCGTTGGCCCTCGCCGCGCTGTGCAGCGTGCTCTGCGCGGGCGTCCTGTACTTCGGCCTCGGGCCGGGGCACCAGCAGCTGCCGTGGACCCTCGGCCTCTCCACCGGCGCCACGGTCCTGGTCGGCATCCTCAACCGCAGCCAGCGCCAGGCGGTGCGGGCCGTGATCGCGGCCTCCGAGTCGGCCGAGCGCGCCGCCCGGGCCGAGGCGCGCACGGCCGTCCTGGCCGAGCGCGGCCGGATCGCCCGGGACGTGCACGACGTACTGGCGCACTCGCTGGCCGGGATCAACATGCAGCTGGAGCTGACCGACGCGTTGATCGAGACCGGTGACCTGGAGAAGGTCCGGGAGGCCAACGCCAAGGCCCACGCCCTCGTCAAGGAGAGCCTGCGGCAGGCGCAGTGGACCGTGCACGCGCTGCGCGAGGACGCGCTGCCGCTGCTGGAGACCCTGACCGCGATGGTCGAGTCCTCGGGCCACCGCGGCGCCCTCACCGTCACCGGTACGGTCCGCGAACTCCCGACCCGGGTGACCCAGAACCTGTTGCGGATCGCCCAGGAGGCGCTGACCAACTCCGCTCGGCACGCGCCCGGGGGAAGCGCCGGGGTGGAGCTGACGTTCGCCGTCGGATCGACGACACTGAAGATCCGCAACGGCCCCGGCACCAGCGAGGTGACCGCGGGTCCCGGAAGCGGGATGGGGTTGATCGGCATGCGCGAACGCGTCGCGCTGCTGGAAGGAACCGTCACCGCCGGCCCGGTCACGGAAGGGCCGGATCGGGGCGGCTGGCAGGTGGAGGCAGTGATCCCGGGATGAGCGAAGCGAGCGAGCAGCAGAAGTTGCGGGTGGTCGTCGCCGACGACCAGGCCGCTGTCCGGGAACCGCTCGCCGCGGTGCTCGGGCTGTCCGACGACATCGACGTCGTCGCCGCCGCCGCGGACGGGACCGAGGTGCTGGCGGCGGTCGCCGCCGGGCCGGTGGACGTCGTACTGATGGACCTGCGGATGCCGGTCATGGACGGGATCGAGACGACCCGCCGGCTGGGCGAGCAGTACCCGCAGGTGGCGGTGGTGGTGCTCACCACCTTCGCCGACGACGAGTCGATCCTGGGCGCCCTGGGCGCGGGAGCCCGCGGGTACCTGACCAAGAACGCCGGACGACAGGACATCACCCGGGCCATCCGGGCCGCTGCCGCCGGCCAGTCCGTCCTCGACCGCGAGGTGCAGGACCGGCTGCTCGCGACCGTACGGACCACGGCGACGGCGTCGCCCGCGGCGCGGCCCGCCCTGCCCGCGGACCTCACGCCCCGCGAACGCGAGGTCCTCGCGTTGATCGGTCGGGGCCTGCCCAACCGGGGCATCGCCGAGAAGCTCTTCATCAGCGAGGCCACCGTCAAGACCCACATCAACAACCTGTTCGCCAAAGCGGACATCCCCGACCGCGCGGCCGCCGTCCGCCGCGCCATCGAGGCCGGGCTGGCCTGAGCGGCGGCCCGGCCTGACCGGCGTCCTGGCCTGACCGGCGGCCCGGCCTGACCGGCGGCCCGGCTTCAGCCGCCGGCTCCGGGCGCCGCGTGGCGGTCCACGATGGCCGTGACGATCCGCACGAGCAACTCGCCCGCGTCCACGATGCTCGCGTTCTGGGCGCTCACCTGCGCCCCTTCGAGGGTGAAGGTGATCTCCGCGGCGGCCCCGTCCGGATCGACCAGTCCGGCGCGGCCGCACAGGGCGGTGAGCCGGCGCAGTTGGCCGGACTTGTGGGCTTCGATCAGCCGGCGCGCCGGGTGGGTGCGGTCGGGCAGTTCGGCCACGGAGTTGATGAACGGGCACCCCCGGTGGGAGATCTCGGGGAGTCCGTCGGCGATGAAGCGGGCCATCCCCAGGATCTGCGCCCGGGGGTCGTCGGGGTGCGTGTGCTCCAAGCGGTCGAACACCGCGGTGTAGTCGGCCGCGACGATGCGCAGCCATTCCTCCACCAGCGCGTCCTTGGTCTCGAAGTGGCGGTAGAGCGCCATCTTCGTGGTTGCGGCCCGGTCGGCGATCGCCTGGACGCCCACCGCCTTGATCCCCTCGCGCGAGAAGAGTTCTTCCGCCGCGTCGAGGATCCGCTCCCGGGGCGGCAGCTTGGCCACCCTGCTCTGCCTGCTGACCCTGTCCATGCTCGCCATGCGGCCCTTCTCCGGTCCGGTGGGGATCGCACCACCTGATCACGATGCTACGGTACCGATCAGTCCTGCACGATACCGATCGGTCTCATCAGATACCGAGCGGTCCCGTCACGCCGTAACGACACCCCTGGACGGACGAACGCACATGAAGCTCTCCGAGTACGTGACCTACGACGGCGTCGGCCTCGCCGACCTGGTGGCCCGCGGCCACGTGACGGCCGCGGAACTCGCCGCGACCGCCCAGCAGGCGTCGGACCTGGTGAATCCGCGGATCAACGCCGTCGTCGAGACCTGGCCCGGCCAGGACGTACCGCCTCCGGGCAGCACCGCGCTGGCCGGGGTGCCCTTCCTGATCAAGGACATCGCCATCGCGATGTCCGGCAAGCGGGTGGAGCTGGGCAGTCGGCTCGCCGCGGGCACCGTCGCCGACGCCGACTCCTCGCTCATGACGCGCTTCCGTCGCGCCGGGCTCGTGACGCTCGGGCGCACGGCCACCCCCGAATTCGCGTACAGCACCACCACGGAAGGCGTCCTGTACGGCGCCACCCGCAACCCCTGGGACCCGACCCGCAGCCCCGGCGGCTCCAGTGGCGGCGCGGGAGCCGCCGTCGCCGCGGGCATCGTCCCGATCGCGCACGCCACCGACGCGGCCGGCTCCATCCGGGTCCCCGCCGCCGCCAACGGCCTCTTCGGCCTGAAGCCGACCCGCGGTCGGATATCCATGGGCCCCGACGCGGACGAGGTCTTCAACGGGCTCGCCGTCCACGGCGCCCTCAGCCGGTCGGTGCGCGACAGCGCCGCGCTCCTCGACCTCGTCCACGGCCCCGAGGCCGGTGACCCCTACGCGGCGCGGCGGCCGGAGCGGCCGTACGCGCAGGAGGTCGACCGCACTCCCGGCAGCCTGCGGATCGGCCTCCTCACCCGCCCCTGGAACGGTCGGCCGGCCCACGCCACCGTCGTCGACGCCACGCTGCGCTCCGCGCGCCTCGCCGAGTCCCTGGGGCACCGGGTGGAGGAGGTCGGGGTCGACCTCGGCGTCAGCTGGGAGGAGTTCGTCCTGGCCAACGCCCGCCTGTGGAGCACCAATCTGGTGCCGTGGATCGACGGCAGCGCCGCCGCCTCCGGGCGACCGGTCGACTCCACCACCGTCGAGCCCGAGATGTTGGCCAGTTACGCCTACGGACGGCGGGTCGGCGGACCCGAGTTCGTCGACGCGCTCGCCATGCGCAACCGCGTCGCGCGCGCGATCGGCCGGTACTTCACCGACTACGACCTGCTGCTCACCCCGACCCTGCCCGAACTGCCCGTCCCCCTGGGCACCTACGGCCGGGGCGCCGAAGGTGCGGACGGCCTCGGTTGGGTCGAGCGGCTCTTCGACCGCTCCCCCTTCACGGCCGCGTTCAACGTCGCCGGCACCCCCGCGATGTCCGTCCCGCTGGAGAGCGACCCCGCCACCGGGCTGCCCGTGGGCGTCCAGTTCGCCGCGGGGTACGGCCGCGAGGACCTGCTCTTCCGGCTCGCCGGGCAGTTGGAACGGACCGCTCCCTGGGCGCAGCGGACCCCCACCGTGTGGGCCGGGCGCGCCTAGTGCGTGTCCTTCGCCCTAGGACAGGATCTCGACGTAGCCGTCGGTTCCGTGCACGCGGATCCGCTGGCCGTCCCTGATCCGCCGGGTGGCCCCTTCCACACCGACGACGGCCGGCAGTCCGTACTCTCGGGCGATCACCGCGCCGTGGGTCATCAGTCCTCCCACTTCCGTCACCAGCCCCGCGATCCCGACGAACAGCGGGGACCAGCTGGGGTCCGTGAAGGGCGTGACCAGGATGTCGCCGGCTTCGAGATCGGCGTCCGCCATGTCCAGGATGACGCGGGCCCGGCCCTCGACCGTCCCGGCGGAGACCGCGAGTCCGATCAGGGAGCCGACCGGCGCGTCGTCGCGCCGGTACGCCCCGCTGAGGGCCTCGCCGTCCGAGGTGAGGACGCGCGGCGGAGTGAGCGCGTGGTGCGCGCGGAAGGCTTCCCTGCGCTGCTGGACGAGCCCCTCCGGCACCCGGTGCGTGCGCACGACCTCGTGGAGTTCCTGGAAGGTGAGGTAGAAGGCGTCCTCCCGCTCGGCGAGGACGCCGGCCTGCACGAGGCGGTCGGCCTCCGCCAACAGGGCCTGCTTGTACAGGAAGTAGCGGCTGATGATGCCGTACTTCGGGTACTCCCGGTAGCCGATGAAGGTCCGGAGGCGGTCGATGGCCCGCTTGACCTCGGCCGCCTTGCCCTCCCCGTCCGGCAGGGCCAGCAGCCGGGTGAGCACGTCCCGTTCCTTCTGCCGGGCCTTCTGCCGGCCTTCCTCGAAGCGCCGTTCGGCGGCGCCCGGCGCGAAGTTCCTGACGTTGTCGAGGATCACGGGCACGAGCGTGTCGGGGCGCTCGCTCCACCGCGGCCTGGTGATGTCGATCTCGCCGACGCAGCGCATGCCGTACCGGTCGAGGTAGGCCTCCAGGGCGGCGCGCGCCTCGGTCCCGCCCGCGAGCCCGTCCAGCCCGTCCAGGAAGTCCTCGTCCTCGACGCGCTGGAGGAACGCCACCACCTCGGGGTGCGGGCGGATCACGTCCGCGAGGTCGAGCAGCTCCAGGCCCATCTCCGAGGTGACGTTGCCGGGCGCGGAGAGCGTGAGCGTGTCGGCCGCGTTCTTCTCGCCGAGCCATTCCTGGAGCGTGTCCGTCAGCCACCACGTGGCCTCCATCCCGGCCATGATCGCCTGGATGCTCAGCGGGTCGCCGAGGACGCGCTTGTGCTCCTCGAACGCCTCCAGCAGGAAGTCGAACAACTCCGGTCCGCTCTTGGTCCGGATGGCGCGGGCCAGCGCGGCGACGGAGTCCCGGCTGCGCTCGATCAGCTGCGCGACCACGGCCGGATCGGTCGCGATCGGGGTGGGCGGCCCGCCGGCCTGCGGGCCGGCGGGCACCGCGTCCGGCAGGGACGGGACGAAGTCCTCGCGTCCCAGTACGGTCGCCAGGGCGTCCCGCATCAGCGGATCGCCCTTGCCCAGGGCGTCCAGGAGGCCCTCGCGGCTCGTGGGCGAGGCGAGGCGCCGGGTCACGTCGACGAACAGCCGCCCGCCGGCCTGGTGCATCGCCACCATGGCCGTCAGCTGCCACATCGAGTACCCCAGCGGCCTCATGGGGTCGGTCATCATCTGGCCGTGCCCGACGGAGACGTAGACGCGGTTCTCCTCGGCGGCCGGCCCACCGGTCCCGGGAGCGGCAACGGACGCGGGAACGGACCCGGGCGCGGGTACCGGTACGGGGAACAGCGTCGTGATCGGGCGGCTCTGGACGATCTGGAAGCCGTCATCCGCCAGGCACCACTCGATGTCCTGCGGAGCGCCGAAGTGCGCTTCGATCCGTCGTCCGAGTCGCACCAGCCGTACGACCTGGGCGTCCGTCAGCGCCGGCTGCTCCGCCCGCCGCGGCTCGATCGCCACGTCCTGCGTACCGCCACCCGCGAGGGCCCGCACGGCCCGCTCCTTGACGGCGACCGCCTTGGAGACGACCTCGTCGCCCCGCACCTTGTAGACGTCGGGGTTCACCAGGCCGGAGACCAGGGCCTCGCCGAGGCCGAAGCCCGCGTCCACGGTGGCGACCTTCCGGTCGCCCGTGACCGGGTCGGCCGTGAACAGGATGCCGGCCGCGTCCGGGAGGACCATCCGCTGCACGACCACGGCCATCCGGACCGTGCGGTGGTCGATGCCGGCCCGCCGGCGGTAGGCCACGGCCCGATCGGTGTACAGCGAGGCCCAGCACCGGCTGACGTGACGCAGGACCTCCTCGGGTCCCACGACGTTCAGGTACGTGTCCTGCTGGCCGGCGAAGGAGGCCGTCGGCAGGTCCTCCGCGGTCGCGCTGGACCGGACGGCGTAGGCGGCCCGTTCTCCGTACTGCCCGAGCGAACGGGTGATCGCCGCCGCGACGTCGGCCGGGACCGCGGTCCCCTCGACGGTCCGGCGGATCCGCGCAGCGAGCGTACGGGCCGCCTCCTGGTCGTCCGGGTCCAGGCGCGCCAGCCGGTCCAGTTGTTCCTCGACCGACGGCTGCGACGCCACGACCCGTTGGAAGGCGTGCGTGGTCACGCAGAAGCCGTCCGGCACCACGACGTCTTCGATCCGCGCCAGGGAGCCCAGGTGCGCCCCCTTCCCGCCGACGACCGCGAGCTGCGTCTCGTCCACCTCCCGAAGTCCGCACACGTACTGCTCGGTCAACGCGCTCTCCATGCCTTCGTGCCCCTCGTTCGCGCAGGTTGTGGCCCAGGTCGATGATTCTGCGGCGCACAGGGGGCCTTGCCGCAAGCCCCCCTGTGCGCTATATCTTGATAGTGGCGAGGAGAGGTCTCCTTGCCCTTTTCTTTTGCCGTCGGCCGCGCCGACCAGCGCCCTCGCCACGCATCTCCGCTCCCCCGACCGGGCTGCGCCGACCTGCGCCGACCCCGATAGCGGGATATCAAGGAACGGGTACACGAGCGCGGGAGCCGACCGCCGCCCCCCGGCCGAGGAGTGGGTCCCTTGGAGTTCGAGGTCAATGGCGCCCGGCACGCGGTGGACGTGGAAGACGACCCGGCGGCCGTGGAGGTGGTGCGCGACCGGCTGGGCCTGACCGGTACGAAGCTGGTCTGCGCGGGCGGGGTGTGCGGGGCCTGCACGATCCAGGTCGACGGTGAGCCCCGGGTGTCCTGCCTGACGCCGGCGGTCCTGCTGTCCGGCCGGCGGGTGACGACGGTGGAGGGCTTGTCCGGCCATCCGGTGACGCGTGCGTTCGCCGCGGCGGACGCGCTCCAGTGCGGCTACTGCACCCCGGGGTTCGTGGTCGAGGCCGCGGCCTTCTGCGACCGGTGGCGGGCCGCGCACGGCCGCGGTCGTCCGGCGCGGGAGGAGATCGCGGAGGCGCTGTCGGGCCACCTGTGCCGGTGCGGTGCCTACGAGGGGATCTTCGCGGCGGTGGCCGCGACCTGCGCGGGTGACCACGACACGGCGCCCGCCCACGGGGAAGCGCCGGCCGTCGCGCGCACCGAGGCCCCGGAGAAGATCGACGGCTCTGCCAGGTACACCACGGACCACCGCCCCGAAGGGCTGCTGGAGGGCGTGATCATCCGCTCGCCGCACGCGCACGCGCACGTGCGCTCCCTGGAGGCCGGCGAGGACCCGCTGGTGTCGCTGCTGCCGCCCGACGGCGTGGTGCGCTACGTGGGACAGCCGGTGGCCGCGGTCGCGGGGCCGGACCGGGCCGCCGCGCGGGCGGCCGCGGCGCGGGTGCGGGTGGACTACGAAGTGCTGCCGGCCGCCCTGGACGCGCGCCAGGTGCGGTCCGGCGAGGGCCCGTTGGTCTACGCGGACAAGGCGGCGCGCAAGCGGGCGCCGGGGTCCGGCGAGGCCCCCCAACTGGTGCCCGCGCGCTGGCGCGGCAACCTGCGCGGCCCCTCCGCCATGAACAGTCGCCCCGCCACGGCCGTGCGCCGCGTCCTCGCTGCCCGGGACCGCAGCCCCGAGCGACTGGTGGAGGGGGTGTTCACCACCTCCGCACAGACGCACACCCCGCTCGAACCGCATGCCGCCCTGGCCCAGTGGATCGACGGCGCCCTCCACCTGGAGGTGTCCACGCAGTCGGTGAAGCGCGTGGCCGAGCTCGCCGCCGAGCGTTTCGGCGTGCCCGTCGACCGGGTGGTGGCGCGGGCCGTCCACGTCGGTGGCGGCTTCGGTTGCAAGATGGGGCTGACCTCCGACGTGGTCGCCGCGGTGGAGCTGGCGCGGCTGCACGGTGCGCCGGTGCGGGTGGTCCTGGACCGGGACGAGGAGCTCGTGGACGGCGGGTACCGGCCCGGCACCCGGATCCGGCTGGCGATGGCCGCGGACGCCGACGGCCGGCTGAGCGCGCTGGTCATGGACGCGGACAACGACGGCGGGATCGCGGTGGGCGGGACCGTCGCGGCGCTGGCCCGGTTCGTGTACGGGAAGGCGCCGCGCAGGCTCCGCGACTTCGACACGGTCACCCACCGGGCGCCGGGCGCCCCGTTCCGCGGGCCGGGCGGACCCACGATGTGCTGGGCCCTGGAGCAGGCCGTCGACGAGATGGCCCACCGGCTCGGCCAGGATCCGATCGCCCTGCGCCGGCGTTGGGACGGCAACCCCAAGCGGCACGCCCTGTACGACTGGGCGGCGGCCCTTCCCGTCTGGTCGGGTCCCCGGGGCGGCGGCGGGCGGTTCCGCCGCGGCGTCGGCGTCGCGGCGGCCAACTGGCTGTACTTCCTCGATCCCGTCACCGAGGTCGAACTCACCGTCGAGAACGGCACGGTCGTCGCCCGCTGCGCCGTACAGGACATGGGTACGGGGTCGCGGAGCGTACTGCTCCGGGCCGTCGCCGCGGGCCTCGGCGTGCCGGAGGCCCGGGTGCGCGCCGAGATCGGCCACAGCGACACCGTCCACGGGCCGACCTCCGGCGGCAGCCGCACCACGCCGTCCCTGGTGCCCGCCGCCGCGGACGCCGCGGCCCGGCTGCGCGACGCGCTCGGCGGCGGCGACGTCGGGGCGCGGCTCGATGCGGCGCACGGCCTGCGCGTGGTCGGTCGGCGCCCCCGCGATCGCAGGGGCTTCGTGACCCCCTTCCCGCTGGGCGGCGTGGCGATCGGCCGCGGCTTCACCGGATCGGTGCAGGTGTCCGAGGTGGAGGTGGACACGCGGCTCGGTCGGATCCGTCCGCTGCGCGTGTGGAGCGGGATCGCCGCCGGCCGGATCCACGAGGAGCGACTCGCCCGGAGCCAGTGCGAGGGCGCGGTGATCCAGGGGGTCGGTTACGCCTTCTACGAGGAGCGGCGGACCGACCCGGTGACCGGTCGGGTGCTGACCGAGAACCTGGAGGACTACCGCGTCCCGGGGATCGGCGACACCCCTGAGATCACCGTCCACTTCCATCAGGAGGGCTTCGAACACGTGCCGGGCGGGGGCGTCGGTCTCGGCGAGATCGCCACCCTGCCCACGGCGGCGTGCCTGGCCAACGCGGTCCACGACGCGACTGGTTGGCGCCCGTACGACATGCCCATCCGCCCCGACCGGCTCCTGGAAGGACTGGGCACATGAGCAGCAGCGAGCCCGCCCTGGCCGACCTCTCCTCCGCCGTCCTGGCCCGTGGGGGCGAGCTCCGCGCGGGTGGCACCGACACCACCGCCCGGCAGCGCAGCGGGGTCGCCTCCGGGCCCTTCACCGACCTCGCCGGCGCCGAGCACCTGCGCGGGTGCACTCCCCTGCCCGGCGGTGGACTGCGGATCGGCGCGCTGACCACTCTCGCCGCGCTGGCCGCCGATCCACAACTGCGGGACGGCTGGCCCGGCATCGCCCTGGCGGCGGGGGCGGCCGCGACCCCACAGATCCGCGCCGCCGGCACCCTGGGCGGCAATCTGTTGCAGCGCAACCGGTGTTGGTACTACCGCAATCCGCACGTCAGCTGCCTCCAGAAGGGTGGGACCGACTGCCCGGCGCGCGCCGGCGACCACCACTTCGGCGTGGTCAGCGGCGACGGTCCCTGCGTCGCCCCGCACCCGTCCACCCTCGCGATGGCCCTGCTCGCCTACGACGCCCACGCCGAGGTCCACGGCGAATCCCCGCGCGCCGTCGCCGACCTGTACGGCGACGGCGACGCCCTCCACCGCGGCGACCACCTGCTGGCGCCGGAGCGCATCCTGACCGCGGTCCGGCTGCCCGCGCCGCTGCCCGGCGAGCGCGCCGCCTACCACCGGTCCACGAGCCGGGCGTACGCCGAATGGCCCCTGGTCGAGGCCTCGGTCCGGCTCGCCTTCGACGGCTCCACCGTGACGCACGCGGCCGTCGCCGCGGGCGGGGTGGCGCGCGTACCGCTGCGGCTGACGGAGGTGGAGGCGTCCCTGATCGGCCGGGAGGCCACTCCCGCGGTCCTCGCCTCGGCGGCCTCGGCGGTCCTGGGCCGCTGCCGCCCGCTGCCGGGGACCGGCTACAAGGTGGGGCTGTTCCGCGACACCGTGCTGGAAGCCCTGGAACGAGCCGCCGGAGGGACTGTCGCGGGAGAATCCGCGCGCGCCGACTGATCACGGTGGGGAATACTGTGCGGATGAGCTCCGCCCCCTCCCCGACCGCCCGGGAACGCGCCCTTCGACACGTCTCGGACCTGGCGTCGGGCCCCGCGATGGACCCGACGCTGCGGGTGACCCTCAACTTCCACCCGGACCGGCTGTTGCGCGGCGAGCCGATCCTGGACGCCATGGCCGGGGACGGCGGCTACCGCTCACAGTTCGTCACGGGGACCAGCAACGGCGGGCTGACCGCGCGTCCGGGCGGTGACCGGTGGCACTGGGAGAGCCGGATCTTCGGCGGCGCCTACGACGACGCGGCCGCCGACGAGCGGCCCGTCTACGGCGCGTTGAACTTCCGTCGCAAACCCGTCGGTGGGGCGCCCCGGTTCGGCTCGGCCCACTTCCGGTTGGCCGCCGGAGCGCTGGAGCGGAGCACCTTCTGCTACCCGGACAGCTTCATGGAGCCCTCGGACTTCGGTGTCGCGGCCCGCATGGGGCTCATCGAGCTCGCCCTCGCCGATCGTCAGGACGAGCTCGACGACTACGTCGAGGCACAGGTGCACGGAGCCGTCCTGCCGCGCCACCACGCGGAGGCACTGGTCCTGGACCCCTGCTACCGCGGCACGGCCGTCGAGGCCGCGGCGCTGCGCCTCGGCTGCCCCGTGGAGTGGCACCCCGGCTTCCGACTCGCCGTCGAAGAGCTGCGCCGCCACCCCGACTACCGCGGGCAGGAGTACGTCGACCTGGCCGCGCGGCTCGCGGTCGACGGCGTCCTCGACCCCCGGAGCATCGGGGAAGCGTCCCGTACGGGCCGGCACGACCCCCAGTCGCTCAAGAAGGTCTGGCACTACCTGGCCCGCTTCGGAGCCCCCGGCGGCGCCGGGTCGTGCGACCGGGCCCTCAGGCGGACTTCGGTGTGAGGCGGCGGGCGCCGGGGGACGGAGTGGCGGGGAAGAGGCGCGGGGGGTGGTGCCCGGCTGCGGCGAAAGCGGTCGTGACGGAGCGGCCCACCGCGCCCTGCCGCGCCTCCTCCACCAGCGCGATGACGGAGCCGCCGAAGCCCCCGCCCGTCATCCGGGCGCCGAGCGCGCCGGCGCCCAGTGCCGCGGTCACGGCCAGGTCGGTCTCCGCGCACGAGACCCGGTAGTCGTCGCGGAGCGAGGCGTGGCCCGCGGTGAGGATCGGGCCGAGGGCCGCGACATCGCCCTCCCGGAGCCGGGAGACCGCCTCCTCGACCCGGGCGTTCTCGGTCACCACGTGGCGCACCAGCGGGGCGAGTTCCACCGGCAGGGCCGCCAGGGCCCGCGGTAGCTCCGCGGGGTCCAGGTCGCGCAGGGCGGGCAGCCCGAGCAGTGCGGCCGCGCGTTCGCAGCCGGCGCGCAGGGCGGCGTACGCGCCGTCGCCGAGGTCGTGGGAGACCCGGGTGTCGATCACCAGCAGGCACAGCCCCCGGCCCCGGAGGTCGAGGGGCACCTGCCGGTGGTCCTGCGGGGTGCGGGCGTCGAGGTGGAGGGCCGCCTCGGCGGTGCAGCACGTCGAGGCCATCTGGTCCATGATCCCGCAGGGCACTCCGGCGAAGGCGTTCTCCGCCCGCTGCGCGATCCGGGCCGCCTCGGGCCCGCTCAGGCCCAGTCCGTACAGCGCGTCGTAGGCGACGGCGACCGCGCACTCCAGCGCGGCCGAGGAGGACAGGCCCGCGCCGGTGGGCACCGTGCTGTCGAAGTGGAGGTCCGCTCCCCCGACCGGGTGGCCCGCCTCGGCGAGGGCCCAGACCACGCCGGCCGGGTAGGCGGCCCAGCCCGTCACCGCGCCGGGGGCCAGGGCGGCCACGGACAGTTCGGTGATCCGGCCGTCGCCCTGCGCGCTGTGCAGCCGCAGCCGCCCGTCCGTGCGGGCGCGTGCGGCGAGCTGGGTGTTCTGCGGGAGGGCCATGGGCAGGGCGAACCCGTCGTTGTAGTCGGTGTGTTCACCGATGAGGTTCACCCGCCCCGGCGCCGCCCAGATCCCGTCCGGGGGGCCGCCGAAGAGCCGCGCGAAGGCGTCCGCGACACCGTCGGCGCGGTGGTCGTCCGTCCGGTGGTCGTCCGTCCGGTGGTCGTCCGTCCGGTGGTCGTCGGTCCGGTGATCGTCGGCCGGGGGACCGTCGCCCCGCTGTGCGTTCGGCTTCACGCCAGGGCCTCCCGCAGTCGTCGTGCGGCCGTCTCGGGGGCCACGTCGTTGATGAAGGCTTCCGTCCCGGACTCCGTCCCGGCGAGGAACTTGAGCTTGTCGGGCGTGCGCCGCACGGTGAACAGCTCCAGGTGCAGGGCCAGTTCCTCCCCGTGGGTACGGGGGGCCTGGTGCCAGGCCGAGATGTACGGGGTGGGGCCCGGCCCCTCCGGCCGCCCCGGCGCGGGGAACAGCCGGTCGAAGCGGCGCAGCAGGTCCAGGTAGAGCTCCGGGAACTCGGCCCGTTCGGCCTCGCTCAGGCGGGTCAGGTCGGGGACGCGGCGGTGCGGGTAGAGGTGGACCTCGTACGGCCAGCGCGCGGCGTAGGGCACGAAGGCGGTCCAGTGCTCCCCTGCCGTCACCACCCGGTCGGTGGCCGCGCGGGCGTCCGCCAGCAGGTCCTCGAAGAGGTTGCGTCCGGTGCCGGCGCGGTGCGCGGCCGCGGCGGCCGTCATCTTGGCGGTGCGCGGGGTGACGAAGGGGAAGGCGTAGATCTGGCCGTGCGGGTGGGCGAGCGTCACCCCGATCTCGACCCCCCGGTTCTCGAAGCAGTACACCTGCTCGACGCCCGGGAGGGCCGCGAGCTCGGCGGTCCGGTCGGTCCACGCGTCCAGGACCAGGCGGGCGGCGCGCGGGGTGAGGTCGGCGAAACCGGCCCCGTGCTCCGGGGTGAAGCACACGACCTCGCAGCGTCCGACCTCGCCCGCCAGGGAGGGGAAGCGGTTCTCGAAGACGGCCACCTCGTAGTCGGCGGCGGGGATCTCGGTGAACCGGCCGTCCCGGGAGGGGCACAGGGGGCATTCGCCCGCGGGC
The DNA here is from genome assembly GCF_044454405.1 of Streptomyces sp. NPDC051555. Lineage (NCBI taxonomy): Bacteria > Bacillati > Actinomycetota > Actinomycetes > Kitasatosporales > Streptomycetaceae > Streptomyces > Streptomyces sp. NPDC051555. The sequence goes on along the minus strand of NZ_JBITDP010000011.1, from coordinate 235,357 downwards.
GGGTGGTAGGTGCGGTCCTGCCGGTGGGAGGCGATGGTGATCCAGTCACCGGTCGCCTCGTCCCGCCGCACCTGCGGTCGGCTGCGCACCCGGTCCAACGGGCGCAGGTCGGGCGCATCGCGCACGGCGCCTTCGTCGGTGTCGAAGTAGATCAGTTCGCGGCCGTCCGCGAGTTTCGCGAGGGTCTTCTTCACCCGCCAAGACTAAACAGATCTCAAAGTAAATCAACAGACTGGCGAGGCATTTCCCACAGGACCGAACAACAATCCCATGCTATGTTGTTGCTTTCCGACCGGATTCCCCTGATAGCCCTGATAGCCGGGAGTGACCACGTGGCCGAACAGGCTGCGCAACTGGCCCACCAGCGACGTGCGTCGATCCTCGAAGCGGTCCGGCGCGACGGCACGGTACGGGTGGCGGAGCTGGTCGAGCGGCTCGGCGTCTCGGACATGACGGTGCGCCGGGACCTGGAAGCCCTGGCCCGCGACGGGGCCGTGGAGAAGGTGCACGGCGGGGCCGTCGCCACCACGGGGGCCAGCGGGCACGAGCCCGGCTTCGACGCCAAGTCCGATCTGGAGGGGGCGGCGAAGGCCGCCATCGCGGACGCGGCCGCGGCACTGGTGGAGCCCGGCAGCGTGGTGGCGGTCTCCGGCGGCACCACCGCCCACGCCGTGGCCGGCCGACTGCTCGGCGTCCCGCGACTCACCGTCGTCACCAACTCCCTCCCGGTGGCCGACCTGCTGCGGTCAGCCGGCCGGGGCGGTGGGGCCCAAGCCCCCACCCTGCTGCTCACCGGCGGCTCCCCCACCCCCTCGGCCGCACTGGTCGGCCCGCTGGCCGACCTGGTGATCTCCTCGCTCCACGTCGACCTGCTCGTCCTCGGCGCGCACGGGGTGACCGAGGAGGCCGGGCTGACCACCCCCAACCTCATGGAGGCCCAGACCAACCGGGCACTGGTCGCCTCCGCACGGCGGGTCGCCGTGGTGGCCGATCACAGCAAGTGGGGGGTGGTCGGGCTCAGCGGTTTCGCGGCGCTCGACCGGGCCGACTGGTTCGTGACCGACGCGGGCATGCCCGCACCCGCCCGGGCCGCACTCGGTGAGCACGTGGGCGAACTCCTCGTCGCCGGCGGCTGAGCGCCGCCGCGCCCTCCGGCCTCCTTCGCATCCCTCTCCGCGGTTCTCACACGCCTTTGCCGTCGCTCTTGCCCGGCCCTGTCACGGGCCGGGCAAGGTCGTGTCCACACCACAGGACGCGACGAAGGAGCGGACATGAGCACGTACACGAGCGGGGCGCGGCGGACGGTACTGGCCGTGGGCACGATGGCGCTGTTGCTCTCGGCCGTGCCGGCGGCGAGCGCCGCCGATCCGGCCGGGAGCGGCCCGACGTGGTGCCCCACCGTGGCGGGACACCAGGTGGACTGCGGCTCGCTGCGGCGTCCGCTGGTGGCGGGCAAGCCGGAACTCGGCACGATCGGCGTGAGTTACGCGGTCGTGCGCCACCGGGGCCAGGGCGCCGCGAAGGGGACCGTCGCGGTCAATCCCGGCGGTCCCCGCGAGGTGGCCATCGGCAAGGCCGCCGAGTTCGCCGCGGGGTTGGAAGGGGTCCTCGACGACCACGACCTGCTGCTCGTGGACCCGCGGGGCACCGGCGCGTCCGAGCGGATCCCCTGCGGGGTGACCGACGCCGAGTACCGTTTCGGCACCCGACAGCAACAGCGCGACGCCGTCGCGCACTGCGCCCGCACCCTCGGCCCGCGCGCCCAGGGCTACACCACCGCGGCCACCGCCGACGACATCGACGCCGTCCGGGCCCGACTGGGGGTGCGCCAACTCACCCTCTACGGGCTCTCGTACGGCACCTACTTGATGCCGGTGTACGCGAGCAGGCATCCCGGGAGCGTGCGCAACATCGTGCTGTCCGGGGCCTACCCGCACGACTTCGACCCCCTCGTACGGCCGAGCGCACAGGCCGTCTCCCTGGCCCTGCGCCGGGTGTGCGAACGCTCCGTGCCCAAGGCGTGCGACGGCGACAAGGCCGTCCGGGACCTCGCCACCACGGCCGCGCGGCTGCGGGAGCGCCCCCTCACCGTGCCGATCGTCGCCGAGGGCAGGACCTACCGCGAGCGGTTCACCGAGGGCAAGCTCGCCCACCTCATGTTCGAGGCCGCGAGCCGGGGCGCGGGGATGGCACCGGCCGAGCCCTCCCTCCTCGGCAGCGCCCCGTGGGCCCTCGACCGCTTCGTCAAGGGCGACACGGAGCCGCTGCGCCGGCTGGTGCGGGAGGAGGGTTCCTCGGGCAGCACGGAGGACCAGGCCCCGTACATCGCCGTGGTCTGCAACGACTACCGCAAGGCGTGGGCCACGGACGCCCCGCTGTCCGTGCGGTGGCAGCAGTACCGCAAGGCCCTCGCGGGCGCCGGGCAGGGCGGCTTCGGCGCCTTCAGCGGCCATGGGTTCACCGAGGGACCCACCGACGGCGGGGACGTGTGCATCTCCTGGCCGCGCGAGAACACCGGGCGCCCGCAGCCCACCGAACTGCGCCTGCCCGACGTCCCGGTGCTGGTGCTCTCCGGGGACCTGGACGCCAACACCCCCGACGCCAACGGGCGCCTGGCCGCGGCGAAGTTCCGCAACAGCACCTTCTTCTCCGTGCGCAACGTCGGGCACGTGCCCGAGTTGGAGTCCAGCGGCTGCGTCACGGGCGTCACCACACGCTTCATCCGTACCAACGCCCCCGGCGACACCTCCTGCTTCGGAGCGGTCCCGCCCATCGCCGTCACTCCCGTACGCCGCTGAAGGCCGAGGTCGTGGCCACGCCCACCAACGGCGAAGATGATCACATGACTGAGGTGAACGAGAACCGTCGTACGGTGCTGGTCGTCGAGGACGACCCCGGCGTGCGCAGCACGTTGGACCAGCTCCTGCGCTTCGAGGGGTACCGCGTCCTGCTCGCGTGCGACGGGCTCGAAGCCCTCGCCGTGCTCGAACGGGAGTCCCCCGACCTCGCGGTGGTGGACGTGGTCATGCCCGGCCTCGACGGTCTGGCGCTGTGCCGGATGCTCCGACGCCGCGGCGACCGGCTGCCCGTACTCGTCCTGACGGCGCGTCACCAGATCGGCGACCGGGTCGCCGGTCTGGACGCGGGCGCCGACGACTACCTGTCCAAGCCCTTCGCCACGGAGGAGCTCTTCGCCCGCATCCGCGCGCTGCTGCGCCGCGTGGACCCGCAGGACCCGGTGGAGAGCGCGGTGTTGGCGGTCTCGGACCTCACCCTCGACCCCGGTGCGCGCCAAGCGCACCGGGGTGCCCGGCCCCTGGACCTGACGAAGACCGAATTCGACGTGCTGGAACTGCTGCTGCGCCACCAGGGTTCGGTCCTCACCCGCACCCAGATCTACGAGCGCATCTGGGGCTACGACTTCGACACCACCTCGCGCTCGCTCGACGTCTACGTCGGCTACCTGCGCCGCAAGACCGAACAGGACGGCGCGCCACGGCTGATCCACACCGTGCGCAACGTCGGCTACACCGTCCGGGCCGCTTGATGTTGCGCGCCAAGATCACCCTGGTCGTCATCGCGGCGGCCGCGCTCGCCATGACGCTCGCCGCCACCCTTTCGTACCGGGGCGTCAGCGACGTCGTGGCCGAGCAGTTCGACCGCGCGCTCGACGAGCGTGCCGTGACGGCCGTCGCCCTGCTCGGCGTCGACCGTACGCCCCCGGTCCGGCCGGACACCACCGAGCAGGTCCTCAGCGCCGCGGGCGCCGTGCGCCCGCTGGACCCCGGACGCGCGGAGCTGCCCGTCCCGGAGTCGGCCCTGGCCGTGGCCCGGGGCGCGCGGGCCTCCGCCCGCGAGGACATCACCGTCGGCGGTGCGGAGTACGGCGTCCTGACCGTGCCGCTGCCCGGTGGCGGCGCCGTCATGGTCGCCCAGCACTACGCGGGCGCCGAACGCATCGACCACGCCTTCCTGTGGCGGGTCCCCTGGACGACCGTCGCCGCCACCGCCCTGTCGGCGTTGCTGAGCTGGCTCGCCCTGGACCGCATCCTGCGTCCGGTGCGCCGCCTGGCCCGGGTGACCCGGTCCATCACCACCACCCAGGACCTCACCACCCCGCTCCCGCCGGCCGGGCTGGACGAGATCGGCCAGCTGACCCGCAGCTTCACCAGCATGCTCGCCGCCCTGCGCCGGTCCCGCGACCAGCAGCAGCGGCTGGTCCAGGACGCCAGTCACGAGCTGCGCACCCCGCTCACCTCGGTGCGCGGCAGCGCGGAACTGCTCCAACGGGGGCGCGGCCGGCTCGCCCCCGAGGACGAGGAACAGATCCTCACCACGCTGGTCACCGAGGCGGCCGCGCTCGACACGCTGGTCCGCGAGCTCGTCGACCTGGCCACGGACCGCTCCACCGAGGAGGAGCCGGCCGAGGTCGACCTGCCCGCCGCGGCCGAGGACGCCGCGCACCGCCACCGGCAGCGCACGGGCCGGAGCATCACGGTCACGACCCGCGGCCCCGTCCCGGTGCGCGCCCGCCCGCGGGCGGTGCGCCGCTGCGTCGACAACCTCCTGAGCAACGCGCTGAAGTTCAGCCCCGAGGACACGGCCGTCACCGTCCACGTCGAGGGCGCCCGGCTCTTCGTGCGCGATCGCGGTCCCGGCATCGCGCCGGGCGAACGGGCCGCCGTCTTCGACCGCTTCTACCGCGGTCCGCGCACCCAGGCGGTGCCGGGCTCGGGCCTCGGGCTCGCGATCGTCCACGCCCTCGTGACCGCCGACGACGGCACCGTCTTCGCCACCGCCGCCCCGGACGGCGGCGCCGAGGTCGGCTTCGACCTCCCGCCCCACTCCCCGACGGGCCGGTGACGTGCGGCGGCGCCGGGTTCCCTAGGTTGGGCCCCGTACGCGGCACCCCGCGCGGTGCGGGTGACGGACGAAGGGCAGGACATGCACGGAACGGACGCGGTGGCGGCGCTCGCCGCACTGATACCGGTGGCCGGCGGGGTGGACGAACGGATCCGCTGGGACGAGGTCGAAGCGATCTGGGGGAAGCGGTTCCCCTCGGACTACGTCCGGTTCATGGAGGTGTACGGGGCCGGGGTCGTGCAGGACGCGATCAACGTCCTGCTGCCCTCGGAGCGGGCCGACGGGTGGCCGTACCGGGACGGCCCGGGCCTGCGGGACGAGACGGAGCTCGTCCGCGAGATGTGGGACATGTGCGGCGACGAGGCCGACTTCGACGTGGATCCCGCGTCCATCGTGGCGTGGGCCGTCACCTCGGGCGCTGACGTCTACTGCTGGGACACCACGGACGAGGACCCGGACCGGTGGCCCGTCCTGATCTGCGGGCGGCACACCCACCCCGAGTTCCAGGTGCACCCCCGCGGCATGGCCGGGTTCCTGCACGGCCTCCTGGGCGACGAGGAGTTCCGGCAGCAGAAGATCAGCATGGTGCTGAGCGGAGAGGCGTCCTTCGTCAACTGGCGCGACCGCTAGGGCGTGTCCGCCGGGGCGGGGGCCGGGGGGGGGGCCCGGGCCCCCCCCCGGGCGGGGGGGGGGGGGCCTTAAAATGTGGGCCCCCGCGTAGAGGATTGCGGGCGATGGGACCCAGGGGGGGTG
>NZ_JBITDP010000011.1:200302-229731 GCF_044454405.1 Streptomyces sp. NPDC051555 | reverse complement strand
ACTTGGTGTCCCGCCCCCAAAAATACAGCGGGGGGGGGCGGGTCCGGCCGCCCCCCCGGGGGGGGCGCCCCCGCCGGGGGGGGCGGGGGGGGGGGGGCCCGGGGGGGGGCCCCGCCCCCCGCCCCGGTTCGGTCGGGGTGCTACTTGAACAGGTGGCCCCAGTCGTAGAGCTTGCCGTCCTTGAGCACCAGGTTGTGCTCTCCACCCGCGGACATCCCGCTGACGCCCGTCCTGGCCGCCGCCGGGACGTCGCACAGGCCGCGCAGGGTGCCCCAGCCGGTGACCTCGCCGTTCTTGACGGCGTAACTGCACTTCTCGGAGGCGAAGATGGCGGTGACGCCCGTCTGCGCGGCAGCGGGCACCGCCAGGTGGTCGCCCCAGTAGCCCCAGACGGTGACCTTCCCGTCCTTGAGGGCCAGGAGGTGGTCCGGGCTCGCCGCGATCGCGGTGACGCCGGACGTGGCCTCGGCGGGCACCGCGCGCAGCACTTCGTCGCCGCCCCAGACGATGACCTTCCCGTTCTTCAGGGCCATGCTGGTTCCGTTGGCGACCGCGATGGCGCTCACGCCGGACGTGGCCTCGGCGGGCACGGTGACCACACCGTCGTTGTCCTCGCCCCAGGCGATGACCTTGCCGTTCTTCAGGGCCAGCGAGTGTGCCCATCCGGTGGCGATCGCGGTGACGCCCGACTTCGCGGCGGCCGGCACGGCGAGCTGCTTGCGGGAGTTGTCACCCCAGGCGAGGACCTCGCCGTTCTTGAGCGCCAGCGCGTGCTGCGGCCCGGCGCTGATCGCGGTGACGCCCGACTTCGCGGCGGCCGGCACGGTCGTCTGACCGTAGTCGCTCTGGCCCCACGCCGTGGTCTTGCCGTTCTTCAACGCCAGGCTGTACCGGGGCCCGGCGCTGACGGCGCTGACACCGGTCCTGACCTCGGTCGGCACGGTGATCTGTGTGAAGGCCGCGTAGTCACCGTTGTCGGTGTCCCGGGCGATGCGCGCCCGCACCTGGACGCCCGCCTGCGTCACCGATGTGACATCGACGGTCCCCGGCCCGCACTGCCGTACCGAGGAGGTCCCCCACCAACGGGGCGGCCGGGGCTTGCCGATCCATTCAGAACCGACCTGGACGTAGTAGCAGGCCTCCGGGTTGGGGTCGGTGACGGTCAGGGTGCCCGTCAGTCGGTACCGCTCGTCCTCCGGCTTGGTTCCCACCGACTCGCTGGTGATGACGCCCTTGGCCGAGGCACCCTCGATGGTCTGGTCCCACGGCTGACTCCACGGCTCCGCGGCGGGCGCCGCGGAGGCGATCGTGGTCCCCGCCATCAGCAGGGCGCCCGTCGCAGCAGCGACAGCCAATAGTTTTCGCACGGATCAAGGCCTTCCGTCGTCACGTTTCACTGGTGGTGCCCAGCGGCCCCGGAACCGGCGTGGGCACCGCGATCCGGTCCGACAAGGCGCCCCAAACGCTATGCAGTTGCCTTATTGCACCGGTATCGATCATCGATGCGTCCGATACCCGTCATACAGGTCGGACGTCCGCGCCTCGCTCACGCGGGTGCGGACAGGGCGCGGCGGACGGTGGTGCGGAGCCAGTGGTGGGCTCCGTCGGCGGTGTGCCGGGGGTGCCAGGCCATGCCGATGGTCACGTTCGGCAGCTCCAGGGGGATCTCCAGGAGGCGCAACCCGAGGGCGCCGGCGTCGTGGGTGAGCGGCGAGGCGGCGGCGCCGGGAAGCGCGGCGGGTACGAGGCAGACGACGTCGCTGCGGGCGGCGAGGGTCATCGCGGCCAGGTGACCGGGGAGGACGACGGTGACCCGCCGGTGGAGGCCCCGCTCGGCCAGGGCGGCGTCGAGGGGGCCGGTGAACCGGCCGCGGCGACTGACCGCGACGTGCGGGGCGGCGGCCAGTCGGGCCGGGGTCAGCGGCCCTTCGGTGAGCGGATGGCCCGGTCGGACGGCCGCCACCATGCGCAGGCTGACCAGTTCCTCGGTCCGGGTCTCGGGGTCCACGTGGTCGATGGACCCGATCTCCAGGTCGATCCGGCCGTCGCGCAGCGCGGGCCCGTTCTCCCACTCCTCGGCCATGATCCGGAAGGAGACCCCCGGCGCCTCGTGCTCGGCCAGTCGCAGCAGTCCCGGCGCCAGCGCCGCGCCGACCAGGTCGGCGGCCTGGAGGGTGAAGGTGCGGCTCAGGCCCGCCGGGTCGACGCTCGCGCCGGGACTGAGCAGCGCGCCCAGGCTCCGCACCACCGCGGCGGCCTCCTCGCGCAGGGCCAGTGCGCGGGGGGTGGGGACCATGGCCTGTCCGGCCCGGACCAACAGGGGGTCCTGGAGGACGCGGCGCAGCCGGGCGAGGGTGCGGCTCATGGCCGCGGGCGAGGTGTGCAGACGTGCCGCGGCCCGGGTCACGCTGTGCTCGGCCAGCAGGGCGTCGAGCGCGATCGCGAGGTTGGCGTCGATGACCGGATCGGGATCAGGGCTGCTCACCTGGGTTATTCCATTTCAGTCAATGATTGCGTGCCGAAGTTCCCATTGTGGCATCACGAGCAGCTCAGCAGCATGGGGGCGTACCGAAAGGCCGGCGCACCGAACGACCGGCGCACCATCGAGATCCACGAGGTTTTCATGATCGTCATCACTGCTCCCACCGGGAACATCGGCCGTCACCTGCTCTCCGAACTCCTGGAGTCCGCCCCCGCCGCGGGCGAGGAACTGCGCGTGATCGTGCGCGATCCTGCCCGGCTCCCGGACGCGGCGCGCGGCCGCGTCGAGGTCGTCACCGGCTCGCACGCGGACGCCGAGGTCCTCGACCGGGCCTTCGAGGGTGCGGACGCCGTCTTCTGGCTCGTCCCGCCGGACTCCTCCCTGGCTCCGCAGGACGCCTACAGCGGCTTCACCCGCCCCGCCGCCGAGGCGCTCGTCGCCCACCGCGTCGGCCGTGTCGTCGGCGTCTCCGCGCTCGGCCGCGGCACCCCGCTCGCGGAGCGGGCCGGGCTCGTCACCGCCTCCCTGGCCATGGACGACCTGATCGCCGACACCGGGGTCGCCTACCGGGCCCTGGCCAACCCGTCCTTCTTCGAGAACCTCCTGGAGGAAACCGACTCGATCCGTGAGAAGGGCGTCTTCACCGACTCCGCCGACGCCGACCGCAAGGCCCCCTTCGTCGCGGTCGCCGACATCGCGGCGACCGCCGCCCGGCTGCTCCTCGACCGTACGTGGACCGGAACCGGCAGCGTCCCGGTCCTCGGGCCGCGGGACCTGTCCCCCAACGACGTCGCCCGCATCCTGACCGAACAGCTCGGCCGTCCCGTCCGCTACGAACGCCAGTCGCTCGACGAGATGTACGGCGCCCTCATCGGATACGGCCTCGACGAGGCGTTCGTCCAGGGCGTGGTCGACATGAAGCGGGCCAAGGACGAGGGCCTCGACGCCGGCGTGGCCCGCACCCCGGACACCGCCTCCCCCACGACGTTCGAGCAGTGGTGCACCCGGACCCTCGTGCCCGCCGTCCTCTCCTGACGCCGGACGACGCCGCACGCCTGTCGCCCGGCGTCCGGCGTCCGCGTTCGGCGCGCCACCATCCCGTTCTCGTCTTCGTTCTCGTTCTCGTTCTCGTTCAATCGGAGGAACCGCTATGACCGATCAGAAGACCGAACCGCCCGTCACGGCGTTCATACTCGTCAAGACCAAGCCCGAGTGGCTCGCCCTGACCGTCCAGGAACGCGTGGACGCCTTCACCACCGAGGTCCGCCCGGCCATCGAGGCCAAGACCACCGGTGTCCGGTCGCGCTTCTACGACACCGAGTTCTACTCCGCGCGCGTCACCGACGTCTGGGTGTGGGAGGCCGAGGACCACCACGCCTATCAGCTCCTCATCGACGCGCTGCGCGAAACCCCGTTCTGGGACCGTTACTTCGAGGTCGTCGACCTCCTCGTCGGCACCGAGAACGGCTACGCGCGGACGTACGGCCTCGAACCCGTGGCCTCCATCACCACCTGACGCGCCCCGCGCGGCAGTGGTCCCCGCTACAGGCCGGGGTGGCGGTGGGTCGGTCGGCCGTCGAGGACGGTGAGCAGTACCGGGAGATCGGGCAGGTCCGTCGCGGAGGTGGTGAGCGGATCCCCGCCGAGGACGGTGAGGTCGGCGCGGTGGCCGACGGCGAGCCGGCCCGCCTCGTGCTCCTCCCCCGCCGCGTAGGCGGCGTTGACCGTCATGCCGCGGAGGGCCTCCAGCCCCGTCAGAGCCTGTTCGGGGGCGTGCGGGGGCTGGCTGAGGTCGCGGGACGGGCGGCGGTGACGGGCGCCCGCCATGACGCCCAGGGGCGGGAAGGGGGCGATGGGCCAGTCGGAACCGAGCACGACGGTGGCGCCCGAGTCCCACAGGTCGCGGCAGCGCCAGGCGCGTGCGGCACGCTCCTCCCCGAGGCGGCGCGACCAGTTGTCGGTGTGATCGGCGCGGGTGAAGTCACAGCAGTGGGTGGGCTGCATGGACGCGAGGACGCCGAGCTCGGCGAAACGGTTCAGGGTGTCGTCGGGAACGGTCTCGATGTGCTCGATCCGGTGCCGGATCCCGCTGCCCCCACTGCTCCCGCTGTCCCGGCTGGCCCCGCTGTCCCGGCCGTCCCCGCCTACCCCCGCGGCGCGCGCCTTCTCGACGGCGTCGAGTGCGTGACGTACGGCCGCGTCGCCGATGGCGTGCGTGGCCGTGGGCACGCCGGCCCGGTGGAAAGCTCCGATCACTTCGGTGTAGACGGCGGGATCGGGCCAGAAGGCGTGCGTCGACTCGCCGTGGCAGTCCGGGCGCTCCAGCCACGCGGTGCCGTTGTCGATGGTGCCGTCCATGAACAGCTTGACCCCGGCGACGTGCCACAGCCGACCGCCCGTGCCCTGCTGGTCGACGAGCGCGCGCACCCCGTCCGCGTCGATGCCCGGCTGGCACCAGGGTGCGACCCGCAGGCGCAGCGGGAGTTCGTCCGCCGCATCGAGCTCGGCGAGGAGGTCGAGGCTGGTCCCGTTGGCGTCCATGACGTGTCCGCCGGTCAGCCCGGCCGCGGCCATGGACCGCAGCGCTGCGGCGAGACGGTCCCGCTGTTCCTGCCGGGTGGGCCGGGGGGCGATGCGCTCGACGAGCTCGCAGGCGGCCTCCTCCAACAGCAACCCGGTCGGCCGGCCGCGCTCGTCGCAGACGACCTCGGCGGAACCCTGGTCGAAGGTGCGCGGCCCGTCCACGCCGGCCAGTTCCAGGGCGCGGCGGCTCGCGAGCGCCGAGTGCGCGTCGAAAAGGAGGAGGAACGCGGGAACGCCGTCGAGCACCGCGTCGAAGGGAGCGGACCCGACGGGGACGTCGCCGAAGACGTTCGGGTCGAGCCCCCACCCGGACAGCCACTGCCCGCGCTCCAACCGCCGCACCTCGCGCGCCAGCGCCTCGCGCACGTCCGCCAGGTCGCGACAGCCCGACAGGTCGAGCCCGTGGGTGAGTTCGGCCCCGGAGACCGGGTGAATGTGACCATCCACGAGCCCGGGCGTGACCACGGCCCCCTTGAGGTCGACCACCGTGGTCGCGGAGTCCGCCAGCGCACGGATCTCACGGTCGTCGCCCAGAGCGGCGATCCGTCCACCGGAGACCGCCAGGGCCGTCTCCGGCAGGAACGCACCGGTGACCGGGTCGAGCAGGCGGGCGGAGAGCAGAACGAGGTTCGTGCGCACAGCGGCTCCAGGGTGATCGGGCGATGAGGGGATCCGGATGGAGGGGTTGGACATGGAGGAGATCGAGAGGGAGGGCGTCAGTCGGATGTGCCGGATGTGCCGGATATACCGGATGCGTCGGGGGCCTCGGCGTCGCTCGATCCGTCCCCGCCGGTACGGGCCCCCGCGGCCCGCTCGGTGCGCAACGCGCCGTGTGGCAGGCCGAGTTCGCGCTCCGCGGTCCTCACCGCCATCCAGGTCACGGCGTCGGGGCGGTCGTTGCGCGCGCCGGTGTTGGCGTGGGCGCCGAGGCCGTCGAGGACCACCAGGATCTGGATCGTCGTCGCGTACGGGTCGTCCGTACGGAACTCGCCCCGCTCGATCCCCCTGCGGAGCAACGCCTCCAACCTCCCACGCCAGGCCGCCTCCTGCTCGGAGACGCGCGCGCACAGCACGGGCCGATAGCGGCTGAGGTGGCGCGCATTGATCCAGAGCCGACTGATGTCGTCGTACGCCTCCCCCGACGTGCGCGCGAGGAACCGGGCCAGCTCCCGAGTGGGCCCCTGCCCCTCGACCGAGCCTGCCGACTCGACGGGCTCGGCCGACTCGAACGGCAGCAGGGCGTCCAGCTCGGCACCGGCCGCGTTCCCGAACGCCTCCGCGACCAGGTCCTCCACCGAGGGGAAGTAGTGACTGATCAGGCCTGGCCTGACCGCCAGTTCGTCGGCGATCCGCCGCAGGGTGAGGCACTCCAGCCCCTCGGTCAGCGCCACGGTCGTGGCGGCATCGACGATCTCCGCCCGCCGGGCCTCGGGGGACTTCCGGATCCGTTTGCGCTGAACGCTTGACGACATACCGGGGATGCTATTGAGTGTGCGACCAATAAGCAAGCAGGTGGCTAGGCCCAGCGCTCGGAGGTCCACATGGCGTCCACGGTTCCCGACCCCCTCCCCGGTACGCACGACAGTTCCGGCGCGGTGCGGGCCGCGCCGGAACGCACGGGCGGGATCGAGGCCCACGGCATCGATCACATCCCCGACGCGGCACGCCACGGCCGCCCGCGCGACCTCTTCACCGTCTGGGCCGCGGCGAACGTGAACTACCTCAGCCTGGTCGTCGGCGGCGCCCTCGTCCTCATGGGGCTCAGCCTGTGGCAGGCCGTCACCGCGATCGTCGTGGGCAACCTGTTCTGGCTGCTGACCGGGCTGCTCGCGGTCTCGGGCGCGGCTTCGGGCACTCCCAGCGAGGTGATCACCCGGGCGCTGTACGGCGTCCTCGGCAACCGGGTCAACAACGCGATCGGCGGGTGGCTCGTCTCCGTCTGCTACTTCGCCCTCAATCTGGCCGCCGCCGCGACCGCCGTGTTCTCCCTCGCCGATCGGGCCGGGATCACCGCGAGCACGGGCGTCCAGATCGCGATCGTCCTGGGCATCGCCGCCCTCACCTTGGTCATCAGCGTCTACGGGCACGCGCTGATCGTGAAGCTCTACCTGCCGATCACCCTGGTGCTCGCCGCCGTCTTCGCCGTCGTGACCGTCGGCGTCGCCCGACACGCCGACTTCTCCTACCGGCCCGCCGCGCCGCTCACCGGCGCCGCCCTGTGGGCCGCGCTCATCGCCGGTACCACCCTGGTCGCCTCGGCCCCGCTCTCGTACACGACCAGTGCGGACTTCTCCCGTTACCTGCCGCGCACCGCGTCACGCAGGGCGATCGTGGGCTGGACCGCCTTCGGGGGCTTCCTGCCGGGCATCGTCGTCTGTTCGCTGGGCGCCCTCGCCGCCACCTCGGTCGACATGACCGACCCGCAGAACGCGCTCCAGGGGCTCCTGCCGGGCTGGTTCGCCCCCTTCTTCCTGCTGTCCCTGGTCCTGGGCACGATCGCCCTCAACGCCCTCACCGCCTACAGCGCGGGCCTGGCCCTGCAAGCGGTCGGCCTGCGCATCCGCCGCTCCGTCAGCGTCCTCTTCGACGGCTCGGCCGCCGTCGCGCTGACCCTGTACGGACTGCTGGTGTCGAACCTGCTCGACACGGTCAGCAACGCCCTTCAGCTCATCGTCGTGCTGATCGGCCCCCTCACGGCCGTGTACGCCACCGACATCGTGCTGCGCCGGGCCCGCTACGACGGCGCCGCTCTCTGCGACGAGACCACCCGGAGCGACTACTGGTACACAGGCGGCGTCAACTGGGCAGGCGCGCTCGCCCTCTTGACGGGTGTGGCGAGCGCGGCCCTCTGCGTCGACACCCTCTACACGGGCCCGGTGGCCGAGCTCCTGGGCGGCGTGGACCTCTCGCTGCCCGTCGGCATGACCGTGGCGTCCGCCCTCTACGTCGCCACCATGCGCAACTCCCCCACCGTCCGGGCAGCCCGCGCGGGCGGGTGAGGGCCGGGGCGGGGTCCGGCCTCAGGGGCGGTCGAGACCCCAGGTCTGGAGGACGTACGGCCGGCCCTTCTCCTCCCCCGTGATCGAGGGCACGTCGAGGACCCGGAAACCGGCGCTGGTGGCCACGCCGACGCTGGCGGTGTTCTCGACCTCCAGCTCCAGGATGACCCGCTCCGCGCCCAGTTCCTCGAAGGCGTACCCGGCCATCACCCGCACCGCACGGGCGGCCAGGCCCTGGCCCCGGTGGGCGGGGCCGACCGCGTAGCCGAGTTCCGTGCCCTCGGGAGCACGCTTGAGCATCACCTCGCCGAGCGGTGCGCCCCCGTCGACGGTGATGGCGAGCAGGACGGCCGTACCGTCCGTACGGAGCTTGCGCGCCCGGTCCAGTCGGGTCCGGGCGGCCTCGTCGTCGAAGGGGGAGACGATCGGCGTCCAGTACGCGATGTCCGGGTGGTCGAACAGTGCGGGCATCGCAGCCAGGTCGGACTCCGTCCAGTCACGCAGGACCAGGCCCTCCCCCGTCAGCTCGACCCGGTCGGGAAAGGACGGCGTGGTGCTGCTCATGCTGGGGAACCTCCGCGGCTGGTAGGGGACGAGGCAGGATATCCGCTGCCGGGTCCCCCGTCCGGGTCGGCCACCATCCGTCCGACGGAGGAGGAAGGGGTGGCTGAGGTAGTGGCGGCCGGGATCTCTTTTTCGGGCAAGCGCGATCTTCCTCCGAAAGCGGCCGCGCCCGGGTGAACTTCTCCTGGACAGCGGCGTCTTGGCCTTGATGGAGTGGCCGGCATGTCCAAGCTCCACCCTGAGGCCGAGCGGCGGGTCAGCACGCTCGAATTGTTCTTCGACCTGGTCTTCGTCTTCACGATCACGCAGTTGACCGTGATGCTCGCGCACGACCTGACCTTCGCCACCGCGGGGCGCGTCGCGCTGATCTTCATCGTGCTCTTCTGGATGTACGGCGCGTACGCCCACCTCACCAACCAGGTGCCGCCCGACCGCACCTCGCGGCGCCTGCTGCTCCTGCTCGGCATGGGCGGGTTCCTGGTGTGCGCCCTGTCCGTCCCGCGGGCCGTCGGCGACACGAGGGCCGGTGTCGCCTTCGGGCTGGGCTACCTCCTGGTGGTCGTGGTGCACGGAGCCCTGTACTCCCGCAGCCACGGCCGCAACGTGCTCTGGTACGCGATACCCAACTGCCTGGCGGCCCTGTCCGTCACCGCCGCGGGACCTGCCGTCGGGCTGGTCGCGGACGGCCTGTGGGTGGTGGCCCTGGTGCTGCAGTTGGTCACGCCGTACATCGCCCAGCTCGCCCCGGGACGCACGGAGGGCCCCACCGCCGTCGAGCTGCGCAGCCAGCTCGGCGGGCTCGACCCGGCGCACTTCGTCGAGCGCCACGGGCTGCTGCTGATCATCGCGTTCGGCGAGTCGGTCGTGGCGATCGGCATCGGGATCGGCGACATGGCGATGTCACTATGGGTCGCCGGCGGCACGTTCCTCACCCTGACCCTGGTCGCCGCGCTGTGGTGGACGTACTTCGTACGGGACGAGAGCGCCGCGGAGGCCGCCTTCCGCGGTACGGCGGTGCCGGATCGCTTCGCGCTGGCCATGAGGGCCTTCTACTACTCGTTCCTGCCGATGCTCCTGGGCATCGCCGCTCTGGCCGCCGGGGTCAAGAAGGTGCTCCCGCACCTCGGCGAGCCCTTGCACACCGCCCCCGCCGTATCGCTGGCGGCCGGTGTGGCCCTGTTCCTCGCCGGCGAGGTCGCCTTCCGGGCCACGCTGCGGCTGCGGCCCCTCGCGTACCGTGCGGCCGCCGTGCCGGTCGCGCTCCTCACCGTGCCGGTCGGCCACCTCATCTCCGGGCTGGCCCAGCTTGTCTCCCTGGTCGGGGTGGTGGTGGCGATGCTGATGGCCGAGGACCACTGGGCCGCGGCGTCCGGTGGGCCCGCCGAGCCCGTACAGCCGGCCGTCCCGGCCGCCCAGCAGTGACCATGTCCACACCGCGCACGGGGACCGTGGGGCGCGGCCCGGCATAGGCTGCGCTGGTGGCAGTGGAGCAACGTCGTACCGATCGGGTGAGCCGGTCCACCCCGTACCCGGTCATCGCCACGGCGTGCCTGGTCCTCGCCGTGGCCACGGGCTGGAGCACCATGCTGCTCGTCGTCCTCGGACGGGTGGTCCCGGGGTGGGCGGTGAGCGCGGTCCTGCTCTCCCTGTCGCTGGTCCTCGCGCGCGCCCTCGCCGGACGGCACCGGTCGGCGGTCGACCGTACGGCGCCGTGGTGGGCGCCCCTGCCCCGGTTCGTACGCGGCCTGCTCACGGCCGCCGCCGCGCTGGGGAGCACCCTCGGAGTGTTGGACGACCTCGGTGCGGACTACCACGTCCTGCGCCCCACCGGCCCGCACGGCTGTACCGCCGTCATACGGGAGACGTCCTTCCTGTTCGCCGGCAGCGGCGAGCTGTACGCGATGGGCCCGACCGGCTTCGCGTGGCGGTCATCGGCCTCCTGGACCACCGATGACGGCTACCGTCCCATCGCCACGGGCACGTACGAGCTGAGCTGGGGCCCCGACGACGGCGCCCTGACGGTGCACGGCAGCGCGACCGACCCGGTCTTCACCGGCGGCCCCCACACCGTCGACTGCCGCTGATCCGGCCGTCCGCTCCGTCACGTTCGGGCTGGTCGCGGCAGGGAATCCCGGTCCGGGTCCGGCCCCGGCTCGGCGCTACAGGTCATGGCGTCGCTCCTGCGGGTGGTAGAGCTTTCGGGCGCGGGCCAGGTCGACAGGCCCGCCCTGGTCCAGGTGCAGGAAGAAGTCCAGCTGCCACGCCTGCGCACTGCCGGCCTGGCGGTTCGTGGTGGTCACCCAGGGCGGGTAGACGCGGAAGGCTCGCTTCCCACCGGAACCGCCTTCCGATACGACATCGTGTCGGCGGAGCGCGTCCATGGGAAGGACGAACTGGCCGAAGTGGCGGTGGTCGCGGGCGCTGATGACAAAGAGGTCGACGGCGTCCGTTACGTCAAAGGGCTGGATGGGCCCGGCCGGGGACCTCTTCCAGACGGTGACGAATTGGCCGACCTTGGTGGGGGTCGTCTTGGCTGCGCGGAACCGGATGGAGAGGCCGTCCAGGGTGAAAACGTGCGCGGCGTAAGCAGCACCCTCGGCTTCGGGCACCGGCTGCGAGCAGGTGAACCCGCAGGAGTCGTAGACGAGCGCCTTCGCCGCCATGAGATCTCCGTGGGCCGGCACAGTGTCCGACCATGGCTTCAGCTGGAGATCGGATGAGTACCCGCGGTGCGTTGTCATTCGTACACCCTGACACGGGTACGTGGACGCAGTCGGCGCGCCCTGTGCGGTGTGGTTCCCGTCCACGATGCGAGGCGCCGGAGGGGCCCGATGCAGGGGGGTATGGGGTGCTTGGCTAGGGTGAACACACGTACGGGAGCTGACTGACCGACAGCTTCCCGGCGTGTCATCTAAGGAGCGTCACCAGCTGTGAAGAAGATCAAGGCCGCCATCCTCGCGTTCGCCGCCGTGGCCGGACTCGCCGTCGCCGCCGCGCCGGCCCAGGCCGCCCCGTGCAGTACCGGGGGCGCCCAGTACATCTGCGAGTACGGCGTCACCAACCACGCGCTTCCGGGGGACCAGCGGGAACAGTTCCTGGTCGGTACCGATTACGCGGTGTGGACCCGCTGGACCACCAATGGGCAGTGGTCCGGCTGGTACTCCCTCGGGGGAACCGTCTGGAGCAAGGTCAGCATCAGGGAGCAGACCGACATCGCCCCCCACGCCATCTGGATCTACGCCAAGGGCTCCAACACCCAGACCTGGGGTCGGCTCCGCACCGCTCCCGGCGCGAACTGGAGTGGATGGGACTGCCTCAGCTGCGCCGACCGCTGAGTCATCGGTCGCCGGTCGCCGGTCGCCGGTCGCCGGTCGTGGGGGCGTATCGGGCTCGTTACGGAACCGCCACAGCGCGGCGTCCGCGAGAACCGCCGGGGAAGTGGTGCTGTGTTCACCGGTGCGAGCCGGTGCAGGGCCGGTCGTGAACCTCGGGGAGAGCTCATGCGGTACTCATCAGGTGTCCGGCGGACCGCGGCAGCGCTGGTGGCAGCGGCGGCGGTCACCGCCCTCGCCGGGGGCTGTACGCCGTCCGGGAGCGACGCCGCGGTCGCCAAGCCGTCGGGCTCGACCGCGGCTTCGGCGTCGTCCGAGCCGTCCTCGCCGACCGCCGGCTCCTCCCCCGCCGGGAGCACGTCCGGCGGGGCCGGCGCCCCCACCGCCGGCCATTCGGCGCCGACCCCGGCGGGTGGCGGCAAGCCCTGCACGGCCGACCAGGTCAAGGTCTCCGACGCGCACCAGGCCGACGTCCGGCCGACGGGTACGGGGACGGGGGCCGCCCTGGTCTCGGTCACCAACACCTCGACGCACGCCTGCACGCTGCGCGGGTTCCCGACCGTCGCCGGAGCCGGCAACGGCTCCCCGGAGCACAACTCCCCGCTCGCCACCACCCCCACCGGCTCCCCCGCCACCGTCTCGCTGGCCCCGGGGGCCCGCGCCTGGACGAAACTGACCTTCGTCAACGTCCAGGGCGAAGCCGACGGCTACTGCGTGTCCGGCGCCAAGCCCGTCACCTTCCCGACGCTCGTCATCGGTGTCCCCGGAGCGGGCGCGCACCAGATCGCCATGGACGACGGCGTCTTCGCCGAATGCGACAACAAGGCGACCGTCACCGCCTTCTCGTCGGCCAAGCCCTCCTGAGAGTCCACCGTCGAGAAGTTCGCCCGCTGAGACCGTGCCCGGAACGGCGCGGGCTCAGCCGGTGAGGGTGTAGCCGAGCGGGCCGCCGACGGTCTGGCCCTCGCAGTTCGGGTCGTTGGACTCGAACAGTTGCCGCCCGGCGTCGAGGCACCGGTAGAGCGGGGCACTGGCCACGCCGGGCTGCGGGTTGCTCAGGACCCAACCGAGGCGGGTCACGTACTGCTGGCCCTCGCAGTTGACCTCGCCGCTGACGAAGTGGTCCCCGCGCACGACACAGAGGTACAGCGGGTGGGTCCCGGGCGTCGCCGCGGTGTAGAGGCGGCCCATGCCGCCCTCGCGGTTGTAACCGTCGGGGACGTGCCACACGCTGCTGAGGTGGTCCTTACCGGGCTTGAGGTACCGGTACAGGCTCAGCTGCGCGGCGCCCACCGCCGGCTCGCCGACGCAGGTGATCTGGCGGAACGAGGTCCAGTACCCGCCGACCTGCTGGAAGTCCGTCCCGTTGGTGACGCGGCACTGCGAAGCGTTGAACCCGGTGGCCGTCGCCTGGGCCAGGGCCGCCTCCACCGCGGCGCGCTGCGCGATGTTCAAGGGGCCGCCCCCCGTGCCCGTGTAGCGCAGTTGGACCGGCCCGACGTCCGCCGCGGCGGCAGCGGGGCCGGAAGCAGGCGCCGCATGGGCCTGGACGGAGCCGGCCAAGGCAGTGGTGCAGGCAACGGCCACGGCCAGGAGTACCGCGCGCAAACCTCGTTGACGTCGCATGGAACCTCTCCAGGAGTCTTTCGAGCGGAATGTACGGAGCTACGGATGTCCGGATGTCCAGGTGTACGGATGTCCGGTGCCGGTCTTGACGCGGAGAAACGTAACGAGATGCACTAAGCGCACGGAACCCGCCCATTCGGGGGGGCCGGTCGGGGCAGCGGTGCGTGCACTGGTGGGGGCCAGTCGGCGCGTCGGTGGGGGATCTCGTCACACGGGGGTGTGTCAGTGGGGCTTCAGCGTGCACGGCGGTTCGCCGTGAGGGCCGCAGCACTGTTCCGGATCGCGCACCTCGTGTACGCGGCCGATGTCGTGGGCGCCGTCGCGGTCGACTGGCGGAGCATCGGTCTTCTGGCCGCCGTGGGCGCTGTCACCGTGTTCGTCTACGGCTCGGCCCTCCTGCGCGGCTGGTTCCGACCGTCGCGGGTCTGGGCCGACGTGCTGCTGACCGGCTGCGCGCTCCCGTGGGTGGCCGTGGCCACCATCGGCGACGGCCCGGCGGTGGAACCGCACGGCTGGCTGATGGTGCCCGCCCTCTCCGCGGCAGCGGCCGCCGTGGTCACGCTCGGTCGGCGGAACGCCGCCCTCGCCGTCCTCCTCCTGCTGTTCACCTCACTCGCCGTCCACCAGGCGGTCGCGACCTCCTCCACGCCCGCCCTCCTCGAACACGTCACGGCAGTCGTCGAAGCCGTGGCCGTTGCCGGACCGGGCTGGTGGTACCTGCGGCGTCAGGGGATGCTGCTGGACATCGCCCAGGAACGGGCCGTCGTCGTCGAGAGCGCACGGGCCCGGCAGGCGGAACGGGCCGCGCACCACGCCGCACTGCACGACACCGTGCTCGCCACCCTGACCACCATCGCCGCCGGCCGGGTGGACGTGAACGCGCCCGGATTCCGGGACCGCTGTGCCCGCGAAGCGGCCTACCTCAGACGGCTCGTCCAATCCGGCACCCTCGAAGAGCCGCACCGGTACGACGATCCTCCCGTCCCCGACAGGGTCGGTACCGCGGCCGCCCTGGAGGAGGCCACCCGCGCCGCGGAGAGCCTCGGCCTGAAGGTGACCTCGCAGTACGACGCGGTGCCGGACCTGCCGCACGAAGTCGCCCGGGCCCTGGCCGCGGCGGTGACCGAGGCGTTGAACAACGTGCGCACCCACGCGCGGACCCCGCTGGCCTACCTCACCGTCTTCGGCCGGGCCGGCGGCGTCGAAGTGACCGTGGCCGACCGCGGCGTCGGCTTCGACGCGTCCGCGTCCGGCGAGGGCGGTCGCCGCGCCGGCACCGGACTTCGCCGCTCCGTACACGGCAGGATGGTCGCCGTCGGAGGCAGCGCGGAGGTGGACAGTCGCCCCGGCGAGGGCACCCTGATCGCATTGCGCTGGCCGGCGTGATCGACATCGCGGTGGTCGACGACGACCGCATGCTCCTCGACGGGTTGCGCGCCTGGCTCTCCGGTCAGCACCGCCTGCGCCTCATCGCGACCGCGTCGACGGTCGACGAACTGTTGGCCCCTCCAGCTCCAGTGCCCGCTCCCGCTCCCGCCCCCACCCCCGCTCCGGCGCGGACCGCCGCCGTGGTGCTCCTCGACCTCGTACTCGGGGACGGGTCCCGGCCGGAAGTCAACGTCCGCCGGGTGCGGGCCGCGGGGAGCAGGGTGCTGGTCATCAGCACGATCGCCGACCCCGCCATGGTCGTCGCGGCCGTCGCGGCCGGGGCGGACGGCTACCTCACCAAGGACCACGCCCTGGACACCCTGGTGGAGGCCGTCGAGATCGTGGCCGCAGGCGGTACGGCGCACTCCCCCGAACTCGCCTTCGCCTGGGTGCGGGACACCACCGCGACCCGACCGCATCTGGCCCCCCGGGAACGCCAGGTGCTGCGCGACTACGCCTCGGGGCTGACGCTCAAAGCCACGGCCCGGCGCGCCGGGATCAGCGTCTACACCGCGAAGTACTACCTGGACCGGGTGAAGCAGAAGTACCGGGATGTGGGCCGCCCGGCCTTCACCAAGACCGACCTGGCCCGTCGGCTCGACGAAGACGACCGGTCCCGGTGAAGGAGTGAAGTGGTGGGGCGCGGCGCACGGTTCAGCCCTCCGGGTGCGCCCGCTCCCAGGCCGTGCGCACCCGAAGCGGAATCCGGCCGCGCGGCGGGAGCTCGTAGCCGTTGGCCCGGGCCCAGACGCGCAGGGCATCCGTGCTGAGGGTGCGACCGTGCCGTGCGGTCCCGGTGACGGTGACGATCCGTGGCTCGTCACCGGGGCGGAGCTCTGGTGACGGCGTGAAGCAGACGCCTTCGTCCAGCAGCCCGTCGGGGAACAGCGGTACGCGCGTACGGCCGCCGAGGACGGCCGCGAGGAAGGCGACGAGACCGCCGTCGAAGGAGAACCACCTCGGCCCACGGGCATCGTGCACGACGATCCGCCATCGATCGGGCGCGTCCTGCGGCTCGGTGACCCAGAACAGGTACTGCCCGTTGTCGGTCACTCCCACGGCGAACAACCGCCGCGGATCGTGCGGTACGAGCGTCCCGCCCGCCCGATCGACCTCCAGCTGCCGCTCCACTATGGTGGCCATGGGCCCGGTCAGCGACATCCAGTCGGTGGCGCCGAGCGGATGCCGGATGCCGATGAAGTCGCCGAAGCTGCCCGGCCCGTACGCGTCACAGAGCCGCTTGTAGTCGTCCGGCAGCCGGAAGCCGAGCTCGCCCTCCTTCGCCGCCCAATCCGTGGCCGAGGGCGGGGTCGGGGCGGCGGGCGGCGGACAGAGCCGGACGAGGGCTTCGACGGCTTCGAAGGCCGACGACGGCATCACGGCCGGGCCGCTCCGAGGGTGTCGGCGGCCGTCTCGAAGCGGTGCTCCGTCGGCTTCAGGACCTCGTATAGGTGGCCGAAGTAGCTGGTGCGCGCCGTTGCGTTGAGCACCGCCAGGACGAAGGCGGCGCACCCGGTGTCGTGGTGCTCCCACATCGGGCCGCGCCCCTCGTTGTAGAGGACCGTCCACGCGTCGGGGTGCCGGCCGGGCCGCACGAGCCAGTAGAGGAACGTCCCCGTACCCTCCTCGAACGCCCACGGCAGTACGCGGGCCCCCGCCTCCAGCAGTTCGGCGGGCTTCGCCTCCCCCGCCTCCCACAGGTAGGCGAGGTCCTCGTCCCGCTCCGCCGTCCGCAGGCGCAGGTCGCAGTCCTGGTAAGCGGAACCGGGGACGAGCAGCCAGATCGTCCCGTCGAAGACCCCGCCGCCGTACGTCTCCACCAGCCGCTTGTAGTCGGCGGGCAGGGCGACGCCGAGGGCGCGCTCGGTCCGTTCCCAGTCCACGGCGGGCGGCGGATCGGCGGGCGGCGGGCAGAACCGGACGAGGGCGTCGACGGCATCGACACCGTGGACGGCATCTACTGCGGCATCGGCGCCTTCGGCGGGAACAGTGGGCTCGGACGAGGTCGGAGTGGTCACCGGACGGACGCTACTGGAGGCCCGAGGGGCGCCCGTCGGCGGGTCCGCGTCGCGGGCCACGGTCCGCTCACCCTCAGCTGGACTGCCGCACGACCAGCTCCGTCGGGAGGACCCTGCGCGGCTCCTCGCCCTTCCCCGGGGGTGCGGCGGGAGCGGGTCCGTACTCCCCCGCGATCTTCTGGAGCAACAGGCGCGTCATCGTGCGGCCCATCTCCTCGATCGGCTGGCGCACGCTCGTCAGCGGCGGGTCCATCAGCCGGGCCACCGCCGAGTCGTCCACCCCCACCAGGGCGACGTCCTCGGGAACCCTGCGCCCCGCCGCGCGCAGCACGCCGCGCGCGCCCGCCGCCATCACGTCGGAGGCGGCGAAGACCGCGTCCAGGTCGGGGGCGCGATCCAGCAGCTCGCGCATCGCCGCCCGCCCGCCGGCCTCGGTGAAGTCGGCCGTCGCCACCAGCGCCTCGTCGGGCCCGATGCCCGCCTCGGCGAGCCCCGCGCGGTATCCGCCCAGGCGCGCGCGGGCCACGTACATGTCCAGCGGACCGGTGATGGTCGCGATCCTGCTCCGGCCCCGCCCGACGAGATGGGCGACGGCCGCCCGACCCGCGCCGATGTTGTCGGAGTCGACGTAGTCGACGGGCTCGCCCTCGGCGCGCCGGCCGTTCATGACGACCGGCAGCCCGAGCTGGACT
This sequence comes from Streptomyces sp. NPDC051555, assembly GCF_044454405.1. Lineage (NCBI taxonomy): Bacteria > Bacillati > Actinomycetota > Actinomycetes > Kitasatosporales > Streptomycetaceae > Streptomyces > Streptomyces sp. NPDC051555. The sequence goes on along the minus strand of NZ_JBITDP010000011.1, from coordinate 212,007 downwards.
ATCCGGTCCGGCAGCGGATCGTCACCGTGGACGGACGCCAACAACACGCCGTCGACGCGCCGGGCGGCCAGATAGTGCTCGAAGCGCTGCCGCTCGGCCTCGGTCCGTACCAGCGTGAGCAGCAGTTGCTTGTCCGCTTCGGCGAGCTCGGCGCTGACCCCGCGGATCAGGTCGAGGAAGTACGGCTCCGAGAAGAGCCTGGCCTCGGTCTCCGGAATGACGAGGGCGACCGCGTCGGTCCTCTTGCCGGCCAGCGCCCTGGCCGCCTGGTTGGGCACGTAGCCCAACTCGGCGACGGCCCGGGCCACGGCCTCCTTGGCCTGCTCGCTCACCCGTGGCGAGCCGTTGATCACCCGGGAGACCGTGCCCCGACCGACGCCGGCCAGGGCCGCGACCTCTTCCAGGGTGGGTCTGCCGTTCTGCCGCTCGCTCACGGAACTCCCCTCGTACGCCATCGCGCTCCGCGCCGGGCGCCGGCCCGGTCGGCTGATCAGGCAAGACGGTGGAACCCGCCCCCGTCGCCGCTGCAGCACACGTTACGCCGATCGAGGGCTATGGGAGCGCTCCCGCGCTACCCTCGATCTTCTTTCGGCGCCACGCCCCCGCCACCGACCGACGGGCGCTCCCCACACGGCACGGCCCGGCCCGGGTCCTAGCCCGCGAGGCCGTCGATCACCTCTGCGCCGGGGAGTTCGGCGAAGAGCGCGCCGGGGGCGATGAGCTTGCCGCGGCGGCGGCCGCTGCCGATCAGTACGTACGGCGTGTCGACGACCGCCCGGTCCACCAGCAGCGGCCAGTCCGCCGGGAGCCCGATCGGGGTGATGCCGCCGTACTCCATGCCGGTGCGCTCGACCGCCGTTTCCATCGGGGCGAAGGACACCTTGCGCGCATCGAGTCGACGCCGCACGGCGCCGTTGACGTCGGCGCGGGCACCGGAGGGGATCACGCAGGCGGCGAACGTGGTCTCGCCGCCCCGACGGGCGGCGACGATCACGCAGTTCGCCGACTGGTCGAGGAGCTCCTGCCCGTAGTGCCCCACGAAGGCCGCGGTGTCGGCGATGGCCGGATCGGTGTCGACGTAGACGATCTGCCCGGCAGGGACGGTCCCCTGCCAGGAGCGGATCGCATCGGCCACCGGGCCGACCAGTTCGTCGAGATGGTCGGGGGCGGGACGGGCCTCGTCGAAGGGGCCGATGGGAGCGCGCATGCCCCCATTGTGCACGGCCGCCGCGGGGGCGGCCGCGTCAGTTCGCGGGGTGCTGGGTGCCCTGTTGGCGCGGGACCCGGTTCAGCCGGGAGGCGTCGGGGCGACGGTGGGCGGCGCTGCGCCGGCGGCCGGGGAACGGGTTGCGTCGCGCGGGGGCGCTGGGTGCGAGAGCCAGCAGGGCGATGGTCATGAGGACCGCGACGAGGATGAGCACGATGGCGAAGGTCATCTTCCTGCCTTCCGTCGAGTACTGGCTGTTGCCTGTAGCTACTTGGTGTAACCAGAATGCGATCTTCTAAACGCCTCCGGGGACGTTTACATCGCGGACATGCAGAAGGGCCCCCTCAAGGGCCCTTGCACAACAGGACAGTTCGCGCTCGCGTCAGGTGGCGAGGTTCGTCATCAGGGCGAACCAGTCACCGGCCAGGTAGTTCTTCTTCCAGGTGTCGATCTGCTCGGTCGAGATCTTGTACTTCTTGGCGATCTTCTCCTTCGTCGCGTCGGAGTCGTCGGCCAGCAGGATCAGCACGATCCGCACCCGGTCCACCACCGTCAGCTCCGCCTCCGGCTTGTCGGGCAGGTCACCGAACCGGAAGCAGCTCAATCCGCCGACCTTGCCGGGCTTTCCGGGTTCACCGGGCTTCCCCGGCCGACCGCCCTTGCCCCCTTCGCCGCCTTCGCCGCCCTCACCGCCGTTGCCGCCCGTGGCGCAGTTGGCGGGCTGCCCCGGCAGGGCCGAGGAGACGGTGCCCGAGGGAGCGTGGGACTGCGCTGCTTGCGCGGCGCACGCCGTGCCGGTGACGAAGGCCAGGGAGGCCGCCGCCAGGACGAGCGGACGCTGCCAGGAGCTTGTGAACATGACGGGGTTCTCCGAATCGGTGAGCGCCTGAGTGGCCGTGCCACTAGCGGGAGTTGCAGGTGAGGGGGAGGCCGGCCGGGGGGAGGCCCGAAGTCCTCCCCCCGGTCCGGTCAGGTGGGCCGGTCAGAAGATGCTGGAGCCTCCGGCCCCACCACCGCCGCCGATGCCACCGAAGATCCCGCCGTGGCCGCCCTTGCCGCCCTTGCCGCCGCCACCGCCCTGGAAGACGCCGTCGCCGCCGTGGCCGCCCTTGCCGCCGTTGCCGCCCACGAGGACGCCGTCGCCGCCACCGCCACCATTGCCGGCGGTGCCGCCGAACAGACCGCCACCACCGTCGCCGCCCTTGCCGCCGTCGCCGCCGATGACGCCCTCGCCGCCGCCACCACCGCCACCGCCGCCGCCACCGGAGAGGACACCTTCTCCGCCCTTGCCGCCGTTACCACCGGCGCCGCCGACACCGGTGACGCTGCCACCACCGGACCCGCCGGAGCCGCCGCCCCCGCCGATCAGGCCCCCGCCGCCTTCACCGCCGTCACCTCCGGCACCACCGGCGGACGGGAAGGCCATGGCCACATGAGCGGGCATCGGAGCCGCCGACGCCATGGACGCGGGGATCAGGACCCCTCCCGAGATCATGGCCGCCGAAGCGAACAGCGTCGCCAGTCGGAATCCACGGCGGTTGGTACGGACAACGTTGTTGGTGCGCGCCTTACGGTTCATGACCTTCTCCTACGAATGATGAGCGAACGAATGGACTCCCCGACAATCGGGGATCTCTTTATCCAGGGATATTCGGAATTCCCCCGAGGAGGTTTTCCTTCTCTCCCTCGCTGCCTCGTTTCCTTTTCGGTGAGGCCCGCATCACCAGTAAGCCCGACGGCCGCGCGGCGGTCACGCTCCGGAAACTCGGGGCTTGACACGCCCCGGAACACCGACTAAAAGCCTGCACGGCGGCCGTGGGGCACCTCGGGAAAGTCGTTTGGCGTGCCCGGAGTGCACGCCTAACCTCTGGCGCATGATCCAGACGAGGAACGACGAGCTGCGCAGCTACCAGGTGGGGCCCGTACGCGCCGAGCTCCGCGAGCTCACGACGAGCGACAATCGCGAGGGGCTGCTCGAAGGCACGCCCCACCTGCACCGCCGCATGAATCTGTTCCGCATCGACAAGGCGCTGACGGGCACGGCGCAGGTGTACGTGCACGATCTCGAAGGGATCCGGGCCGACGCGGAAAAGCAGGTCGACGAGTGGCTGCCGCGCGAGACGGTCCAGGCCCGGCTGACGTCGGCGTGGACGCCCGAGGGAATTGCGGAGTACGGGCACACGGCGCTCTCGGTGATGTGGTTCCAATCGCCCGCACAGGACCCGTACGCCCGCCTCGCCACGATCCTGGGCCCGCTGGGTTGGACTTCGCTCGCCAGGTTCGTACCTTTCGAGTACTGAGGGCCCTCACGCCACCAGGCGCAGCCAGGCCGCTGCGAGGGCGGCGTGGCCGGCCGGCGTCGGATGGACGCCGTCCGCGCTCCAGTGCTCCGACTCGGTCGTCGCCGAGAGCTCGGCGAACATGCCGTCGGCGGCGATCAGCCGCGCGCCGTACCTGCGGGCGAGCCTGCGGACGGCCTGGATCTTCGGGTCCAGGTCCACGCGCCATTCGGTTCGCTCCGCCTCCCCGATGAGCACGGAGCCGCCACCGGCCTCGACGACGCCGTGGATCGGCAGCAGGAAGGGCTCGATGAGGATCAGCTGCGTGCCCGCCCGGGCGAGGGGGGCCAGCAGCCGACCGTAGGCCGCTTCGAACTCGTCCGCGGAGATCACGTACCCCTTCGGGTCCAGCGTGTGCCACCCCATGTCGTTGACACCGACGAGGATCGACACCACGTCCGGGCGCGCATCGAGCACGTCGGTCTGCCAGCGGGCGGCGAGGTCCATCACCTTGTTGCCGCCGATCCCGGTGTTCAGCCACGTCACCGGCCGGTCCGGATGCCGCAGCCCCCACTCGCCCGCGATGCGCAGCGGGTAGCCGAACCCGAGGCCGTCCTCGCTCTCCAGCCGTTGGCAGTCGGTGATCGAGTCACCGGTGAACATCACGGTGCTTCCCGCTCGTACAGTGGTCGACATGTGCGCTCCTTGAACTGAACTCGCCTGTGAACAGGGCCAGTCACACGGTGTCCGACGCCGCCGACAGCGGACCGACGGCTCCCGACACGCCGCCGACACCGGTGCGGAGAGAGGCGTGGAGGGGGTGATCAGCGTCTTTGCGTCCGCTCTGCGGCCGGCAGCAGGACGGCCGCGCACAGCAGGGCGGCGCACAGGAAGCCGCTCGCGGCGACGAAGGCCACCGGCGTGGCCGTGCCGTCGACGATGCCGGCCGCATCGGCGGCGTCGTCGTTCGCGGTCAGGACCATCGCTCCGGCGAGCGCCAGCCCGACGGCCCCGCCCAGCTGGCGGAGCGTCTGCCGCAGGACGGACGCGTCGACCCGCTCGCCCTCGGGCACCCAGCGCATCAGTTCGGCGCTCAGCGCGGGCACCGGCAGGCCCATCCCGACCCCCGCCAGGACCATCCCGGGAACCTGCCACGCGTACGTGCGCGACGGCAGGGCCACCGTCCACAGCACCGCGCCGAGCGTGGCCGCCGCCAGCCCGAGCAGCACGGGGATCCGGATGGAGCGGTAGCGGTCCAGCAGGTGCCCGGACAGGAGCGTGCCCACTGTCAGCGCGGCGACCAGGGGCACCAGGGAGAGGCCCGTGGTCAGGAGCGGCCGGTGCATGGCCTGCCGGAGGAACAGCGTGCCGTGCACCACGACGATGAGCTGGGCGGCCTGCACCATGGCCGTGAGCGTCACCGCCACGGCGTACGGGCGGATGCCCAGCAACCGCAGGTCGAGGAAGGGCTTCGGGGAGCGCAGCACGAGCCGCACCGCCACGGCCAGCGACACCCCACCGGACGCCAGGACGGCGAAGGTCCGCAGGTCCGTGAAGCCCCGGAACCCGCACCAGTAGAGCCCGAGGACGAGCACGGCCATGGACAGGAGCATGAGGAGCGGCGCCACCACGGTGAGCGGTCGCCCCTCCGGTTCCTCCTCGACCCGTGCCCCGGCGGCCAGGCACAGGATCGCGGCGGCGACGGGCACGTTGACGGGGAAGACCGCACGCCACCCGAGGTACTGCGTCAGCACCGCCCCCACCACGGGGCCGAGCACGAAGAAGACCTGGGCCAGCCCGGCGTACGTCGCCAGCGCCCGGCCGCGTTCGCGCTCCTCGTACAGGCCCGTGATCAAGGTCGTGGCCACCGGGATCATCAGCCCGGCGCCGGCGCCCTGGAGCGCCCGCATCAGGAGCAGGAAGGGCTCGGCGGCCGGACCGGACGGGGTAAGTCCGCAGCAACCCGACGCGACGGCGAAGAGCAGGATCCCGAAGCGGAAGGTGGGCAACAGGCCGAAGCGGCGGGCCACCATGCCTCCGACCGGCGCGAACGCGGCCAGCGCGAGGACGTAGACGAGTGCCACGCCGTGCAGTGCGTACGTCGTCAGCCCCAGGCCCCGGGCCATCGGGGCGAGGGCGACCGCGACGACGGTCTGGTCGAGCATGATCATGCCGCCGGCGCACCCCATGGCGGCGAGCACGAGGCGCCTGCGGGGTGGCCCCGTCCGTCCGCTTGACCAGATGTGTCGCACCGGTCCCCATGCTGACACGGGCGGTGTCGGCGACACGTCATTGAACCGGCGGGCGCGGGGCCCGCCCGGAGCGGGGAGAACGCCGGGCGGGCCGCGCGGGCCCGGGAGGACCGGGCCTCAGCCCACTACTTCTGCTTGGCGAAGTGCCACGTCACGTCGATCTGTCCCTCGTCGTGGGGAGCCAGTGCCCGGAAGGCGCCGGGCGTCAGGTCGAGACCGCCCCGGCCGGCGCCCGGCGCCTCGTCGAGGACGGTCAAGGTGACGGACTTGCCCTTGTACGTGACCACGATCTTCTTGCCGCAGTTCGGGGCCGGATATCCGCCACCGAAAAGTGAGGGATCGATCGAGGCCACGAGGTCGCCGGGGTTGATCTGCTGGCCGCACGCTCCCATCCCGGGCTGGTAGGTCGACGCCTTGCCGCTGAACTTCTGCGTGGGCGGCTTCGTCGACTTGGTCGGTGCGGGCGACGCCCCCTTCGTCGTGCTCGGGGCCGGCGTGGGACCCGGGCCCGTCGTACTGGTCGGCATCGGCGCGGCGGGCGGTGTCGTCGAGACCTCCGGCTCCGGTTCGTCGGTGGAACGGGACAGCTCGGTCTCGGTCGGGTTGGGATCCACGGGCTGCCCGGTACCGCTCGACGCCGTGACGGCGATGCCGGTGTCCTCCGAGGCATTGGCGGTGGCGACGGTGACGACGGCGGCGGCGCCGACGGCCAGCACGGCTGTGACCGCTACTACGGCGATTCTTGGTCTCATGGGTCTCTCTCTGGACTGCGCGTTTCCGGACGGCGAGCGTCCGGTGGGCGCGCCCATGATCACGCGCACCGCTAATGCTTCGCTAACGCTCGCCGGCCGGCCGCGCGGCTCAGCGGATGCAGCCGACGATCCGTACGGAGACCTGTGCGCTGCCCGTGAGTCCGGAGGCCGGGTCGGTGGCGGTGAAGACGAGCGGGTACGTTCCGTCGGGCAGCAGCGGGACGGTGAACCGGCCGGACGCGCCGGCGCCGAGGGTCACCGCGCCGTTCGGCCCCTGGATCTGCCAACCGGTGCGCTGCGGGTCGGTGATGAGCTGCTCGCCCGGGTGTGCGCGCGCCGTCCCGGCGAAGGTCTCCTGGCAGCCGCGCCGCAGTCCGGCCCCGCTGCCGGGTGCGTCGATGGTCACCGTCGGCCGCGTGGGCGGGGACGGGGGCGCGCTGGTGCGCGGGGTGTTGCCCGGGCGGCTCGGGGTCGCGGAGGCGGAGGCGCTCGGGGAGTTCGGCGTGTGGGGCGTCGTGGACGGGCTCGCGGATCCGGCGGGACTCGGCGACGGTGACGCGCCGGGGGCGGAGACGGAGGGAGAGGGCGTGGCGGCGGGCGGCGCCACCACGTCCAGGGGCGGAACGTCCACCCGGGTCACGGCCGGTGGCGCGGCCCCCTTCGCCGGTTCGGTCGGCTCGGCGTCGATCTTCGCGCAGACGGCCGCGGTGATCATTTCTTGGGCGGCGGGGATGTCCGAGGTGCGCAGCGGCTGGTCCTCACCGCTGTGGGGGTGCGTGTCGAAGTAGCCGTTGCCGGTGCTCGTTTCGCGGTCGCTGTGCTCGATCCACGCCGAGTCGTGGTAAAAAGCGCCGGGTTTCTGCTGGTTGACGCCGGTGACGTGCCACGCCTGCACCTTGGTGCCCGACGGCTCCCCGGCCGCGGGGGCGTCGGCCGCGGCGAAGAGGTAGCCGTCGCCGAAGTAGCGTTGGGGGGCCTCCAGGGCGCCCCGCTCGTTGGCGGCGGGATAGGAGAAGCCGCCACCCACCACGGAGCGGCCCTTGGGGCAGGTGAGGGTGGATTCCGCACGGCCGCCCGCGGCGACCGTCACCTTCGCGGTGACGACGGACGCGTCCTTCAGCTTGACGCAGACCGGGCGGGCGCCGACGGCGAAGTTCGACTGCGGGGGCTGCGGGTCGAGGATCCGGGTCTTGCGGAGGATGTCCTCGGAGCGGGGCATCGGGAACGGCTCGCTGCTGAGCGCGGTGCCCGGGTTGACCGAGACCGTCCAGGGCGCGGCCCAGGCGGCGCCCGGCAGCGCCCCGTTGGGTATCAGGGAGTCCAGCGGTACGGGCTGCACGGGACGTGCGGCGATGATCCGGCCGGCTCTGAACTCGCTTCCCACCATGGTGAATTCGTTGCCGCAGCGCGGGTCGCCGAGCGGGTCGCCGACCGCCTCGGCGTACGGCCCGTCGGTGGTCAGGTCGCGGATGGGTTCGGTGCCGGGCGTGCCGAGGATCTTGTTGCCGCGGTCCTTGAAGGCGTGGGCCCGCCAGTTGAAGTCCAGGCCGGGCTGCTTCTCGACCTTGGCGTTGACGCACAGGGCGTAGGTCGTGAGCGTGGCGGGTGCGTCACCGGGGTTGTAGGCCACCACGGCCCATGCGGAGGCGCCGAGGAACTGGCTGCTCGTGGCGAAGCCGGTGCCGGTGACGGCGTACCCGCCGCCGAGGGCGCTCTCGTGCGGCAGGCACGCCGCTGCCGCCGCCTGCTGCCCGCCCGCCCCGACCGTCGCGGTCGTACTGCGCTGGACCACGGCCACCGGTGTGCCCCGGTCGACCCACCACACGCCCGCTCCGGCCGCTCCCGCGACCACCAGCGTTCCGGCGGCCACCGCGGCCGCCGTCTTCGTGGTCAGCGCGCCGACCCACTTGGCCACCACATCTCCCGAGCCCATTGCCGCCGCCCCTCCCGACCGACCGCCATGACCTGCTCCAACTGGCTTGATTTCAGCGGAGCGTGGGCACTCTAGCGCTCGGCCGGCCCAACTCACAGGCCCGCGACGGCTCGGTTTCGACGCACCGCGCGGTCGATCCTCAGTCCAAGGTGAGGAGCACCTCGTCGATCTCGCCGCCACGGGCCCGGGCGAAGCCGCGGTCCCGGCCCATGAGGACGAACCCGCACTTCTCCAGCACCCTGATCGAGGCGGCGTTGTCCGCCGCCGCACGGGCGTGCACCGGCCGCGCGGGGTCGAGTTCGAGCAGCTCCGCGAGCGCCGCCGTGGCGATCCCGCGCCCCCAGTGGGCGCGGGCGATCCAGTACGTGACCTCGCGCTCGTCCGGTGGTCCGTACGCAGCGACGTGGCCCACCACCTGTTCCTCGACCAGCACGGTCCGCATCACGATGGCCGGGTCGGCGCGGATCCGCGCCCAGTGGGCGTCGAACGCGACGGGGTCGCCGTGCTGGTCGCCGACGAAGGCCGCCATGTGTTGCGCGGCCGGGTCGCACGACTGCTCCCGGAAAGCGGGCAGGTCACTGTCGCGCACCTCGCGCAGGAAGATCATCTACGGACTCCTCACCTGACCGGGCCGGTCGTACCTCGACGGTCCGGACAACCTAGTGCTGTGACCGGAAAGGTTCACCGGGTCACGGCACTAGCGGAGGGCGGCCGGGGTCGCCGTGCTCGTCGGGGCCGCAAGTCGTCCGCTCCGCGCGAGGGCCGCGACGGCGGCCGCGCAGCTCAGCCCCGTGACCGTGAGGACGAGCCAGGGCGTCCACGGCGCCCGCCCGTGGACCGCGAGTTCCCACACCGCCCCGGTGCCCAGGTTCCCCAGGGTGATCCCGAGGCCGGAGACCGTGTTGTAGCACCCGTAGTGGGTGGCGACCAGCCGGTCGCCGGAGAGGGCGACCACGGTGTCCATCTCGAACGGGTACACCACCGCGCTCCCCACGGCCAGGAACACCACCGCCGCGGTCAGGGACACCAGCGTGAGGTACGGGGCCCCGGAGGGGGTGAACACCAGCGGGAGGAAGGCCAGTCCCATCACGGCCAGCCCCCGGACCAGGGCCTGCGCCGGGGTCCAGCGGCGCTTCGCCCAGCTCGTCAGCCGCAGTTGTCCGAGCACGGTGACGGCGGCCGACACGACGAACAGGCCGCTCGTGGCCCGGGTGGCCGCGACGTCCCCGAGGGCGGTCCCCGCGGCCAGGGGCAGGGCGAGGTACACCTGGAAGGTCAGGACGTAGGACCCGGTCATCGCGAGGGAGAAGAGCAGGAACGGGCGGTTGGCGAGCACGGTCCGCCACTGCGCCCGCACGCCCTCCGGGGAGCCGGGGTCGACGCCGTCGCCGCCCCGGTCGGGCAGGGCGCGCCACTGCAGCAGGGTCAGCAGGGCGAAGACGAGGGCCGCCGCCGCGCAGACGGCCCGGAAGTCCGCGGCCAGCAGGGCCAGCCCGACGAGCGGGCCGAGGAGCATCCCGGCCTGGTAGTAGACGTTGAAGGTGGCGAAGGCCTCGACGCGCCGCTCCCCCGCCTCCGCGGCCAGGTACGCCCGCACGGCCGGGTTGAAGAGCGCTCCGGCGAAGCCGGTGGCGGCGGAGGCGACGACGAGCACGGGCAAGGAGTCGGCCCAGCCGAGCAGCACGAATCCGAAGGTGCGGAGCAGGCAGCCGGCCATGATCGGGGACTTGTAGCCGTAGCGGTCGGCGAGGGTGCCGCCGATCAGGTACATGCCCTGCTGGGAGAGGTTGCGCACGCCCAGCACCAGACCCACGGCCCAGGCGGCCAGGCCGAGGCCGCCCGCGAGGTGGGCGGCCAGGTAGGGCATGAGCATGTAGAAGGCGAGGTTGATGGCGAACTGGTTGACCAGCAACAGCCGGACGGCCGGCGGGAAGGAGGCGGTCCGGCGCCACAGCGCCCTCACCGGGTCGCTCCGGCGGGGCCGCTCCGGCGGGTGGCGCCGAGCGGGTCTAGGACGGTGGTGCAGCGGGTCCAGCGGGTGATCGCCTGCTCGCCCGGGTAGGTGATCTCGTCGGGCTCGTCGGCGGGCCGGTGGCCCATCAGGTCGTGCGCCGCGCAGTACGCGTCGTCGAAGACCGTGCCGACGTAGCGCTCGGGGCCGTCGGGAAAGACGGCGACGATCCGTGCCTGCGCGGGCAGGGTCGCGGCCAGCCAGCGGGCGGCGAGGCCGACCGCGCCGACGCTCCAGCCGCCGCTCGCGCACCGGCCGCGGGCCAGGGCGCGGGCCGCCCACACGGCTTCGGCGGCGCAGACCCAGTGCACCTCGTCGAAGACGTCGTAGGCGACGTTGTCGGGGAAGATGCTGCTGCCCAGTCCGCGCATCAACCGGGGTGCGGCGGGCTGGCCGAAGATGGTGGAGCCGGCGGCGTCGACGCCCACGACCCGCAGGTCGGGGAAGAATCCGCGCAGGACGGAGGCGATCCCCGCGGAGTGCCCGCCGGTGCCGACGCTGACGACGAGGGCGTCGATGCGGCCGAGCTGGGCGACGAGTTCGTGCGCCAGGGGCCGGTAGGCGGCGACGTTGTCGGGGTTGCCGTACTGGTCGGGGCACCAGGAGCCGGGATGGGCCGCGAGGAGGTCCTCGACCCGCTGGCGCCTGGCCTGCTGCCATCCGCCGGTGGGGTGGGGCTCCCCCACGCGTTCGACGTCGGCGCCGTAGGCACCCAGCAGTCCGGCCATCAGCGGCTCCATTCCGGGGTCGGTGACGACCGTGACCGGGTGCCCGAAGGTCACCCCGGCCAGCGCGAGTCCGAGGCCGAGCGTTCCCGAACTCGATTCGACGATCCGGGCGCCGGGCCGGAGTTCACCGCGCTCCCGGGCGGCCTGGACCATGTACAGGGCGGTGCGGTCTTTGATCCCGCCGGGGTTGCAGCCCTCCAGTTTGGCCCAGAAGCCGCGGCCCGCGGCGGTGAAGGGCTCCCCCACCCACAGCACCGGCGTGTTGCCGACCAGGCCGGCCGGGGTGAGCGTGGGGCGTTTGGTCTCGGCCTGGAGCTGGGCGGGGGATGCGGACAGGGCGATGGAGGGGGAGGAAGGGAAGGCGTTCATGGCGCAGTGCTCCCTCGGCCGGCGCGTACGACGACGCGCGAACGACCGTCTCGGGGGTACGGGGGTCCGATCGGCGCAGCCGCGGGCGGGGGGGGGGCGGGGGGGCCCCCCCGGCCCGGGGGGCCGGGCCCCCCCGGGGCCCCCCACCCCCCCCCCCCCCCCCCCCGCCCCCCC
>NZ_JBITDP010000011.1:0-200294 GCF_044454405.1 Streptomyces sp. NPDC051555 | reverse complement strand
CGGCGGCGGGGCGGGGGGGGGCCCCGGGGGGGTGGGGGGGGGGGGGGGGGCGGGCGCCCCGGGGGGGGGGGGGCCCCCCGGCGCCCCGGCCCCCCCCCCCCCCCCCCCCCCGCGGCTCGACTGCCGCTCAGGTCCGCCACACCCCCAGCACCGCCCGGCCTTCCGCGGGATGCCCGACGCCGCCCCGCGTGCCCGGTGGCCCGCAGCGGCCTCTGCCGTACGCACTCCCGGCGGCCTGCCCGGTGGCCAGGAGGGCCGGGGTCACCGGCACCGGAGCCCCGGCGGCGCGGGGCGACGGGACCGTCGGCTCGTCGGCGTCGACGCATCCGGCGGCGCCGTCCCCGACCGGGGTCGTGTGCGGCCTGTGGGGCCGGTCGGCGGCGGGGAGGTCGCGCGGCGCCGGCCCGCGGGCGGTCGCGGCGGCGGTCAGGACGTCGGTGCGGGCGGCTCCCGGCGCGACGGGACCGTGGGCGCAGACGAGGAGGTGCAGGAGCGCGGCAAGGGCGAGGGCGAGGCCGAGTACGACGACCGCGCCGACCCGCGACGCGGCCGGTCGACCGCTCCGGTCCACCGCCACAGCCTCCATGACCACACAGAGTAGCCACGTGAACACATAAAGTTCTTGTCAGGGCGTGTGTCGTTGCCCTGTCCGTCCCCGAGGGGGCGACCGCCGGGACGGGGCCGGTACGGCTGCGGACGCCCGGAGGCGCCCCCCTCGATCCCGCGGCGTCCCCGCGCCCCGCCCCGGCGGGTGCTCAGGCCGACAGCCCGTTCGTGCACGCGGCCCCGGGCTCGGGCGTCTGCGCCCCCTGGACGTACTTGGTGAGGAAGGCGTTCACCCGCGGGTCGGACGCGTCGTCCACGCCGAGCTGCTTGCCCCACGCCGTCAGCGTGATCGGCGAGTCCTGCTTCGCGTGCGGGCTCATCAGCGTGTACGGCGTCCTGCTCACCCGCTCCGCCAGGGCCTTGACGTCGTCGGGGGCGGCCCGGTCGGTGTAGGTGATCCACACGGCGCCGTGTTCGAGGGCGTGCACGGCGTTCTCCTGCCGGACCTCCTTCTCGTACACGTCGCCGTTGCAGTTCATCCACGCCTGGGCGTGGTCACCGCCCACGGCCGGAGCCATGGGGTAGGAGACGGCCTGGGCGACGTGGTTCTGCGTGAGCTTGTCCCACGACTTCTCGCCGGCGATGGGAGCGGCCTTCGTCGCCGCCGCCCGCCTCCCCTCGCCCTTGATGGTGAAGAGGAGGTAGCCGGTGCCGCCGGCGAGCGCGACGAAGACGATCGCGCAGACGGCGACGGTGAGGATCCGGTTGCGGCGCTCGCGCGCCGCCTGGGTGCGACGTACCTCGTCGAGTTTGGCGCGGCGCGCGGCCGCGGCGGAGTTCTTGGGCAGGCCCATGGTCGTTTCCTTCACTTCACCAAGCTGGTTGCGGGCAGGAAGAACGGTGGCGGCGCGCGCGGGGTGCGCGGCGCCGCCGGTCTTCCTAGGTCCGCAGGACCTGCAGGGCGTGGAGGTCGGGTGCGCGGTGGGCCGGGGTGTCGGTCACGGGGCCGGCCCGGGGGGAGACCGGTGTCGCCCGGTGGCCCGCCGCCGGAAGGACCAGGGGGTCCGGCAGCGGGAGGACGCTCTGCGGCAGGTGGTCCAGGACCGTCAGGCACGCGTCGCCGGGCCGGTGGTGCACGCACCCCTCGGCCCCACCGCTCGGCGCATGGTCCGCTCCGCCCACGACGCTGCTCACGAGGCCGCTCACGACACCGACCGCGACGCCGCTCGGCGCCGGCGCGGCGGACGCCTCGTACGGCGTTGCGCGAGTGGGCTGGTGGCACACCGTCACGGCGAGCAGGACCGCCGCGACGCAGCACACCCAGCTCAGCAGCGCACGCCACCGCGGCGCCCCGGCGGGCGGTGCGGACGCGAGCGGCGACGGTGTGGTCATCATGATGGACAGATCCTAGTGCCGTGCCGGGCACCGGTCAGCCGCGCGCGGCCCCGGTGCGCGGTTGCCCGCGCCGGCCGTCAGCGCAGCCATCCGCGCGTCAGTTCCTGGACCGCCGAGCCGTCGGTGTCGGCGAGCTTGAGGGCGACGAAGTCCCGGGCCCACGGGGAGGTCTGCACCCGGAACGGCATCTCCGGCGACTCCAGCAGGTCCACGATCGGCGCCCCCGCCGGCCGCCGCACCTTCGCGGAGGCCGACGCCACCCGCCGCGAAACCCTCGCCGAGGTCTTCGACGACCTCCTCGACGACGGGGACATCGCCGCGCTGGAGGCCGTCCGGGCCAAGCTCAAGGGGAAGCCGCAGGTCGATCCAGCGGGGTGATCCGGCGAGGGGATTCCAGGAGGCGGGCCCGGGAGTTGGTCAGGACCCGTCCGCCGAGTGGATCACCGTCCGCCGAGTGGATCACGCGTATAGCCTTCGGTCCCATGACTGTCGACTGGCGCACGGAACGGATCGCGAGCGCGCTGCGGGGCGAGAACCCGACCGTGCTCAGACGCCTCGACGCGGGTTTCGCGGCGATCGGGGACGTCCAGTTCCTGCCCGGATACTCGGTGTTGCTCGCGGACGACCCGCAGGTGCAGCGACTGTCGGACCTGCCGAAGGCGCGGCGCCTCGCCTTCCTGTCCGACATGGATCGGCTGGGGGAAGCCGTCGAGCGCGCGTGCAAGGGTCTCGACCCGGAGTTCCGTCGGGTGAACCTGGAGATCCTCGGCAACACCGACGGCTTCCTGCACGCGCACGTGTGGCCGCGGTTCGCGTGGGAGCCGGCCGACCTGGTGCGCATGCCGGTGTGGCTGTACCCGCGTGAGCGGTGGAGCGACGGACGGTTCGCCCTCGGCCCCCGGCACGACACGGTGCGGGAGGCCATCGGCGCGGAGCTGGACCGCTCCTCGACGGACGCGCGCTGACGGTTCGGGCCCGCCCGCTACCGCGTCCGGCGCCGGAAGAGCGCGGAGGTCAGGCCCACCGCGGCCGCCAGGATGCCCGCGCACCAGGCCAGGGCCGTCCAGGGGGCGCCGCCCGCGGGCTGGTCCAGCAGCAGGGCCCGCAGGGATTCGATGACCGGAGTGAGTGGCTGGTGCTCGGCGAAGCCGTGCAGCCAGCCGGGCATCGTGTCGATGGGCACGAAAGCGCTGGAGGGATAGGGCAGGAACATCATCAGGAAGGTGAACCCACCAGCGGCCTCGGGTGAGTCGGCGGCCAGGCCGAGGGCAGCGGCCAACCAGGAGATGGCCGTGACGTAGGCCGCGAGGAGTGCGGCGGCGGCGAGGAAGCCCGCCGGGCCCGCTTGGGGGCGGAAGCCGATGGCGAGGGCGACGGCCAGCACCAACGTGGTGGAGAGCAGGTTGCGGAGCACCGATGCGGTGACGTGGCCGGCCAGGATGGGGACGCCGCCGATGTCGAGCGAGCGGAACCGGTCGACGACCCCGCTCTTCATGTCCTCCGCGACGCCGACGGCGGTGGAGGCCGCTCCGAAGCCCGCGCAGAGCAGCATGGCTCCGGGCACCACATAGGTCACGTACCGGGTCCCGGTGTCGATGGCCCCGCCGAAGAAGTAGACGAAGATCAGCATCAACATGACGGGCAGCATCAGGGCGGTGATCAGCGCGTCGGGGCGGCGGCTGCTGATGCGCAGGCTCCGTCCGGCCAGGGCCAGGGCGCTCACGGGCAGGGCGGTCATCGGTCGGCTCCCGTCAGGGCGAGGAAGACGTCGTCGAGGGTGGCGCCGCGCAGGGCGAAGCGGTCGACGTCGGTGCGGTCGGGGTCGAGTTCGTCGAGCAGCGCCCGGACGTGGGCGGCGGTGCCGTCGGTGGGCAGGCCGAGCACGAGCGCGTCGGGGTCGTGGTGGACGGCGCGCGGGGCGAGTGCCTCGTAGGCGGCGGCGGTGGCGAGGGTGAGGTCCAGCCGGTGTCCGGCGACGCGGGACTTCAGCTCGGCCGGGGTGCCCTCCGCGGCGATGCGGCCGCCGGAGAGGACGGCGACGCGGTCGGCCAACTGGTCTGCCTCTTCCAGGTATTGGGTGGTGAGCAGGACGGTGGTGCCGTGGGCGCGCAGCTCCCGCACGAGCTCCCACATTCCTTGGCGACTGCGCGGATCGAGGCCGGTGGTCGGCTCGTCCAGGAAGACCACCTCGGGACGGGAGACGAGGCTCGCGGCGAGGTCGAGGCGGCGGCGCATGCCGCCCGAGTACGTCTTCGCGGTGCGGCCGCCCGCGTCGGCGAGGTCGAAGCGGTCCAGGAGTTCCTCGGCCCGGATGCGCGCGGCAAGCGGGGCGAGCCCGGCGAGGCGTCCCATCATGCGCAGGGTCTCGGCGCCCGTCAGCAGCTCGTCCACCGCGGCGAACTGACCGGTGAGGGCGATGCGTTCGCGCACTCGGGACCGCGCGGTGGCGGTGTCGTGCCCGGCGACCCGGGCGGTGCCGGAGTCGGCGGCGGTGAGGGTGGCGAGGATCCGGACGGTCGTGGTCTTGCCCGCGCCGTTGGGACCGAGGAGCGCGAGGACGGTGCCTCGCGGGACGGCGAGGTCGATGCCGTCGAGCACGCGGAGCGCGCCGTAGGACTTGGTGAGGCCGGTGGCGTGGATCCCGAGGGCGGACGTGGTCACGTCGTGGGTGGTCACAGGAATGACGCTCCCTTCTGCGTATGGCATACGCTGTTCTGTGTAAGTAATACACAGAACTAGGATGGGTGGCAATCGACTAGGGACGGTCATGGCGGACGAGGACAGCGGGACCGGGCTCCCGGCCAGCCTGGAAATGGCCTGGGGGCTGCGCGAGCGCCCCGGCAAGGGGCCACGCCCCACGCTCACGCTGCCCCGCATCGTGGGGGCGGCCGTCTCGCTCGCCGCCACCGAGGGCATGGACGCGGTGTCGATGGGCCGGGTGGCCAAGGAACTGGGCGTCTCGACGATGTCCCTCTACCGGTACGTGGCCGCCAAGGAGGAGCTGTACGTCCTCATGTCCGACGCGGGCGCCGGCACCCCGCCGCCACTGCCGCCCGAGGCGGCCGGATGGGGCTGGCGCGAGCTACTGACGCACTGGGCGTACGGGCAGCGCGCCGCCCTCCTCGCCAACTCCTGGCTCCTGCGCATCCCGATCACGGCCCCACCGGCGACCCCGAACCAACTGGCCTGGATGGACCGGGGGTTGGACGCGATGGCCGGAACGGGATTGAACGAGGCCGAGAAGCTCTCCACGGTCGTCCTGATCGGCGGCCTGGTGCGCAACGAGGCCACGATGGCGGCCGATATGACGGACGCCATCGCCGCGTCGGGCGTGACCCCCCAGCAGGCCCTGGCCCAGTACGTCCGCACGTTGCGGTTGCTCGCCGGCCCCGAGAGCCACCCCGCCGTGACGCGACTGCTGGATTCCGACGCCTTCACGGGATCGAGAGAGCCGGACTTCCAGTTCCGCTTCGGCCTCGACCGGATCCTGGACGGGCTCGCACCGCTGGTCGCGGAGCGGGAGCGACGACCGTAGACGCGACGGACGCCGGGCGGGAGCGCAACGCTCCCGCCCGGCGTCACCGGGCCCGGTACAGCCGCTCGTCCACCGCGCTCAGTACAGCTTGTTCACCGCGGTCCGCAGGGTGTTCTTCCATGCGGCCACGGGCGGTTGGCCCCAGTAGCTCGACCACAGGACCAGCGTGACCGTGTCCCCGTCGCGACCCACGCCCCACAGGTAGTTGAAGTCGGGCCGCTCCTGGGCGTTGGCGTCGAAGGTGCGCATCCCCTGGAGGGTGGCGCCCTCCTCCACGTTCACCACCCCGTGGTCGAAGCCGGTCGCGGTCACCCCCGGTCGCTGCGGGCGGTTCGCGCAGTCCGCGTAGTCCCGCCGGGTCGCGTCCGCGAAGGCGATGGCCTCGGCCTCGGCGGCGAAGACGATCACCTTCTGTTGCGCGAACGCCGTCTCCGCCGTGGTGAAGTCCCGGTTCCAGACGTTGACTTCGGGCTTGCCCTCCGGCCAACCCGCCAGGCACGGGTCGTACCCCTGGCCCCAGCCCCGCACGACCGGATTCGCGCGCCACGACTCGGTCGTGGGCAGGTCCGAGATGTACAGCGTGCCCGGCCTCGGCCGCCACTGGTCGGCAGCCACCGCCGGACCGGCAGCCGCACCGACCGCCAGCGCCACGGCCCCCAACAGGACGCAACCCCCGCGCACCCGTGAACGTACCCCCATGGATTTCCCCTTCCCCCTGCGCACCGTCTCGATCACGACGGCCCCACCCCGGCGGGGGCGCGACCCAGCCCCAGCATCGGGTGTCCGCCTCCCGGCCGGCCGCACCTGCGGCCACGATGACTTGAACTGCGCCCTTGCTGACTTAAAACGACAAAGGACACGAAAACGGAGTCGGTCCCGGATGCGCGGATTCCACCCCTCGGTCGAAAACACAGAGTGACGGGACCCGCGCAGCGATTCCACCCGGAGTGGGTACCCAACGCCCGATGATCTTACGTAACATCATGAATGTTCGCCGTGTCCGGGGTTGTCCCCCACGGCGGCCGTGCTTCCGCATGTCCTGCCCCCACCCATTGAGTCGAGGAATACGTGCGCCTCCCCCTTGAACGACGCCTGGCCGTGAGCGCTGCCCTGCTCGCCGTGGTAGCCGGTGTCGTCCCGGCCACCGCGGCCCACGCCGCACCGGCCGACCTGCCCGCCGCCACGGCGGATTCCCCGCAGGTGACGCCCGACATGGAGGGCCTGACCAGGGCCCTTCAGAACACCCTGGACGCCGGCGCGCCGGGCGCCCTGGCCCGCTACACCGGTCCGGACGGGGTCAAGACCAAGACCCTGGGCATCCAGGACACCACCAGGAACACCCCGATGGACGTGCGGTCGCGGTTCCGGATCGGCAGCGTCTCCAAGACGTTCTCCTCCGTCGTGCTGCTCCAGTTGGTCGACGAGGGCCGTGTCGAGCTGGACACCCCGGTCAACCACTACCTGCCGGGCCTGCTGCCGGACGACCGCATCACGGTGCGTCACCTGCTGACCCACCGCAGCGGCTTGTCGGACTACACGAACGTGATGTTCGCGGACACCGTTCCCGGCTTCGAGGCCGTGCGCAACAAGGTGTTCGGCTACCAGGAGCTGGTCGACCTCTCGCTCGCCGAGCCGCGCACCACCGAGCCCGGCGCCGCGTACAAGTACTCCAACACCAACTTCGTGGTCGTCGGCATGATCATCGAGAAGGTGACCGGGAAGCCGGTGGCGAAGGAGTACGACCGTCGCATCATCAAGCCGCTGAAGCTGCGCAACACCTCCTACGTGCACCCCGACACGGCCATCCGCGGCCAGCACGCCCACGGCTACCTCCACCCGGACGAGACCGGCGACCCGCTGGTCGACTCCACCGAACAGACGGTGTCCTGGGCGCAGTCCGCCGGCGCGGTGATCTCCAACGCGGCCGACCTGAACACCTTCATGAGCGGCCTCGTCAGCGGGAAGCTGCTGCCCAAGCGCATGCTCGACCTGATGACGACCGTGACCCCGACGGACGCGACGAACACCCGGTTCTACGGCCTGGGCCTGCGGCGTTACGACCTGTCCTGCGGTACGCAGGTGTTCGGCCACACCGGCACCGTGCAGGGCTTCTACACCTACGCCTTCACCACGCGCGACGGCAAGCGCAGCCTGTCCGCGATGGCGAACACCTCGAACGACGGGGCGGCCAACACCGCCCTCGGCGGCACGCTGGAGGCCGCGTTCTGCGGCAAGCCCGCGGCGCCCGAGTCCAACGCCGCCCCGCGCGGCCTGGCGGCGTCCCCGGAGCGGGACCGCACCCCGGCCCGCGCCGAAATGGACCTGCCGGAACGGCGCTGACCCCCGTCGCCCGGGGCCCCGCGCGGGGCCCCGGGCGACGTCATGACGGAACGGCCCGCGTCCATGTCACGTGGTCGTTCCCGTGCGGATGCGGTGTTCGCGCCAGAACGACGTGAGGTCGGCGGGGGTCACCGCCTGCGCCGCGCGCTGGAACTCCGCCGTCGTGGAGACCCCGTACCAGTGGTCGCGTACGTAGCCCCTCAGCATCGCGGCCATCACCGGGCCGCCCAACACCCTCTCCAGGTCGTGCAGCACGCACGCGCCGTTGTAGTAGACGTACCGGGTCCAACCGGGGCCGTGGGCAGCCCAGTAGCCCATCGAATTGGTGACCGCCTGGGTGTCGTCCTGCCAACCGACGCCCTCCGCGCAGTCTTCGCCGTGGTCACCGCTCAGCAGGCCGTCCGAGTAGGTCGCGAACGCCTCGTCCAGCCAGGGGGACGCGTACTCGTCGTTTCCGACGATCCCGTACCACCATTGGTGGGCCAGCTCGTGGACCACACCGCTGCCGGCCTCGTCCAGGGCCACCAGGACCAGCCCCGGGAACTCCATGCTGCCGATCGGCGCGAACCGGTCGCTGATGACCGCGTCGACCTCGCCGTAGGGGTAGCGGCCGAACCGCCGCCCGAGCTCGTCGACGGCGCGGACCGCTTCGGCGCGGGCGGTCGCCACCCAGGCGTCCGGGGTGCCCGCCGTCCAGTACGAGCGGACCGTGACGCCACCCGGCGAGGTCGCCACGCCGCTGCGGAACGGGCCGGCCGCCCACGCGAAGTCCCGCACCTGGCGCGCGACGCTGGTGGTGAGGGTGCGGCCGGGCCCGGCCGGACGGTCCGTGGTGGCTCCCGTCGCCGGGACCCCCAGCGCGGTCGGGTGGTCGAGGGTGACCTCGAAGTCCGAGGCCACGGTGTAGTAGCTCTCGCCCCGGTCGACGGGCGGGTCCAGGTGCCAGCCGGCCGCGTCCCGTACCGCCAGCACCGGCAGGGCGTTGCCGAGGTAGCGGTGGTCGCCGTCGCGCCCGAAGCGGTGGAGCCGGTCGGGGGCGGTGATCGAGACGTCGAAGCCGACGGTGGCCCGCCCTCCGGGCGCCAGCGGCGCGGCCAGCGCGATCCGTACCGCGCTGCACGCCACCGACGGGTCGCCCGGGGCCCCGCCGGTCACCCGGCCGATCCGGACCGGGGAGGGTGCCTGGGGCGTGCCGCAGCCGTCGGTGCCGTTGCCCCAGAGGCGGACGTGGATCTCGCGCAGCGGCTCGGTGGACCGGTTGCCGAAGGTCACCGTTTCGCGACCGGTCCACCGGGTGCCGGTGGCGTCGGCGCGCAGGTCGACGCGGTAGGCGGGCCGGGAGGGGGCGGCGCGCTCGGCGCCGTGCCCGGTGGCGGCGTAGGCCGGGGCCCCGCTCCAGGCACCCCCCAGGAGCAGGCCGAGCGACCCGAGCACGGCGAACGCCGTGACCACCCATGCGTACCCGGTCCGTCTCATGGTCCGCCCCCGTGGTCGTGTGTATCGGGCCCGGCCTGCCAGGTCTGCCGGCCCGCGCGACCTGGGCGGCCGGCGCGCAGCCGAGGGTACGCGGCCCCCGCGGCCTTGCACAGGGGCGTCGCGCACCTCCAACACGGCTGCGGTGACGGTGAGTTCGGGCCGGATCGCCCGTCATCGGTGCTGGCCGGAAGGGCGTTGTCAGTGGTCAGGGATACGTTCAGGGGGTTGGCAGGGCCGATTTCCCGTCAGGAGTGGACGATGACCGAGAGCAGTGCGCAGCCCACGCTCGAAGTGGTGCTGGCAGACGTCAACGAGCGCGTGGTGGAGGCGTGGCGGGCGGCGTTCGCGGACACCCCGGGCGTCGAGATCCGCCGCGGCTCGATCCTCGACGAGGACGTCGACGCCTGGGTCACCCCGACGAACTCCCGGGGCCGGATGGACGGTGGGGTCGACGCCGTCATCAAGCGGTACCTGGGATCGGGCATCCAGGTGCGCGTGCAGCGGGCGATCCGCGACCGCTTCGCCGGGACGCTGCCGGTGGGCAGTGCGGTCTGCGTCCCGTCGGGGGCTGCCGTGCCCCGCTACGTGATATCGACACCGACCATGGTGGGGTCCTCGCAGAACGTGAGTGCCACGCTCAACGTGGCCATGGCCTGCGCGGCCGCCTTCCAGGCCGTCCACCGGCAGAACCGGAAGGAACCGGGCAGCATCCGTTCCGTGGCGCTGGTCGGGCTGGGCGCGCAGACCGGGCGGGTGCCGGCCCGGGTGTGCGCCAACCTGATGTGGACCGGGTACACGCTCTTCCACGACCACTGCTTCGAGGACGACGACGAGCTGCGCGCCACGCTCGTCGCGCAGTTGAACGGAATCGAGAACGCCCCCGTCGAGGAGCGGGTGCGCATCGTGGTGCCCGAGCCCGCCCCCTGCGACTCCCCCACCGCGACCGCAACCACGACCGCTCCCACTCCCGCTCCCACTCCCGCGACCGAAGGCCCCTCCCCCGTGACCGACGCGAACGACCCGAACGACGCCCTGGCCCTTTCCGAGTTGTTCGCCGGCGGTGGTGAGCCCTGGCTCCCGCTCCTGAGGCCCGTCATCGAGGCGCAGCCCGATGCGGCGCGGTTCATCGGGAAGGGGCGCAGCCCCGAGGTCGTCCCGGTCCGCGAGCTGACCTTCCAGGCGCTCAAGCCGAACCCGCCGCACAAGTGGAAGGTCGTCGCCTTCGGGCAGAATCCGTACCCGCGTGCGGAGAGCGCGACGGGCATCGCCATGTTCGACAACACCTTCAACGACTGGAAGGACAGCCAGTTCGGCCGGGTCGTCAGCATCCGCTGCATCATCAAGGCCGCGGCGATGTGGAAGTACGGCATCGTCAAGAAGACGCCCATCGCGGAGGTGCGCACGCTGTTGAAGGAGCGGGACGCGGTCCAGCCGCCGGAGTGGTTCCAGGCGATGCTCACGCAGGGCGTGTTGCTGCTGAACGCCGCGCTCACCGCCAGCGGCGACGGGGCGATGGGCGCCGACCGGCACACGGCCTTCTGGCGGCCCGTCGCCGAGCGGATCATCGAGGAGATACTCAGGGCCAAGCAGGACGCCGCCGAGGAGGACCGCGGGGTCGTCTTCGCCTGGTGGGGGGCGCACGCCCGGAACCTGAAGAAGGTCGTGCTGCGGCTCCAGGCGAAGTACCCGGACGTCGAGGTCCGGCACATCGACCACGCGAACCCGGCGGCGCAGGGCGACCTCTTCTGCGAGGGCGACCACTTCGCCATGGTCAACGAGGCCCTCGTGTCCCTGGGCTCCGAACCGATCGACTGGCTGCCCAGCAAGGGGTGGGACGCGGGAGCAGGCGGCGCGAGCGGGCCGGGCGGGGGCGTGGCGCAGCACATGGGCGCCTTCATCGAGTCGACCATGAACCTCCACCAGCTCTACCTGGAGCGACTCACCAGCGTCAAGGACGAGGGCCTGGTCCTCCCCGCGATCACCGGCGTGTTCGACACTCCGCTGATGGACTTCCAGGGCGCCGTCGCCCCGGTCTGCGACGTACTGTCCGGGCTCACCGGACACGTCGACCGTTCGCGCGACTTCGGCAAGCGGCGGGCCGACGAGACGTCCGGCAGCCTGTCCGCCGACGCGATCGCCGCGCTCTACCTCTACACCTGCCAGTCCGCCTTCTACCGCGAGATCAATGCCGTACTGCGTTCGCCGGACCGCGCCCGGGTCACCCCCTACCTGCCGTACCTGCGCCTGTTGTTCTCGGCGGTGTCGGGGCTGCCGGGCCACGCGCAACCGCTGTGGCGCGGCGTGTCGTTGGACCTGCGGGCGCAGTACCCGGTGGGCAGGACGGTGACCTGGTGGGGGGTCTCCTCCTGCACCTCCGAGCTGAAGGTGGCCCGGTCCTTCCTGGGCAGCCGCGGCAAGCGGACGCTCTTCGAGGTGACGTCCACCCGGGCGGTCGGCATCAGGAACTTCTCCGCCTTCACCGGGGAGGAGGAGTACATCCTCGCGCCGGGCACGCAGCTCGAGGTGACGGACGTGAAGAGCGAGCGCGGCGGGCTGTGCACGGTCCAACTGGCCGAAACGGACGCGCCGCCCGTACTGTCCTGACGCGGTACCTCCTCGGACTCCGGACCGTCAGGGCAGTCGGGTGGCGTCCGGCAGCTCGGGGAGGAAGGGGAGGTAGTCCGTTCCCGGAGCGGCGGGGATCACGGTGTAGCTGGCCTCGGGCAGTTCGTTCCACACCCCGGGCAGGTCTCCCAGCGGCTCGGAGACCACGATGCGCGTCTCGTCGGAGATCTCGCGGAGGTAGTCCAGCTCCGGGTGGAGGTGGCGGACGGTCTCGGCGCGGCTGCTGTAGAAGAGCGAGCGGGACTTCCCCCTGCTGGAGTAGCGGAAGGCCCAGACGCGTGCTCCGTCGCTGACCGCGACGGTCATCTGGAGCGGTTCCGGTACCCCGTGCTCCTTGCCGAGCCGCTCCACCAGCCCCGCCATCCTGGCCACCGCGCCGGGGACGTCCTGATCGAGCCCGAAGGTGACCGCCAGGTAGAACATCACCTCGGAGTCGGTGGACCCCTCGATGGACGGGAAGAGCGCCGGGTCGACGGCCATGACCAGGTCCCGCTGGAGCCGGTGGAACTCCGCGATGGCTCCGTTGTGCATCCACAGCCAGCGTCCGTGGCGGAAGGGGTGGCAGTTGGTCTGTTGTACGGCCGAGCCCGTCGAGGCGCGTACGTGCGCGAAGAACAGCGGGGAGCGGACGTGGGCGGCCAGCTCGCGCAGGTTCCGGTTGTTCCAGGCCGGTGCGATGTCCCGGAAGATCGCCGGGGTGCCGTCGCCGTCCGCGCTGTACCAGCCGATGCCGAAGCCGTCGCCGTTGGTCGCTTCGGCGCCCATCCGGGCATGGAGGCTCTGGTTGATCAGCGAGTGCTCGGGGCGGTAGAGCACGGCGTCGAGGAGCATGGGCGAACCCGAGTAGGCGAGCCAGCGGCACATGGGCCCTTCCCTTCCTCCCGCCCCGTCCCGAGCCTAACCCCGTGCCGGGTCCCGCGCGGGGCCCGGCACACCGCGGCGATACCCCAGTGGGGCATTCCCCGCGGGGCCATTCGTACGTACGGGTGGGCGCGGCCCGTGCCTCGCCGACCGGCGCGGCCGGCGGGTCTACGGTGGAAGGGTCCCGTAGCCGTGTCCGGCAGATGAGGTGGGCAGCTGTGTCGACATCGAGCCATGAGATGTCCGGTGCGCCGTGCTGGGTGAGCCTGATGGCCCGGGACCTCGCTTCCGCCCAGGGTTTCTACGGCGCCGTGCTCGGGTGGGACTTCCGCCCCACCCGCCTCGGCGACGGCTTCTCCGTCGCTTTCCACGACGGGGCCCCGGTGGCCGGCATCGGCGCGCTGGCCGGCAGTCTGGGGGTGCCGGTGGCCTGGACGCCGTACTTCGCCGTCGAGGACGTCGACGTCACGGCGGACCGGATCCGGGAGCGCGGGGCCACGATGGCGGTGGGCCCCCTCCCCTTCGGCACGGGACGGGCCGGGCTGGCCTCGGACCCGGCGGGGGCCGCCTTCGGCTTCTGGCAGGGCAAGGTCATCCCCGACTGGAGCGTGGGCCACGACAGCGCCCCCGCGTGGTTGGAACTGCGTACGCGCGACGCTTTCGCCGCGGCCATCTTCTACGGCGAGATCCTGGACTGGGCCGGCGAGCCGTCGGGCTGCTGCACGGTCTCCTACGAGCACGACCACGTCGTCCTGCGCCACGGCCGGGACGCCGTCGCCCGCATCAGCGGCGGAGCGCTCGACGAGGATCCGGACCCGCAGGTCCGTCCGCGCTGGCACGTGCACTTCCGGGTGCCGGACCTGGAGGGCGCGATCGAGGCCGCCACCCGCCTCGGCGGCAGGATGGCCTCCCCTGTGCAGTCCACGCCCACCGGCCGGTCGGTCGTACTGGCCGATGCCGACGGGGCGCTGTTCACGGTGGTGGCTCCGCAGGACCGCCCGGCCTGACGCGCGGCGCGAGGGCCCGGAATCAGGGCCCGGACTCAGGGAGTCCGGGCCCGCTGCCCGTGCTCGTGCGCACCGTGCTCGCCCACCCGCGACCACGCTGCCCGCGCCGGTCAGATCGGCGGCAGGCCGAAGGGGAATCCGGTCCCGTAGTAGGTGCTCAGCGCGTCCCGGTAGCGCGGGTCGCCGAGGTGCTCGTCCCGGTGGAACTCGGGGGCGTCCTTGATCTGTCCCTTCGTCCGGTCCACGAACACGGTGCGTTCCTCCGGGTCGATGCTGACGACCCTGCTCGCCGGGAGCAGCACCTCCTTGCCGAAGATCCAGACTCCGGTGTCCACGACCAGGTAGGCGTCGTCGACCTCGTCGGAGTGTTTGTCGACCTTGCCGATGGTCCCGTCGGTCGCCTCGACCTTGTAGCCGGTCAGATCCGTGCCGGCCAGGTGGCCCGAGGTCGACGTGTAGCTCCATACGTGCTCAGTCACGCGAAGAACAACTCCTCCCGGTAGGGCGGGTAGTAGCGGCAGGGGGTGGATGTGGCAGGGGTGGGGTGCGGCAGCACGGGTGCGCACCGACTACCAGTAGTGGCGTCGGCCGCCGACGGCGTGTCCGACCGAGCCCATGATCCACAGGACTGCTCCCACCACCAGCAGGATGACGCCGATGGTCCAGAGGATGGAGATTCCGGTCAGGAACCCGACGATCAGGAGAATAAGCCCGACGGCAAGCATGGTGCCCTCGCTCTCAGGTGGGGAACACGGCGGGGCGTTCGCTCCGCCGTGGCGCTTCGGCTGGCGTCTACCCCCGAACCCCGCCTTTATCGCCGTACGGGTCCTTGATCCTTCGCAGCCCCCGCCGGCGGCCCGGCCGCCGGCCCCCGCGAAGTGCCCGTGCGACTCGCGCTCGCCCCGCCGCTCCCCCCATGATCAGCTAAACGATCTCCACACCGGGGAGGTCGAGCACCTGGAGGATCCATGTCACCGCTGGCCCTGGACGTCACCCACCGCCTGGTCCCCTCGCCCGCGGGCCGGATCCACCTGGTGGAGCAGGGCACCGGGCCGCTCGTCCTCCTCGTGCACGGCTTCCCCGAGTCCTGGTACTCCTGGCGCCACCAGCTCCCCGCGCTGGCCGCCGCCGGGTACCGCGCGGTCGCGATCGACGTGCGCGGCTACGGTCGCTCCTCCGCCCCCCACGAGACGGACGCCTACCGGATGGCGGAGCTGGTGGCGGACAACGCCGCGGTGGTGGAGGCCCTGGGCGAACGGTCGGCCGTCGTCATCGGGCACGACTGGGGTGCGTCCATCGCCGCCGCCTCGGCCCTGGTCCGGCCCGACCTCTTCCGTGCGGTGGGGTTGCTCAGCATTCCCTACGCCCCGCGCGGCGGGCCGAAGCCGAGCGAGCTCTTCGCGCGGATGGGCGGGGAGGAGGAGTTCTACGTCTCCTACTTCCAGGAGCCCGGCCGGGCGGAGGCCGAGATCGAGCCCGACGTGCGCGGCTGGCTCGCGGGGTTCTACGCCGCCCTGTCCGGCGACACCATGCCCGCGGCGGGCGCACCCGCCCCGCACTTCGTCCGCCGGGGCGGGACCCTGCGCGAGCGGTTCCCCACCGACCGGTCGCCGGCCTGGCTCGGGGAGAGCGACCTCGACTTCTACGCCGGGGAGTTCGAGCGGACCGGTCTGCGCGCGGCGCTGAGCCGGTACCGGAACATGGACCGCGACTGGGAAGACCTGGCCGGCTTCGACGGAGCCCCCATCCCCCAGCCCTCGCTGTACATCGGCGGCGCCCTCGACGCCTCCACCACCTGGCTGGCGGCGGCGATCGAGGCCCACTCCACGACGCTGCCCGGGCTCACCTCCTCCCGCATCCTGGAGGGTTGTGGTCACTGGATCCAGCAGGAGCGGCCGGCCGAGACGAACCAGCTCCTGACCGACTGGCTCGCCACCCTGTAGGACCGGCTCCTGAACGGCTGCCGATTGGCAGTTGGAAATCAAAGCGGAATGCCGCGCTATCGGCCGACCGGGCAAAAGTCCGTACGCCGCACGAACTTCGCTCCGCAACACCCCGTCGCGTGTGCCACGGAGCGGATTCGAGGTCGGATCCATGCCGCAGCGATGCCCGTCGGCCGCCTGGAGCCCACGATTCCGTGCCGCCCTTTCCCGAAAATCGCGAGGGGAGGCAGAGGCTCGATTCCGGGCAACGCGCCTTTCCTCACAACGCAATTGCACCGCCGGCCGAGCACGGAAATTCTCGCTGAGATCGCGTGATGGCAACCGCCGCATTGCTTGCACGTGAACACGTCGCATCCGGGGGGAAAAGGGCCACTCCGAGAGCTCCTCGCGGTCCAGACCTGCGCCCGTCGCGCGTACGCGCCAGAGAGCCGCGTCGCGATCGCGGCGGGCCGGGTCCGACTCCGCCGCGGCCGGCTCCCGACGTCCGCCCGCTCCACAGGAGTTCGGCGCCCCTCTCCGCGCCCCGGACGACCCGATCCACTGCCGGCCGGACCGTGATCCACGACCCCGAGTAGGTACCGGTGCGGGCAACGAGCGCCATGTCGCTGGTTCGTGATCATCCGTCAGTCAGATGTGACATGGATTCGGCCACCCCATCCGCCACCTGCCGATCACCGTCCTCACAGGTCACACGGCATGCGCCTGTCACCAGGGGACCCTCGGAGGAGGACCCGTGGATGGCGCCGTCTTCGCAGCTTGACCGCAACTTGTACACATCACCTCTCCGGACGGCCTGCGATGGTCTAGATTGACCCGCGTGCTCCAGATACTTGGACACCGGGCGACAAATGACGATCTATTGTTTTGGTGCGACACACAGCCGGCTGCCGTATCCTCTGCGCCGGACGTGGCAGTGATCGATTCCTTGAGCCCGAGGGGGGCGCAGGGAACATCCGGGACTTCTACGACTTCCCGCACACCTCACGACTCTGGTAGAACATGCGGGTCCGCCACCCGTAGGCACGTGTTCAAGCAAAGCTGCAATACCTGGTATGCCACATTTCGGGGGGCGGGTCCTCCCGTGGGATTAAACAGTGCGAGGCAAAGACGCCGGAGCACTGGCGACCTGGGGGGGTCCTGTGCAGCAGAGGGAATTAGCCAGCCCGTTTCCGGCGGCGCGCGGGCGGTCGGCGAACGGGTCTATCAGTCGCCCCGCCATGGACTGGGAGCAGCGGTACCGACGGACCGTCATCACCACCGATACGGTGACGACCGCGGCCGTCGTGACCGCGATCGGCGCCTTCTTCGGGGCCAGGGACGCGGCCAACTGGCATGAGAAATGGGGAATCCTCGCATTCGGCACCGAGCTGTTGGTGCTGGGCTCGATGACGGTCGGCCGGTCGTGGGCGCCGGCCGTACTCGGCCAGGGCGCCGAGGAGTTCCGCCGACTCGGGCGCTCACTGTTCGCGACGGCCGTCGTGCTGGCGCTCGGCGGGATCGCCCTCACCTCCACCAACATCAAGCTCTGGATCTTCGTGGCGACCCCGGCGATCGCCGTCGTCACCATGATCGCCCGCTACGTGCTGCGCCTGTGGTTGCACAAACAGCGCAAGGAGGGCCGCTGCCTGCGGCCGGTGCTCGCCGCCGGCAGCCCGGCCACCGTGCTCGACCTGATCACCAGAGTCCGCAAGTTCCCGCACCTCGGTTGGCGGGTGGACGCGGTGTGCACGCCGGACGGTCTCGGCTTCGACGGTGACCAGCTCGCCGGAGTGCCGGTCGTGGGCCGCCTGTCGGACGTACCGAGCCACGTGCAGCGCGACGGCTACCGCGTCGTCGCGGTCACACCGGACCCGCACTGGTCGCCGAACCGGCTCCAGCGACTGGCGTGGAACCTCGAAGGCAGCGACGCCGACATGGTCGTGGCGCCCGTACTGATGGAGGTGGCCGGCCCGCGCCTGCACGTCGACGGGGTGCTCGGGATCCCGCTGTTGCGGGTCACGATGCCGATCTTCACCGGGGGTCGTCGGGCGATCAAAGAGGTCGTCGACCGCATGGGTGCGGCGATCCTGTTGATGCTGTTCGCGCCGCTCATGCTGCTCGTCGGGGTGCTCGTGCTGATGGACAGCCGGGGCGGGGTGCTCTACTACCAGCGCCGGGTGGGCAAGGACGGCCGCGAGTTCACCATCGTCAAGTTCCGCACCATGGTCGCCGGGGCCGACAGGACGCGGGCGGAACTGGCCGACCGCAACGAAGGCGCGGGCCTGCTGTTCAAGCTCCGCCGGGACCCGCGGGTGACCCGGGTGGGCACGGTGCTGCGCCGGTACTCGATCGACGAGCTCCCGCAGCTCTTCAACGTGCTCACCGGCTCGATGTCGCTCGTCGGTCCGCGACCCCCGCTCCCGGAGGAGTCCGCCGCCTACGGCCCGGACATCCGGCGGCGACTGTTGGTCAAGCCCGGGCTCACCGGCCTCTGGCAGGTGAGCGGGCGCAGTGACCTGCCGTGGGAGGAGGCGGTGCGGTTGGACCTCCGGTACGTGGAGGACTGGTCGCTCGCCCTCGACGCGGTGATTTTGTGGAAGACCCTCCGCGCGGTGCTCCAGGGGCAGGGGGCGTACTGATGCGCGGCGGGTTCAGTCAGGTCAGTGGGCGGTTGGCAGGCCAAGAGGGCCTGTTGAGGGGGAGGAACGGGTCATGAAGGTCAGTGTCTTAGGTCTCGGCTACGTGGGCTGCGTATCAGCCGCGTGCCTGGCCAGTCTGGGCCACGAGGTCATCGGTGTCGACGTCAGCCAGGTGAAGGTCGACCTGGTCAACGCCGGCAAGGCCCCGGTGGTCGAGGAGAAGATCGGCGAGCTCATCGCCGAGGTCGTACGGAGCGGGGCGCTGCGCGCCACCGGCGACGTCCGCGAGGCGATCATGAACAGCGACGTGTCGCTGGTCTGCGTCGGCACGCCCTCGGAGCCCAACGGCAGTCTGTGCACCACCTACTTGGAGCGGGTCACCGAGGAGATCGGTGCCGCGGTGGCCGAGCGCGGCGGGCGACAGACCGTCGTGTTCCGCAGCACCATGCTGCCGGGCACCTGCTTGAACCTGCTGGTGCCGATCCTGGAGAAGTACGCCGGCGGCACGGCCGGCGTGGACTTCGGCGTCGCGGTCAACCCGGAGTTCTTGCGGGAGGGCACGAGCGTGCGGGACTTCTTCGACCCGCCCAAGACGGTCATCGGGCAGATCGACGAGGCCAGTGGTGACGTGGTCGCGGCGCTGTACGACGGGCTGCCGGGCGAGGTGTTCCGGGTGCCGATCCCGACGGCGGAGGCGATCAAGTACGCGGACAACGCGTTCCACGGCCTCAAGATCGGCTTCGCGAACGAGCTGGGCTCCATCTGCCAGGCGCTCGGGGTGGACTCGTACCAGGTGATGGACGTGTTCCTGGCCGACCGCAAGTTGAACATCAGCTCCGCCTACCTGCGGCCCGGCTTCGCCTTCGGCGGCTCCTGCCTCCCCAAGGACCTGCGCAGTCTGGTCCACGCGGCGCAGCAGGCCGACGTCGCCGTGCCGATCCTCTCCCACGTCCTGCCGTCCAACGCCGAACACCTCCAGCGGGCGGTGGAGTTGGTCGAGGCCACCGGCAAGCGCCGGGTGGGGATCTTCGGGCTGTCCTTCAAGCCCGGCACCGACGACCTGCGCGAGAGCCCGCTCGTCGAGCTGGCGGAGCGGCTCTTCGGCAAGGGGTACGACCTGCGGATCTACGACCCCAACGTGAACCTCTCCCGGCTGCTCGGTGCGAACCGGGAGTACGTCGAGACGCGGCTGCCGCACCTCGCGAAGCTCCTCGCGGAGTCGGTCGACGAGGTGCTCGACCACGCCGAGGTGTGCCTGGTGGGGACCGGCGACCCGGCCGTGCTCGCGGCCCTGCCGCACGGCGAAGGCCCCGTGATCATCGACCTCGTCCACCTCCCCGACGCCGACGTGCGCCGGGCCGAACCGGGATACGTGGGCCTTGCTTGGTAACGCAACCGGCGGCGTCGGCCGGGGCCGACGCGCGCTGATCCTGGTGGAGAACCTCTCGGTGCCCTTCGACCGGCGGGTGTGGCAGGAGTGCACGACCCTGCGCGACGCGGGGTGGACCGTGCACGTCATCTGCCCGCAGGGCGAGAAGCGGGACACCGAGCCCGAGGTCGAGATCGACGGGGTGCGGATCCACCGCTACCCGCTGCGGGCCGCCACCGGAGGGCCGGCCGGCTACCTCCGCGAGTACGGCACGGCGTTGTGGCACACGCTGCGCCTGGCCCGCAAGGTCGGTCCGGTCCACGTGGTGCACGCCTGCAACCCGCCGGACCTGCTGTTCCTGCCCGCCCTGTGGTTGAAGCGGCGCGGTTCGCGGTTCGTCTTCGACCAGCACGACCTGGTGCCCGAGCTGTACCTCTCCCGGTTCAACCGGGGCAAGGACCTGCTCTACCGCGCGGTGTGCGCGTTGGAACGGCGCACCTACCGGGCCGCGGACGTCGTGCTCGCCACGAACGAGAGCTACCGGGACGTCGCGCTGGCACGTGGCGGCCGCAAGCCGTCGGACGTCTTCGTGGTCCGCAGCGCGCCCGACACCAAGCGGTTCCAACCGGTGCCGGCCGAGGAGGAGTTGAAGCGGGGCAAGCCCCATCTGCTGTGCTACCTCGGCGTCATGGGCCCGCAGGACGGCGTCGACTACGCCCTGCGCTCCCTGGCGAAACTGCGCGACCGGTTCGGACGGACGGACTGGCACGCGGTGTTCATCGGCGGCGGCGACACCTTCGACGCGATGGTGGAACTGTCCCGCACGCTCGGGCTCTCGGAGCACGTGCAGTTCACCGGGCGCATACCCGACGCCGACCTGGCGCGTTACCTCTCCACCGCGGACGTGTGCCTCTCCCCCGATCCGCACAATCCGCTCAACGACGTGTCGACCATGAACAAGGTCCTCGAGTACATGGTGATGGGGCGTCCGATCGTCTCCTTCGACCTCCGCGAGGCGCGCGTCTCCGCGGGTGAGGCCGCCGTCTACGCACCCGCGAACGACGAGGCCGAGTTCGCCGGGCTCATCGCGCAGCTGCTGGACGATCCGGAGAAGCGGACCCGGATGGGGAAGATCGGCCAGGAGCGGATCGGTGGTCCGCTCGCCTGGCGGAACTCGCAGGCGTCGCTGCTCGCCGCCTACGCCCGCGCCTGCCGGGACCGCGGTCCGGTGCCGGCGGCGGGTGCACGGCACGGGCACGAGGGAGACCGCACCGTTGAGTGATGACACGATACGGCTGGTCACGATCGGCCGGATTACCCGTAGGCGCTGGCGGCTGCTCACCATCCTCGCGGTGGTGGGCGCGCTGCTCGGCTACGGCACCTCCATGCTGTTCCCGCCCCGGTACACGACGTCCGCGTCGGTGCTGCTGCCAGGGGCGTGGCAGGAGCGCGAGTTGATGACCCAGGCGCAGATCGCCACCAGTTCGGTGGTGGTCGACCGCGCGGCGGCCACGCTGCGCTGGCCCGGGGTGAGCGGCCGTCAGCTGCGGGAGCAGGTGATCGCCACGGCCTCCGACGGGAACATCATCAACATTTCGGGCACGGCCGACACCCCGGAGCGCGCACAGAAGCTCTCCGACCAAGTGGCGCAGCAGTTCGTCTCGTTCGCGGCGCGGATCGCGGGCGCGGGCGCCGACCCCGAGGCGGCGTCGCAGCCCGAGGCGCTGCGCCAGATGGTGGTGCAGACCAGCCGCCGCATCAACGAGCTGGCCGACGCGACCGGTCCGGGGCAGTCGGTGGAGGGCGTGCAGACCCGCACGGAGCTCGCGAAGCTGCGCACCGCGCTGCAGGAGGCCGTGACCAAGCTGGACCAGGTCAACCCGGCCGCCGGCAAGGCCAACATGGTCGTCATGGGGCCGGCGGTCCTGCCGACGGGCGAGGCGCCGCCGACGCGGCTGCAGCTCATCATCGGCGGGGCGCTGCTGTTCTTCCTCGTCGGGGTCATCGGCCATCTGGCCGCCGCCCGGATGAGCCGCCGGCTGCGCGGCGAGGCGGAGATCGCCGCCGCGCTGGGCGGGGCGGTGCTGGGCAGCGTCGACGTGCCGGGCGAGGGCGTCGTGCGCGGGGCGAAGGACGGTGGCTCGCGGGCCCGGATCCGCCGGCTGCTGGGCCTCGACGTCCGGTGGGACGCGCCGCCTCCGCAGACCTCCGGCGACGAGGCCGGCCGACAGCTGCGCTACCGGCGGGTGTGCGCCCGCCTGCGTGAGCAACTACCGTCCACAACAGCGTTGTTACTGGTGGTTCCGGAGGGCGACGGAGTCGCCCGGCGGGCCGCCGAACAGCTCGTCGCCGAGGCCGGGGGCGCTCCGCCGCTGCGGGTTATGGAGGTCCCGGTGTCCCGGCCGATGCTGCCGGACGGCGACGGGGCGAGCGGGGCGCTGGTCGTCCTGAGCGCGGGCAGCTGGACCGCGGGGGAACTCACCGGCATCGCGGGGGCGTGCGCGGACGCCGAGCAGGAGGTCGTCGGCGTGGTGCTCGCCGACGTGGTCCGGGCCCGTCCGGCGCGGACCGCCGGGGACCCTTCGGACGACATCACATCGGCGAGCGCGGTTGACTACGACACGGCAGGACGTTCAGGGTGACGACGAGTACGGGTTCCGAGCCGTCGGCCGCGGCTCCGCTGCTGGACCTGCAGGGGCTGGTGGTCGCGGTGCGCAGGCGCCGCCGCCTCTGGTCCTCCATGGCGCTGTTGGGGATGCTCCTCGGCGCGGCCGTCGCGGTGCTGATGCCGCCGCCACCGACCGCGGTGACGAAGGTGCTGGTCGCGCACCAGGCGGACCAGCCGAACGACCCGGGGACGCTGATCCGCACCGACGCCGCGCTGCTGCAGACGACGCAGATCGCCGGCAGGGCCCTGCA
Organism: Streptomyces sp. NPDC051555; assembly: GCF_044454405.1. Taxonomy (NCBI): domain Bacteria; kingdom Bacillati; phylum Actinomycetota; class Actinomycetes; order Kitasatosporales; family Streptomycetaceae; genus Streptomyces; species Streptomyces sp. NPDC051555. The sequence continues at coordinate 177,660 of NZ_JBITDP010000011.1, read as the reverse complement.
GTCCCTGAAGTCGACGCAGAAGCCGGAAGACTTCATGAAGGCCTACGCGGGCATCGGGCTGACCAACAACCTGCTGCAGATCACCGTCACGGGTGACAGTGACGCGCAGGCGGTGGCCTGGGCCAAGGCGTTGGCGGACGCCTTCGTCGCGGACCACGTGCAGCGCATCCAGGCGACCGCGGACGCGGAGGCCAAGACGCTGCTCGATCAGCGCGACCGCATGCAGACCGAGCTCGCCCAGGTCAACAAGTCGATCGGGGACGCCCCGCAGCAGAGCGGGCCGAAGGCCTCGGCGAACACGGAGTCGCTGTACGCCCGCCGGGCCGAACTGACCGCGCGGATCACCGACTTCGGCCAGCGCGCCGCGGAGGCGCGCGTCGGTACCCCGCAGCTCATCGCGGGCACGCAGGTCGTGGACGCGCCGCGCACGGTGCGGGTGTCCCTGCCCAGGACCGCCGCGACCAACGCCGGGGTGGGGCTGGTCCTCGGGCTCGTCCTCGGGCTGGTGGTGGCCGCGATCGGGGCCGTGGTGGCGGACCGACCCGTGCTGCGGCGCGACATCGCGGGGAGCCTCGGTGTCTCGATCATCTCGGAACTCCCCCGCCGGTCGCCGTGGCTGTGGCGGCGCAAGCGGATCCGGGCGGCGCGCGAACGGCTCACCGCGTCCCTGGCACGTACCGTACGCGGCTCCGCGGAGCCCCTGTCCTTGCTGGAGCTGGGCTGCGCGCGCGGTACGAGCCTGATCGCCCTGGAACTCGCCGGGGCGCTGGGGGCACAGGAGCCGGTGGTCGTCGTCGACGGTCTGCCGGGATCGCAGCTCTCGGGCCGCCGGCCGAAGCCGGGGGACCCCACCGTGGTCAGCGGCGAGGGCGGCGCGGCCGAGGCGCACCAGGGGCGCCGGATCGGGGTCGGCTCGGTGGCGCCCGGCACGGCGTGGACCGACCTCCAGTACCTCGGCACCCGGACGGTCCTGGTCGTGCGGGCCGGGCACGGCAGCGTCGCGTGGCTGCACACCGTGGCGCGGCAGCTCGCGGACCAGCGGATACCGGTGGTCGGCGTGGTGCTGATCGATCCCGATCCGCGGGACCGGACCGACGGCACGCTGTGGGACGGGCCACGGTCCGCGCCGCGCGGCCCGAGCGAGCGGGGGGCCCTGCAGAACGGTGGGGGTACCTCCCACGCCGTTCAGGCAGTGGGGGAGGGACGGGCGCCTACGGAGCTGCCGTCATGGGCACGAGTACCGGACATCGACCAGGAAGCGCGGTAGTACATGTGTGGCATCGCAGGCACGTATCGCTGGCCGGACGGGAAGGTCGTGACCGACCGGCTCACCGATACCCTCGCCCATCGCGGGCCGGACGGGGCGGGCCGGTACAGCCACCCCGTCGGTGACGGCGAGGTGCACCTCGGGCACCGCCGCCTCGCCATCATCGACCTGTCCGAGACGGGCGCCCAGCCGATGGTCTCGGACGGTCTCGTCCTGACGTACAACGGCGAGCTCTACAACGCGCCGGAGCTGCGCGCCGAGCTGGTGGCCGCCGGGGTCCGCTTCCGCGGCACCTCCGACAGCGAGGTGCTGTTGGAGGCGTGGCGGCGCTGGGGCACGGGCTGCCTGCCGCGGCTGCGCGGCATGTTCGCCTTCGGCATCTTCGACGAGCGGACCGGCGAGCTGGTGCTCGCCCGCGACCAGCTGGGCATCAAACCGCTCTTCCTGCTCCGGCGCGGCGAAGGGCTGGTGTTCGCGTCCGAGCTCAAGGCGCTCGCCGCCGCCACCGGCGGGTCGATGGAGGTGGACCACGCGGCGTTGGTGGCCTCCCTGCTGTACTACTGGGTGCCGGATTCGCGCTGCGCGCTGCGCGGGGCGGAGAAGCTGGCGCCGGGGAGCTGGCTGCGGTGCCGGCCCGACGGTCGGGTGGAGCGCGGCCGGTTCTGGAACCTGCGGGACGTCGCCTCGGAGGGCCGGGACCGGGCCCGCAGCGGCGAGCTGCCGGACCTGGCCGCCATCATCGAGGATTCGACGCGCCGGCACCTGCTGTCCGACGTGCCGGTGGCGACCTTCCTCTCCGGCGGGCTGGACTCCAGCTACCTGACCGCGCTGGCCGCTCGTGACCACCCCGGGATCTCCGCCTACACGATCGGGTTCCGCGCCGAGGACGCCAAGTTCGAGGCGATGCCGGACGACCTGCGCTACGCCCGGCAGGTGGCCGCGCAGTTCGGGGTCGACCTGCACGAGATCGAGATCGCTCCGAACGTGCTCGAAATGCTGCCGCAGATGACCTACCACCTGGACGAGCCGATCGGTGACCCCGCGGCGATCAACACGTTCCTGATCTGCTCGGCCGCCCGCGAGGCCGGGGTCAAGGTGATGCTCTCGGGGATGGGCGCCGACGAGCTGTTCGCCGGGTACCGCAAGCACCTGGCCAACGTGCTCGCGCTGCGCTACCAGCGCGTCCCGCGCCCGCTGCGGCGCGGGGTGTACGCGGCCGTGGACCGGCTGCCGGTGGCCTCGGCCCGCCGGGGGTACCGGTCGGTGCGGTTCGCGAAGCGTTTCCTCTCCTTCGCCGACCTGCCGGAGGAGACGGCGTTCCGGCGCAGCTACACCATGTACGACCAGGACGAACTGCTCGCCCTGATCGATCCTGACCTGGCCGGGACGGTCGACGACGTGTTGACCGAGCACGCGGACGTCTACGAGGACAACGACCTCGACGACTTCGTCAACCGGATGTGCCTGGGCGACGCCAGGATGTTCCTGCCGGGCCTGAACCTCGCCTACACGGACCGCTCCAGCATGGCCGCGTCGACCGAGGTACGGGTGCCGTACGTGGACGTCGAGGTGGTCAAGGCGGCGTTCGCCGTGCCGGGCGACCGCAAGATCGTCGGGCGGCAGGGCAAGGCCGTGCTCAAGGAGGCGGCCACCTCGATCCTGCCCCGGGAGATCGTGTACCGGCCCAAGGGCCTCTTCAGTGCTCCGCTGCGCGCCTGGATGAGCCGCGACCTGGCGCCGCTGGTGCGCGAGGTGGTGAACGACGGCGTGCTCGTCAACTCCGGCTTCCTGCGCCGCGACGCGCTGGCGCGGATGGTGGCCGAGGACGCCGCCGGGCATCGGGACTTCTCCAAACACCTGTGGCACGTGTTGACCCTGGAGTACTGGTATCGCAACGCGACCTCCGGGTCCGGTCCGAGCAGTCGGTGAACAGCACGGCAATTTCCAAGGAGTTCGCGTGAAGCAAGTGGTGCAGAACTACAAGAGCGGCGAGTTGGCGGTACTCGACGTGCCGGTACCCGGCTGCAAGCCGGGTGGTGTGCTGGTGCGCACGGCCTACTCGCTGATCTCGACCGGGACCGAGATGATGAAGGTCTCCGAGGCCGGCATGTCGATGCTGGGCAAGGCCCGCTCCCGGCCGGACCAGGTGGCCAAGGTGGTGCAGAGCGTGGCCACCAACGGGCTGGCCGCCACCTACCGCAAGGTGAACAACCAGCTCGATTCCTACACGCCGCTGGGCTACTCGCTGTGCGGGGTGGTCGAGCAGGTGGGCGCCGGTGTCGACGACGTGGCCGTCGGCGATCTGGTGGCCTGCGCGGGCAACGAGCACGCGCTGCACGCCGAGTTGAACTGGGTGCCCAAGAACCTCTACGCCCGGCTCCCGGACGGACTCGCGCCGCGGCACGCGGCCTTCGGTACCGTCGGGTCGATCGCGATGCAGGGCGTCCGCCAAGGTGAGTCCGCGCTCGGCGAGGTGGCTCTGGTCATCGGCCTCGGGCTGATCGGGCAGCTGGTGGTGCAGCTGCTCACCGCCTCCGGGGTCCGGGTCATCGGGGCCGACCCCGACCCGGTGCGCTGCGAGCTCGCCGCGAGCCTCGGCGCCGCGGCCTGCGGCGATCCCGGTTCCGCGGTGGTGGAGTCCGCCGTCGCCGACCTCACCGGCGGTCACGGGGTGGACCAGGTGTACCTGGCCGCCGGCGGCGGCAGCAACCAGCCCGTGGAGCTGGCCGCCCGGCTGAGCCGGGACCGCGGCCGGGTCATCGACATCGGCAAGTGCCGCCTCGACCTGCCGTGGAACGCGTACTACGAGAAGGAACTGGACGTCCGCTTCTCCCGCAGCTACGGCCCCGGGCGCTACGACCCCGCCTACGAGCTGGAGGGGCGGGACTACCCGATCGGGTACGTGCGCTGGACCGAGCGTCGCAACCTGGCGTGCTTCCTCGACCTCATGGCCCGCGGCAGCGTCGACGTGGAGCCCTTGATCTCGCACATCGCCGACTTCGAGGACGCCGTCAAGACCTACCAGCGGCTGGGGGACGGCGAACTCAAGGCCGTGGCCGTGCTGTTCGAGTACCCCGAGCAGGCCGCGGAAGGCCGGGCCGCGGCCCCGTCGGTGGCCGTGCCCGCGGTACCGAGCAGCCGTCGGTCGGCCGCGCCGACCCGGTCCGCCGCAGCTCCGGTGCGCCTCGCGTTCGTCGGCGCGGGGAACTACGCGACGTCCATGCTGCTGCCGCACCTGGCGGAGCGCGCCGGCGTCACGCTGTCGACGGTCGTCACCACGACCGCGCTGTCCGCGGCCAACGCGCAGCGGAAGTTCGGCTTCGGCGGGGCGACCACCGACCTCGACTCCGTGCTCGGCGACCCGGCGATCGACGCCGTGTTCGTGGTCACGCGGCACAGCTCGCACGCCGACCTGACCCGCAAGGCGCTGCTCGCCGGCAAGACCGTGTTCGTGGAGAAGCCCCTGGCCCTCGGCGAGGACGAGCTGGCCGGTGTGCTCGCGGCGGTGGAGGAGTCGGGCAACGACCGGCTGCAGGTGGGCTTCAACCGGCGTTTCGCGCCGATCCTGCGGGAGGCGAAGCAGCAGTTCGGCACCCGCAGCGGTCCGGCGAGCCTGCGCTACCTGGTCAACGCGGGCCGGCTCGGGCACGGCAGCTGGTACCTGCAACAGGGCACCGAGGGAACGCGGTTCGCGGGTGAGGGCGGCCACTTCATCGACACGGCCAGCTGGTTGCTCGGCGCCGACCCGGTCTCGGTGTACGCGGCCGCGACCTCCGGCAACGAGGACCTCCAGATCGTCCTGCGCTACCCGGACGGGTCCACCGCCACCCTGAGCTACGTGACGACCGGCGCCCCCGGCTTCCCCAAGGAGACGCTGGACCTGGTCGCCGACGGCAAGGTGCTCAGGCTCGACGACTTCGTCCGGGCCTCCGTGTACGCCCGCAAGCGGTGGGTCAGCTCGCGGCTGCCCAAGGCCCGGGACAAGGGCCAGTCCGCCGAGCTCGCCGCTTTCATCAAGGCCGTGCGGACCGGTGGACCGATGCCGGTGCCGCTGGAGTCCCTGGTCGCCACCACGGCGGCCACCCTCGCCGTCCAGGCCAGTCTGGCGGGCGGCGCGCCGGTGACCTTGGCGGGGCCCCGATGACCATGAGCCCGGCTTGGTACCTGCGGCGGCTGTCCCGGATGGGCCCGCAGGAGGTCGGCGGTCGGGTCGCCGACGCGGTGCGCCGGCGCCGGTGGCGCACCGCGCCACCGGCCGGCCGCCCGGTGACCGGCGCCCGTTTCACCGCGGTGCTGCCCGCCGGGGCGCTCGCCGCGGTGGCACCGGACGCCGCGAAGCGGCTCGTCGTACAGGCGGACCGGCTGATGGCCGGGCGCGCCGAGTACTTCGGGGTGGAACGCGACGACCTGGTCGACCCGGACTGGTGGTACGACCCGAAGACCGGGCGCCGGGCGCCGTCCGGGTACGCCTTCGACGTGCCCTACCGCAGCGAGGACGCGGTCGGGGACATCAAGCAGATCTGGGAGCCGTCCCGGCACCAGCACCTCACCGTGCTCGCGGCCGCCTACGCGGTCACCGGGGACGAGCGGTACGCCGAGCGGGTGGCCGAGCACCTGCGGACGTGGTGGGCGGGCAACCCGCCGCTGCGCGGGGTGCATTGGATCAGCGGCATCGAGCTGGGCATCCGACTGCTGTCCTGGGTGTGGGTGCGCCGGTTGCTCGACGGCTGGTCCGGTGCGGCCGCCCTGTTCGAGGGCAACCCGGTGGCGCTGGAACAGATCTGGCACCACCAGCGGTGGCTGGCCGCCTTCCCCAGCCGGGGTTCCTCGGCGAACAACCACGTCATCGCCGAGACCGCCGGGCAGTTCGCCGCGGCCTGCGCCTTCGACTGGTTCCCGGAGTCGGCGCGCTGGCGGTCCGGTGCGCTGCGGTCGCTGGAGCGGCACCTGCGGAGCAATACCTTCCACTCGGGCCTCAACCGCGAGTTGGCCACCGAGTACCACGGGCTGGTCCTGGAGCTCGGGCTGGCCGCGGTGGCCGAGGCGGACGCGGCCGGCGTGCCGGTCCCCGCGACGGTGCGGGTGGTGCTGCTGCGGATGACGGACGCGCTCGCGGCGATCGTGGACGGCCGGCTGCGGCCTCCGCGCCAGGGTGACGCGGACGACGGGCACGGCCTGATCGTGGACGGCGCGGGCACGGACCGCTGGGCCTCGCTGCTGGCCACCGGGGAGGCGGTCTACGGCCGACTCCCCTGGTGGCCGGCGGCGGGCGGCACGGACGTGCGCACCCCACTGCTGGCCGCCCTCATCCGGTCGTACCCGGAGCCGGGGGGCGCGCCGGCGGTGCGCCGCCCCGAGCAGCGGCCGGTCCACTTCTCCGACGCGGGGATGTCGATCCTGCGCGGTCCGGGGGAGATCTGGTGCCGCTGCGACGGGGGCCCACACGGGTTCCTGTCGATCGCCGCGCACGGTCACGCGGACGCGCTGTCCGTGGAGGTCCGCCACGACGGGGTCGACGTACTGGCCGACCCGGGGACGTACTGCTACCACGGGCAGCCGCGGTGGCGAGAGTACTTCCGCTCGACCCTCGGCCACAACACCTTGCAGTTGGACGGCGCCGACCAGTCGGTCTCCGGCGGCCCGTTCCTGTGGACCCGGCAGGCCCGCAGCAAGGTCCTGGTCGCGGACACCTCCGACGCCGCCATCGGGGGGACCTCCCGCTGGTGCGCCGAGCACGACGGTTACGGGTCCTCCGTCCACCGGCGCCGGGTCGAGCTGATCGGCGCGCGCCAGCAGGTGCGGGTGGTCGACGAGGTGCACGGCCCGGGCCGGACGGCGCAGCTGGCCTTCCACCTGGGCCCGGCGATCGTCGCGGAGCTGGTGGGGAACCGGGCCGTGCTCACCTGGACCCGGGACGGCGAGGACCGCTCCGCCGTGCTCGACCTGCCCGGGCAGCTGTCCTGGCGGGCGCACCGGGGCGAGAGCGATCCGCCGTTGGGCTGGTACTCCGCCGGTTTCGGCCGCAAGGAGCCCGCCACCACGCTGATCGGCACCGGCAGCGCCGACGGCACGCAGGGGTTCATCACCGTACTCACGTTCCGGGACTAGGGAGGAGGGGTCTTGATCAAGAGGGGGCACTGGGCGATGCCGACGGCGCAGCTGTTGCTGGTCCTGCTCGCGGTGACCGGCTGTACGAGCTCGACGGACGACCGGTCGGAGCCGTCCGGGAAGTCGCCCGCGTCCGGCGCGCCCTCTTCCGGGGCGGCCGCCACGCCGGTGGCCCGGGTGTGCGACAAGCCCGCGGCCGCTCCGGCGCAGGCGCCGGCGGGGGCGGTGTCGGTCGACCCCGCGGTCGTCGGCGACCTGGCGGCGAAGACCAAGAGCAGCCCTCCCAAGACCACGTTCTGGATCGGGCCGGGGACGCACAATCTCGATCCGGATCGCTACGCCCAGGTCATCCCCAAGGACGGGGACACCTACCTCGGCGCGCCGGGCGCGGTGCTCGACGGCCAGAAGAGCAACCAGTACGCGTTCGGCGGCGGCGGTGTCGACGTGACCATCCGCTTCCTGACGGTGCAGGGCTTCATCGCGCCGCAGAACGAGGGCGTGGTCAACCACGACTCGTCCGACGGGTGGGTGATCGAGCACGCGACGATCCAGAACAACGCCGGCGCCGCGCTGATGGCCGGCGCCCGCCAGCAGGTCCGGGCCAACTGCCTGCGCGCCAACGGACAGTACGGTCTGAACGCCTACAAGTCCGGCAGCCCGATCACCCATCTGGTGGTGGAGGGCAACGAGATCGTGGGCAACGACACGGACGACTGGGAGCGGCGCCAGCCCGGGTGCGGATGCACCGGAGGCGTCAAGTTCTGGGCGGTCAACGGCGCCGATGTACGGGGCAACTGGGTGCACGACAACCGCGGACCCGGGATCTGGGCGGACACCAACAACAACGACTTCCGCATCGAGGAGAACGTGCTGGAAGCCAATGACGGCGCCGCGCTGATCTACGAGACCAGCTACAACGCGGTCATCCGCAAGAACACGATCCGGCGGAACAACTGGGTCGAGGGCCGCAAGAAGGCCAATGACGGCGACAACTTCCCCTTCGCGACGGTCTACTTGTCGGAGTCCGGTGGTGAACCACGGGTCCCGGCCCGCACGGACAAGATCGAGGTGTACGAGAACCTGTTCGAGAACAACTGGTCGGGGATCACCCTGTGGGAGAACGCCGACCGGTTCTGCAACAGCCCGGCCAACACCTCCTCCGGTGACTGCACGTTGCTGGTGAAGTCCATCGCCAGCTGCGCGCAGCCCGCGATCGCCGGCGCACCGCTCTACGCCGATTGCCGGTGGAAGACCCAGCGGGTGGACATCCACCACAACCGCTTCGTCCTGGACACCTCCGTCGTCGGGTGCGCGGTGAAGTGCGGCCGCATGGCGGTGCTGGCCAACTACGGGACGTACCCGGACTGGTCCCCGTACAAGGGCGAGCCGGTGGCGGAGGCGATCACCCGCGAACAGCAGAACCGCTGGCACGACAACGTCTACTCCGGGCCGTGGAGCTTCATCGCCCACGACCCGAGCCGGGAGCTGGACTTCGCGCAGTGGCAGGGCGCGCCGTACCAGCAGGACGCGGGCAGCACCTTCTCGCCGCAGGACGGTGGTTGAGATGGCCGCGGAGGCCACGCTCGACGGGCCGGCGGACGGACCGACGGACGGACCGGAGGCCGCGGGGGCGCGGTCCGACGCCGGGGCGCGTCCCACGGGCGCGCCGAAGGGCGTCGCGATCGCCTGGGGGCTGCTGATACTCAACACGTTGGGTTCCGCCGGAGCGGTGACCATCGTGCCGCTGCCCCGCTCCCTCATCCAGATGGCCACGATGGGCTCGCTGGTGGCCGCGTTCGCGCTGGCGCTGCTGCTCAACCTCCGGCTGCGGGTGCGCGCCAGCGCCTTCCTGCTGCTGCTCACCCTCCTGCTGGTGCCGAGCGTGATCTCCAGCGTGAACCTGGAGTCCGGCTTCGGCGCGCTGTTCCGCTGCACGCGCCTCGGGCTCTTCGTCGGTACGTTGTGGTTGCTCAGTCGCTGGTGGGACGGCGACGACCGGTTCGTGCGCCACCACATCCGGCTGTACTTCGCGGTGCTCGCGTCGGTCGCCGCCGGCCTGCTCATCTCTCCGGGCGCGGCCCTGCCGGACCTCTACGGCGGCCGGCTGGTGGGCGCGCTGTGGCCGCTCACCCCGCCGCAGATCGGCCAGTACGCCGCGGTGATCATCGGGCTGACCGTGCTGCTCCTGCTGGGCCGGCGGACCAGCGGCGCCAGTGCGGCGGCGGTCATCGTGCCCTCCATCGTCCTGCTCGCCCTGACCCACACCCGTACGGCGACGCTCGGCCTGCTCGTCGGGCTGGTGCTGGCGATCGGTTCGCTCGTACTGACCAGCGCAGCGGCCCGCCGGTTCTTCGCCTGGGCGGTGGTGATCTCCACCTTCGTCGCGGTGGTGCTCAACTCCGCGCTCCAGGCGTGGTTCCTGCGCGGACAGAGCCAGGAGAACTTCTCCAACCTCACGGGCCGGGCCAAGGTCTGGGACGCGCTGTTGGCCGCCCCCCGGACGACCCTGCAGGAGCTCTTCGGCGCGGGCCTGGGCGACAAGTCCTACGGCGGGCTGCCGATCGACAACAGCTGGCTGGCCGTCTACAACGAACAGGGCCTGGTCGGCACCGCGTTGGTGGCGGCCGCCATCATCGTGCTGGGCGGCGTCGCGCTGCTGCGCCCGCCCTCGCTCCAACGGGCCTGCGCGATCTTCCTGGTCAGCTACTGCTCGATCGCCTCCTACACCGAGGCCGGGCTGGGCGACGCCTCGCCGTACCTGCTGCACCTGACCGTCGCCGCCTCCTTGCTGGCGGCGCCCGCCACGGCCGCCGCCCCGTCGACGCCCCCGGCCGCGGCCGCGCGCCGACGCCTGCCCCAATGGACCCGGACTTCGGAGGTGAAATGAGCATGCACGTTCTCGTGGTGCACAACCGCTACGCGTCGGCGCAGCCGAGCGGGGAGAACAAGGTCGTCGACCAGGAGGTCGCGCTGCTGCGCGGGGCCGGTCACCGGGTCGAGGTGTTCGAGCGGCGCAGTGACGACATCGGCGGCCGGTCCCTGGTGTCCAAGGCCGCGATCCCGCTGCTGGTCCCCTGGAACCCGGCGGTCCGCACGGAGCTCACCGCCAGGCTGCGCGCCGATCGGCCGGACGTGGTGCACGTCCACAACGTCTTCCCGCTGCTGTCCCCCGCGGTGCTGGCCGCCTGCGCCGACGCCGGCGTGCCCGCCGTCGCCACCCTGCACAACTACACGCAGGTCTGCCCGCCTGGCACGCTCCAGCGGGACGGTCGACCGTGTACCGACTGCATCGGCGCGGCTCCGCTGCCCGCAGTCCGGCACGGCTGCTACCGCGGCTCCCGGCTGGCGACGGTGCCGCTCGCGGTCAGCCTGTCGGTCAACCGGCGGCGGTGGTGGTCGGGCGTGGAGCGGTTCTTCTGCATCTCCGCGGCGCAGCGGGAGGTCCTGGTGCGGGCCGGCATGCCGGCCGAGCGGCTGGGGGTGAAGCACAACTTCGTGCCCGAACCGTCCGTGCGCCGCTCGGGCGCCGGCGAGCACCTGCTCTACCTGGGCCGCCTCGCGGAGGTCAAGGGCGTGCGGCTGCTGATGGCCGCGTGGGACGAGCTCGCCGCGGACGGTGGGGTGGGCGTACCGCTCGTGATCGCCGGTACGGGGCCGCTGGAAGGGGAGGTGGCCGCCTGGGCGGCGGGCCGGGAGGACGTGCGCTACGTCGGCCTCTACGACCCGGCCCAGTGCGGGGAGGCCATCGCGCGCTCGGTCGCGGTGGTGGCTCCCTCGACCTGGCTGGAGGCCTTCGGCCTGGTGGTCGTGGAGGCGATGGCGGCCGGGGTCCCGGCCGTGGCCGCCGGTCACGGCGCCTTCGTCGAGCTGGTCGAGGACGAGGTGAGCGGGTTGCTGCACCGACCGGGCGAGGTCTCCTCGCTGGCGGCCCGCATGCGCCGGATCGCGACCGATCCGGCGGGCAACCGGGAGATGGGGCGGGCGGCCCGGCGCCGGTACGAGCAGGGGTTCAGCCCGACCGTCGGGCTGGAGCGCCTGCTGGAGGGGTACCGCACCGCGATCGCGGTGCGGTCCGGCGGCGGGGACGGTGCGCCGCCGGTAGGAAATGCACACGTTGGCTCGCGACGGGGCACCCGCGCGGGCAGGGATGGGGGCAATTGATGACACGATGCCGACTCTGCGGCTCGGAGACGCTGGCGAGCGTCGTCGACCTGGGGGCGACCCCGCCGTGCGAGAGCTTTCTCGCCGTGGAGGAACTGGACCGGCCGGAGCCGGCGTACCCGCTGCACCTGCGGGTATGCACCGATTGCTGGCTCGCGCAGATCCCTCCGCTGATCACGCCGGAGGAGACCTTCACGCAGTACGCCTACTTCTCCTCCTATTCGACGTCCTGGGTGGAGCACGCGCGCACCTTCGTCGCCGATGCCGCCCAGCGGGTGGGCCTGGGGCCCGACTCCTTCGTGGTCGAGGTCGCGAGCAACGACGGCTACCTGCTCCAGCACGTGGTGGACCGGGGGATCCGCTGCCTGGGCGTCGAGCCGTCGGTGAACGTGGGCGCCGCGGCGCGCGAGGCGGGCGTGCCCACGCTGACGGCGTTCCTGGACCCGGACACCGGGGCGGCCGTACGGGCCGAGCACGGGCCGGCGGACCTGGTCGCGGCGAACAACGTGTACGCGCACATCCCCGACGTGGTCGGGTTCACGCGGGGGTTGCGCGCCCTGGTCGCGGACGACGGCTGGGTCTCCATCGAGGTGCAGCACCTGCTGACCTTGATCGAGGAGAACCAGTACGACACGATCTACCACGAGCACTTCCAGTACTACACCGTCGCCTCCGCCATCCGGGCGTTGGCGAGCGGTGGACTGGCCCTGGTGGACGTCGAGTTGCTGCCCACGCACGGCGGCTCCATCCGGCTGTGGGCGCGGCCGGCCGAGGTGGCCGGCGAGCCGACGCAGCGGGTGGCGGACGTGCTGGCCCGGGAGGAGGCCGCCGGGCTGCAGGAGCTGTCCGGGTACACCGAGTTCTCCGCCCGGGTGGCGAAGGTCCGCCGGGACCTGCTGCGGTTCCTCATCGACGCGGCCGAGAACGGCGAGACGGTGGTCGGCTACGGCGCTCCGGGCAAGGGCAACACCCTGCTCAACCACTGCGGGATCCGGCCCGACCTGCTCGCCTACACGGTCGACCGCAACCCGTACAAGCACGGCAGGTTCACCCCGGGCACGCGCATCCCGATCCTGGCTCCCGAGCAGATCGCGGTGGACAAGCCCGACTACGTGCTCATCCTCCCGTGGAACCTGCGGGACGAGCTGATCGAGCAGCTGTCCTTCGTACACGACTGGGGCGGTCGCCTGGTCTTCCCCATTCCGGAACTGAGCATTGTCGAGGTCAAGGCATGAAGGTCGTACTGTTCTGCGGCGGTTACGGGATGCGCATGCGCAGCGGATCCTCCGATGACGTTCCCAAGCCGATGGCCATGGTCGGCCCGCGGCCGCTGATCTGGCACGTCATGCGCTACTACGCGCACTACGGGCACACGGAGTTCATCCTGTGCCTCGGTTACGGCGCGGACCACATCAAGAAGTTCTTCCTCAACTACGAAGAGACCACCTCGAACGACTTCGTGCTGCGGGGCGGGCGGGCCGAGCTGCTGTCCACCGACATATCCTCCTGGACGATCACCTTCGTGCAGACCGGCATCGAGTCGCCGATCGGTGAGCGGCTGCGCCGGGTGCGCGAGCACCTGGACGGCGACGAGATGTTCCTCGCCAACTACGCCGACGTGCTGACCGATGCCCCGCTGCCGGAGATGATCGAGCGTTTCTCCCGGCGCGACGCCGGGGCGTCGATGATGGTGGTGCCGCCGCAGTCCTCGTTCCACTGCGTGGAGCTGGGCGAGGAGGGCCTGGTGGAGGGCATCACCGCGGTGAGCGAGCTGCCGCTGTGGGAGAACGGGGGCTACTTCGTGCTCCGTCAGGAGATCTTCGACCACATACCCGAGAACGGCGACCTGGTCGCCGACGGTTGCACCGCACTGGCCAAGCAGGGACGGCTGGTGGCGCACCAGCACCGCGGTTTCTGGAAGCCGACGGACACCGTGAAGGAGCGTGCCTTACTGGACTCCGCCTACGCGCACGGTGACCGCCCCTGGGCCGTGTGGGAGCGCGACGCGGGTGCGGGCAACACCGGTGGCGTCCCCGGCGCCAGGGCGGGGACCGCGTGATCCGCCTCGGGGCGCAGCCCCTGGACCGGATCGTCGCGGTGGGGGCGCACTGCGACGACATCGCCATCGGCGCCGGTGGCACTCTGCTGGCGCTCTGCCAGGCGCGGCCCGGCATCCGGGTCGACGCGCTGGTGCTGTCCGGTGGTGGCGGCGAGCGGGAGGAAGAGGAGCGGGCCGCGCTCGCCGCCTTCTGCCCGGGGGCCGAACTGCGTCTGACCGTACTGAAGTTGCCGGACGGCCTGCTGCCCGCGCGCTGGGAGGAGGCCAAGGCCGCGGTCGAGGAACTGCGCGCGCAGAGCGACCCGGACCTGATCCTGGCGCCGCGCACCGACGACGCGCACCAGGACCACCGCGGCCTGGCGCAGCTGATGACCACCGCCTTCCGCGACCACCTCGTGCTCGGCTACGAGATCGTCAAGTGGGACGGCGACCTCGGGCGTCCGGTGGCCTACCAGCCGCTGTCGCCGGAGGTCGCCGAACGGAAGGTGCAGCTGCTGCAGGAGCACTACCCCTCGCAGCGCCACCGGCCCTGGTACGACCGGGAGGCTTTCCTCGGTCTCGCCCGCATCCGCGGCATCGAATGCCACGCGCGGTACGCCGAGGCGTTCGCCGTCACCAAACTCACGCTCCATCTGGGGGGATGAACCATGCGCGTACTACTGACCGGACACCAGGGTTACCTGGGCACTGTGATGGCCCCGGTCCTCGCGGCCGCCGGGCACGAGGTCGTCGGTCTCGACGCCGGCCTGTTCGCCGATTGCGTGCTGGGCCCGCAGCCCGCGGACCCGCCGGGGCGGCGGGTGGACCTGCGCGACGTCACGGCCGAGGACGTGGCCGGGGTCGACGCGGTGATCCACCTGGCCGCGCTGTCCAACGACCCGCTGGGAGCGCTGGCCCCGGACCTCACCTACGACATCAACCACCACGCGTCCGTGCGCCTCGCGCAGCTGGCCCGCGACGCCGGTGTGCGGCGCTTCCTGTACGCGTCGACCTGCTCCGTCTACGGCGCCGCCGGCGGCGGGGGCCTGGTGGCCGAGGACGCCCCGCTGCGCCCCGTGACGCCGTACGCGGAGTCCAAGGTGCGGGTGGAGGACGACCTGCACGCCCTGTCCGACGGCGACTTCAGCCCGGTGTACATGCGCAACGCCACCGCCTTCGGCTACTCGCCCCGGCTGCGCGCCGACATCGTGCTGAACAACCTGGTGGGGCACGCGCTCCTGTCCGGCGAGGTCCTGGTGCTCTCCGACGGCACCCCCTGGCGCCCGCTGGTGCACGCCGTCGACATCGCGCGGGCCTTCGCGGCGGCGCTGGTCGCGCCGCGGGAGGCGGTCCACGACCGTGCGTTCAACATCGGCAGCGAGGTCAACAACGTGACCGTCGCCCAGATCGCCGAGCAGGTAGCCGAGGCGGTACCGGGCTCCAAGGTGCGGATCACCGGGGAGAACGGCGCCGACCCGCGCTCGTACCGGGTGGACTTCGCCCGGTTCCGGGCCGCGATCCCCGGCTTCGACTGCGAGTGGACGGTCAAGCAGGGCGCGCTCGAACTCGCCGAGGCGTACCGCACGCACGGGCTGACCCAGGAGGCCTTCGACCAGCGCTTCACCCGGCTGGCCGTGCTGCGCTCGGCGTCCGACTCCGGCGCGGTCGACGAGACCCTGCGGTGGCGCCGATGACCGTGGTCGGCGAGGAGATGCACGCCCTGGTGGAGCGGCTGTACCCGCTCTGCCGGAGCATCACGGGCGACGGCGTGCGCGCCACCTTGGACATCATCGGCGAGTACCTGCCGCTCCAGGTGCACGAGGTGGCGACCGGGACGCAGGTGCTCGACTGGACCGTGCCCCAGGAGTGGAACATCCGGGACGCGTACGTCGCCGACGCCGCGGGCAACCGGGTCGTCGACTTCGCGGCGTCCAGCCTGCACGTGCTCGGCTACAGCACGCCGGTGTCGGCGACCATGCCGCTGGCCGAGCTGCGCCCGCACCTGCACACCCTGCCGGAGCAGCCGAGCTGGGTGCCGTACCGCACCAGCTACTACACGCCGCAGTGGGGCTTCTGCCTGGCCCAGGAGACCCTGGACGCGCTGCCGGACGGCGACTACGAGGTGCGCATCGACTCCACGCTCGCCGACGGCCACCTCACCTACGCCGAGCATGTGGTCCCCGGGCAGGTCCCGGAGGAGGTGATCGTCTCCTGCCACGTCTGCCACCCGTCGTTGGCCAACGACAACCTGGCGGGCGTCGCGGTGGCGACGTACCTGGCGCGGGCGCTGGCCGAGCGGACGCCGTACTACACCTACCGGTTCATCTTCGCCCCCGGCACCATCGGGGCGATCACCTGGCTGGCCCGCAACGCGGAACGGGTGGAGAAGGTCAAGCACGGGTTGGTGCTGGCCTGCGCCGGGGACTCGGGCCGGCTCACCTACAAACAGAGCAGGCGCGGCGACGCGGAGATCGACCGGGTGCTCCAGCACGTGCTGCGCACCTCCGAACGCCCGCACCGGATCACCGAGTTCACCCCGTACGGCTACGACGAGCGGCAGTACTGCTCGCCGGGCTTCGACCTCGGGGTGGGTTCGCTCAGCCGGACCCCGTACGCCGGCTACCCCGAGTACCACACCTCGGCCGACAATCCGGACTTCGTCTCCCCCGAGGCGATGACGGACACGCTCGCCGTCTGCCGCGAGGCGTTCGGCGTGCTGGACCGCAACCGGAGCTACCTCAACCTCAGTCCGTACGGCGAACCGCAGTTGGGTCGGCGCGGGTTGTACGACTCGCTCGGTGGGCGCAGCGACGCGAAGCAGGCCCAGATGGCCATGCTCTGGGTGCTCAGCCTCTCCGACGGCGAGCACAGCCTGTTGGACGTCGCCGAGCGCGCGGGGCTGGCGTTCGACACCGTCGCCGTGGCGGCCGACGCCCTGCGCGGTGCCGGTCTGATCAAGGCGTGAAGTCCATGACCACAGAAGGGGACAACACCACGACGACGGATGCGGCGGATACGGCGGACCCGACCGTGCCGGCCCCGCGCACCGCGAAGCGGGCCATGGTGGGCCGACTGTCCTGGGGGCTGGCCGACCAGGCGGCCTCCAGCATCAGCAACTTCGCCGTGGGCATCTACGTGGCCCGCTCGCTGGGGCCGACCGCCTTCGGCGTGTTCAGCCTGGCCTGGGTGACCTACGGCGTGGTGCTGAACGTCTCCCGCGGGCTGGCCACCGACCCGCTCGTGGTCCGTTTCAGCGGCGTGTCACAGGCCTCCTGGCGCTCGGCGGTGGCCCGGTCCTCGGGCACCGCGCTCGGCGTCGGGACGGCCCTCGGCGTGGCGTGCCTGGCCATCGGGCTGAGCCTCGGTGGCGGCGTGGGGGCGGCTCTGGCCTGCCTCGGCGTCGTGCTGCCGGGACTGTTGATCCAGGACGCCTGGCGGTACTCGTTCTTCGCCGCGGGGATCGGGAAGAAGGCGTTCACCAACGACCTCGTGTGGGGCGTCGCGCTCGTCCCGGCCCTGTTGGTCGCGGCCCGCGTGGGCACCGTGGCCGCCTTCGTGCTCGCCTGGGGCGGGTCCGCCGCGGTGGCCGCGGTGTACGGCTGCTTCCAGTCGGGCATCCGGCCCCAGGTGAGCGGCGCCCGCGGGTGGCTGCGCGAGCAGCGCGACCTCGGCTACCGGTACCTGGCCGAGAACGTCGGCCTCAGCGGCGCCTACCAGATCCGGGCGTACGGGCTCGGCGCGATCGTCGGGGTCACCTCGGTGGGCGCGGTCCGGGGCGCCGAGCTGCTGCTCGGCCCGTTCCTCGCGGTGCTGATGGGGCTGTCGCTGGTCACCGTCGCGGAGGCGGCCCGGGTGCTGCGGCAGGCCGCCCACCGACTGGGCAGGTTCTGTCTCCTGCTCGGCGGTGGGCAGGCCGGCGCCGCACTGCTGTGGGGCGCCGCTCTGCTGCTGGTCCCGGACCGGCTCGGCGAGCTCGTGCTCGGCGAGGTCTGGCCCGCCGCCTCGCAGCTCGTCGTCCCGGCCACGCTCGGCGTCGCGGGCGCCAGCATCGGCACCGGAGCGGCCGCCGGGTTGCGCGCGCTCGGCGCGGCCCGGCGCAGCCTGCGCTGCCAGATGTTCGCCTCCGCCTGCTACGCCGGCGGCGGCGTCGGCGGGGCGGTCCTAGCGGGCACGGTCGGCTCGTCCTGGGGCGTCGCCGCCGCGACGCTCAGCAGCTCGGCCGTGTGGTGGCTACAACTGCGCTCCGCCCTGCGCGAGCACCAGCAAGATTCCATCCGTGAAGTGAGGACACCATGACCGCCCATCCGCGGTTGAGCATCGGCCTGCCCGTGTACAACGGCGAGGAGTACCTGGCCGAGTCGCTCGACGCCCTGCTCGGCCAGACGTACGAGGACTTCGAGCTCGTCATCTCCGACAACGCCTCGACCGACGGGACCCGGGACATCTGCCACCGGTACGCCGCGAAGGACTCGCGCATCCGCTACCTCCGGCTGCCCCGGAACATCGGCGCCTCGCCGAACCACAACCACGTCTTCGACGAGTGCCGCGGCGAGCTCTTCAAGTGGGCCTCGCACGACGACCTGTACGCCCGGGACCTGCTCCAGCGCTGCGTGGAGGCGCTGGACGAGCGACCCGACGTGATCTGCGCCCACGCCGACCAGGCGGTCATCGATGGGGACGGCCAAGTGACCATCCCCTACGACTACACCTTGGCCACCGGTTCGCCGTCCGCGCCCGTGCGCTTTCGCAGCCTGCTGTTCGAGCCCGGCGGCGACGACTTCTACGGGGTGCTGCGGGCCGACGTCCTGCGCCGGGTGAAGCCGCTCGACAGCTACCACCACGCGGACCGCACCTTCGTCGCCGAGATCGCCCTGCACGGCCGCTTCCACCAGGTGCCGGAGCTGCTGTACTTCCGCCGCGACCACCCCAACCGGGCCGAGCGGGCGAACCCGAGCAAGCGCTCCCGCTGCGCCAACCTGGATCCGCTGCGGGCCGGACCGCTGCACCCGACGGCCCGGCTGCTCGCCGAGTACGTGTGGGGCTTCGTCTCGGCGGTCCGGCGGGCGCCGCTCTCCGCCTCGGACCGGCGCGCCTGCTACCGCCACCTGGCCGCCTGGATGACCAGCCGGGCCCGGCCGGGCGCCGGCGAGCGGGTGGAGGACCGCGCCCCGGTGGACCCGGCGCTGCTCACGGTCTCCGTCGACGCGCTCGTCGCCGGCCGTGAAGGGAGGCCGGCATGAGGTCCCCGAAGGGAGCTCCGGCGCGCGTGGGCCTCTTCGGCCTGCTCGGCTCCGGCAACCTCGGCAACGACGCCTCCCTCGAAGCCGTGCTCGGGTACCTGCGCGAGGACCACCCGGACGCGGTCGTGGACGCGCTGTGCGGCGGGGCCGAGGTCGTGACGACCCGGTACGGGATCCCCGCCACGCGGCTGCACTGGTTCCGCGGGGAGTACCGGACCGCCTCGCGGGCGGGGTCGGTCGCGGCGAAGGGCGTGGGCAAGCTCATCGACATCGTCCGCACCGCCGCCTGGGTGCGCGGGCACGACGTGGTGATCGTGCCGGGCATGGGCGTACTGGAGGCCACGCTGCCGCTGCGGCCGTGGGGCTTCCCGTACTCCCTGTTCCTGCTGTGCGCGTCCGGCCGCCTGCTGGGCACCCGGGTCGCGCTGGTCAGCGTCGGTGCGGCCGCGATCGGCAACCGGCCGACGCGGACGCTGGTGCGCTGGTCGGCGCGGCTGGCGGCGTACCGGTCGTACCGCGACGCGCCCTCCCGCGACGCGATGCGGGCGATGGGCGTGGACACCACGCGCGACGAGGTCTACCCGGACCTCGCCTTCTCCCTGCCGAAGCCGGCGGCGGCCGACGTGCCCTCGGGTCCGCCGGCCGGTCCGGTCTGCGTCGGGGTCATGGCCTTCCACGGCGGGGACGACGATCGATCCCGGGCCGAGGAGATCCACCGGCGCTACCTCGACGGCACGATCCGCTTCGTCCGCACGCTGGTGGAGGACGGCAGGCCGGTCCGGCTGCTGACCGGGGACCGGGTCGACGCGGAGGTGGTCGCCGCGATCCTCGACGCGGTGGACTCGCCGCTGGTGACCGCTGCCGAGACGTCCTCGCTGGACGACCTGATGAAGGAGATGGCCTCGGTCGACACGGCGGTGGCCATCCGCTACCACAACATCATCAGCGCGCTGAAGGTCGGCACGCCGACCCTCGCGCTCAGCTACGCGGCGAAGAGCGAGGCGCTGATGGAGCGGATGGGGCTGGGCGCCTACAGCCACCCGGCCCGCGAGGTCGACGCCGCCCGACTGCTCGCGCAATTCCGGGAGTTGGAGGAGAACGCGGCGGACCTGAGGAAGACCCTCGCCGAGCGGAACCTGATCGCGGCGCAGCAAGTCAAGGACCAGTTCGCGGCCTTGACCGCAGCCCTCTTCCCGGACAACGTTCACCCCAACACCCGATCACACGACCACGACCGCTCCTTGCGGGAGACTCCGTGAATGTGCCCGAGACGAAAGCAGCCGGATTGAAAACGACCGGAACGACAGCAACCGCTACGACAGCGACCGTTACGACGGCACCCGCTACGACAGCGGCCGGGATGACGGCGACCGAAGTGCCGACGATCGCCGGCGCGTACCTCTTCGCCTCGACGCCGTACTCCGACGAACGCGGCTTCTTCTGCCGCACCTTCGACGTCGACGTGGTCCGCTCGGTGGGCCTTGACCCGCACTCCTTCGTCCAGGACAGCGTGTCCCGCTCGGTCCGTGGCGTGCTGCGCGGCCTGCACCTGCGCTCGGGCGCCGGCGAGGCGAAGCTGGTGCGGTGCTCGTACGGAAAGGTCTTCGACGTCATCGTGGACCTGCGTGCGGACTCGCCGACCTACCGCAATGTGGCCACCTTCGAGCTGTCCGGCGACACGCAGGTGACCCTGTACGTACCGGCGGGGTGCGCACACGGCTTCCAGGCGCTGACCGAGACCGCCGACGTCTCGTACCGGATCGACCGCCCGCACGATCCGACCGAGGACGTGACGATCGCCTTCGACGATCCGGAGCTCGCTGTTCCATGGCCGCTGCCGGTCACCTCGATGTCCCAGCGGGACCGGAAGGCACCGGGCCTCACCGAGGCCCTGAAGCAGGGGAAGGGGTGACGTCGGCATGAGCGAAACGGAGTTCTCCCTGCCGCGGTCGCGGGCGGCGAGCGAGCGGCTGCACGCCGTGGTACCCGGCGGCGCGCACACCTACGCGAAGGGCGACGACCAGTACCCCGAGAACCTGGCGCCGGTCATCAGCCATGGCCGCGGCGCCCATGTGTGGGACGTCGACGGCAACCGTTACGTCGAGTACGGCTCCGGCCTGCGGTCGGTCAGCCTCGGTCACGCCCACCCGCGGGTGCTGGAAGCGGTGCGGCGGGAGCTCGACCGCGGCAGCAACTTCGCCCGGCCCTCCATCGTGGAGGTGGAGGCCGCGGAACGGTTCCTGGAGACGGTGCCGACCGCCGAGATGGTGAAGTTCGCCAAGAACGGCTCCGACGTCACCACGGCCGCGGTACGGCTGGCCCGCGCCGTGACCGGGCGTCCGCGGGTCGCGATCTGCGGGGACCAGCCGTTCCTCTCCGTGGACGACTGGTTCATCGGCACGACGCCGATGTCCGCCGGTATTCCGGCGGCGATCCGCGAGCTCACCGTGGCGTTCCCGTACGGGGACCTGGCCGCCACCGAGGAGGTGCTCACCCGCTACCAGGGCGAGGTCGCCTGCCTGATCCTCGAACCCGCCGGCCACACCGAGCCGCCGCCCGGCTACCTCGCCGGACTGCGGGAGCTGGCGAACCGGCACGGCTGCCTCCTGGTCTTCGACGAGATGATCACCGGTTTCCGCTGGTCCGAGGCGGGTGCCCAGAGCCTGTACGGCGTCGTTCCCGACCTCTCGACCTTCGGCAAGGCGCTGGGCAACGGCTTCGCCGTCTCCGCGCTGGCCGGGCGCCGGGACGCGATGGAACGGGGCGGTCTGCGCCACGCCGGCGAACGGGTGTTCCTGCTGTCCACCACGCACGGCGCGGAAACACACTCGCTGGCCGCCGCGATGGCCGTGCAGAGCACCTACGTCGAGGAGGGGATCACCGCGCGGCTGCACGCCCTCGGCGAGCGGCTGGCCGCCGGTGTCCGTGACGCCGCGGCGGGCATGGGCGTCGGCGACCACGTCCTGGTCCACGGCCGGGCCAGCAACCTGGTCTTCGCCACCCTCGACGCGGACATGCGGCCGTCACAGCCGTACCGCACCCTGTTCCTGCGCCGGCTCCTCGCGGGCGGGGTGCTGGCCCCGTCGTTCGTGGTGAGCAGCGCGCTCGACGAGGCAGACATCGACCACACCGTCGACGTGGTGGCCCAGGCGTGCGCGCTGTACCGGAAGGCGCTGGACGCCGGCGATCCCACCCCCTGGCTGGGCGGGCGACCGGTGAAACCCGTGTTCCGCCGCTTGTCGTGAAGTGACGTGACGTGACGTGAACCGTTCCTGAGGAGCCGTCACACCGCTGCACGTCAGTGGCGCTCCCGTCCACCGACGTGGACCAACCGGTCGGCCGTACGGTCGACCAGCCACGCGACGGCCGGGATCGCCGCGAGGGCGGTGCACCATCCGCCGAGTGCGTCGGTCGGGTAGTGCGCGCCCAGGGCCACCTGTGCCCACCCCATGGCCGCGCCGCCCACCAACGCCGCGGCGAGTACGAGCAGTGTGCCGGCCGCCTTGCCGAGACCGAGGCGGCCGGTCACGAGCAGTGCCACCACGAGGAGAAGCGCGGTGAGGAAGGCGGTGTGCCCGCTCGGGTAGGACAGGTAGCCGCCGTTGATGGTGCGTCCCACCACGTACTTGAGCAGGGTCGTGGTTCCCACGGTCAGGGCGACACCGGCGACGAGGAGGACGGCCGCGCGGCGGCGCCGTAGCAGCAGGCACCCCGTCACCACGGCGGCGACGAGCGCCACCGATCCCGCGGGCTCCCCCAAGAAGTCCAGGGCCAGGGCGACATGGCGCCACGGCGACGGCCGCATGCCGTCCACCACTCCCCCGATCCGGGAGTCCACCGTGGCGGGCCGACTGTCGTCGGCGTACCGGACCCCCAGCACCACGACGACCAGTGCGGCGAGAGCGGCGATCGACCCGAGCCACAGGCTCAGCGCCGGGGGGAGCACGGCGCGCGTCGGCCGGCCGGTCACACGCCCGTCCAACGCGGTCCTCCCGTCACGTCCGATGTCCTTCGCCGACCGGTCAGAACAGGGACACGGGGGCAGCTTCCGGCCGTCAGACTAGCCAACAACCCGGTCGCGGTAAACCAAGGTCCGGTCAGGCTCGGCAAAGCCAAGTCAAGCACTGGCAAACGGAGTTGGTGATCCAATGGACGGTTTCATTCCTTCCCCTCCCCGTCCCCGTCGGACCACGGCGGGGTGGGAGCGCCGTCGGGGTCCAGGCCGTAGGGCCACCGCGAGCGGAGGTCGTGGAGCAACGCGTAGCCGCCGGTGTCGGCGACGCCGCGACAGAGGGCCTCGATCATCGCCGCCGGGGCCGCGCTGCGCTCGTAGCGGCGCAGCAGCTGGTCCAGGGCGAAGAAGTCGTCCGTGTCCGCCGCCTCGCGGTAGAGGTCATCCACGTCCGCGTGCCGCCCGTCCCGCTCCCGCGACACGGCGAGGTCCAGAAGGGCATCGCCGTCCCCGAGCGCCGCGGCCTCGCGGTAGAAGGGTTCGGTGTCGCCGCGGACGCCGCCCCGGTCCCGCCAGCGCGCCAGTTCATGCAGCGGGTGGAAGGCGGCGAACCTGGTGCGCGCGGCCCGTCGGGCGAGGTCTTCGGCGCCCGGTTCGTCGCCGCTCTCGTCCAGCCACCGGACCAGGTCCCGCACGGCGTACGGGTGCCCGGCCTCCGCGGCGGCCAGGAAGAGGGGCTCGGCGCCCGCCAGGTCGCCGGCCTTGGCCCGTAGGACCGCCAGGTCGCGCAGCGCCTCGGGCCAACCGGTGCCAGCGGCCTCTCGGGCGAGGGCTTCCGCCTCCTCGGGCCGACCCGAGCGCTCCCGCAGGACCACCAGGGCTCGCAGCGCGCGCGGGTGCCCGCCGTCCAACGCCTCTTGGAACAGTGACGCGGTGGCGGCGAGGTCGCCGGTGGCCGCTCGCCGCAGCGCCAGCTCGAACAGTGCCTCCGGACGGCCACCCCCGGCCGCCCGTCGGGCCAGCTCCTCGGCTTCGCGCCAGTCGCCGGCCTCTTCCAGCAGCAGGGACAGGAGGTGGACGGCGCGGACCGAGCCGGCGTCGGCGGCATGGCGGAGGCACCTCTGCGCCTCCTGCGCGTCGCCCTCCGTCCCGCACCGTGCCGCCAGTTCGCAGAGCACCTCGGGGGATCCTAAGTCGGCCAGGGAGCGGGCCAGCTCCAACGCCTCGGGGCGCTGCCGGTCCCGCTCCCGCCGCGCCACCAGCTCCTCCAGGGCGCCGGTGTGCCCGGCCCGGGCCGCTTCGCGCGCGAGCCCCTCGGCCTCCTGCGGGTCCCCGGCCGCCTCGCGGAGCAGCGCCAGGTCGCACAGGGCTTCGAGCTGGCCGGCTGCCACGGCCTCGCGGAGGAGCCGCTCGGCCTGCGCAGGCTCCCCCGCCTCCACCTGCCAGACCCCCCTCTCGTGCGGGGTCACGGGCCCCCGGGCGGCCATGTCCCGGGCGAATGCGGCCGCGGCTTCGGACGGCCGCCCGTTCGGCCGGTCCCACACCAGGTCCACCAGTTCGTCGAGGCGCTCCTCGACCGTCGCCCCCCGCTCGGGCAACGCGGCGCGCTCACCTGCCTCCGCCCGCCGGCGCAGGTGGTGGGCCCAGCGGAGCCGGTGGCGGCGCTTGGCCTGGTCGGCCAGGGCGCGGAGGTCGCCGGGGTGCGCGAGGTGCGCGCGGGCGGCGCTCCAGAACGAATCGGGCGGGCACAGTCGGCGCCGGGCATCGCGACCGTACTGTTCGAGGTAGTCGGCGAGCCGCACCATCCGCCCGGCGTCCACCCCTTCGTCGGGGGCGGACCCGTCGGGGGCGGACCCGTCGGGGGAACGCCGGGCGGGCCGGGGCCCCGCGGGGCGCAGCGGGGCCTGCTTTCCGTGGACCGGCTGCGCCAACTCGGCCAGCGCCGCCCGCTCCCAGTCGGCCGTGTCATGGAGGGCGTCGTAGTCCTCCTGGCCGATGTAGTCCAAGGCGGCCTCCCGCAGGAAGCGCTCGGGTAAGTGGAGCCCGACGCCCAGTCGCCGCGCGTCCACGGCCGCGTCGAGCAACGCCCTGGCGCCGGGGCTCGCCGTCAGGTAGCGGTGGAGGAGCAGCGGGGCGCCCGCCAGGTCCTGGGCCACCCGCCCGCTCGTCCGGGTCCGGCCGAGCGCGTCGGCCAGCAGGCTGTCACCCGCCGCCGCGCGGGCGCTCGCCTCGCGCAGCGCCTTCTCGTCGAAGGCGTCCGCCACCGTGAGGACCCGGCCCGCCAGGAGTTCCCGCACCCTGCTGTGGGGATCGGGCGTGCCGGGGGCCGGCGGGGCCGTGTACCGGCGCTCGTACTCCGGCCACAGGGTGCCCAGGACGAGCACCGGGCCGCGGCCCGTGGTGGTGAGGAGTCCGTGGAGGGCGGCCGCGACGCGCTCGCCGTGGAGAGGATCGCCGAGGTAGTGCTGGGCCTCGTTCAACCACACCACGGTGCGGGGACCGACGCGGGCGAGGTCTTCGACCGCGGCCTCCACCCGTGACGGGTCGAAGGGGTGCCACAGCCACCATCCCCGCGCCGCCAACGGCTGTACGGCCTCCCAGCACGCCCGGGTCTTGCCCGTCGAGGACGAGCCGACGAGCACCACCAGCTGGCGGTGGCCCGCGGCCGCCGCCCCGACGGCTTCGGCGAGCACCCGGTCGTGCTCCCGGGACACGTATCCCGACAGCACCGCGGCGGGGTGGTGGCCGGCTCCGGGTCCGGCGGGGTGGACCTCCAGGTGGTGGGGGTCCCAGTCGCCGATCGGCTTGCCGAGGCGACCGGGCCAGGCCGCCTCTTCCTCCTCCTGGGCATCGGGGGCCCCGGCCCCGGCCGCGCGCCGGCGCAGTTCCAGCAGTTCGGCGCCCGGAAGACCGAGTGCCTCGGCGAGGGCCGCGACGGTGGCCGCCGAGGGAACCGGGGCCCGGGCGCTGAGGGAGTCGTGCACGGTCGTGCGCCCCAGGCGGGCCCGGGCGGCGAGTCGGGTCTTGGTCAGGCCGGCCAGGGCGAGGCCGTCACCCAACCGCCGGCGCAGCTCGACGAGCGCCGCGCCCGGCGCCCCGTTCCCACCGTCCACGTGTCCGCCCCTCGCGCCCCGCGCATCCTCGACGCCCCGCGCGGTCCGTCCGTACCGGTCCGCGCGCCCGTAAGGGGCCATCATCTCCCGTCCGCGCCGCGGCGATCGCTCCTTCGTCGCTCCTCGGCCCGCCCCACGGGGACGGCCGCACCGGGACGACCGCCGGTGGCGCACCGTGTCGCATAGGATCCGTTGCGTCACGTCCTCGCCCTGCCGCGCCGCGTCGACGGCGCGCACCGGGCCTACCTGGGGAGACCCGATGACCACGGCCTCCGACCGTCCGATCCCCCAGGTCCGGCCGGGCCCACCCCCCGGCGCTCCGCTGCCCGAACTACAGCCGGAGGAGGTGGCGGCCTGGCAGGCCCGTGGCGGCGAGCTGGTCGAACTCCTCACCCGGGCGGCCGAACTGGGCCCGTTGGCGGCCTTCACCCTCGGCCCGCGCCGCACGGTGCTGGTCACCGGCCCCGAGCAGGTCCAACACGTGCTCGCGCAGCACCCGGAGGGGTACGTCAAGCAGTCGCACCGCGCCGGGCTGCTGCTCGGCGAGGGTGTGATCGCGGCCAGCGGCGAGCGGTGGAAACAGCAACGACGACTGCTCCAAGGCCAGTTCACCTCGGTCGGACTGCGCCGCTGGGAGGAGCGCATCACCGAGGCGGCCGCGCGCACCGAGCGGCGCTGGGCCGAGTGCGCCCGTACCGGCGAGCCCACGGATGTCGGCGCCGACCTGCAGTTCTTCGCCCTGGACGCCATCTGGCGGACCCTCACCGGGGATCCGTTGGACGACGCGACCCATCGTGAACTCGATGCCATGAACGAGGTGGCGGTCCACCTCTCCGCACTCACGGCGACCGCCCCGGCCGACCAGGAAGCGGTGACGGCCGCGTTGGCACGGATCGACTCCGCTTGCGCCCGAGCGATCGCCGACGCCAGGGAGCGGGTCGAGGCCGGGAGCAGGGGCGAGGGCGGACTCCTCCGGGTCTTCCTGGAAGCGGCGCGGACCAGGCCGGAGTACACCGATCGGCTGATCCGCGACGAACTGGTCAACCTGCTGGTGGCCGGCCACGAGACCACCGCCAAGACGCTGTCCTGGCTCTTCCTCAGGCTCGAACAGCACCCCGACGTCAGGGAGCGGGTGCTCGACGTCTGCCGCAACGGCTCGCCGGAGCAGCGTCGCGAGGTGCTCACCGCGCTGGTCAACGAGACCATGCGGCTGCACCCCGCCGTCTGGCTGATCCCCCGCCACGCGGCGGCGGACGACACGATCGGCGGATTCCGGATCGAGGCGGGCAGCCACGTGCTCAGCTCCCCCTACCTGACCCACCGCGACCCCGAACTCTGGCCGGATCCGGAGGTGTTCGATCCCTGGCGCTTCATCGAACCGGGCCGGCGCCCCGGCCAGCTCGGCGCCTTCTACCCCTTCGGCCTCGGCGCCCGGGCCTGTCTGGGCCAGCAGTTCACCTACCGCGAGATGCTCTGCCTGCTCGAACTCCTGCTGCCCGCCTACGACCTGGACTTCCAGGAGCTCCCGCACTCCACCTTCTTCGGCGTGGTCCTCCACCCCGTGGGCCCCCTGCGCGCCACCGTCCGACGCGTCCGAGGGGGCATCCGACCGTCCGACTAGCCTTCCTTCCGGCCGTCCTTCCGGTGCTCCGTACGGTCGAGTTCACGTGCGGGGCGGCTCTTGGGCCAGGGGCAGCCGGACGACGAAACGGGACCCCCGGGGCGAGTCCTGCGCGGTCAAAGTCCCGCTGTGGTGTGCGGTCACGTCGCGCGCGATCGCGAGTCCGAGGCCCGCCCCGCCGTGATCGCGGCTGCGCGCGTCGTCGAGGCGCGTGAAGCGCTCGAAGACCCGCTCCCGGTCACCCGGAGGGATCCCCGGCCCGTCGTCGATGACCTCCAGCACGGCGGTCGGCCCCGGTGGCCCACCCTCCGTCCGCAGGACCACGTCCACCTGCCGGTCGGCGAACCGCTGCGCGTTGTCGAGCAGGTTGGTGACGACCCGGGTGAGCCACAGCTCGCTGCCGGCCACCTCGATCCCCTCGGCCAGGTGCGTGCGCACGGGCACGCGGTCGCCCCGGCGCGCTCTCGTCGCCTCGCCGACCAGGGCGGTCAGGTCCAGCCGGACGGCCGGCACCGGCTGCGCCGCGTCGATGCGGGCGAGCAACAGGAGGTCGACGGTGAGCCGCTGCAACCGCTCGATGTCCTCCAGGGCCCCGCTGATCAGTTCGGGCCACAGCTCCGGGTCCCGAACGGCCAGGGCCACCTCCAGTTGGGTGCGCAACACCGTGATCGGGCTGCGCAGTTCGTGCGAGGCGTCGGCGATGAACTGGCGCTGGCGGGCCCCGGAGGACTCCAGCCGGTCCAGCGTGGCGTTCATGGTCTGCGCCAGGCGGGCGACCTCGTCGCGGGTGGGCGGCACGGGGACCCGTCGGTGCAGGTCCCGGTCGGTGATCTCGGCGACCTCGGCGCGGATCGCCTCGACCGGCCCGAGCGCCCGGCCGGTCACCCGCCAGGTGACCAGGCCCACGGTGGCGAGCAGGAGGGGGCAGCCGATGACGAGGGCGGCCGTGGTCGTGTCATCGGCCGCGTCGACGTCGCGCAGGGAGGTGCCCGCGTAGACGGTGACCAGGCCCTGTGGGGTGTCCGTGGTGATCTGGACGACCCGCTGGCGGTGCTCGCCGCCGAGCGGGCGCACCTTCCAGGTGTGGAAGAGCGTCCCCGGGCGCTGCGGCCCGGCGGCGCGGATCGCCGGCGTCCTGGCCAGATTCGGGCTGGCGAGCAGGACCTGGCCGTCCGCGCCCACCACCTGGACGAAATCGGCGCCGTGCGCCGGCGGCCGCACCCGGTCCAGCTTCCCGTCGGCGGCGAGCTGCGCGACGGTCAGGGCCTGCTGCTCGGCGTCGCCCTCGGCATTGCGCAGCAGATTGGCGCCCAGGAGCCCGAGCAACGTGTACGAGGCGATCGCCAGGGCCGCCGCGACAACGGCGCAGGCGCCCACGGTGGCGCGAGCCCGGACCGTGGTGGGCCACAGCGGGCGCAGCAGACGGCGCAGGCGCGGCGGACAGAACGGGCGGGGCAGCCGGGGCGGACGGAGCGAGCGGCGCAGGCGGGGCCGGGCCGCGGGGTCAGCCACCGTCGGCCGCCAGTCGGTAGCCCGCACCGCGTACGGTCTCCAGCGCGGCCCGGCCGAAGGGGGCGTCGATCTTGCGGCGCACCGCGCTGATGTGGACCTCGACCACGTTCGGGTCGCCCTCGAAGGCGCTGTCCCACACCTGGTCGAGGATCTCCCGCTTGGGCACCACCTCACCGGCGTGCCGGGCCAGGTACTCCAGCACCGCGAACTCCCGCGCCGTCAGCCTGATCTCCGTGCCGCCGCGCGAACACGTATGCCGGGCCGGATCCACGACCAGGTCGCCCAGGGTCGTGACCTGCGGGCGCCTGCGCCCCGTGCGTCGCCCCAGTGCGCGGAGCCGGGCGACCAGGACGAGGTAGGAGAACGGCTTGGAGAGGAAGTCGTCGGCCCCCGTGTCCAGGGCCTCCGCCTCGTCGTATTCGCCGTCCTTGGCCGTGAGCATCAAGATGCCCGACTCGTTGCCGGCCGCGCGCAGGCGTGCGCAGACCCGGTAGCCGTTCAGGCCGGGCAGCATGATGTCGAGCACGATCAGGTCGTAGTCGTGTTCGGTGGCCATCCACAGGCCCTGCGGCCCGTCGTGGGCCACGTCCACCACGAACCCCTCGGCCTGGAGCCCCCGCTGTAGGGCCAGGGCCAGCCGCCGTTCGTCCTCCACCAGCAATACGCGCATGCCGCCCAGGATCTCAGTCCGCCCGGGCGGCCGGCTGAAGAGGGCTTCAGCCGCCTTCAGCTGGGCTTCAGCTTCCACGCCCCATGCTCTGCACCGAGCCGGGTGCGGTGCCCGGTTGTGCATGAGGAGCACCACTATGTCTGAAGCCTTCCCGCCGTCCGAACAGCCCGAACAGCCCGAACAGCCCGGGCAGCCCGCAGCTGCCCCTGGGGGCGGTGGCGGGGTGCGCCGGGGCGTGGGCCGCCTGGTGCCCCGGCGCCGCGGTGCCCGCCTGGCGGCCGTGGGCGCCGTCGTGGTCCTCGTCGGCGGCGGGGTGGCCGCCGCCGCCGTGGCGGAGCACCACCACGAGCGCGACGGCAGAGCCCTTGCCGTCCGCGCCGGCTCGGGCCACGAGAACGGCGAGGGGAGCGGTCCCGGCGGCCGCGGCGGCCAGGACGGGCACCGTGCGGGCGGGCACGGCCGGGCGCAGCAGCGCGGCGTGGGCGGCTGGGGCCACCAGGGCGACGGGGCCCCGCACGGCCCGGGCCCCCGGACGGCGCCCGCGCCGCTGCCGGCGCTGCCGCTCTCCCAGGCGGCGGACAAGGCGGCCGCGGCGGTGAGCGGCGGCAAGGTCGAGAGCCTGCGCGTCATCGGCCAGGAGGGCGGCGGCAGCGCGTGGCTGGCCGTGGTCATCGGTCCGGACGGCGTCCGCCACGGCGTCACCCTGTCGGGCACCGACGGCACGGTCACCGGCAACACCACGACCGGCGTCCGGTAGCCGGACCGGGAGGTGCGGTGTGGCGGCGGCCTCGAACCGGCTTCCGGCCCGGCACGCACCGGCTCCGGGCCGGGCGCGCGTCGCTGCCGCCACCACGACCCGCACCACGACCCTCACCAGGACCGACCGGCCATGGGCGACCGCTGTGCGAGGGGGCGGGGCTCAAGAGTGGGCAGCTGTGCGCCTACCTCTTGCCCGCTGGATTGTGAGCGTTAACAATTCTCACTGGGCGCAACAGTGACGCCACTTCCGGTGCGGCTCACTGCCTGGAAGCGGTGTCGCACGCGCCTGCCCCGCGCCCTTCCAGCTCGTGCGGCAGCCGTCCACCTACGGCGCCACCCCCGGAACGACAGGAGATGTCCATGTCCGCGCTTCGCGCACGGCTGTCGGCGACACTGCTCACCGTATGCCTCCTCCTCGCAGGTCTGGCCGTGATGGCCACGCCCCAGCGGGCCGCCGCCGCCGACCCGGGCTACCTGATGGTCCACTTCACCGGGGAGGGGTCGACGGGCCAGCAGATCTACCTCTCGCACAGCACGGACGGTGTGCACTGGAACGATCTCAACGGCGGCGGGATGGTCCTGCGCTCCACGGTCGGCACCAAGGGCGTGCGCGACCCCGCACTGGTGAGATCCCCCGACGGCAGCAAGTACTGGATCGTCGCGACCGACTTGTGCATCGACTGCGGACAGTCGTGGGGGGACTCCATCGACAACGGGAGCCGCAACCTCGTGGTGTGGGAGTCGACGGACCTGGTCACCTGGTCGCAGCCGTGGCTGCTGAACGTCGCCGGCGCGATCCCCGACGGGCGCAACGCGTGGGCACCTGAGGCGATCTGGGACCCGGAGGCCAACGACTACGTCCTGTACTGGGCGACGAACGTGCCCCGCAACGGCGTGACGAAGCATCGCATCTTCTACGCCCGCACCAGCGACTTCCGCACGGTCACCACCCCGCAGGTCTACATCGAGCGCCCCGGTGCCCAGGAAATCATCGACACGCAGATCATCGAGGTCCCGTCGGGCGTCGGCGACTACCGCTACGTGCGCGCCTCCGGCGACGGCCAGATCACCCTCGAAGGCAGCGACTCGATCCTCGGCACGTGGACCGCTCTCGGTAACCTCTCCGGCATCGGTCTGACCGGGTCGATGGTCGAGGGCCCGATGTGGATGAAGTTCAACGGCACCGACACATGGGGCCTCTACCTCGACCAGTACGCCACGAGTGGGGGCTACATGCCGGTCGTGACGACCGACCCGTCCCACCCCGCCGCCTACCAGAAGCAGGCCCCGGGCAGCTACCACATGGGCGGTACGAAGAAGCGGCACGGATGGATCCTGAACCTGACGCCCACAGAGGAGAGCCGTGTGCTCGCCCGCTGGCCCAACACCGCGGCCGGCCAGCTCCAGTCGTTCAACTTCCAGGACCGGTACGTACGCCACGCCACCATGGACGTGCGCATCGACCCGAACATCAGCCCCGCCGACGACTCCCGGTTCCGGCTGCGGCCCGGCCTCGCGGGCACCGGCACCGTCTCCTTCGAGTCGGTGAACTTCCCCGGGTACTTCCTGCGGCACTCCGACTACGACTTCCAGCTCGCCCACAACGACGGCACCACCCGGTTCGCCGCGGACGCCACCTTCCGCCAGGTCGCCGGACTCGCCGACGCGAGCTGGTCGTCCTTCCAGTCGTACGACCACCCCGACCACTACATCCGGCACTACGCCTACGAGCTGCGGCTCGACCCGGTCACCACCGCGACAGGACGCGGTGACGCCACCTTCCGCGTGACCAGCTGACCCGACCGGGATGCCGACGCCTGCGAGAAGCGCCGGCATCCCTCCTTCCGCCGTTCGGCTCCTCCCGGGCGACCCCGCCCACCCTGTGCCGGTCGGTCTAAGCTCCCGTCGATGCGATCGACCGCGCGACCGCATCGGCCACGATCAGGGAGCAGAGTGCCGTCCTTCGTCCACCGCATCACCAAGTACGACCCCGCCGACCGTGACGAGGACGGCAGCTACGCCGGCGCCGAGGAGCCGGTGAGCGACCACGGTCCGGTGGAGGCGGCCTACTTGCGGGCGGTCGCCGCCTTCGCCGAGGACACCGGCGTCGACCGGTTGACCGTACGCGGTCCGGGGATCTCCGGATCCGTCCACTTCGGCCTGGCCCCGACCGTCGACGGGCACGGCCTCGCCGGGCTCTTCCCGCCCGACCTCAGCGGGTTCCACGACGGTGCGCAGGTGCCCCTCTCCGTCGGCCTGGAGCTGGTCCGGGTCATGCTCCGCGGCGGCGGTGCCTGGTGCCGCCTGGAGGTGGAGGGGCGCTTCGCCGTGCACGTCGACTGGGACCAGTACGTCTACGTGAGCAGCGACCGGCCCTGCGCGGGGGCGGTCGCCCGCACCCGGGCGCTCGGGCTCTTCCCGGAACCGACGGACTGCTTTTCCCCCGACGAGGACGAGGACGACGAACCGGGCGTACAGCGGCCCGCCGACGAGGACTTCTGGGACCGCGTGCGCTGGCTCGTCGCCACCTGGCATGCCGTGGTGCTGGAGGAGGGTTTCGTCCACAACAGCGCCCGCTGGCACCGCCTCACCCGGGACACCCTCGATCCGGTACGCGCCCGGCTCGCCCCGCGCTCCCGGCTGACCGTCTGGCCGGACCTGTCCACGGACGTGGCGGCGGTCCTCGCCGCGCTGCCCCCCGACTCGGTGGAATTCGTGTGGGAGGACGAGGACGGGGCGATCGCCAGCACGGAGACCGACGAGTGCGACTACCCGGCGCTGGCCTCCCGCATGGCAGGTGCCCGGGCGGCTGCGGCCCTGGCCCCGTACGGCGATGAGCGCCGGCCGCTGCTCGCCGGCGTACTGCCCGACGGCGACGGCGTCCTGCGCGCCCGGTGGAGGACGCCGGCGACAGCGAGCGACCTGAACTGGGCCTTCCTCAAGACGCTCCGGCGCGGGCAGATCTGCACGGGCACCGTCGTCGCGATGCCCGACTTCGGCGTGACCTTCGTGGACATCGGGGGCTTCACGGCGATGATCAACCTTCCTGAGCTCTCCTGGCACCGCGTCGAGCACCCCCGCGACCTCCTCGTCATCGGACAGCAGGTCTCGGCCGAGATCCTCGACGTCGACCTGTCGAGGGAGCGCGTATCCCTGTCGTTGAAGCGACTGCAGCCGGATCCCTCGCCGCAGTTCCTGGAGTAGATCCCCCTCTCGCTCCATGTGGCCGCTGTGCTGCGGCAACGTGAACTGTGTGAACAAGCCGTGACCGGCTGCCGCGGAGAGATCCGGATCGCGCGGGCAGCGGATAGCGTCGTCGTCAGAGCCGTTCCGAGGAGCAACCGCCACCCGGAACCACGGTCCGGGCCGCCCCATCGGCAGCCGCCGCGCCGGCCGGCCCCACCGCCTCGGCCGACCCCGCGGCGCCACGGCGACCGCACGTCACGCGGCGCCCACCGGCCCCGCCCCGCGTCGCGCCCCACGTCGCGCTCTGCGAGCACTCCGCCGCCATTCCCGCCACTCCCGCCACTCCCGCCACTCCCCTCCAGTCACAAGGACCCCTGATGCCGTTCTCCTTGCCCGCGGGCGGGCGCCTCACCGCTCTCGCCGTCTCCCTCGCCGTGGCCCTGAGCGCCGCGGCGCTGGGCGGAGCACCCGCCTCCGCCGCCGCCCCGACGTCCCCCTACGGGCCGCAGGCGCCGCAGAACCCGTTCACCGCCGCCAACGGCGCGGCCACCATGCACGGCGACACCGCCTCCAGCGGCACCACGTCCTACCCGGGGCCCGGGACGGCCGGCATCAACTACACCCGTACGGCGCTGGCTTCGGCCTGCCCCACCGTGGTCGTGGGCGGCGACGGCTATGTGGTCGCCCTCTGCACCACCATCTTCGGCCGGACGCCGACGGCGCACCTGCTCGACCCCGCCAGCGGGGCGGACCTCGCCTCCCTCGCACTCCCCAAGGGCAGCCTGTTCGGCGGCGTGTACGCCTACCTGGACAACGAGGACCGCCTGGTCGTCGTCGACGGGACCAACAACCTCCTGCGCATCGGACATCACCGGTCCGCCGACGGCTGGGCGCTCAAGGTCGACCGGTCCACCCCCCTCGGCAACGCCGTCCCCGCCGGGGACAACATCGTCGGCCTGACCCCCGCTTGGGACGGCAGGGTCTGGTTCGCCACCAGCGGCGGCGTGATCGGGACCGTCGACGACAACAGCGGGGCGGTGCGCAGCATCAGCACCGGCGAGGGCGTCCAGAACAGCATCTCGACCGTCCCCGGCCGCACCGCCGTGGCCACCGACCACGCCCTCTACCTCCTGTCGGCCGCCCCCGACGGCACCCCCGTCGTGGACCGGCGTTCGCCCTACGACCGCGGGCCGGCCCGCAAGCCCGGCCAGCTCAGCTGGGGCACCGGCACCACCCCGAGCTTCTTCGGACCGGGCGACGGCACCGAGTACGTCGCCATCGTCGACAACGCCGCCCCGCACGGGAACCTCCTCGTGTACCGGGTCGCCGGCGGCCCGGACCCGATCTGCCGGATCCCCGTGCTCACCCAGTACGCCCGCAGCGGCACCGAGGACGCCGTCATCGCAACCGGCCGCAGCGTCTTCGTCACCAACACCTACGGCTACCCGTACCCGGCCCTGCCCGCGGGCGCTCCGGCGAGCCTGCCCGCCTCCGCCGGCTTCGAGGGCGGCCTCAGCCGGATCGACGTCGACGCCGAGGGAACGGGCTGCTCGGTGGTGTGGAACAGCGCGGTGAAGTCGGCGGCGTTGCCCCGTCTCTCGCTGGCCGACGGAAAGATCTACACCATCTCGGTGACCGGCCCGACCGGCAGCGCCGGCCTGAACACCTTCGCCCAATACCACCATTCCGTGCTCGACCCGGCGACCGGCGCCCAGCTCAGCAGCTCCTTCCTGGGCATCGGGCTGGTCTACAACCCGCTCCAGATGCGCGGGACGGCCGCCCCGGACGGCACCCTCTACCAGGGCACCGAAACCGGAGTGGTCCGCATCTCCAAGCGCTGACGGGACTCTCACCGAGTGACGCTGCCGAGCCACAGGAGGTCACGGGCCCGGGTCATGGCCACGAAGAGCCCGCTGCGCAGGAGTTCGTCGTGCTCCCGGGCCGTCTCGGGCGTCTGTGATCCGGGCTCGGTCGGCGTCCCGGGCCCGCCCTGCGCATCGCGTCGGGGCAGGAAGACGTTCTTGAACTCCAGGCCCTTGGCCCTGCGGTAGGTGCCCGCCTTCACCGCGTCGACGGCCCGGCCGTCGTAGCTCTCCAGCGGGCACACCGCGATACCGGCCCGCGCGAGCAGCCGCTGGTAGTGGCCGACGGCGCGCACCGTGGGACACAGCAGCGCGGTATCGGCGAGGGCGCCGACCGGCAAGGACCTCAGGGCGTCGAGGAGTTGCCCGTCGTGCGCGTCCGCCGACGGTGCGACCACGCGTACGACGTCCCCGTCGTGGTAGGTGAGGTCCACGTCGCGGCGGCCCGATGTGCGCAGGCCGTCGAGGTCCTCGAAGGTGTCGTCGGCCACGACGGCGAGGGCCGCGTCCAGGATCTGTTTGCTGTTGCGGTAGTTGGTGCGCAGCACCTGGCCGCGGTCGCCGCGGATGTCGATGCCCGCGTCGGTGAGACGGAAGCCACCCGGGTACACGGTCTGTTGGCCGTCGCCGACGAGCAGCAGACCGTTGGGCGCGTCCCCGACGAGCGCGTGCAGGAGGAGCACGCCGACCAGGGTGAGGTCCTGGACCTCGTCCACGATGACGGCCGCGTACGGGGGCCGCTCGCGCCGGAGCGAGGCTTCGGCCAGGGCAAGGGAGAGGACGTCGTTGAAGTCGTGGACACCGCGCTCGGCGCGCCGCGCTTCGTACGCCTCGTAGAGCTCCCACACCGACTGGCGCTGCGTCCGGTTGAGGCTCGCGCGCCGGCGCCGCCTGGGGACGGTCGCGTATTCCTCGAAGCGGGTCAGGCCCCGCCCCTTGATGACGTAGTCGATCTCCTCGCGCCAGTACGTGGGGCCCGGGTCGAGCGCGGCGAGTCGGCTTCCACGGCCTACGTCCTTCCAGGCGAGGCTGAAGGCGGTCTCCGCCTTGTCCCCGTGCAGCCGCACCGGCACTCCCCGCTGGTGCAGGAACTCCTGGGCCCAGGAGTGGAGGCTGCGGAAGTCCACCCGGTCGGACACGGACGGGGCCATGGTGCCCAGGAAGGTGTGCTGGACGCGGGGCAGGTTGTTGGCGAAGGTGACGTACAGGATGCGGCCGGTCGTGCGCCGGGCCAGGTGGGCCGCCCGGTGCAGGGCCACGACCGTCTTCCCGGTGCCCGCCGGGCCGCTGATGCGGGCCGGGCCCGAACAGTTGCGGCGTACGAGCGCCACCTGATCGGGGTGGAGGAAGGTCATCCACTGCTCGATCGGCGCCCGCATCGCCCCCTTCAGGGCCGCCTCGCGCAGTCCGCCGAGGTCGAACAAGCCCTCGGCTACGTCTGGTTGTTCACCCTCGGGCGTCACGTCCGGGGGCACCAACCGGTCGACCGCCACCCCCGCGTGGTCGGGGAACAACCGCTCCAGATGATCGCCCATCGCCCGGACCGACGCCGCCCGCAACCGGTGCGGTTGCGACAACAGCACGCGTCCGACCTCGTGCTCGCCCAGGAGCCGTATCCGACCGTGGTCCGCGTCGACGCGTCGCCCGGCGAACACCATGAGCGGCTGGATCGCCACGGGCGACATCCCGAGGGACGCCACCGCGCTCTCGGTGACCTTCGTGGCAGCGAGCAGCTCGGCCGCCGGCCCGTCCCCCGGCTGCCCGCCGGCCCTGACGTCGATGACGAAGACGCCGCCGGGCCCCACCAGCAGCACGTCCGCACCGACCGTCCGCGCCCCGGTTCCGGCCCTCGTCCGGCTCCCGGTCCCGGCCCATCGGCGGTTGACGAGCAGGCGCCACCCGCGCGCGGTCAGCACCAACAACTGGGCGATGACCCGTTGTTCGCCCTCGCCGACCGCAGTCCACCGCAGGGCCTGCCGGCGGGCGGCCTGCCAGTGCTCGCGGAGCAACCGCTCCTGCCGCCGTGCCTCCTGCGCCCGCTGTGGTACCGCCCCGTCCGTCCCCATACCGGCCCCCTCGTACGCGGAGTGCGGAGTGCGGAGTAGCGAGCATAGGACGCGACCCCACCCGAGCGGCAGGGCGCGTGCCCCTGCGAAGGCCCTGGTGCGCTCCGAGGCGGGACTCCCCGGCGCGCTCAGCCCTCGGCGACCGGTAGTGCCGCGCGGGCTCCGCCTTCGTGGTCCAGGGCGTCGATGTACGCGGCGAGTCGACCGGCGGCGTACAGCTGGGCCACGCCGCGCGAGGTGAGTTCGCGCTGCCACGGTCCGAGGCTCGCGCTCAGCGCATCGAGGCCGCCGGCGTCGCGGAGTTCCCCGAGGATCGTGGCGATGGCGCCCAGGGGCTGGCCTCCCCGGCGCAGCAGGTGTGCCAGCTCGGCGTCGCGCACGTCCCGTGCGAGGTACTGGCGGTGTCCGGTGCGCGCGTCACGCGGCGGGGTGAGGATTCCGGCCCGCTGCCAGCTGCGCAGGGTGGCCGGGTCGAGCGCGAGGTGACGGGCGAGTTCTCCGATGCTGTAGGGCGCACGCGTGCGGGCCGCCGTATCCGGGGTGGCCGCCGCGAGGTGCGAGAGACCGGCTTCGACGGCCCGTAGCGTGGCGCGGTCGCGCGCCAGGAGCGCGTGCCCGGCGTCGACGTGCTCCAGTGCCTCGTCGAGCCGACCGCCGGTGACGGCCTGCATGATGCGTCGACCGGTCGAGTGGCCGAAGGCGGGGACGAGCGCCAGGTGGGCCGCGAGACCGGCGGCGTGGACGGCGGTGTAGTCCCGGTACCCCGCCGGGCTCCGGCGCGCCGGCGCGATGATGCCGGCGTCCTCGTAGTTGCGGACCGCCTGCGTGGAGAGGCCGTGGCGACGGGCCAGGTCCACGGGTCGCATGTGACCTCCACTTGAAGGTTGGGGCGCTGTCCGTGCGGTTCGGGCGGCAAAAAGTCTCCACCGGGCGTTCAAGGATACGATCCAGAGGCATGACACAGAGCAGGCACACGGTGTCGGGTGACTTCGACCTGACGATGGACGAGCTGCGCGTCGTGGCGCACTACGCGGTGCGGCACGCGGAGGACGTCCTGTCGATCTTCGAGCGGGCGGTTCCCGATGATCCGCGCCCCCGCGCGGCCATCGACGCCGCCCGGGGCTTCGTCAACGGCGCCCAGCGGACGGCGTTGCAACGCACCGCGGCCGTCGACGCACATCGCGCGGCCCGGTCCGCCCCTACCGAAGCCTCGCGGCTGGCCGCACGGTCCGCCGGTGACGCCGCGGCGGCCGCGTACTTGCACCCCATCGCCCGGGCCGGCCAGGTCGGCCACATCCTGCGGGCCTGTGCGAACGCCGCACGCGTCGGGGAGCTGGAGGCCGGCGGGGATCCCGCCATCGGGGACGCCCTGCTGGAGCGGTCGCGCCGGCGTGCGACGCCGTTGCTGATCGACGTGTTGCGCCGCTACCCGGCAGCGCCGGCCACCGGCGGCCGGGTCGCCCTGCTGATGAGCGCCCTGGACCTGTCCCTGCGCGAGCAGGGGTCGGCGTCGTGATCCTGCCGACGGTGCGCGATCCCCGATTCGTGACGCTCCGCCGCGGCGGGACCCTCACCGACGCCGACCACCGGCTCCTCGCCCTGTGGGCCGCAGCGTGTGCGGAGCACGTCCTCGACCTCTTCGAGTCGGTCAGGCCCGAGGACCCGCGCCCCCGCCATGCGATCGAGCAGGCACGGGCCTGGGTGCGCGGCGAGGTCAAAATGATGCGGGCGCGCGCGGCGGGCGGCCACGCGATGGGCGCGGCCAGGGACCTGCGCGGGCCGGCCCGGCACGCCGCGTACGCCGCCGGCCAGGCCGGAGCCGTCGCCCACGTGGCCGCGCACGAGCTGGGCGCGGCCGCCTACGCGATCAAGGCCGTACGCGCCTCGGTACCGGAAGCGGAGGGCGCGGCCGCCGCTCGACGCGAATGCCGGTGGCAGCGCGAGCAGCTCCCGGCGGCGATCCGCGACCTCGTGCTCGACGACCAGCGCCTGCGCAACGACATCTGCTGGTCGGTCTTCGACTGCTGAAGCGGTCGTGCCTCCGCCCGGGGCGACTCGCGGCTCACCCCCAGAGGGCGGCCAGGTGGGCGTGCAGGACCTCCTCGGCCTCTCGGGGAGTGAGGTTGCCGATGAGGACGTGCGTGGTGAGGCCGTCCGCGAGGGCGATGAGGGTGCGGGCCTCGCGCTGCGGGTCGAGGGGCGCGGGGCCGTCGGTGTCCCGGCCGGCTTCCGCGATGAGGCGGGTGAACGCCTCGTACAGGGCCGCGTAGTTCGCTTTCAGCGTCTTCGCGAGCGCCTCGCTGACGGTGGCCTGCGCGACGAAGGCGAGCCAGACCCTGGCCTCGGTCCGGTGCTCCTCCCTGAGCAGCGCGATCTCCGTGGCCGCGTGCCCGAGGGAGGTTGCGGCCGATTGGGCCGGGCTCCTGAGGAGACGGGCCCGTACACGCTCCATGATCTGCTCGCTGATGTGTCCGAGCGCGAACACGAGCATCTCTTCCTTGGTGTGGAAACAGCGCTGGACGGCGCCCATCGACACCTGCGCGCGGGCCGCGACGTCGCGAAGGGTCACGCCCTCCAGCCCGCGCTCGTCGGCGAGCCGACAGACGGCCTCGGCGATGAGGCGCCGC
Source organism: Streptomyces sp. NPDC051555 (assembly GCF_044454405.1). NCBI lineage: Bacteria > Bacillati > Actinomycetota > Actinomycetes > Kitasatosporales > Streptomycetaceae > Streptomyces > Streptomyces sp. NPDC051555. The sequence goes on along the minus strand of NZ_JBITDP010000011.1, from coordinate 137,478 downwards.
CGCCCTTCGTGATCGACCTGCCTGGGCATGTCCGACCCCGCCTTTCCCCGCAGTTCCCTCAGCGCTCCGCTGCGACAGCACTTTATGCGATGCGCTCGCATCGGTTCCAGAGTACGGTGCTGTTCCGATGCAAGCGCATCGGAACATGACGGGGAGAGAACAGCCATGCAGGAAGCCCTCTGGACGATGTCGGCCGCCGCTCAGGCGGAGGCCGTGCGCGGCGCGGAGATCTCGGCCGTCGAACTGGTCGACAGCCATCTGGACCGGATCAGCGAGGTCAACCCGCAGGTGAACGCGGTCACGCAGCTGCTGGCCGAGCGCGCGCGTGCGGCCGCGGCGCGGCTGGACCGTCGGCGCGCGGCCGGTGAGGTGCTGGGACCGCTGGCGGGCGTGCCGTTCACGGTGAAGGAGAGCACCCCGATCGAAGGCGTGCCGACCACCTTCGGCGCGGAGCGCTTCCGCGACCTGGTGGCGCCGGCCGACGCGCTCCCGGTCGCACGGCTGCGCGCGGCGGGGGCCGTCCCCATCGGGCACAGCAACATCCCCACCCTGATCCTGGCCGGGATGCACACGCGCAGCGAGCTGTTCGGCGACACGGTCAACCCGTGGGACCGCAGCCGCACCCCGGGCGGCTCCAGCGGGGGCGACGCGGTGGCCGTGGCCACCGGCATGGCGGCGCTCGGGCTCGGCAACGACTCCGGCGGGTCGGTGCGCATCCCGGCCCAGTTCTGCGGGGTGGCCGGGCTGAAGCCCTCGACGGGCCGGTTCCCCGCCGATCACCGCGTGCTCGGCCCGGACGACCCCGGACCCGCCTCCCAACTACTCGTCACCGACGGCCCCTTGGCCCGCACCGTGGGCGATCTCCGGCTCGCCTACGAGGTCCTGGCGGGCACCGATCCGCGCGATCCGCGCGCCATGCCGGTGCCCGCGTACGGCCCGCCGCTCCCCGGACGCGTGAAGGTCGCGGTCGTCGCCGATCCCGGCGGGCACGGCGTCCACCCCACGGTGCGCGCAGCGGTCACGATCGCGGCCGACGCGCTCCGGGACGCCGGCTACGACGTCCGCGAGGTGGCGGACGTACCGCGACTGGACGAGGCCCTGGAGGCGTACGGCCGGATCGCGGTGACCGAGTTCGCCCCGTCCTGGCCGGTGGTGCGCACGCTGCTCGGCCAGGGCGGCGACCGCTACATCGCGATGATGATGGAGCGGACCCCGCCCGCGAGCGCGGCCGAACTCGTGCAGCTGATGGGCACGTGGCTGAGCATCCGTCGCTCGTGGGCCGAATTCCTCGACGCCTACCCGCTGTTGCTCGGCCCGGTCTTCACCGAGCCACCGGTCGAGCCGGGGCTGGAGTCGCGCGACCGGGCCGGGCGGGACCGGGTCGGGTCGGCCATGCGCCTGTGCACCGTGACCAGCTTCGTGGGCGTTCCCGCCGTGGCCGTGCCGACGGGACTGGTCGACGGACTCCCCTGCGGGGTGCAGGTCGTCGGCCGCGCGTTCCGGGAGGACCTGTGCCTGGACGCGGCCCGGGCGATCGAGGACCGGCTCGGCGTCCTCACCCCCGTCGACCCGCGCCCGGCGCTGATGCCGAGGCGCGGATAGTGCGGAGCGTCTCAGTGGCCGCGCAGCCACCATTCGAGGACGACGACGGCGGCCGCGCCCGTGGAACCCGCGAGGCTGAGCGCGATGCGGTGCCCGCCCTCGCGCCAGGTCCGGCGCCAGGACGGGGTGACCGGCGGGAGGGGGCACACCGGCGCGGGCCTCGGGCGGCGGCGCTTGTGGGGCTTGGAGGCACTGGGCATGGTCTTCTCCTGACGTGACGTCATCGGCTCGACCCCGACTCTCGCCCCCGGCCCCGGCCCCGCCCGCTGTCCGGAAACCCGGGCGCCCCGGGCAACTGGGCGGATAGCCTGCCAGTTCAGCGCCGCCCGAGTGCGGCTCCCCGGGTCGCCCGCCCCGGGCGCGCGCGGACCAGGGGGTGTCGGTTCATGGGTTTCGCTCGTGAGGAACTGCGCAGGGCGCTGCTGGACTTGCAGGAGGCCGCGGCCGGCACGGAGCCCGAGCGGAGCCAAGCCGAACTGCAACGGCAGGTGCGGCGCACGGGACTTCCGGGCACGGAGCGCTTCCACGGACAGCGCGCCAGCGAGTGGGCGACGGAGTCCGCCGCGGAGTTCCGTCTGCCGAAGACTCCGGACGTCCTCCTGGCGGTGGTCGCCGTATGGCTGTCCTGGACGCGGCAGCGGACCTTGGATTCGGACGGTCGGATGCGGCAGGAGTGGCTGGCCGCGCCCGCGGGCGGCCGGTCCTGGCTGCGTCGGTACGAGGACGCCGCCGCGGAGGCGAACGGGGCCCGGCGCTCCCGGGACCGCCGGGGCGGCCTCGACGCCCGGACGGACGCCGCGATCCGCGCGTACCTCCAGTGGCTGGTGCAGACACACGGCCGGCTGAACATGGACGTGCTGGAAAACCTCTCCCGGGCACAGGTCGAGTCGTTCATCGGCCGTTGGTACACCGCGGCCCACCCCGACGACCCCGGCGAGGCCGCCCGCCTCACCCGCCGACTGACCGACGCCGTGCGCGACTTCCCCTCCGTGGCCGAACTCGCGCGGAACCCGAAGTCCGGCAGATCCTGCTCGCGCTGGCGCGCAACGAAGCCCTGCCCGCCGACGTTCGGGACGGCGCGGTGTGGAGGCTGGGATCGCAGTGGCCGCAGGACTTGGAGGTGCGCCGGCTGATCCTCGCACTCGCCCGCCATCCGGACCCCAAACTCCGTTGGCAGATGCTCGAATTCATGGCGGAGTTCTGGCCGCACGACTCCGAGGCACGTCGAGCGACGATCGCCGCCACGCGTGACGACGCGGCCACCGTTCGCCAGACGGCGTTCGAGATCGCCCGATACACCTGGCCCGGGGATCTCGAACTGCGGGCCGCACTCATGGCGGGCGTGCGGGACGCCGCCGGCGACGTCCGCTGGATCGCCGTGCAGAGCCTCGCCCGCCTCTGGCCCCAGGAGGATGAAGCGCGGCAGGTCGTGCTCGCCGCCCTCGATGATGGCGACGCCACAGTCCGGAGCACTGTGGTGGAGGCGCTGGCCGAGCAGTGGCCGGACCGTCCTGAAGTGCGGCGGGCCGTACTCGCGGCGATCGGTGACCCGGACTCCACCGTACGAAACAGCGCTCTGCGGCTGTCGGGCGACCGCTGGCCCGGGCACGACGAGGTCCGGGCCCCCGCCCTGCTGGCGACGACGGACGAGGATCCATGGGTAGCCCTGACCGCCCTCAAGGTGCTGGCACAACGCTGGCCGGACGACCCGGAGACCCGCGCCGCCGTGGAGCACTGCGCGGACGGCCCGCTGCGCGTGGAGGCCCTGCGGCTGCTCGCCCTGGTCTGGCCCCGGGACGCCGCGACCCTGCGCACCGTCGAACGGGCCGCCCGGGAGGTCCCGGCGGCGGAGCGCGCCGTCACCACATCGCTCCTGACCTTCCTCGCCGGCTTCGCCGCCGCGTCCCCCGACGACACACCCGGTGCCCGCAGGTGACGCGCGCGGTCCGGGCATGGGGGTCTACGGTCGGGGCATGACTGCTGAATCACTGCGTTCCGTCACCGTCGAGCGGATCGGGCCGGGGCTGTTCACCGCCACCAATGCCCGTGGGGGCACCATCACCTTCAGTACGGGTTCCGGGGAGGGGTTCACGCCCGTGGAGCTGTTGCTCGCCGCGATCGGCGGGTGTTCCGCGGCTGACGTGGAGGTCGCGACCTCGCGGCACGCGGAGCCCGCCGTCTTCTCCGTCGACGTCAGTGGGCACAAGGTGCAGGACGAGGGCGGGGGGAACCTGATGACGGACCTGGAGGTCGCCTTCACCGTCGGCTTCCCCGAGGGGGAAGGCGGTGACCGGGCGCGGGCGATCCTGCCGCGTGCCGTGAAGACCTCGCATGACAAGCTCTGCACGGTCAGCCGCACGGTGGAGGCCGGGGCGCCCGTCGTGACGAAGGTCGTCGGGTAGGGCGGCCCACACATGTCGCGAAGCGGTCGGCCGCCCCTGCCCAGGGGCGGCCGACCGCTCGCCGCGGCGGTCCGGGCCCTCAGGCCCGCTTGCGGCGGCCGGCCGCGATCAGGGCGTAGGCGATCAGGAGCACGACGGTGAAGGCGAGGCCCACCCCTGCCGCCTGGCGCATGTCCGGGACCTCGATCGCGGTGGCGGCGACGGCGAGGACCCCCGCGCCGGCCACCACCGCGAGCACCGGACCGCCGAGGACGCTGAAGCCGGTGAAGTCCGCCGGGTGCGCGTCCCGGTGGCGGCGGAAGGCGACGTACGAGGCGAGGATGAGCAGCCAGACGAGCAGTACCGCGAACAGGGCGATGGACATCAGGATGCCGAAGATGCCGCCGACGTCGTAGAAGGCGAGGAGTGCGGCGACCGCGATGCCCAGGGTGGACGCGGCCAGGGCCGCGGCCGGCACGCCCCGGGCGGTGAGTGCGGCCAGCGGGGCCGGAGCCAGACCGTCGGCGCCGAGGGAGTGGAGCAGCCGGGAGGCTCCGTACAGGTGGGCGTTGGCCGCGGAGATCGCCGCGATGAGCACCACGAGGTTGGTCAGGGTGGCCGCGGCGGGCACGCCGACGTCGGTGAAGACCCGCACGAACGGGCTCGCCTCCACGCTGCCGTCACCGGCGGCGAGGCGCTGCCACGGGATCACGGCCATGACCAGGGTGATGGACAGGACGTAGAACACGCTGAGCCGCCAGGCGAGTTGTCGCATCGCGGTACGGATGGTGCGCTGCGGGTCGGTCGCCTCGGCGGAGGCGATGGCGACGACCTCGAAGCCGGCGTACGCGAACATCACCACCGACATGGCGATCCAGATCGACTTCGCGCCGTGCGGCATGAAACCGCCGTCGTCGGTGAGGTGCGCGAAGCCGGTGGCCCCGCTGTCCGGCAGGCCGAAGAAGACGAGGAAGGCGGCGCACAGGATGAAGGCGCACAGGGCGGTCACCTTGATGGTGGACAGCCAGAACTCGGTGGTGCCGAAAGACTTCACGTTGATGACGTTGACCGCGAGGACCACCGCCGCGACCGCGAGGATGGCCGCCGTCATCGGCACGCCCGGCCACCACCAGCGTATGTAGAGCGCGGACGCGACGACCTCGGTGCCGATGACGACGACGGCGCTGAACCAGTACGTCCAGCGGGTGAGGAACCCGGCCCAGGGACCGAGGTACTTGTGCGCGATGACGCCGAAGGAGCCCTGGACCGGGTGGGCCGCGGACATCTCGCCGAGCAGCACCGCGATGATCGCGACGAGGACGGCTCCGATGGCGTACGAGACGATCGCGGCCGGACCGGCGGCGCCCATCGCGGAGCCGGAGCCGAGGAAGAGGCCGGTGCCGAGGGCCGAGCCCAGGCCGATCATGGTGGTCTGGCGGTGGGTGAGCGACCGCACCAGGCCCGGCTGCTGCGGGGACGGACCTTCGGGGGACCCGGCGGGAGCGGGTGCGGGCACGGGTGCGGGCGAGGGGGCGGGTCTTTCCGGAGCGGCCATGGCGGGGACGTCCTTCTCTACGGAGAGCTGGCGGTGAGGGAGCGGGGCGGGAGCTGCTCAGAACTCGCTGTTGCGGAAAGGCTTTTCGGGGCGCGTCAGGTGCGGCTGTCCCAGGACCTTCTGCGAGGACAGCGCGTAGATGCCGTGATTGGTCAGCACCCAGGCGATGTTGCGGTCCCACTCCACGTACACGCCGTGGGTCTGGTTGCCGTAGGCGTAGTCCGGGGTCTCGGGGCCGTACGCCTTGGGGACGAAGTACGCCTCGATCTCGGGCCTGGCCGGGTTCTTCACGTCGAAGAACTGCACGCCCGCGTTGTAGAAGCCGTACCCGAGGACGCCGGCGTCGTGCTTTCCGGGGTTGGTGTAGTAGCCGGTGCGCTTGGGGCCGAAGCTGCCGCGCCGCTGACAGAAGTCCTGGAAGCCGGCCGCCTTGGGCGGGGTCGGGCGGGCCAGGGTGCCGACGACGCGCGGGTGCTTCGGGTCCTTGGCGTCGATCTGGTAGACGTCCTTGTACGGCTCGTAGCAGTCCTCGGTGAGCGGGTAGCCCGAGTAGTAGATCAACCCGGTCCTCTCGTACTGCGACACGTCGATGTTGTCGCCCTCGGTGCCGGAGACGGAGGGCGGCAGGTCGAGGTGGCCGACGGCCTTCATGTCGGCCGGGTCGGAGATGTCGAGGACGGTCAGGCCGTAGCCGCCCATGGCGGCGAAGGCGTAACGCCCGCCCTGTTCCACCGGCTTGGGGATGAAGAGCGGCATCCGCGCGCCCATCCAGCTGGTGCGGTTGCCGCAGCGCGGGTTGGTCCGGTACGCCGCGTCCTCGCCGGTGCGCTGGCCCGGCAGGTGCCAGGTGTCGAGCAGCTTCGGGTGCGCGGGGTCGGACATGTCCCAGGACTGGTAGCCGGCGGAGTGCAGGTTGGTGGGGTATTCGGTGCCGGAGTAGGTGTCGTTCGGGGCGGTGGCGATGAACATGTACTTCTCGCCGGTCCAGTACGGCACGTCGAGCGAACCGGAGCCCTGCTGGGCCTTGTTCGGGTCGGAGGACAGCGGGTCCCGCTGGGTGGAGTCGGTGGAGACCGTGCTGAGGAGCTTCCAGTCCTTCTTGCGGGGGCCGTCCAGACGGAAGACCTTGAAGCCCTTCAGGCCGGGCTTGCCGCGGAGCTTCTCGACGCCGGCCGGGTTGCCGTACTTGTCGTGGCCGGGCTCGTCGGTGAGTTCGGAGATCTGCCGCTTGTCCTCGAAGCTCTGCACCATCACGTAGGCGCGCAGCTTCTTGTTCCACTGGATGGTGGAGGCGCCCCAGTAGTCGTTGGCGGCCCAGGAGGCATTGGCCTTGGTCTCGTCGCCTCCGATGTCCGCGCGCGACATCTTCTCGACGACCGTCACCTTCTTCACGTCGGTGATGTCGTAGACGCGGCCCTCCGAGCGGTCGTACTGGAAGAGGTAGCGGCGGCCGTCGAAGTCGACGACGTTCTGCCAGGTGTGGAAGAAGTCGGGGGTGAAGTCGGCTCCCTCGTAGGCGGCTTCGACCTTCATGTTCTTGATGTACGAGCGGGTGTCGTAGTTCTCGTTGCGGCCCGGGAAGGAGTGTTCGTGCTCCTCGTCGACCGGGGTGAGGGCGGGGTGGCGGAAGGTCCCGTCGAGCTGCACGCCGTACGCGCCGGGGTCGGCGGGGCCGGGGCGGCGGTCCTCGCAGACGTCGCGGATGTTCGGGTCCTCGGCGGTGGTCGCCGTCGAGGCGGTGGTCGCGGTGGCGCCGGGCGCGAGCAGGGTCGCGACGGTGGCGACGGCCACGGCCGTGGCCAGTGCCGCCGTGGTGCGCAGGGATCTCATGTGAGTCCTCGAAGGTCTCGGCTGCGGGGGGGGCGGAGAAAGAGAGGAAAGGAGTGGCGGAGGCGGGGCGGTGCGCGGGGCCTCAGGTGACGGTGGGGCGCTGCTGGAACTCCGGGGCCCGGTGGGCGGACGTCGTCGCGATGTCGCGCAGCTCGCGTACGGCGTGCAGTACGTCCGCGTGGGTGAGGTAGAGCGCGTTGAAGCCGAAGCGCAGCAGGTCGGGGGCCCGCATGTCGCCGATGACGCCGCGCGCGGTGAGGGCGGCGACCAGCGGGTACGCCTCCAGGTGGCGCAGCGCGACCTGGCTGCCGCGGCGTTCGGGGTCGCGCGGGGTGGCCATGGTGAAGCCGAGGCCGTCGAGGAGCGCGTCGGCACATTCCTGGAAGAAGCCCGTCAGGGACAGGCTCTTGGTGCGTACGGCCGCCATGTCGACGCCGTCGTAGGCGGTGAGCGCCGCTTCCAGGGCGATCAACGAGAGCAGCGGCGGGGTGCCGATGCGGGCGCGGGTGATGCCGGGTGCCGGGGCGTACGTACCGGACATCGCGAACGGCCGCGCGTGCCCGTGCCAGCCGGTGACGGGATGGTCGAAGTCCTCCTGGTGCCGGTGGGCCAGGTAGGCGAAGGCGGGGGCGCCGGGACCGCCGGAGAGGTACTTGTAACCGCAGCCCACCGCGAAGTCGGCCCCGATCGCGTCGAGTTCGATGGGCAGCGCGCCGGCGGCGTGGCAGAGGTCCCAGTGCACGAGTGCCCCGGCCGCGTGGGCGGCGGCGGTGAGGGCCGCCATGTCGTACAGCTCGCCGGTGCGGTAGTCGACGGGGGCGTACGCGGCGACGGCGACCCGATCGCCCTCGGCGGCCAGCACCCCCGCGGCCTCGCGGGCGGGGACCCGGCGGACGTCGAGGCCGAGCAGCCGGCCGACGGAGTCGGCGACGTACTGGTCGGTGGGGAAGTGGTCCGGGTCGGTGAGCAGCAGTTGGCGGCCCGGGCGCATGCGGGCGGCGGCGAGCAGGGTGTTGAAGAGCTGGACGCTGGTCGAGTCGCCGACGACGACCTGACCGGGGGCGGCGCCGACGAGGCGGCCGATGGCATCGCCGGTGCGGACAGGGGCGTCCCACCAGCCATTCGCGTTCCAGGAGCGGATCAGGTCGGTGCCCCACTGGCGGTGCAGGGCGTCCTCGACCGCGGCGGGGACGGCGGTGGGCAGGGCGCCCAAGGAGTTTCCGTCGAGGTAGACGACGTGCTCGGGGAGGGTGAAGCGGTCGCGCACGTGGGCGATCGGATCGGCGGAGTCCAGCTCGGCGGCGCGCTGTTTCAACATGCGGGTACGTCCTCCGTACAGGAAGGGGTGGCGCTGTGGGCGGGGGCCGGGGTGGGGGTGAGCGTGGGGGCGTCCGCGCCGGGTTCCCGGCGCAGGTCGAGCGCGATGTCGGTGAGCAGGTCCTCCTGCCCGCCGACGAGCCTGCGGCGGCCCGCCTCGACGAGCAGGTCGCGGGTGTCCAGGCCGTGCCGGGCGGCGGTGGTCTCGGCGTGCCGCAGGAAGCTGGAGTACACCCCGGCGTAGCCGAGCGTCAGCGTCTCGCGGTCGACGCGCACGGGCCGGTCCTGGGTGGGGCGTACGAGGTTCTCGGCGGCGTCGGTGAGCGGGAAGAGGTCGCAGCCGTGCTCCCAGCCCAGCAGGTCGAAGACGGCGACGACGGGTTCCAGCGGGGCGTTCCCGGCGCCGGCGCCCTGTCCGGCGAGCGAGGCGTCGACCCGGTGCGCGCCGGCCTCGACGGCGACGATGCTGTTGGCGACGCCGAGGCCGAGGTTGTGGTGGGCGTGGATGCCGATCTCGGTGCCGGGTTCGAGGACGTCGCGGTAGGCGCGGACCCGGTCGCGGACCCCGTCCATGGTGAGGCGGCCGCCGGAGTCGGTGACGTACACGCAGTGCGCCCCGTACGACTCCATCAGCCGTGCCTGGAGGGCGAGTTCGGAGGGATCGGCGAGGTGGGACATCATCAGGAAGCCGGCGACGTCCATGCCCAGCTCGCGGGCGAGCCCGATGTGCTGGGCGGAGATGTCGGCCTCGGTGCAGTGGGTGGCCACGCGTACGGAGGTGACGCCGAGCGCGTGGGCGCGGCGCAGGTCTTCGGCGGTGCCGATGCCGGGCAGCAGGAGCGTGGTGAGCCGGGCGCGCCGCAGGACGTCGGCGGCCGCCTCCAGCCATTCCCAGTCGGTGTGGGCGCCGGGTCCGTAGGTGACGGAGGAGCCGGACAGGCCGTCGCCGTGGGCGACTTCGACGGCGTCGACGCCGGCCGCGTCGAGCGCGGCGGCGATGGCGCGGACCTGGTCGACGGTGTAGCGGTGGGAGACGGCGTGCATGCCGTCGCGCAGGGTCACGTCCTGGACGTAGACGCGGGTCATCGGGCCGGGCTCCGTTCGGCCAGGCGCTCGGCGGTGCGCAGCGCGGCGGCGGTCATGATGTCGAGGTTTCCGGCGTAGGCGGGCAGGTGGTGGGCGGCGCCCTCGACCTCCAGGTACACCGAGACCAGGAGGCGGCCCGCGCCGGCGAGCCCGACCAGGGGGTCGTCGGCGGCCAGGGTGCGGAACTGGGGCTGCTGCTTGAGCCGGTAGCCGGGGACGTAGGCGGCGACGGACGCGGCCATCTCGCGCACGGAGTCGGCGACGCGGTCGGTGTCGCAGTCGTCGACGACGCAGTGCACGGTGTCGCGCATGAGGAGCGGTGGTTCGGCCGGGTTGAGCACGATGATGGCCTTGCCGCGGGTCGCGCCGCCGACCTGCTCGATGGCACGGGCGGTGGTCACCGTGAATTCGTCGATGTTGGCCCGGGTGCCGGGTCCCGCGGAGCGCGAGGCGATGGAGGCGACGATCTCGGCGTAGTGGACCGGGGCGACGCGGGAGACGGCGGCGACGACGGGGATGGTGGCCTGGCCGCCGCAGGTGACCATGTTGACGTTCGCGGCGTCCAGGTGCTCGTCGAGGTTGACCGACGGGACGACGTACGGGCCGATGGCCGCGGGGGTCAGGTCGATGAGCGTCTTGCCGTGGGGCGCGAGGGCGGCGGCGTTGGCGCGGTGGGCGGCGGCGGAGGTGGCGTCGAAGACGATGTCGATGTCGTCGAAACCGTCCAGGGCGATGAGGCCCTGCACTCCGTCGGCGCTGGTGGGGACGGAGAGGCGGCGGGCGCGGGCGAGCCCTTCGGAGTCGGGGTCGATGCCGATCATCGCGGCGGCGGTGACCACGCCCCGGCCGCGGATCAGTTTGACGAGCAGATCGGTGCCGATGTTGCCGGAGCCGATGACGGCGGCCTTCATCGCGCGGCCTCCTTCTCCATGTCGTGTGCGGTGCGGTCCGGGGCGCGGTCCGGGGGCCGGTCCCCCACCAGGTCCTCCAGCCCGAAGAACCGGACGGCGTTGCCGCCCAGCACCGCCTCCTTCTCGTCCGCGGTCAGCCCGCTCTCCCGCACCAGCCGGCCGATGTCCTCCTCGCCCAGCGGGAAGGGGTGGTCCGAGCCGAGCAGTACCCGCTCCGCACCCATCACGTCCACCAGCAGGCGCAGCGCGCCCGGGTCGAAGACGGCCGAGTCGACGGAGAACCGGTCGGTGTAGGCGGACGGCGGGCGCGGACTGTCGGCGCGCACCAGGTCCCGGCGGTGCCAGGCGTTGTCGGCGCGGCCCAGCAGGTAGGGGAAGCTGCCGCCGCCGTGCGCGAACAGCAGCCGCAGCGAGGCGGGCAGCCTCTCGAAGGCGCCGGAGAGGATCAGCGACAGGATCGTCAGGTGGGTCTCGGCCGCCATCCCTGCGAGCCAGGCGAGCATGTAGCGGGAGAACCGCGGTCCGGTGGGCAGGTCCCAGGGGTGGACGAGGACGGCGGCGCCCTCGTCGGCGCAGTGCGCGAGGAACTCCACCAGGGCGCCGTGGTCCAGGTCGCGGTCGCCGAGGTGATTGCCGATGTGGACGCCGCGGAAACCCTGGCGCATCGCCTCGGAGAGCGTGGCGCAGGCCGCCTCCGTGTCCTGCAGCGGCACCTGGCACAGGGGCGCCAACCGGTCGGGAGCGTACGAACTGTACGCGAGCAGCCCCTCGTTGACGGCCCGGCACCAGTCGACGGCTCGATCGGCGGGCAGCGAGTAGCCGAACATCAGCGGGGTGCTGGACAGCACCTGCACCGCCACCCCGAGGCGATCGAGGTCCGCGACGCGGGCGGCGGGGTCCCACAGCGTGCGCCCCACCGGCCGGTACTCTTCGGCGCCGGCCATCATCATCCCGGCGTCCGGACCGTCCGAGGTCCGCAGCCAGGGGGCCTCGTCGGACCCGGTGAGGCTCCGCGACCGGGCGCGGGTGATCTCCGGGAAGACGTGGGCGTGGATGTCGACGACGGTCATGCGTCCGCCCCGTCCCGCCGGGTCCGCGGGCGCATCTCCTCGGGCCACTCCTTGCCGGGGTGCACGGCCTTGCAGTTGCCGCAGGTGCGGGCGGCCTCGTCGGCGTAGAAGGCGTTGAAGATCGGCGGCAGGTCGTCGACGATCGAGGTCAGCTGCACCTCGCTGCGGTGCACCAGGTGGTGGCATCGCGTGCAGTACCACTCGAAGGCGTCGAGGCTGCCCTCGGGGCGGGCGAACTCGACGACCATGCCGATGCTGCCCTCTTCCGGGCGCTGCGGCGAATGCCGTACGTGCGGCGGCAGCAGGAAGACGTCGCCCTGACGGATGTGGATGTCGCGCGGGGGTCTGCCCTCCTCGTCCATGACCCGCAGCACCATGTCGCCCTCCAACTGGTAGAAGAACTCCTCGATCGGGTCGTCGTGGAAGTCGGTGCGCCGGTTGGGGCCGCCGACGATGGTCACCATCAGGTCGGCGTCCTGCCAGATCTGGACATTGCCGACGGGCGGTCGGAGGAGGTGGCGATGTTCCTCGATCCAGGCGTGGAGGTTGAACGGGGTCGCGGTCATGCGTGCAGCTCCTGCGGCAGGTGGGCGATGGCACTGATCTCGATCAGCAGGTGGGGGTGGGGGAGTTGGTGGACGGCGACGGTGGTGCGCACCGGTCCGTCCTCGTCGAAGTACTCCGCGTAGACCTCGTTGTAGCCGCCGAAGTCGTTCATGTTCACGAGGTAGGTGGTGACGGAGACCAGGTCGGTGAGGCCGCCGCCGGCGGCGCCGAGCAGAGCGCCGATGTTCTCGATGACGGCCCGTGTCTGGGCCCGGACGTCCAGGTCGGTGACGCCCATCGGGTCGGCGGCCGCGCCGACGATGGTGCCGTCGGGGCGGCGCGAGCTGGTGCCGGAGACGTAGACGAGGTCGCCGGCCCGGCGCAGGTGCGGGAAACGGCCACGGGGCTCCGCGGCGCCGGGGACGATCATGCGGACTCCTTCGTAGCGGAAGGGGTGGTGGCGGTGGGGGCCGTGCTGAACCGGACGCTGCCGAGGGTGGCGACCGTGGCCCGTACGTGGGTGCCGGGCGGCAGCGGTACGGCGGCGGTCGCCGCGCCGGCGAGGATCACGGTCCCGGCGGGCAGCTCCCCGGCGAGCCGGGCCGCGGCGGCCAGGGCCCGCAGCGGGTGCCCCAGGATCGCGGCGGTCGAACCGGACTGGGCCGGACGCCCGTCGATCTCCAGCAGCACGCCGAGGTTGGCCAGGCCGCCGGGGTGCGTCAGCTCGCCCGCGGCGGTCCACGGGCCCACGGCGTAGCCGGCGGCGGAGGTGTTGTCGGCGATGACCTCGGGCAGGGAGAAGGCGAAGCCGTCGTACCGCGAGTCGATGACCTCCAGTGCCGGGGCCACCGCGGCGACGGCGGCCACCGGGTCCCCGCCGGGGACGAGGGTGTCCCCGAGCAGGAAGGCGACCTCGGGCTCGACCCGCGGATGGATCAGACCCGAGACGTCGTACCGGCCGCCGTCGGTGATGTGCATCCGGTCGGTGATCCGACCGTGGATCAGGTCGGACACCCCCATCTGCCGCATCTTGGCGAGGCTGGTGAAACCGAGCTTGAAGCCCGTGATCCGCTCGCCGCGCGCCGTCATCCGGGCCACCAGCGCCCGCTGGACGGCGTACGCCTCGTCGGTGGTGGTGAGCCCGGTGCTCCCGCCGGCGACCGTGCGGGCGTCGAGGGCGGCGGTGTCGAGCCGCTCGGCGAGGGCGCCGACGTCGAGGCCGGTGGGGGTGTGGGTGCGGGCGGGGGTGCGGCTCATCGGGCCTCCCCCGCCGGTGCCTGCGCCGGGTCGGACCCGAAGGCCGCGCGGACCGAGCCGAGGCCCTCGATGCGCGCTTCGAGCACGTCGCCGGGGGCGACTGCAGCCATGGGACCGAGTGCGCCGGTGAGCACGGTGTCCCCCGCCCGCAGCGGACGCCCCAGGCGTACGAGCGTGTCGGCGAGCCAGACCGCGGCGTGCAGCGGATTCCCGAGGCAGGCGGCGCCGGCGCCGGTGGAGACGGGCTCACCGCGCAGCTCCAGGACCATGCCGGCGGTGCGCAGGTCGAGGTCGCGGAGCAGTACGGGCCGGTTGCCGAGGACGTACGCGCCGCTGGAGGCGTTGTCGGCGATGGTGTCGACGGCGGTGATGTCCCAGTCGCGGATGCGACTGCCGACGATCTCGATGGCGGGCAGCACGAAGGCGGTGGCCCGGATGACGTCGGCGACGGTGTGCCGTTCGTGGTCCAGGTCGCCTTCCAGGACGAGCGCGACCTCGGCTTCCGCCTTGGGCTGGAGCACGGCGCCCCAGGGCAGGTCGGCGCCGTCGGGTACAGCGGTGTCGTCGAACAGGGCGCCGAAGTCAGGGGTGTCCACGCCGAGCTGCGCCTGTACGGCGGCCGAGGTGAGCCCGACCTTCCAGCCGGTGATGCGCCGGCCCTCGTCGAGGCGGCGGTCGGTGAGCAGGGCCTGGACGGCGTAGGCGCTGTCCAGGTCGCCGACCGGCAGGACGTCACGGACGGGGGCGCAGGGCACCCCGGTACGGCGCGCCCGGTCGAGGAGCTCGGCGGCCCGCGCCAGGGCGGCGGGCGTGGCGGCGGGGACGGGGGCTGGGGCGGGGGCTGCCGCAACAGGGCGGTGGGTCACAGTTTCACGCACACGTTCATCGGCTCGGAGAAGAAGTCGAGGGAGTGGTCGCCGCCCTCGCGACCGATCCCGGAGGACTTCACGCCGCCGAAGGGCGTGCGCAGGTCGCGCAGGTTCCAGGTGTTGACCCAGGCGATGCCCACCTCCAGCGCGGGGGCGACCCGGTGGGCGCGGGCGAGGTCGTCGGTCCACACGGTGGCGGCAAGGCCGTACGGGCCGGCGTTGGCCAGGGCGAGCGCCTCCGCCTCGGTGTCGAAGGGCGCCAAGTGCACGACGGGGCCGAAGATCTCCTCGCGCACCGCCGGGTGGTCCTCGGGCAGTCCGGTCAGCACGGTCGGCTCGACGAAGAAGCCACCGTCGCGCTCGTCGCCGAAGCTCGGCGCGCCGCCTCCCGCGAGCACCTCGCCGTCGGCAGCCGCCTTGGCCACGTGGCCGAGCACCTTGTCGCGGTGGGCGGCGGAGATCATCGGCCCGTAGCCGCTGAGCGCCCGCGCCCCTTCGGCGAGCCGCTCGGCGAACTCGTCGAAGACCGAGCGCTCGACGTACAGCCGCTCGGTGCACAGGCATACCTGGCCACTGTGGGTGAAGGCGGACCGGAGTGTGCCCGCGACGGCCCGGTCCAGGTCCGCGTCGGCGAAGACCAGCCCCGCGTTCTTGCCGCCCAGCTCGAAGGAGACCGGCGCGAGGCGGGCCGCGGCGGCGCGCATGATGGTGGTGCCGGTGCCGGACTCGCCGGTGAAGGCGATCGCGTCCACGCCGGGGTGCTCGGTGAGCCACTGGCCGGCGGCGTCGGCGCCCGGGCCGTGCACGAGGTTGAAGACCCCGGCGGGCAGTTCGGCCTCGGCGGTCACCTCGGCCAGCAGACAGGCCGTACCGGGCGTGAGCTCGGAGGGCTTGGCGACGACCGTGTTGCCCATCGCCAGGGCGGGCGCGACCTTCCAGGTGAGCAGCAGCAGCGGCAGGTTCCAGGGCGAGATCACCGCGACCACGCCGAGCGGCTTGCGCACGGTGTAGTTGAGCGCGCCCCGCCCGTCGGGGGTCCCGGTGTGCCAGGACCGCTCGCTGCGCCCGGCGAGGAGCTCGGCGTACGCGCGGAAATTGGCGATGGCCCGCGGGATGTCGACGCCGGCCGCGAGCTCGCGGGGCTTTCCGGTGTCGGCGCACTCCGCGGCGACGAATTCCTCGAACCGCCGCTCGATGCCGTCGGCGATGCGGTGCAGTGCCCGGGCCCGGTCGGCGGGGCTCCACGTGCCCCACGGCCCGCGCAGCGCCTCCCGGGCGGCGCGCACCGCGCGGTCGACGACCTCGACGGGGGCCGAGGGCACCTCGCCGACGGTGCGTCCGTTGACCGGATCGACGAGCGGGAACGGATCGCCCGACGCGTCGAAGCCGCCTCCCACGTAATGCCGCACAGGTGCGCTCACCTTGCAGACCTCCCCTAGCAGGCCGGGGGCTTCGGTTCTGGACCCCGGATCGTGCGGACATCATGCGCCGACATCGGTATGCCCAACCAATGCCAAATCACGTGGTTCCCATACCGGTTCAGATATGGAAGGGTCGGATGCGGCCTGCAAAACAGCTGGGAACCGGCCAGCACTGCGCCCCGATGCGACACGCCCCGTGGAGAGAACCCCCTGAAAGGGGCTGCCCCGATGGACCTGCTGGACGGCCGGTTGAAGTTCCGGCACCTGACGCTCCTGGTCGCGATCGTGCAGCACGGGGGCGTGGCGCGGGCGGCGCAGGCGCTGCACCTCACGCAGCCCGCCGCGACCCGTACCCTGCGGGAGCTGGAGGCCATCGCCGACCTGCCGTTGTTCGTGCGCGAGCCGCGCGGCATGCGCCCCACCGTCTACGGGGAGGCGCTGACCGGACACGCGCGGGCGGTGATCACGGAGGTCCGTCGGGCCGGTGAGCACCTGGACGGCCTGCGGCAGGGCCACGAAGGCACGGTGACGGTGGGGACGCTGCTGGCCGGTGCGAACGTGCTGCTCCCCCGGGCCATCGCCCGCCTGAAGCAGGAGCGCCCGCGGCTGACCGTGGTCGTCCGCGAGGGGACCGTCGACGTACTCCATCCCGCCCTACTCGGCGGCGAGTTGGACGTGATCGTGGGTCGGGTGGGCCCGGCGCCGAAGGAGGGCGAGCGGCTGCACCAGCGGATGCTGTACCGGGAGCGGATCATGCTGGCGGTCCGCGCCGGACACCCCCTCCTGGACCCACGGCCACCGGTGGGTACGCAGGCCGCGCCGCTCTCGCTGCTGGACGCGCTGGAGTACCCGTGGATCCTGCCGGTGGAACAGACCGCACTGCGGCAGGAACTGGAGGCCCTGTTCGTGGAACAGGGCCTGGCGCTCCCGGTGGACCGGGTGGAGTGCACGTCGATCCTGACGATGCGCGCCCTGCTGCTCCAGACGACCATGGTGGCGCTGCTGCCCGAGCTGGTGCTGCGCGACGACGAACGCCTGGCGGCCCTGCCGGTCGACCTCCCCTCGGTGAGCCGGACGGTGGGCACGACGGAAGCGTCGCACCGCACCCGCACCCCCGCCCTACAGGCCCTGCTCCAGCACTTGGACGAGGAGGCCGCCCACCTGGTCGGCACACACCGATCGCCGTAGCGGCGTTTCGCGGTGACGGGCTCGGACCCCGAGGAGATCAAACAGAGGCTCGAAGAACTGGATGCGGCCCGACCCGATCATGCGTGCGTTGCGCCCGAGCGAGTCCCGGGCGGTGCTGGTCGGGGTCGCGGACTGCTCGTCCTGGCCGGGACGTTGGACGTGCTCGCCGGACTGGTCGCCGCCCAGGGCGACGTCGCGTACGCGCTGAGGCGAACCGCCGCCGCCCAGATGTCGAATGGTGACCGCCGGTAACCACCGCCGACAGTAGGCGATTTGCCCATCTCACCCGATAGATCGCGATCTAAGTCCCGTGCCGCATTTGAAGATTTTGTGAACGAACCAACCACGACCGCGATGTGATCATCTTCCCGGCCGAGTCCGTCGCCGCCCCGAAGCGACGGCTCGCGATCGAGGAGGTCCGCATCCCCCATGAGGCTGCCCCACAAACGCCGCGCGGATGACACCGGCAGTACGGACACCACTGGGAGCGACGAGCGAACGGAAGGTCCGCAACGCACCGGGCGCCCGCCGGGGCGAGCGGAGAGACGCAGGTCAGCCCGTAGGAAGGTCCGTCGCCGTCTCATCGACTTCCCCCGGCGCGGCCGGCGGGGCTGGCGGCGCTGGACGCCCTCCTGGAAGCTCGTCTGCGGCCTGTTCCTGTTCTTCGTCGCCGCCCTCACCGGCCTCTTCATCACCGTCTACATACAGGTCGAGATACCGGACCCGCACGACTCGGCGAGCCGCCAGGCCACCGTCTACTACTGGGCGGACGGCAGCCGGATGGTGAGCGTCGGCAATGTGAACCGGCAGGACGTGAAGCTCGCCCAGGTTCCCGACTCCGTCCAGGGCGCCGTCATCTCGGCGGAGAACGCGGACTTCTACAGCGACTCGGGCGTCTCGGTGACGGGCATCGGGCGCGCCGCCGTCAACATCTTCAAGGGCAAGGAGACCCAGGGCGGCTCCACCATCACCCAGCAGTACGTGAAGAACTCCTACCTGAGCCAGGACCAGACCGTCACGCGCAAGGTCAAAGAACTCTTCCTCTCCCTGAAGATCAGCAACCAGCGTCCCAAGGCGGAGATCCTGGAGGGGTACCTCAACACCTCCTGGTTCGGCCGCGACGCGTACGGCGTCCAGGCAGCCTCGTACGCCTACTACGGCATCCCCGCCAAGGACCTGAACCCCGGTCAGGGCGCCCTGCTGGCGGCGGTGCTCAAGGGCGCGGAGAGCTTCGACCCGTCCCTCAGCGCCGACAACCACCAGCGGGCCGAGGACCGCTGGAGCTGGATCCTGGACCGGCAGGTCACCACGGGTTCGATGAGCGCCGAGGAACGCGCGAAGTACACGAAGTTCCCCGAGCCGAAGTCTCCCGTCAAGCCGACCAGCCAGGCGGGGCAGACCGGTTACCTCGTCGACATCGCCAACAAGTACCTCAAGAGCCGCAGCGGGATCACGGACAAGGACCTGGCCGGTGGTGGCTACAACGTCCACACCACCTTCGAGAAGGACAAGGTGCTGGCGCTGACCAAGGCCGTCGAGCAAGTGCGCGCGGAGCGCCTCGACCCGAAGAAGCGCGCGGAGGACGAGCACGTGCAGGTCGGCGCCGCCTCGATCCGCCCCAAGGACGGAGCGGTCATCGCGGTCTACGGCGGCTCCGACGCGATCGAGCACTTCACCAACAACGCGGACACCTCGGGCGTGCCGGCGGCCTCGGCGTTCAAACCCTTCGTGTACGCAGCTGCCCTGGAGCAGGAGTCCGACGGCAAGAACCGCCCCGCCGCCACTTCGGGCCCCGCTCCCCCCAAGCCCGAACCGGCAGGGCCGTCGACGTCGTCCGTGGCCCTCCACGCGGCCCTGGTGAACTCCGACCACACGCCGTTCGTGGAGATCGGCAAGAAGATCGGGCTGAAGACGGTCAAGGAGGTGGCGGTCGCGTCGGGGCTGCGCGAGGAGAGCATGGCCAAGTTGGAGCCGACGTTCTCCATCGGCACCTCCACGCCCAGCGCCGTCCGGCTGGCCAGCGCCTACACGACCTTCGTCAACCAGGGCCGGGCCGCCGACCCCTACTCGGTGACCAAGGTCGAGCGGAACGGCGTCGCGGTGGACGGCGGCTTCGGTCCGGGCAAGCCGCGGCGGGCCGTCAGCGCCGACACGGCCGCGGCCGTCGGCTCGGCGCTGCGCCAGGTGAGCTGGACCGCCCTCGGACCGCCGAAGGACGCAAACACCTTCGTTCCGTCCTGGGCGGGCAGGACCGGTCCGAACGACCGCATGAACTCCGCCTGGTTCATCGGCGTGACGCCGGACCTGAGCACCTCGGTCGCGATGTTCCGCACGAAGCCCGACGTCCCGCAGCTGCTGCCGATGCAGGGTGTGGGCGGCCCCGATTCCGAGCGGGGCAGCGCCTTCCCGCCGCTGATCTGGAAGGCCTACAACGAGGCCGTCGCGCCCGCGCGGCCGTAGCCGTGGCCTTACCCGTGGGGCCGCCGGACGCTCCCCCCTTGGGCCGGATGCCGTCACGCACGGCCCCCTTCGGGTGAACGGACCGGCTGGGGCCGAACCGTACTGCGGTGCCGTGCCGAAGAGGGGGTGCGGCCCGGTACCGGGCCGCTGGCGCCCAGGCGTCATTGGAGCAACAAGGAGAGCCCCTCATGTCTCGTCTTCTGAAGAGCGCAGCCCTCGCGATCGCCGTCGGCATGGCCGTCGTCGGTGGAGCGACCGCGGCGTCGGCCGATGCGGGCGCTTCCGCCGTCGCCGCCAACTCTCCGGGCCTCCTGTCGGGCAACGTGATCCAGGTTCCGATCCACATCCCGATCAACGTCTGCGGCAACACCCTCAACGTGCTCGCCCTGCTCAACCCCGCCGGCGGCAGCACCTGCATCAACAGCTGAAGCCCTGGCCCGACCCCGGCCCGGGGCAGAACTGCCGGAGATTCCTCCACCGGGACCGATGAGTTCGGTCGGTGGCGGCGGTCAAACCTGAGGAAGCCACGACAGCCGACCAGGGAGACCTCACATGTCCAACACCGCCGCCACCACCGCCACCACGACGCCGGCTACGACCGCCTCCGCCGCTACCGCCACCCCCTCGGCCACGAAGTCCGGCAAGTCCGGCCGGTCCGCGAACCGGGTGGTCTGGACGCTGCGCATCCTGCTCGCGCTCTTCTTCGCCCTGGCCAGCGCGCTGCCCAAGCTGCTGGCGCTCCCCGCCGCGACCACCGTCTCCGACGCCATCGGCGTGGGCCACTGGTTCATGTACCTGACCGGGCTGGTGGAGCTGGCCGGAGCGGTCGGGCTGCTGGTCCGACGGCTGGCCGGGCCGGCCGCCACGGCCCTGATCGTCTTCCTGGCGTGCGCCTTCGTCACCCAGCTCACCGCGATGCACGGCGAGAACGCCGGGACCCCGTTCCTCTTCATGGTGCCGCTGGCCGTCATCGCCTGGAACCGGCGCGCCGAGACCTTCGAGCTGCTCGGCCGCCTGCGCTGATCCGCTGTCCACAGGGCCCGTCACACGTCCTGGGACGCACCCTCCCGGACGGGTTCCTTGGGTGCCGGGTGAACGGGAGCATCGTCCCGGGCGGCGGCGCTCAGCGCCGCTTCGACCCGCCGATTGTTGGTCATGGACGCGGTGACGACCGTCATCGCCAGGAGCATGCCGGCCGCGGCGTAGAGCGGGGTACGGAGGTCGAAGGCGGTGGCGAGCCAGCCGCCGAGGAAGGCCCCCATGGGGGCGGCGCACATGGCCAGCATGCGGGAGGTGGAGGCGACCCGCCCCATCAGGTGGGCCGGCACGATCGCCTGCCGGAGGGAGGGGCCGAGGACCATCGTGGCCCCCATGCCGGCCCCGCAGACGGCGAGCGCCAGCCCGGCGACGTACGCGTTCGGGGCAGCGGCCAGGCCCAGGATCGCCAGCCCTTCGACGGTGGCCGTGCAGGTCAGCGCGGTGCCGGTGCCCAGTCGTCGGCCGAGGTAGGAGGCGATGCCCGCTCCGAGCAGGCCGCCGGTGGCCTCCGCCGTCAGGAGCAGGCCGAAGCCGAAGGTGTCGACGCCGAGGCGGTCGTGGGCGAAGAGGGCGAGTACGGTCTCCACGGCGAGGAAGGCGACGTTCCCGACGGCCGGGCGCAGCGCGAGCCCGAGCAGCAACCGGTCCCGGAAGACGTACGAGGCCCCCGCCCGCGCCTGCCGGAGCAGCGACTCGCGGACCTCCGGCACGGGCCGGGGCACGGCGGGCAGCGTACGTACGAGCAGGGCGGAGACCATGAACGACACCGCGTCGGCGAGCAGCGGAACCGCCCGCCCGAGCGCGAGCAGCGCACTGCCCGCGGGCGGACCCGCGAAGCCCGACATGGCCGTCTGGGCGCCGCGCAAGCGGGAGTTGGCGCGCTCCAGGAGTGCGGGATCGCGCCGGAGCAGGTCCGGCAGATAGGCCGTGGCGGCCGTGTCGAAGAAGAGTCCGCCGATGCCGAGGAGGAAGGCGACGGCCGCGAGCAGCGGAATGCTCAGCACGTCGAGCGCCGCCGCCACCACGGGTACCGCGAGCAGTACCGCCCGTGCCGCATCCGCGACCCACATCGTGCGCCGACGGTCCCAGCGGTCCACCAGCGCGCCGCCGAGCACGCCGAAGAGCAGCCAGGGCAGCGTTCCGGCGGCCGTGACGACGGCGAGCGCCATCGGATCCCGCGTCAAGGTCAGCGCGAGCAGGGGCAGCGCGGCGTGCATCACCCCGTCACCGAGCGAGGACACCGTCTGCGCGGTCCAGAGCCGCCCGAACCCGGCCGGCAACTTCTGTATGTCCGAGCTCACTTGGTTTTCCCCTCCACCTGCTGGCGCGCCGCCGGGTGGAACAGCGCGAAGACGAGCGACGCATCCGGGAGCGACGGATCGGACAGCTGACGGTATTCGTCCGCCAGCGCCTGCAAACGCTCGCCCAACGCCGTGAACTGCTCCTCGGTGAGCCGCAGGTGCGCCATCCGCACGTGCCGCTCGGCATCCGCCGGCGCCGCCTCCAGGTCCGCCACCGCGTGCCGCATCAGCACATCCGGGCCCCCCTCGCCCGTGTCCGGCAGCACGATCGCCCGCGCGGCCATGGCGTAGTACCGCTCGGTGACCCCGCGGACCTTGCGGGTCCGTACCACCTTCACCAGGCCGGCCCGCTCCAGCAGCCGCACGTGATAGCTGGAACTCCCCTTCGCGAGGCCCACCCGCTCGGCGATCTGCGTGATCGTCGCCGGCTCGAAGCGGAGCACGGCCATGATCCGGTGGCGCGTGAGGTTGGAGACGGCGCGCAGTTGCTCGTCGGTGGTGACGTGGAACGTCTCGGGAAGATCATCGATTGGCATGCGAGTAATGGTCAACGACTCTTGACCATTGCGCAAGGGCATATGGCGGGCGTGTTCTTGAGGCGTGTCGCGCACCGGCAGTCCCGACGCTCAGCGGGCGAAGGGCGAGGGGCCCCTGGGGCGACTACACCTTTCGGCCTACCGCGCTTCGGGCCCTGCGGAGGACGCTCTCCGGGCGCCACCACGAGAGGGTTGATCCGTGCGAACAACCATCGGATACACCCTCGAAAGCATCGGCTACGTCGTAGGAGCCCAGGGGCTCGTCGGCTTCGCCTCGCAGACCTTCTTCGACACGGAGTGGGGCTGGCTGCACAAGGTCGTCGACCTTCCGCCCGCCGCCTATCTCGGCATCGTCGCCACGGGGCTGGCACTCGTCATCGTCGGGGTCAGGACACGAAGGACGCCCCAGCGCCAGGAGACGGCCTGACCCGCGATCCCCCACGACGGCCGATGCCCTGGCCCAGGAGTCGTCGCGCGTGACATCATCGCCCGTATGACTCACCTCCGCGCACGGAAGGGCGGCCACCGCCCCGTCCGGTGAAGTGGCTGGACGAGGCCGTGTCCGCGGGACACGCCACGACGGCCGCCCACCCCTCCCGCATCACGGTCATCGACGCGCTACGCGCCGACCGCACCGGCCCCGTACCCCGCCGGCTGCTCCAACTCTCGCACTCCGACGATGCGTTCGTACGTCGAGAGGCTCTGGACCTCCTGTCGTACGCCGAGGCAGGCAGCCCGTGGCTCGAAGCCGCCGCGGCCGCGCTCGCGCGACTCACCGACCCCGATGAAGAGGTACGCCGCCGAGCCGCGCACCTCGTCGTGCGCGCCGGCGGTCGGGACGTCGGGCTCCGGGCGCTCGGCGAACTCACCGAGCCCGTGGTGCGCACTGTCCTCGCCGATCATCTCCAGGGTTCCCTCGCCCACTTGCGGGACGACCCCCTGCCCTCCGTACGCTTCCTCGTCCGCCTGGAGGCCCTGCGCGTTGCCCCGGCACCCCAATGGCCCTCGCTCGATGGGGCGTTGCTCGCCGATGCCCGTGCGGCCGCGATCCACCTGGACCGCGTCGGTCGGCGCTGGGGCCGGGTCCTGTGCGACCTGGGGCGCGAGCGTCACGTCCACGCCCTGGTGGCGCGACTCCTGGGCGACCCCACCACCCGTGACATCGGCGCCGGCTTGGCCCGGGAGGCCTGTCACCACTGGCGGGCCGCCCCGGTCGCACTCCTACCGCTCCTCGTCCGCCACTGCGGACCAGAAGTCAGCCCTGCCATGGCCAAAGCCCTCACGACCGCCTCCGTCTCGCGCGCCGCGATGCGCGCACACGGCGCACTGTTCGCCACGGTCGCCGTCACCCCGTATCCCCGACCCCGTCACCTTTTCGGCAGTTCGAGCCCGACGCAGAGGCCGACGTACGACAGCGCCACCGCCGGCGCGGTCCTGCGGGCCAAGCCCGTGGACACCGGTCGGCTCCACCACGCCCCCGAGCTCTTCGGAGCCTTGCTGGACGCAGGCCCGCTGACCTTCCGCCAGGCTGCCCAGCTGTACAACCTCACGTTCAAACGGCCCGGGCGCATGCAGGGGGTGTGCGCCCCGCTGTGGCTGCGGCACGCCGGCCCCACCGCCGCGCCCCGTGTCCTCGCCCTCATGACACCGCACCTCGATGCCTACGGCATCGGCGAGTACTACGCGGAGGGACTTGCGCGCATGGGCCGCCATGCGCTGCCCGCGCTGCCCGCGCTGACGGCACTGATCGATCGACGTACCCGGATCCCGGTCAACGACTCCACCCGGGACGGCGAGATGATGCTCGACGAAGGCCTGCTCGCCGCCGCGCTCGCCGCCCGTCACGCGATCCTCGCCGACACCGCTCCCCCGGCTCAAGCCGCCCCCTGAGCAGGCATGAGCCGGTGGGCGGGTCAGCGGGCCAGGGAGATGGCGAAGGGGGCGAAGCCGTTGCGGCGCAGGATGTGGGGGACGAGGAGGACCATGGCTTCGGTGGCGCGGGCCGTGGTGATGTCGCCGAGGTCCTCGATCCGGGCGGGCTGCCAGCCCAGGTCCGCGAGGAGGTCGGTAACGGTCTTCTTCGCCTCGTCGTCGTTGCCCGAGAGGTAGGCGGTCGGTGGGGTGGTCAGGGTCTCGGGAGCGGTCATGACCATGAACAGCATGGTGTTGAGGGTCTTGACGACCCGGGTGTCGGGGAGTGCGGCTTGGAGTCTTTCGGCGAGGCTGCTGCCGGGGTAGAGGAGGTCGCCCGGGAGCCCGTCCTCGGCGTCGTGGGTGGCGTTGGAGACGTCGATGAGTATCTTGCCGGCGAGTTCGGTGCGCAGGTCGGCCAGGCGGTCGAGGGCGCTGTCGCCGGGGGTCGCATTGATCACGATGTCCGTGGTGCGGGCGGTGGTGCGCTGGTCGGCGAAGGAGATCCGCTCGGAGAGCCCGGTGGCGCGGGCGGCGTTCTCCTCCGGGGTGCGGCCGCCGAGCGTGACGTGGTGTCCGGCCGCGGCGAGCTTGGTGGCGAGGTTGGTGCCCACTCGGCCGGTGCCGAGGATGCCGATGGTGGTCATGGGGTGGTGCTCCTTGTGCTGTTGAGGGGGGAGGGGAGGGTGAGGAGGAGGGGGCTGCGTCAGGCGATCGGCTGGAGGATGTCGAGGGTGGCCTGGTGGAGGCCGGGGGCGGCGGCCAGGAAGTCGCGGCTGGCGGTGCTCCAGGCTTCGCCCGCCAGGTCGGTGACGGTGCCGCCGGCCTCGGCGACCAACAGGGCGCCGGCGACCAGGCCGGAGCGGACGTCGGAGAACTGCCAGAACGCGTCCATCCGCCCGGCGGCGACGTGGATGAGCTGCATCGTCGCCGGCACGGACACCCGTACCACCAGGCCGTTGACGAGCATGGCGGTGACCGAGTCACCGATCCGCCGGAAGGTCGCCTCGTCCTCGCCGGGCTTGGCCTGGCCGGTACCGATGAGGGCCGCACCCAGGTCGGCCTTGGCGGACACCTTCAGCGGGTGACCGTTGAGGTGGGCGCCGCCGCCGGCGACAGCGGTGTAGGTGTCACCGGTCAGCGGCAGGTGGACGACCGTCAGCACCGGGTGGTTGTCCCGGACCAGGGTGGCGGTCACGGCCCAGTCCGACATGCCGTGGACGTGGTTGATGTTGCCCTCGGCGGGGTCGACCACCCACCACTCCCCCGCCGGCAGCGCGCCACCGGCCAACTCGTCCTCCGCCCACTGCGACCCCGGCCGGGCCTGGAGAAGCGGCTCCCGGAGCACGTCCAGCACCGCGTCGTCATTGGCGTGGATCTCCGCCACGACCTCCTCCAGGCTCACTCCCCGGGCATGCGGGGTGAAGCGGTCCAGCAGGATCAGGCCGGCGGTCCTCACCACGGCGGTCACCTCGGACAGGAACGTGGCGGTGACTGCGGCGGTGGCGGTGACTGCGGCAGTGGCAGTGGCAGTGGCTGTGGCAGTGGCAGTGGCAGTGCTCATGGCGGGCTCCCTGAGTTCGGTCCGTACGTCGGTCAATCGGGCGGCGCCGGGGGCGACTTGCGCTGTTCCCCTTGCCGCACTCCGAAAGTTATGGCCCCGGACGATTAACGACAAGTGCATGCTCTGCACTTATAGAGTTACTGCCATGCAATTGGACTTGAACCTGCTCACCGCCCTGGACGCCCTCCTCGAAGAGGGCAGCGTCGCCGGCGCCGCTGCCCGTCTGCACGTCACCGCCCCCGCGATGAGCCGCTCGCTGGGGCGCATCCGCAAGGCCACCGGCGACCAGATCCTCGTACGCACCGGTCGCACCATGGTCCCCACCACTCGCGCGCTCGCCATGCGCGCCCAGGTCCACACCCTCGTGCAGCAGGCGCACCAACTCCTCGCCGCGCAGCAGGAGCTCGACCTGGCGGGCCTGAAGCGGGTCTTCACCGTGCGCTGGCACGACGCCCTGACCGCCGCGTGCGGCACGGCCCTGATCAGCGCCGTCCGTCGCGAAGCCCCCGGCGTCCAGCTGCGGATGTCCGCCGAGCCGGGCACCGACACCCCGGAGCTGCGCCGGGGCGAGGTCGACCTCCAATCGAGTGCCGGTGCTCCGTCGCTCCCGGACGTCCGCCGCCGCCTGGTCGGCAGGGACCGGCTGGTCGTCGTCTTCCGCCCGGGCCACCCGCTCACCGCGGGTGCGCTGACCCCCGAGCGCTACGCGGCCGCCGAGCACCTCACCGTCTCGCGGCGCGGGAACCTGCGCGACCCGATCGACGACGCCCTCGCGGCGACGGGCGGCCTCGAACGCAGCGTCGTGGCCTCCGGGCCCACCTCCGCCTTCGCCCTGCGACTCGTACTCGGCACCGACCTGGTCGTCACCCTG
Organism: Streptomyces sp. NPDC051555; assembly: GCF_044454405.1. NCBI lineage: Bacteria > Bacillati > Actinomycetota > Actinomycetes > Kitasatosporales > Streptomycetaceae > Streptomyces > Streptomyces sp. NPDC051555. The sequence goes on along the minus strand of NZ_JBITDP010000011.1, from coordinate 110,764 downwards.
CCGGACGCGGTCACCCGCACCGCCCGGGAGCGACTCGGCCTGGTCACGCTGCCGCTGCCGGCGCCGCTCCAGATGCCCGACGTCCCCCTGTACCTGCTCTGGCACCAGCGCTACGACGACGACCGCGCCCACGCCTGGCTGCGCGAACTGGCCGTGCGCACCGTCCGGCCGCTGTTCGCGCCGCAGTGATCCTCCCGCGATGTTCCCGCCAGGGGCAGAGGTCGTCGCGGCGGGCGGCGGGTGCGTCATGCCGGGTGGACGAGGCGGCTCTCGTAGGCGAAGACCACGGCCTGTATCCGGTCGCGGAGCTCCAACTTGTGCAGGATGCGCCCCAGATGGGACTTCACAGTCGCCTCCGCGAGGTCGAGCGCGGCGGCGATCTCGGTGTTGGACCGGCCGGCGCCGACCTGGACGAGCACCTCGCGCTCACGGGCGCTGAGCCGGTTCAGTCGCTGGGTGCGCTCCGCGGCGCTGCCGTCGGGGATGTGCGGGCGCAGGTCCTCCAACAGGCGGCGGGTGATCCGCGGGGAGACCACCGCGTCGCCCGCGGCCACGTTGCGTATCGCCGCGAGCAGCTCCTCGGGCCTGGTGTTCTTCACCAGGAAGCCGGACGCTCCGGCCCTGAGTCCGGCGAAGGCGTACTCGTCCAGGTCGAAGGTGGTGAGGATCAGCACCCTGCTCCGCGGCGAGACCCGGACGACCTGCCGGGTCGCCTCGATCCCGTCGGTCCCGGGCATCCGGACGTCCATGAGGACGACATCGGGGCGCAGCTCCCGGGCGAGGCGTACGGCCTGGGCCCCGTCGGCGGCTTCGCCGACCGGCGCCATGTCGGGCTGGGCCTCCAGGACCGTGCCGAATGCCATGCGCAGCAGTGCTTCGTCGTCGGCGATCAGGATGCGGATCGTCATGCGGACGCCCCTGCGCCGCTGCCGAGGAAGAGGCACGTACGGACTCCCCAGCCGCCGCCCGGAAGCGGTCCGACCTCCAGCGTCCCCCCGTAGGCGGCCGCGCGCTCGCGCATGCCGGGGATGCCGTGGCCGGCCGGGACGGTGCCGGGCAGGCCGGGGCCGCCGTCGGTGACGTCCACGGTGATGTTCCCGGCTCCGACCGCGGTCACGGCGCCCGTCCCGGCCCCCGCTCCCGTCCCGGCCCCCGCTCCCGCGCCGGTCGAGCACCGTATCCGGACCCTCGCGTGCGTGCCGGGGGGTGTGTGTCTGAGGCTGTTGGTCAAGGCTTCCTGTACCAGGCGGTAGACGGTGAGTTGTGCGGTGGCCGGTACGTGGCCGTGCTCGCCGTGGACCTCGACGCGGGTCGGTAGCCCGGCGGCGCACATCTGGCCGGCGAGCGCTTCCAGTTGTGCGATGCCCGGCAACGGGTGGCGCTCCGCGCCCGGTTCGCCGTCCGGCTCGTCGGCCCGCAGGATCCCCAGCGAGCGCCGCATGTCGGTCAGGGCCTGCCGGCCCGTCTCGGAAGCCTGGCGCATCGCGGCGGTGGACCTGTCGGGCGAGCGGTGCTGCGCGTACACGGCGGCGTCGGTGAGCGCGACCATGACGGACAGGTTGTGGGTGACGATGTCGTGCATCTCCCGGGTGATGCGGGCCCTCTCCTCGGCGGCGGCCAGTCGCGCCTGCTGGTCCCGTTCCCGCTCCAGGCGTGCCGCCCGTTCCTCCACGGCTGCGAGATAGGCGCGCGTGGTCCGTACGTTCACCCCCAGGACCGCGGCGGCGACGACCATCGCGGTCACCGCGACGAAGGGGGTCAGGAACGCGCCGTCCGTCGCCCAGCTCAGGCAGGCGAACAGGGCCCCGCCCTCCGCGACGGCGGCGGCGATCAGCGTGCCGCGCCGGTCCGCGCGCGCGGCCACCGTGTAGAGGGCCACCAGCAGGGCGATGTCCGCCGGCAGCGGGACGTCCATCAGCCACTGGACGAAGGCCGCGGCCGCCACGGCGCCGAACACCGTGCGGGGAGCCCGGCGCCGCCACACCAGGGGCAGCACGAGGGCGGTCGTGAGGGCCGCGGCCACCGGCAGCTCGCGCGGCGCCCGGGTGGTCACGACGTTGAGGAGGAGGAGCGCCGGCAGCAGCGCGTCCCCCACCACCGGCGGCAGCCGCAAACCCCGGTACCGGCGCCCCACGACCTCGGTCATCACACGTCCCGTCGATTCGGCCGCGGCGCTCCAGCGCTCCGGACCTGCGGAAACTCCGGACCTGCGGAACTCCGGCGCTCCGACGCTCCGGCGGCTCCGTCACCGTAGGCCGCCGGAGCGCGCAGCACATGAGTCCAGCGTCTGACGGCGCGGCGGCGGGCTACGACCACAGGAGGAGTCGCGGTACCTCCTGCGGTTGCAAGGAGGCCGCTGACCCGACCCGATCGATTGCCCTTCCGGTCGCACGGGGACCGCGTCGGTTTGCGACCCCGGTCACCTTCTGGGGCGACCCGGGACCGATGCGTCGGCGCACGCCCGGCGCCGAACATGGCCGGGTGAACGAGACCGTCGCGGGGCTGTACCTGTCGCCCCTGGAAGTCCTTGCCCTGCTGGGCGCCGCCGCGCTGGTGATGGCGCGCTGGCTCCCCACTGCCGCCCGCCCACCCGTCGTGCTCGCGGCGGGGGTGGTGCTCGTGCCGTCCGCGATCGTGCTGGGCGTGACGTCGGGGATCCGCTGGCAGATGGTGCCGGTACTGGCGGGCGGCGCCGTCGCGTTGCCGTTCGCCCTCTCGCCCCTCCTCCGATCGACAGGACTGCCGCGCCTGTCCCGGCACCGCCACGCCGGCCGTACCGGCCACACCGCCCGGCCCGCCCGGCGGGCCCGCTGGTGGCTGGCGTTGCCGGGATCGGCGGCCTGCCTCGGCCTCATCGCCACGGGGCCGGTGGCCGCCTGGGCCTTCCCCGTCCCCGAGTTCCCCGAGCCGTCGGGGGAGTACGCGGTGGGCACCCGGGTGGTGCAGTGGACCGACCCGCGCCGCCCCGAGACCTTCACCGCCGACCCGCACGACCTGCGCACCGTCGTGGTCCAGTTCTGGTACCCCGCCCGGGAGAGCCCCGCGGGCGCGCGGCCGGCCCAGTACCTCGGACGCACGGAGCACGAGGCGCGCACCGTCTCGCGCGCCCTCGCCCGCGGGGTCGGCCTGCCCGACTTCCTGGTCGACGGCGTCCCGCGGGCCCGCACCCGTTCGGTCTTCGACGCCCCCGTGGCCGGTGGAGGCGGACGGTTCCCGGTCGTACTGTTCTCCCCCGGGTCGGGTGGCGTGCGTACCCAGAACACCGCCTGGGCGGAGGAACTGGCCAGCCACGGCTACGTGGTCGCCGCCCTCGACCACCCCTACGACTCCGCCGCCGTCGTCCTCGCCGACGGCCGGACGATCGAGGCCGTGACCGAATCCAGCGGAGACCGGGACGAGGACGCCGAGCTGGCCGCCCGGTGGACGGCCGTGCGGGCCGCCGACCTCGGCTTCGTCCGCACCCGGTTGGAGCGGCTGGACCGTCCGGACCAGGGCGAGAGCGCGGACCCGCTGACCGGACGCCTGGACACCGGTCGGGTCGCGGTCGCGGGCCACTCCATAGGTGGCGCCGCCGCGCTACAGGCGGCGCGGCAGGACCGCCGGTTCGGCGCCGTCATCGATCTCGACGGCTACCCGCACGGCCCCGACTCGCCCGCCCTCGCCCAGCCGACGCTCGCGCTCACCCAGGCCATCACCTCGGGGACCGACCCGCGTTACCTCCCCCGCCTCACGGTGGCACTGAGGCTCAACACCGCGACGAGCTACCGGCTCACCGTCACCGGCGCCGCACACCTCACCTTCATGGACGGCCCCCTGTACCTGCCTCCCGTACCCTCCGTCGTCGGATCCCTGGGACGTACCCGGAGCCCCCGGGTCGTCGCCGCCACCACGCTCGCCTTCCTGGACGCGACCTTGCGGCACGAGCCCGGTGACCTGGCCGGCGCCTTGTCGGCATACGGCGAAATCAGCGTGTACGCCCCGGACGGCAGCCGCTGATCGGCCGCGCCCCGGCAGCGGCCGTCACTGACGTGGAACGGCGATGCCCGCTGCGCGCAGCTCCGTCTCGACCAGCGCGTTCAACCTGGCGATGGAGCGTGATCCGTCTTCCCGGTGGTGGTTGACCATCCCGTACCGGGAGGCGGTCTCGGGGTGGTCCCGGAACCCGGTCGGCATCGCCAGCAGTGTGCGGTCGGCGAGCAGCTTGTCGGCCAGTGCGGACGCCAGCTCCTCGATCCGCGGGTCGTCCGGGTCCCAGGACCGGGCGTCCAGGCCGCGCTTGGTCAGCTCGACGGACTCGGGATCATCGAGCGAACGTTCCAGCCGGGTGAGGAAGTTGTCGAAGATCTCCGGTACCAGTGCCCGGGCCAGCACGAGGGCCTCCCGTTGCCCGGACACGTAGTCGGGACCGAAGCCGAGTGCGGCGAGCCGATCCAGGACCGCGCAGGCCCGGTCGGGCAGCAGGGCCCGGTCCCCGTGGTCGAGACGGTGCAGCCGGTCGCGGCGCTCGGTCAGCTCTTCGATCCGTTCGGTGAGCCGGCGGTGGACGTCGCCCAAGGTGGCCGCGAACGCCTCGGGGTCGGCGTCGAGGAGGTCGGCGATCTCGGCCAGCGGCACGCCGACCGCGGCCAGGGTCCGGACCTGGACCAGCCGGAACAACTCGCCCGATCGGTAACGGCGGTAGCCGGAACCGTCGCGCTCCGGCTCGGCAACCAGGCCCAGCCGGTGATAGTGGCGCACGGTCTTGATCGTGACACCGACGTACGAGGCCGCCTGGCCGATCGTGAGCCCGTCCGCCATCGGTTCGACGCACCTCCAGATCATGGGCGGCCGCCGACCCGTCGGGGACTGCCGTCGCCGGCGAGCATAACGCGCGCGCTGCGCTTCCGGGATTGACCTTGACCCTGGGTCAAGGGTGCAGGTTTCTCCGTAGGCCGCCACGAGAACCGGCACGGCACACCCGCACACCCACACACCACACACCACCCAGAGGAGACCCGTCATGGGAACGCGCAACAGCACCGCAACCAACAACGCCAACGACAACGGCTTCACGGAGGACGGGCTGCGCCGACTGCGCGAAGTGCTGGCACGGCACGTCGAGTCCCGGCGGATTCCGGGACTCGTCGCCCTGGTCGGCCGCGGCGGCCGGACGCACGTCGAAGCGATCGGGACGATGCGTCATGACGGCGGCGCGCCGATGCGCCGGGACACGATCTTCCGGATGGCGTCCACCTCCAAACCGGTCACGATGGCCGCGGCGATGGTGCTCCTCGACGAGTGCCGGCTGCGGCTGGACGATCCGGTGGACCCGTGGCTGCCGGAGCTCGCCGACCGGCAGGTGCTCAGGCGGCCCGACGGACCGCTGGACGACACCGTGCCGGCGCGGCGGCCGATCACCGTACGGGACCTGTTGTCCTCGACGTTCGGGCTCGGCGTGGACTTCGAGTCGATGGCCTCGCCGATCCGGGCGGCGACCTTCGAGCGCCTCGACTACAGCGTGGCCTCCGGGCCGGCGCCCGAGCCGGACGAGTGGATGCGGCGCCTCGGCGAACTGCCGCTGCAGTACCAGCCCGGGGTGCGCTGGCAGTACGACCTGAGCAACGAGGTGGTCGGCGTGCTCGTCTCCCGGGTCGCGGGACGGTCGTTGGAGGCGTTCCTGCGCGAACGCGTCCTCGATCCGCTGGGAATGGTGGACACCGCCTTCCACGTGCCCGCCGACAAGATCGACCGGTTGCCGCCCCTCTACGGGCCCGATCCGCGGACCGGCGAGTTCACCGTGTGGGACGAGGCGGTGGGGGGACGGTCCAGCACGCCACCCGCGTTCCAGGGCGCCGGCGGCGGGTTGGTCTCCACCGCCGACGACTACCACGCCTACTTCCGGATGTTGCTCAACCACGGGATGCACGGCAGTGAACGGATCCTGTCCCGGGCGGCCGTGGAGCTGATGACCACCAACCGCCTCTCACCCGATCAACTCGCCTCTCGGGAAGCCATGTTCGGCAACGTCGCCCACCTGTCCTGCGGCCAGGGCTCGGCCGGCGGCTGGGGCTTCGGGATGGCGGTGCGCACCCGACGCGACGACTACGCGCCCGTCGGCCAGTTCGGCTGGTTCGGCGGTACGGGCACCGCCGCCCACGCGGACAGGACCCACCGGATCACCGGCGTCCTGCTCACCCAGGTCGGGCTGTCCACCCCGGATTCACCGCGCGTCATGAACGACTTCTGGACCACTCTCCACCAAGCCGTCGCCTGACGCCGTCCCCGGGATCAGTTCGTGCCGTCCCATTCGTCCGCGGTCATGGGCCTGGCGTCCGGGTAGTGCCGCTGGATCTCGCCCAGCACCCACGCGTCGGCCGTACGGACGTCCCAGCTGGAGCTGTCGAACTCCCGGAAGGTCAGCACGAGTTCCCCACCCGCGTACCCCTCGAAGTCCCCGTCGACGGCCTGTAGGTGCGGCGCCTCCATGGCCAGCAGCTCCAGGGTGGGGATCCCGGTGTCCGTGTCCGCCGATGCCTGCACCATCCGGGCGAAGGCCGGGTGCCGCTCGTCCACCATCCGGGCCTTCCACCTCAGCCCGAGCCCGTAGCTCCCCAGCCGGACCAGCAGCTCGGCCAGGGTGACGTAGTGACGCCCGGCCGGACGGCGGCCCGGGTGCGGGCCACCGCCGTCCCGCCAAGCCGCGAAGGAAACCATCTGCATGGTCTCCATTCTCCCGGCTCGCACCGGTCCTTCGTTAACCCTTTGCCGAAGAGCCGACGGTCCGGCTAGGTTCTCCCCGCCGGCCGATCCTGTTCGGAAGCGGCGCTGTCGACGAGGAGGTGTGGAGCACATGCGCAGGAGTGCCCAGCAGTTGAGCCCGCGTACTGCCCTTTGCCCCTTCCTCACGACGGAGACACCTTGTCGTCTCGCATCACCGCACTGACCGACCCCGCTCACGGCGCGAACAGCCGCCGTCTTGCCTGGCTGGCGTCCGACGCCGATTCCAGCCCCGTCGGAAGCGCCTTCCTGCGCCTGTTCAACAGTCCCGGACAGGAGCACCTGGCCGAGCTGACCCTCCAGGTCCATCCGGCGGAGCGCCGCCTGCGCGTCGGCTCGCAACTCCTGGACGCGGCCGTGGCCGCTGCCCGAACCGATTCCCGCCGCTGCGTCATCGCGCAGGCCGAGGCCGGATCGCCGGGCGACCACTTCCTGCCGGCGCGCGGTTTCAGGAAGGTCCTCACCATGAGGTACACCCGCTTGCCGCTGGCCGACACGGACACCACCGCCCTCACCCGCATCATCGAGCGTCCGCATCCCGGCTATCGGCTGATGTCATGGCACGGATCCGTGCCCGACGGCCTCGCCGAGACGTTCGCCGCCTCGCGTCGTGCCATGGACGACATGCCCATGGACGACACCGACTACGGCACGGTGAGCTGGGACGTGGACAGCGTCCGCGCCGCGGCGAAGGCTGTCGAACAGCGTGGTGACCACCTGCACACCGTCGTCGCCGTCGACGCCTCCGACGGCTCGATCGCCGGGTTCACCGAGCTGGTCGTCCCCGGCGACGGCAGAGGTGACGGCCAGCACTACGGCACCGGTGTGTTGCCCGAGCACCGTGGACACGGCCTCGGCCGATGGATGAAGGCCGAGTCGATCCGACACGCCCACGAGCGCCACCCGGACCTCGGCGGCCTCCTGACCGACACCGCCGACGGCAACATGTCCATGAGGCAGATCAACGACGGCCTCGGCTACACGCCCACGCACACGACGCACCAGTACCAACTCGACCTCTAGGGTGGACGGCCGGGCCGGGCCTGACATCACATGGACCGGCCCGCCCGAACCGATCAGGAATGGGAGCGGAACGTCCCGTGGACGCGCAGGTCGCCGTTGATCGCCACCTTTCCGTCGTTCGTGTGCATGATCCAGGCGCCTCCGCTAGGGACCGACAGGTGCCCGCCGGCGTTCACCTTCCCCTGCAAGCGCGATTCGCCCTGGACGCGCAGCATGCCGAGGGTGGTGAGGTCCGCGGCGACCGTGACCGTCCGGTCGGCCTTCACCTCACCCTCGGCGTCCAGGCGCCCGTGCACGATCAGCCGCGGCGGGCCGTCCTGCGTCTCCAGCACGTCGGCGACGCTCAGCCCGCCATGGAGGGTGAGACGTTCCTTGACCTGGGCGCGGTCGGTCGCCAGGCGAACACGGCGGAGGCCGGTGGCTCGGCCGCGCCGGGCGGACCCCGTAATGCGGCGACCGGCCGGGTGCGGCGCGCGGGCCGGCGAATCTCTACCCGGAAAGGGCGTGACCCCAGGGCTGCCGGATCGTTTCTCCTTGTAGCGCGCCGGATGCACACTCCGCTCCCCTGCGGCGGCGCGCCACGGGGAGGCCCCGGGAACCATCTCCCGGGGCCTCCCCACCCGAAGCGGAGCCCGTCAGCCCGGCCGTTGCCACACCGGCGGGGCGATCGGCGGGGGTGGTGCGCGGGTCGGTCCTCGTCAACGCGGCGGGGAGACCGCCCCCGCCCCGGGGCCCGTACGCTCCCCCGCCCGCGGCGGGTTCAGCTCGCGGCGTCGGCGGCCGATCGATTCCGGATCCCAGCCTGGGCGGGGTACGGACGCCAACAGCAGCCGGGTGTAGGGGTGTCGCGGGTCGGTGAGCAGCTCGGACACCGGCCGGTGTTCCCTCATCCGGCCCCGGTGCATGACGAGGGCCTCGTCGCACACGTAGCGGACGACGGCCAGGTCGTGGCTGACGAAGACCAGGCCGATGCCGGTGTCACGGCGGATGTCGGACAGCAGGTTCAGCACCTGCGCCTGTACGGACACATCGAGGGCGGACACCGCTTCGTCGAGCACCAGGACCCTCGGCCTGACCGCCAACGCCCGCGCGATCGCCGCGCGTTGACGCTGGCCGCCCGAGAGCTTGCGGGGCAGCGCCGCCGCCTCGCGGGGGCCGAGCCCGACCTGCGCCAGCAGTTCCTCGACCCGGGCCGCGCGCGCCGCCCGGTCGAGGCCGCCGTGCAGCCGGAGCACCCCGTCGATCGTCGCGCCGACGCCGATCCGGGGGTCGAGCGAGAGGTAGGGGTCCTGGAAGACGATCTGGACGGCCTTGGCGCGGGCCAGTCGGGCGGCCCTCCCGCGGACGGACGCGGCCAGCGGCTCGCCCTGTACGAGGATCTCGCCCGCGTCGGGGCGTTCGAGGCCGATCAGCATGCGGGCGGTGGTGGTCTTCCCGGAGCCGGACTCCCCCACGATGCCGAGCGCGCCGCCCACCCGCACGGAGAAGGACAGGTCGTCGACGGCGACGACCTCGGTCCCGCCGGTGCGGTAGGTCTTGCGCAGGCCGGTCACCCGGAGGAGTTCCGGGGCGGGTGCGGCGTCCGTCTTCGGGGGGACGGTCCGGGTGCTCAACTGTCCTCCGTGGGGGCGAGCGGGCGGGCGGGTGCGGCGGTGGCCGCCCCGGTCAATGCGCCCATGGCAGCGACCAGTTCGGCCGCGCGGTGGCAGGCCACCTCGCCCGGGCCGTGGCGTTCGAGCGCCGGTGGGGACTGGTCACAGCGGCCCGGTTCGGCGAACCGGCAGCGCGGGGCGAAGGCGCAGCCGGGTGCGGACTCCAGGAGTCCCATGGGGGCTCCGGGGATGGGTACGAGGCGGACCGGCGGGCCGTCGAGCGGCGGGGAGGAACCGAGCAGGCCCGCTGTGTAGGGGTGCCGGGGGGCGGCGAAGAGTTCCGCGACGGGCGCGGTCTCGACGATGCGGCCCGCGTACATGACGTAGATCCGGTCGCTGACGGCGGCCGCGAGCTCGATGTCGTGGGTGATGAGGAGGAGCCCGAGGCCGCGTTCCCGTTGGAGGCGTCCCAGGACGGCGAGGATCTCGGCCTGGGTGCTCACGTCCAGCGCGGTGGTCGGTTCGTCGCAGAGCAGCAGACGGGGTTCGGTGGTCAGGGCGGCCGCGATGACCACGCGTTGGAGCATTCCGCCGGAGAGTTCGTGCGGGAACTGGCGCAGGTGGCGTGCGGGATCGGGCAGGCCGACCGCGCCCAGCAGTTCCGTGGCGCGGGCGCCCGCCCGGGCCGCGGACCAGCCGTGCACGCGGCGCAGCGGCTCGGTGAGGAAGTCCCCCACCCGGCGGACGGGGTTGATGGCGGCCCGGGGGTCCTGGTAGATCATCGCCGCCTTGTTCGTCCGCACCTCGCGGAGGGCGGCCGGGTCCGCGCCGACCAGGTCGGTGCCGTCGACGCGGACCCGGCCGTCGATCTGCGCGCCGCGCGGGAAGAGGCCGAGGGCGGCGCGGGCGGTGACCGACTTGCCCGAGCCGGATTCGCCGACGAGGGCGACGACCTCTCCCGCGGCGACGGTCAGGCCGATCCCGTCGAGCACCGGGCGGGCCGTGCCGGGGAGGGTGACGCGCAGGGCGTCGTACGCGAGCAGTGTCATGAGGAGTCCCGCCCCGCGAGCCGGTCGCCGAGGTCTTCCCCGACGATGTTGAAGGCGACGACGACCAGGACGACGGCCACGGCCGGCACGATCGCGGACAGCGGCTGCCCTTGCAGCACGGCCGCCTGCCCCTGGTTGATCATGGCGCCCCAGTCGGGGGTGGGAGGCTGTATGCCGAGCCCCAGGAAGGAGAGCGCGGCGAGGTCGAGCAGCGCGTATCCGAAGTTCACCGTCGACTGGGAGAGCAGTGTCGGGGCGATGTTGGGCAGCAGCCCGCGCACGGCGACGTGCAGGGGCGAGTGGCCCTGCACCCGGTAGGCGGCGATGTAGGGACGGCTCTTCTCCTGGACGGCCAGGGCGCGCACGAGGCGCGCCGTGTACGGCATGTAGGCGATCGCCATGGCGAGCACCGGCGCCGTCATCCCCTTGCCGAAGAGGGCCACCGCCAAGATCGCCAGCAGCAGTGCGGGGAAGGCGAAGACGACGTCGAGGACGCGGCCCACGGCGGTGTCGATCCAGCCGCCGCACCAGGCGGTGAACAGACCGACGGCGGTGCCCAGGACGGTGGAGAAGAGCACGACGGCGAGCGGGCCCGCGAGGCTGGTCCGGGCGGCGACCAGGAGCGCCGAGAAGGTGTCGTGGCCGCCCTGGTCGGTGCCCAGCCAGTGCGCGGCGCCCGGCCCCAGCAGGGTGTCGCCGAGCTGGCCGAAGGTCGGGTCCTGCGGGGCGATCCAGGGGGCCAGCAGCGCGACCAGGACGAACGCGACGAGGAGCGCGAGCGAGACGCGCTGGAGCGGGCCGCCGCCGAGCCGGCGGAGCCGGGCGAAGCGGTCGGGGCGGGTGCGCGGGACGGACGGTGGCGCCGGTCGGGCCGCGGTGCGGGTCCGGGGGCCGGCTTCGGGGCCTGTGTCGGGGGCCGCTCCAGGGGCTGTTGCGCGGCCCGGGTCGGGAAGGAGGTTCATCGGGCGCTCCCCGCCGCCGCCGTGCGCGGATCGATGAGTGGTTGGAGGAGGTCCACCAGGGCGTTGACGACGACGAAGGCGGCCACCACCAGGAGCACGATCGCCTGCACGACCTGGAAGTCGAGCTGGTCGACGGACTGCACCAGCAACGAGCCCACGCCGGACATGCCGAAGGCGGTCTCCACGATCGCGGTGCTGACCAGCATGCCGGAGACGAGGAGCGCGGAGACGGTCACGATCGGGCCGAGCGCGTTGCGCAGGACGTGCCGTCGGATGACGGTCCGGCGCGGTGTCCCCCGGCTCAGTGCGACCTCCACGTGGTCGCGGCGCAGTTCGTCGAGCATGGCCGAGCGGGTCACGCGGGTCACCAGCGCGGTGAAGGTGACGGACAGGGCCACCGCCGGGAGGACCACGTGGTGCAACCGGTCCAGGGCGCCCGAGCCGTTCCCGATCGTCGGGAACCAGCCCAGCCGTACGCCGAGGACCGAGCGCAGCAGCAGGGCCGCGACGAAGGCGGGCGCGGCGGCGCCCACCGTGACCAGGAGCATCAGCGAACGGTCGGTGCGGGACCCGCTGCGCAGTGCGCCGACGATCCCCGATCCGATGCCGAACACGGCGATCATCAGCGCGGACACGCCGATGAGCAGCAGGGACGAGGGCAACCGCGACCAGATGACGGAGGAGACGTCCTGGTGGAAGAGGTGGGAGCGGCCGAGGTCACCTTGGACGACCCCTTCGAGCCAGTGCCAGTAGCGCAGCAGGAACGGTTCGTCGAAGCCGTACTGGCGGCGGATGGCGGCCAGCTCCTCCGGCCCGGGGCTCCGCCCCTTGATCAGGAAGCTCGCGGGGTCCCCGGGGGCCAGGAACAGGGAGGAGAAGACCAGGAAGGAGGTGACGAGCAGGGTGCCCGCCATCCCGGCCAGCCGGCGCAGCACCCGGCCGGCCCGGGCGAGCGCGGGCGTCATCCCTTGGCTCCGATCTCGGCCGCCCAGGGGTAGTACAGGTAGGCGATGGAGGGCTGGACGCCGGTGATCCGCTTGCCGAGGAAGACGCTGACGGGCTGGGTGTACAGGGGCAGCCAGGGCAGTTCCTTCAGGGCGATCCGCTGCGCCTCGGCGTTGGCGGCGGCGTGTTCGGCGGGGTCGTAGGCCCCCACGGCCCGGTCGACCGCCCGGTCGAAGGCGGGGTCGGACCAGCCGCCGTAGTTGCTGAACGCGCCGGTCTGGAGGGAGCCGTACATGTCCAGCGGGTCGGTGATGGAGGTGTACCAGAAGGTGAGGAACAGGTCGATGCCCTCGCGGGCCGCCGGATCGGTGAAGAGGGTGGTGTACTTCTCCGCCGAGAGCGAGTCGATCTGCGGCTTGAGGCCGATGGCCGTGGCCGCCTGCGCGACGGCCTGGGTGATGATCGTGGTCTGGGAGTCGAGCGGGCTGGTCGCGATCACGACCTTCTGGCCGCTCACTCCGGCCTCCGCGGCGAGCGCCTTGGCCTTGGCCGGGTCGTACGGGTACTTCGGCAGGTCCTTCAGGAGCGCTTCGCGGGACGCGGTGGGCGCGTCGGCCCAGAGGTTGTCGGTGGTGAGCGAGTCGGAGACCTCGCCGACCCCGCCGGCGCCGGCCTTGACGATGCCCTTGCGGTCGATGGCCATGAGCAGGGCCCGGCGGACCCGGGCGTCGCCGAGGGGGCCCTTGAGGTCGGCCACCACCTCGTCGGCGACGGTGGTGTTGCGGCCGAAGTAGAGCGTTCCCGCCTGGGTGGAGCCCAGTTGGGCATAGGCGTTCGGCGGGACCATCCAGCCGCCGTCGACCTCGCCGCTCTGGAAGGCGTTGACGCGGGTCGTGGCATCGGCGAGGAAGACGAACTTCACCTCGCCCGACTTCGCCTTCAACTCCTTGTTCCAGTAACCGTCGAAGCGTTTGAGCGTGAGGGATTGGCCGGAGGTCCAGGAACCGAAGGAGAACGGGCCGGTGCAGTTCACGCCGGTCTGCGGATTCCCGTAGTCCTTGCCGGACTTGGCGAGGGTGGCGGCGGACTCGACGGTGCCGGGGCCGGCGGCGAGGTACTGGTTGAAGGTGGAGTCGGGCCTGGTCAGCGTGACGGTGACCTCCATCGCCCCGGTCCGGTCGACGGACTTCACGTTCTTGTACTGGTTCGCCCAGACGCTGGCGGTCCCGGGGTCGATGTTGCGGCGCAGCGAGGCGACGACGTCGTCGGCGGTCAGCGGCGTCCCGTCGTGGAAGGTCACCCCGGGGCGGATCTGGTAGACCCAGGTGGTGGGGGTGGGGTTGGTGTACGCGGCGGCGAGGTTCGGCGAGGTCGTCAGGTCGGGGTTCCAGCGCAACAGGCTCTCGCAGACGTTGGCGAGGATCTGGTTGGGCGGGAAGTCGAAGGAGTAGGCGTAGTCGATGGTGGTCGGCTCGGCGTAGGTCGACCAGGTGAAGGAGTCCACGTTCCGGGCGGCGGCCGGGGTCCTGTCCGTGAGCCGGTAGGGGGCGGCGCCCTGCTCCTCGGCCGGGTGCGCGGCGCCGCTGCACGCGCTCGTGACGAGCACGGCGGCCGCGGCGAGGGCGGCCGCCACGGCGTGGCGGATCCGGCTGCGGCCGCGCGGACGGCCGGTGCGGTGGAGCGGTGATCCCGATCGGGCTGATGACATCGTCTGGCTCCTGAGGGAGGGAACGTGGTGGGGTGGGTGGAGCACGGCCGGTGGGCGGCCCGGCCGTCGAGCACTCCTGTGGGTCAGTCGGAGGCGGGTCAGTCGGAGGCGGGGCGGTCGGAGGCGGTGAAGACCGGCTCGCCGTCGATGTACGTGCGCAGCACGCGGGTGTCGGCGATCTCCAGAGGGGGGTGCGCGAAGGGGTCGCGGTCCAGGACCACGAGGTCCGCGTACTTGCCGACCTCCACCGTGCCGGTGACCTCGTCGAGGTGGTTCACCCAGGCGCTCCCGGCGGTATAGGCGGTGAGGGCCTGGGCCAGCGTGAGGGCCTGCTCGGGGAAGAAGGGCGGCATCGGCTCGAACGGCTCGGGCGAGTCGGGGGCCTCGTCGGGCACGGAGCGGTTGACGGCCACGTGGATGCCCCACAGCGGGTTCGGGCTGCTCACCGACCAGTCGCTGCCCGCGACGAGCCGGGTCCCGGCGCGCTGGAGGTCACCGAACGGGTATTGGAGCGCGGCCCGTTCGGGCCCCAGGAAGGGGATGGTGAGCTCGTCCATCTGCGGCTCGTGCGCGGCCCACAGCGCCTGGATGTTGGCGGCCGCGCCCAGCTCCGCGAAGCGCTCGACGTCGTCGGGGTGGACGAGCTGGAGGTGCGCGAGGTGGTGCCGGTTGTCGTTGGCGCCGTTGGCCTCGCGGGCCTCGGCGAGGGCGTCCAGGACCTCGCGCACGGCGCGGTCCCCGAGGGCGTGGAAGTGGAGCTGGAAGCCCGCACGGTCGAGCCGGGACACCGCCTCGGTCAGGACCTGCGGATCGATGAAGCTCAGCCCGGAGTTCCCGGTGGCGCAGCCGCAGGCATCGAGGTACGGCTCCAGCAGTCCGGCGGTGAAGTTCTCCGCGATGCCGTCCTGCATGATCTTCACGCTGGTGGCGTCGAAGCGGCCGACCCGGCCGGTGCGACGGCGCTCCTCCAGGTCGGGGATCTGTTCCAGGCCGCGCTCGCGGTCCCACCAGAGGGCGCCGACGACGCGGGCGCGCAGGGAGCCCTCGCGGGCGGCGCGCAGGTAGACGTCGTAGTTGTCCGGGTTGCCGGGGAAGGCGCCGATCATGGCGTCCTGCCAGCTGGTGACGCCGAGGGAGAACAGATGCTCCTGCGCGGCGAGCAGTCCGGCGTGGGCCTCGTCCGGTGTCGCGAGGGGGACGTGGCGCGCCACCAGCTCCACGGCGCCCTCCTGGAGGGTGCCGGCCGGAGTGCCGTCGGCCTCGCGCTCGATCCGGCCGTCGACCGGGTCGGTGGTGGTGGCGTCGACCCCGGCGAGCTGGAGCGCGCGGGTGTTGACCCAGGCCCCGTGGCCGTCCCGATTGGTGAGCAGGACGGGCCGGTCCCGGAGCACCGCGTCGAGCATCGAGCGGGTCGGCGTGCCGCCGGGGAAGACGTCCATGGACCAGCCTCCGCCGCGGATCCAGCCCGTCCCGGGGTGCGCCTCTGCATACGCGGCGACCACGGCGAGGTACTCCTCGATGCTGTGCCCCTCGCTCAGGTCGCAGCCGAGCATCTGGACCCCGGCCACGGCCGGGTGGACGTGGGCGTCCTGGAAGCCGGGGACGAGCAGACCGCCCGCGAGGTCGACGACCTCGGTGTCGGCGTCCACGAGCGAGCGCACCGTGGCCGCATCGGCGACGGCCAGGATCCGGCCGTCGGCGACGGCCACCGCCGCCTCGATCGGGGCGGGCCCGGTCCCGGTGAAGACCTTGCCGCCCACGAAGACGGTGTCGGCCCGCTGTGGGGTCCGCCGGCCGCTCCGCTGATCGACAGGCTGATCGGTCGGCTGATCGGTCGGCTGGTTGGTCGGCTGGTTGGTCGGCTGACTGCTCCGCTGGTGGGTCCGTTGGCTGTTGGTGGCCATCGACGCGTCCTCCGGCTCGGCGGGACGGACCCGCACGGCTTGTGTTGAGGAGGAGTGAACGGGAGCGCAACATTGTTGTCAACGGTGTTGCGCTGCCTCCGATCCACATCGTTACACTGACCGCACCATGCCGAAGTCATCCGAGTCCCCCGCCCGGTCCAAGCGCGCGGGCAGCCAGCTCACACCCGACGCGATCATCGAAGCGAGCCTGCGCATCGCCGCCCGCGGCAGCGCGGACGCCTTCACCGTCCGACGCCTCGGCGAGGAGCTCGGCGCCGACCCGACCGCGATCTACCGGCACTTCCGCGACAAGGACGAGCTGTTGCTGTCCGTCGCCGACCGCACCCTCGGCGAGGTGCTCGACAGCATTCCCGAGGGCCTCGACTGGAAGGACCGCCTGCGAGCCTTGGCCGAGGGCTCCTTGGAGGTCGCCCTCAAGTACCCCGTGGTCGGCTCGACGATGGCGAGCCGGACCACCCGCAGGCCCAACGAGTTCCGCGTCGTCGAACTGATCATCGGCGCGGTGACGGAGGCCGGACTCGACGGCGCCGAGGCGGCCGTCCACTACCGGATGGTCGGCGACTCGCTCCTCGCGTACGTCGGCCAGCGGGCCGCGTACCTGCTGTTCGACCCGGACGTGCGGGCCGCCGACGAGTCCTCCTGGAGCCGCGAGTACCGTCTGGTCGACCCGCAGGGCTTCCCGCACATCACCCGACTGCTCGCCGTGCTGCCCGAGGTGACGGACGAACAGATCTTCCACGCCAGGGTGGAGGCCCTGATCACCGCGATCGAGACCCGGGTCGAGGCGCTGCGCACGAAGTAGCGAGCGGGGTGGGCGCGCGCGGTGGCGCAGCAGCGAGCGGGATGGCGCGGGATCGCTGCGCCGGGGCCCGCGCCGACCTGCGGGAACCGTGTGTGAGCATGGCTGCTCCGGCACATTCGAACGTCATGGGGGGACCATGCGCACCCGTACCACCCTCGCCTCGACCGGCCTGGCCACCGCGCTCGCGGCCGCTCTGGTCCTGTCCGGCTGCTCCGCGTCCGGCGGCAGCCCGCACGCGGGTGGCAGCGGCGCCGCCGCCTCCGCGCCGGCGGCGCCCCCCGCGCCCGCCACGGGCGGCGGCCCCGGGTTCGAGGGACCGCGCCCCCAGGACCAGAACCTGCTCGCCTGGACCGGCGACCCCAATGACGCGGGGCACGTCACCGCCCAGTCGGCAGCGGGGGTGGGCGGCCGCGTCACCTTGGTGCGGATCGTGCTGCGGGAGCAGATCACCTGGTCCCACATCTGGCTGGGGCTGGCCGGCATCGACCCGAAGGCACAGCTCGCCAACTGCCAACTCGGCGTCTACGACGCGAAGGGCGCGCTGGTTGCCGCCACCGCGGACGTCTCGCCGCAGCTGATGACCGACGCCGTGGCCAAACCGCTGCCCCTGACCACACCGCTCACCGCCGCCCCCGGCACGTATTTCATCGCCCTGCTGCTCAACGGCAATTGGGCCACCAACGGCCTCACCCTCAAGTCCACGGGCGCCGGCATCTCGGTCAACGCGGGCCTGGCCCCGCCGAACCTCCGCTACAGCACCGTGCTGACGGGCCAGACGTCCCTGCCGGCCACGGTGAACCTCGCCGAACAGTCCACCAGCACCATCAACACCGGCTGGGCCAGCCAGTGGTACGCGATCTCCTGAGCGCGCGGGACGCGTTCCCGAGGCGCCCGCGGGTCTACGCCGCCGCCTGCGGGCCGCGCAGGAGGTAGCGGACGCCGTCCTCCCCGGACCCCGCCCGCTCGAATCCCGCCCGGGCCACCACCCCGTGGGAGGGGAGGTTCCCCTCCTCCACCACGGCGTGCAGCTCGGTGAGCCCGGGCCGGGCGAACGCGAGGGCGGCGAGCGCGCGCAGCGCCTCGGTCGCGTGGCCGTGGCCGCGGGCCGAGGGGACGAGGTCGTAACCGACCTCCGCGTGGCCCTCGGGGTCGGGGGCGCCGTGGAAGCCCATGCCGCCGATCGCGCGGCGGTCGCTCAGCCTGACGATCGCGTACGGGCCCCAGCCCGGGTGGTACTCCCCCACCTCACGGGCCAGTCCCACCATCCCGCAGGCGATGCGGGTGCCTTCGCCGGGGCCCTCCTCGGGCCAGTGGAATCCGCCGTCGCCGCCCTCGTACAGGTCGGCCGCGGCGGACGGAGAGATCTCGCAGAGCACGACCCCGACGCCGGGGACCGGGTCGTTGTACCAGCGCCAGCCCCGCCGTCGGGGCAGGCCCGGCAGGTCGGCCCGGCCGGTGGCCACCAGCAGCGACCCCCACGGGCCGCCGTCGACGGAGCGCGGCGCGTGCGGGAAGAGCCGGTCGAGGACCTTCCCGGCCGTGTCCGCGGACCCCTGCCAGTCGGCGTCGCCCAGGCCGTGCACGATGTCGTGGGTGTGCAGGAGGAGCTCGGCCGCCCCCATCGCGGCAAACCCGTCGGGGCCCGCCGGACCGGCGGGGTGCCAGGCCCGCGCGTCCTCGCCGGCCGCGAGGACGGCGGCGGACAGCAGCCGCCCGCTCGCCTCGACCAGGTCGACCAGGCCGCCGGGCGGGGTGCCGGGAGCCGCGCCGACGACCAGCGGCAGGTAGGCACCGGTGGCGCGCCCGGCCAGCTGCGCGGCGAAGCCGGTGAGGTCACCGGCCAGGTGGACGGCCGTGTCGCGGCAGCTCCACTCCAGCCCCGCCGCGGGCACGGACCAGTCGAGGTGCGCGACGGCCCGCAGCGCCCGTACGGCGTCCGAGACGCCGCGGTCGAGGTCCCGGGGGCCCATGTGTGTCATGCGACGACCCTACGGGCTGTCCGGGGGGGGTCCCGCCCGCGGCCGGCAGCCCCTGCCCGCGCCGGGCGGCGGCGAGGTGAGCGCCGGCCGCGGGCCGGGCGGGACCGCCCGGGGCGGCGCGAGGGTGGGGCGTGCGTACCCGGTCCCGCGCGGTGGTGTACGAAGTTCTTCGTGAACGAACAGATCCAGCCCTCGACCATCCGCGTCTTCATAGCGCTCGCCCCGCCCGACGACGCGAAGGACGAGCTCGCCCGGGCCCTGGCCCCCGCCTACGCCGCGTACCCCCGCATGCGGTGGAACCGGATCGAGGACTGGCACATCACCCTGGCGTTCCTCGGCGAGCTGCCGGTGTCCGCCGCCGGGCTGCTGCGGCCGCCGCTCGCCGAGCTGGCGGCGGCGCGGCGGCCGGTGGAACTGGCCATGCGCGGCGGCGGGCACTTCGACGAGCGGGTGCTGTGGAGCGGGATCGAGGGCGATCTCGAAGGGCTCCACCTGCTCGCCTCCGAGGTCCGCGGGGTGGTCAAGGAGGCCGGGGTGGTCTTCCCGGAGCGGCCGCTGCGTCCCCACCTGACGCTGGCGCGGGCCCGGCGCGACGATCCGTCCAGCGTCGTGGAGGCGGCCGCCGGGCTCTCCGGGTTCGTCGGACGCCCGTGGCGGTCCCGGCGCCTGCACCTGGTGGGCAGCAACATCGGCCGCGGCCCGGGGCCGATCCACTACCGCGACATCGAGGCGTGGGACTTCGACGGCGGGCGCTGATCCCCTTGGGGCCGGCGCTAAATGGGTCGTCCGCGGCCGGGCGCGGTGGGAGGATCCGGTCGACGGGATCGTCTCCGAGAGGTGGCCGTGATGTCCCTTGCCGCACCCGAGCCCTCCGGGCCCTTTGGATCCGCCGCATTCTCCGGGTCCGCCGGGTCCCCCGCCGATCCGGTGGTCAGGACCGCGGCCGGGCTGCTGCGCGGCAGCCGGGAAGGGGGCCTGGCGGTCTTTCGCGGGATCCCCTTCGCCGAACCGCCCGTCGGCGCGCTGCGCTTCGCCGCGCCGCGTCCGGTGCGTGGCTGGGACGGGGTGCGGGAGGCCCGCGCCTTCGGGCCGCCGCCCCCGCAGGCGGGGGTGTTCGGGATGGACGCGTTGTCGCGCAAGGCGGCGGGCGACGACGACTGGCTGACGGTCAACGTCTGGTCGCCCGATCCCGGTGCCGGCGCGGGACTGCCGGTGATGGTCTGGATCCAGGGCGGCGCCTACGTGATCGGCGCCTCCGGGCTGCCCGAGTACGACGGCGCCCGCCTGGCGCGCGAGGGTGGTGTGGTCGTGGTGACCTTCAACTACCGCGTGGGCATCGAGGGCTTCGCGCAGATCGACGGGGCGCCCGCCAACCGTGGTCTGCTCGACCAGATCGCCGCGCTGGAGTGGGTGCGCGACGGCATCCGGGCATTCGGCGGGGACCCCGCCCGGGTCACCGTCTTCGGCCAGTCCGCGGGGGCCGGGTCGATCGCCGCGCTGCTCGCCACGGGGCGTGCGCGGGGGCTCTTCCACCGGGCCGTGGCGCAGAGCGTGCCGGGCCCCTTCTTCGCGCCGGAGCTCGCGGCCGACATCGCGGCCGCCTGCGCGGACGAGCTGGCGCTGCGGCCCACGGTGGCCGATCTGGCCGACGTCGATCCGCTCCGGCTGTCCGCCGCGGGGGACGCCGTCAGCGCGTCGCTCGACCGGCGGGTGCGGCGCTGGGGCCTGCCGGCCCACCGCGCCATGGCGTTCGCGCCCGTGGTGGACGGCGAGGTGCTGCCCGTCACACCGTGGCGGGCGCTCAGCGAGGGCTCCGGGCGCGACGTCGAGCTGCTCGTCGGCCACACGCGCGCCGAGCAACGGCTCTTCACCGTGATCGAGGGGCTGCTGGGCTCCGTGGGCGAAGAACGGGCGGCGGACGCCCTGCGGCTCTTCGCCCCCGGCCCGGACGGGGCGCGCCGCTACCGCGACGCGTTCCCGGCGGCGGGTCCGGAGGAGCTGTACGAGCTGGTGCACTCGGACTGGCTGTTCCGCATGCCGTCGCTGCACCTCGCCGAGGCGCAGACCCTGGCGGGCGGGCGGGCCCACGTCTACGAGCTGACCTGGTCGGCGCCGGGCATGGGCGGCGTCTTCGGCGCCTGCCACGGCCTCGACGTCCCGCTGGTCTTCGGCAACCTCGACCGCGGCCAACCCGCCGCGCTGATCGGCGAAGCCGCTGACGCGCGGGCCGAGGCGGAGGCGGTGTCGGCGTACGTCCGGGACGCGTGGACGGCCTTCGCCGCGCACGGCGACCCGGGCTGGCCGGCGTACGACGCCGCACGGCGCCCGACCATGTGCTTCGACACGAGCCCGGCCGTCGTCCCCTACCCGGAGGAGGCCTCCCGACTGCTGTGGCGGGACCACGACTTCGCCGCCCTGCCGCTGATCTCCTGAGACACCGCTACGGCGTGTCGTCGGAGGGGGCGGGGGTCGGGGGTGCGACCGCCGCGGGGTCGAGCACGCGGTTGAGGAAGTTCCTGGTCCGTTCGTGCGCCGGGGCGCCCACCACCTGGGCCGCCGGGCCCTGTTCGACGATGACGCCGCCGTCCATGAAGACGACCCGGTCCGCGACCTCGCGGGCGAAGCTCATCTCGTGGGTGACCACCATCATGGTCATGCCCTCGCCCGCCAACACCCGCATCACCGACAGCACTTCGCCGACGAGTTCGGGGTCGAGCGCCGAGGTCGGTTCGTCGAAGAGCATCACCTCGGGGCCCATCGACAGCGCCCGGGCGATCGCCACCCGCTGCTGCTGACCGCCCGACAACTGGGCCGGGTAGGCCGTGGACTTGTCGGCGAGACCGACTCGTCGGAGGTTCTCGCGGGCGACGGTCTCCGCCCGGGCCCGGTCGGTGCCGAGGACCCTGCGTTGGGGCAGCGTGAGGTTCTCGGTCACGTTCACGTGCGGGAAGAGGTTGAACTGCTGGAAGACCATGCCGATGCGGCGGCGGACGGCGTCGATGTCGACGTCCGGGTCGGTGACCTCCGTACCGCCGACGAAGATCCGGCCGTCGCTGGGCTCCTCCAGCAGGTTCACGCAGCGCAGCAGCGTGGACTTGCCCGAGCCGGACGGCCCGATGACGCACACCACCTCGCCGCGGGCGACCTCCAGGTCGATGCCGCGCAGGACGTGGTTGTCGCCGAAGGACTTGTGCAGCCCCCGGACCTCGATCTCCGGGCGGTCCGTGCCGCTCGTGCCCGTCGGCGCCGTTCGGTTCTTCTGTGGCATGTCGTCCATGTCGTCAATGTCGTCCATGTCGCCCTCACGTGGCCTTGTCCGCACGGGCCTCCAGGCGCCGCACCACGAAACTCAGCGGTACGGTCACCAGGAGGTAGCACAGGCCCGCGACGAGGATCGGGGTGGAGTTGGCGGTCTGACTGGCGAGGTCCCGGCCGAACTTGGTCAGTTCACGCTCCTGGAGCGTCACGCCGAGGAACAGCACGAGCGAGGAGTCCTTGAACAGCAGGACCAACTCGTTGGTGAGCGGCGGGATGACGATCCGGAAGGCCTGCGGGATGATCACCGAGACCATGGCCCGGGCGTGCGAGAAGCCCAGCGAACGGGCCGCTTCCATCTGGCCCTTGGGCACCGCCTGGATGCCGGCGCGAATCGTTTCCGCCATGTAGGCGGCGGCCACCAGCCCGAGGCCGAGGGCGACCTTGCCGTAGGTACCGCCGGGGATCTCCGTGCCGGGGAAGGCGAGGGGGACCGCCACCCCCACGAAAATGAAGATCAGCAGTGCGGGCAGGCCGCGGAACAGCTCGATGTAGACGCTCGCCACCCACCGGTACGGAGCCACGGAGGACAGCCGCATCATGGCGATGACCAGGCCGAGCACCAGGCCCAGCAGGAACCCGGAGAGGGTGTACACCACGGTGTTGCGCAGCGCCGTGGTGATGATCTCCGGGAAGAGCCGCAGGGCCAGGTCCTTCTGCGCGAACTGGTTCTGCAACCGGCCCCAGTCCGCGTAGGAGGCGATGAGGGCCAGCACCGCCACGAACAGCGCGTACTGGACGCCCTGCCACACCCGGCGGCGCTGTCGGCGGGTCAGCCGAGAGGTCACTGCGTGGCCTGGGGCAACGGGCCGATCCACTGTTCGTAGATCTTCTTGTAGGTGCCGTCGGCCTTGGCGTCGGTGATCGCCTTGTCGATCGCGGCCACGAGGGCGGAGTTGCCCTTCTTCACCGAGAAGCCGTACTGCTCACCGGTCTGGATGTTCTGCCCGAGGACGAACTCGGCGGCGTTCTTGGGGTCCTTGAGCCAGCCCTGGACCACGGGGTAGTCGATGACGACCGCGTCGACCTGCCCGGTGCGCAGTCCGTTCAGCACGGCGTCCGAGCTCTCGAAGGCGACGGGGTCGAAGCCCTGGGCCTTGGCGTAGCTCTCGCCGGTGGTCTCGGCCTGTGCGCCCAGCTTCTTCCCCTTCGCCTTCAGGTCGGCGAGCGAGGTGACACCGCTCTTCTTGGTGGCGAGCAGCGCCTGGGTGGCGTCGAAGTAGGGGACGGAGAAGTCGACGTTCTTCTTGCGCTCGTCGGTGATCGTCATGCCGGCGGCCGCGAGGTCGCACTCGCCGGAGTTGAGGAAGGCGCCGGTCTTGAAGTTCTCGAAGGGCGTGTCGAGGATCTTCTGCTCGACCTTCAGCCGGCTCGCCACCAGGTCGACCAGGGCCACGTCGAAGCCGACGACCTTGCCGTCCTTCTCGAACTGGAACGGCGGGTAGGGCAGGTGCGTACAGGTGGTCAGCTTGCCCTTCTCGACGACGGGCACCCCGCCGGCCGCCTCCCCCGGGCCGTCGCCGCTGGAGGAGCACCCGGCGAGCAGGAACGCGCCCGTCGCGGTGGCTGCGGCCGCTGCCCGCAGGCGGCGGCTGCTGGGGCGACTGCGGTTTCCTCTGGCCGTCCGGAACACGGTTGACCTCCACGGATGCGGGGCGGGCGGTGGGCGCGGGACGGGACCCGCGCCGCCGGGGCGATGTCCGCCGAGATCGTAAGCCACGGGTGACGCGCGCCGAGGGATCTTGCGCGATGCGTTCCGGGGCGCCCGGCCGGATCCGGCCAGGACCGCGCGGTGCGCGGCCACCGGGGTCCGGGGCGTTCCCCCACATGGCCGCTGGACGGCGCGCCGGTGGCGGTGTCCGCCCGGCCCTCGGCACACGGTTTCCGGCCAAGGTCGACGCCCGTGCGGAATGCGCGGGCGGAGCGCGTCTTCATGATGTCGCCCCGGACACCCCCTGGCCGGCCCGGCCGTCACGCGGGCCGTACGTACGCCCCCGCGCGGGCGGCCACCGTCGCGGCCGTCGCCGCGCGGTCGGCGGCGGCCTCGTCGAGGGGCAGGGCCGTGGTCAGCAGCCGGTAGTACAACGGGGCGGACGCGGCACGGATCACCTCGTGGGGGTCGGTGCCGTCGGGCACCTCGCCGCGGGCGGCGGCCGCTTCGACGCACGGCGCCCACTCCGCGACGCGGACGGCGTAGAACTCGTGCAGGGCGCGGGCCGCGTTGGAGTCGCAGGTGGCGGCCGCGATCACCGCCTTGAACAGGGCGCCCTGTCGGGGATCCGCCAACGTGCGCTGCACCAGCCGGGCGTTGGCCGTCAGGTCGCCGAGCAGGGTGCCCGTCTCCGTGCGGGGCACGGACTGCTGCGCCATGTCCAGCAGGAGGTCGGCGACGAGGCCGGTGACCGTACCCCAGCGGCGGTAGACGGTCGTCTTCCCGACCTCCGCGCGACGTGCGACGTCGGTGAGGTCCAGGTGGGCGAACCCCTGTTCGGCCAGTACGTCCCCGGCGGCCAGGAGCACGGCCGCCCGCACCCGTGCCGTGCGGCCCCCGGGCCGGATCCCCCCGGCGCCGGGCTCCGGTGTCGCCTCTGACTCCTCAGACTCCATAACGGGACTCCCGTTCCATTAGCCGCAGCGACTTGCTACGCTGGCGCCATATTAACGGAACTGCGGACCCATTAGCTGGATTCGCGGACGAGGGGAGACACGTCATGGAGTACAGGCGACTGGGCACGTCCGGCCTTCGGGTTCCGGCGCTGAGTTTCGGCGCGGGCACCTTCGGCGGACAGGGACCGCTCTTCGGATCCTGGGGCACCACGGGAGTGGCGGAGGCACGCCGCCTCGTCGACATCTGCATCGACGCCGGGATCACGATGTTCGACACCGCCGACGTGTACTCCGGCGGCGCCTCGGAGGAGGTGCTCGGGGCCGCGCTCAAGGGCCGCCGGGACCAGGTGCTCGTCTCGACCAAGGCCGGACTGCCCATGGGCGACGGCCCGCACGACGCCGGCACCTCCCGCTCCCGCCTGATCACGGCCGTGGAGAACGCCCTGCGGCGTCTCGACACCGACCACATCGACCTCTTCCAGCTGCACGCCTTCGATGCCGGGACACCGGTCGAGGAGGTGCTGTCCACCCTGGACGACCTGGTGCGGGCCGGAAAGATCCGCTACCTCGGCATCTCCAACTTCTCCGGCTGGCAGGCGATGAAGTCCCTCGCCGCCGCCGACCGGCTCGGCCGGCAGCGCTACGTCGCCCACCAGGTCTACTACTCCCTCCTCGGCCGTGACTACGAGTGGGAGCTGATGCCGCTCGGCATGGACCAGGGGCTGGGCGGCATCGTCTGGAGCCCGCTCGGCTGGGGCAGGCTGACCGGGAAGATCCGCCGGGGCCGGCCGCTGCCCGCGGGCAGCAGGCTGCACGACACCGCCGACTACGGCCCGCCGGTCGAGGACGAACACCTCTACCGCGTGGTCGACGCCCTGGACGAGATCGCCCAGGAGACCGGCAGGGCGGTACCGCAGATAGCCCTGCGGTGGCTGCTCCAGCGCCCGACGGTGTCCTCCGTCATCATCGGCGCCCGCAACGAGGAGCAGCTGCGCCAGAACCTCGGCGCGGTGGGCTGGACCCTCACCACCGAGCAGATGGCGAAGCTCGACGCGGCGAGCAGCCGCACGGCCCCCTACCCGTACTTCCCGTACCAGCGCCAGGAGGGCTTCGCCCGCCTCAACCCCCCGCTCGTGTAGGAAGCACCACCTGTGGATGCCGCCGCGTCCCGTGCGGCCCGGGCCGGGCACATCACCAGGGCACTACGCCGGCGTCCTCGAAGAACGTGCCGGTCGGGCCGTCGTCGGGCAGGGTCGCCAGCTTGATGGCGATCGCCGCGCCCTGTTCGGGGGTGCGCACGCCGTGGAAGCCGTTGAGGTCGGTCGCGACGTAGCCGGGGCAGCCCATGTTGATCAGGATGTTCGTGCCGCTCAGCTCCCGGGCGTACTGCAGGGTGACGGCGTTCAGGAACGTCTTCGACGGCGCGTACGCCGCGACCACCGGACCCGTGTTCGACTCGGCGGCGGTTCCTGACTGCCGCGTGAGGGAGCCGAGGCTGCTGGACATGTTGACGATCCGCGGCGAGGCGGAGCGGCGCAGCAAGGGCAGCATCGCGTTGGTGACGCGGACGACGCCGATCACGTTGGTCTCCACGACCGTCCGGATGGTGGCGGGGTCGACCCGAGTGGGCTCCTGCGGCATCTCGCCGCTGATTCCGGCGTTGTTGACGAGCACGTCGAGGCGCCCCGCCCGTTCCTCGATGAGCCGCGCGGCGGCGCTCACGCTCGCGTCGTCGGTCACGTCCAGCGGTACGCCGAAGGCGTCGACGCCCACCGCGCGCAGTCGCTCCACCGCCGCCTCACGGCGCCGATCGTCTCGGGCGCCGACGCCGATGCTCCAGCCGAGGGCGCCCAGACCCACGGCGATCTCATGGCCAATTCCCTTGTTCGCACCGGTGACCAGCGCAATCGTTCGTTCACTCATGGGGATCATGCTGCCCCTGGACCCCGCCGGGGGTCCAAGACCGATCCGGTGGGCAACGATACCGACAGGGTATTGATCCGGGGTAGCGTGGCCCCATGGAGACCCGGGAACTGCGGTATTTCGTCGCCGTCGCCGAAGAGCTGCACTTCGGGCGCGCAGCGCAGCGACTCGGGATCGCGCAGCCGCCCTTGTCACGGGCCATCCAGCAGCTCGAACGTCGGCTCGGGGCAGCGCTGCTGGATCGCACCAGCCGCACCGTCACGCTGACCGTGGCCGGCTCGGTGCTGTTGGTCGAGGGCCGGGCGGCCCTCGACGCGGTCGACGCCGCCGAGCGCAGGACTCGCCGCGCCGCCCTTTCCACGACCGGCCGTCCCGGCCTGGTTCTGGTGACGAAGGCCAGCGCGTCCCGCGAGCTGCTGGCGGAACTGCTCGACGCGTACGCCGCCGAACCCGGCGCGGTCCCCGTCGACGTCATCCTGTGCGGCCCGGCCGAGCAGGCGAGACTCCTGCGCGAGGGCCGGGCCGACGTGGCGCTGCTGCACCGGCCGTTCGACTCGACGGCCGGGTTCCACACCGAGGAGCTCGGCACGGAGGGCCAGGTGGCGGTCCTGCCGGCGGGACATCCGCTCACGGTCCGGCCCCATGTCCACATGGCCGACATCACCGGGCTGCCCGACTTGCCGCTGCCCCGCTGGCCCGACCCCGACGGCACCTACCCGCCCGGCCCCGGCCCGCAGGTCCGCGACCACGCACAGTTGCTGCAGCTCGTCGCCCTCGGCCGGGCGTGCGCGGTCTCACCGGAGTCGTGCCGAGCCCAACTCCCCGGCGACCTCGCCGCCGTGCCCGTGCTGGACGCGCCGAACGTCACCACCGTGATCGCCTGGCCACCGCACAGCCGCTCCAGAGCCGTGGCCGACCTCGTCCGGACCGCGACCCGTCTCTGACGGCTCCGGCCCGGCGCTCACCGTGGCCACCGCGTCACCGTTCGGCCGCCGCCGGGCGCCACGCGGTGCGCAGCCGGTCGGCCTCGGCGGCCGCCTGGGCGAGGCCGGCGCGGTATGCCGGGATCCACTTCGTCCGTTCGCCCAGATCGGTGCCGAAGGCGCGCGCCGCGTCGGGGTCCGGGCCGATGGTGACGACGGTCCGCGCGCCCCCGGCGGCCGTTCGGTGCTCCGGCGGCTCGCCCGGGGAGCGGTGTGCCATCGGGTCGACCACTATCAGCATGCGGGCGCCGACCGCGAGGTCGACGTTGGCCCCCGACCGCAGCGCGCCGTCCATGTACCGCCGCCCCGACACGGTCACCGGCGGCTCCGCTCCGGGGAAGGAGCTGCTCGCGGCCACCGCGTGGACCAGGGGCACGCCGCTGGTCCGGTCCCACACCACGGGCTCTCCCGAGCCCGCGTGCACCGCGGTGATCAGCAGTCGGCGCGCGGGCCACGCGTCCGCCCCGATCAGGGCGCGCCGCGACGCGATCAGCGCCCGTTCGGCCTCCACGTCGCCGTGCGCCAAGGCGATCCGACCGACGCGGCGGCGGGCCTCCTCGGGCTCCAGGCCGGGTTCACCGAGGACGGCGAACACCGCCCGAGCACGGCGGGATCCACCACGGGCCGCTGGGCGGGGGTGCCCGGCGGACGCACCGGCACGGCGAGCCGGTCGAGGTCCTGGTCGGTGGCGAGGAGCGCTCCGACGATCGCCCCCGCCGACGTGCCGACGATCAGGTCGGCCTCGCCGAACTCCACGCCCGCCCGGCGCAGCCCGGCGGCCAGTCCTGCCGTCCACGCCGTGCCGACCAGGCCGCCGGGGCCGAGCACGAGCGCGCGGTCGGGGGCCGCGGGTGTCTCCGGGGCGGGCGGGGTCACCGGGGTGGCGGGGGTCATGGCGCGTCTCCTGTCGGCAGTGCCGGTGCCGCGTCAGGCAACGTTCGCCCCGTCGCGGAACGGGCAAGCGTTGTCCGACGCGGCACTGGTCGTGTGGATCCGACCGTAGGACCTCAAGCGGCCTTGGGGTCAAGGCCCATCCGTGGGAGTCATCGTCACTCCCCCTTTGCCGGACGGGACTTGGCGCGCCGCGGTGCGGTGGCGGCGCGGATCTCCTCGGTGGCCGCGCGGAACGCGGGAGCGGCGCGCGCGAAGTAGTCGAAGAGCAGGGCCTGTTGTTCGGGTGAATAGCTGTCGATCACCTCGGCGATGCGTCGACGGGCCGGACCGACAGCGTCTTCGATGCGGTCGAGCGCGTCGGGTACGGCTTCCACGATGACCCGGCGCCGGTCGGCCGGGTCGGCGGCGCGACGGGCGTAGCCGGCCCGTTCGAGCCGGTCGATGAGGCGGGTCGTCGCCCCGGTGGTCAGCCCGGTGCGCGCGGAGAGTTCACCGGAGGACAGGCTCCCCTCCAGGGTGATGAGGCTCAGGGCGTACCACTCCGAGGTGTGCAGGCCGGCCGCCTCGGCGCTCGCCAGCCCCTGGAGGCCCACCGCGTCCAGGTACTGCCGGAAGACCACGTGCGGTTCGCCGCCGCTGGGTGTTGCCATCTTCGGGGTCGCCTCCTACCTTTATATCTGCACGCATGCAGATACTGCACCGATGCAGTATCTATGCCACCCTAACCAATGGGGAGTGATCCGTCATGCAGTCCACCAGTGAGCCCACGATCGCCGTCCGTGCCCTGCTCACCCGCCTAGTCGACGCCTGGGCGCGCCACGACGCCGACGCCTACGGCGCGCTCTTCACCGAGGACGCCACCTACACCACCTACGTGGGCACCTCCTACCGGGGGCGGCGCGACATCACCGAGAGCCACCGCACGCTCTTCGCGGGTTTCCTCAAGGGCACCCGCCTGGCGGACGAGATCCTCGACGTCCGCTTCTACGGGCCCGACGCGGCCGTGGTGAACAGCAGGGGCGACACCTACAAGGGCGGACGCCCGACCAAGCTCGGCAAGGTCCAGACGTACACCCTCGTCCACGAAGGCGGCGAGTGGCTGATCGCGGCCTTCCAGAACACCAAGCGCCGGCCGCTCATGGAGCGGATCTCCTTCACCGTCGCCCCCGGCCTCGCCCCCGGGGGCAAGGGGTGACGCACGACCCGACCCGGTAGCCGACCCGGTAGCCGACTCGATAGACGACTCGATAGACGACTCGATAGTTCGAATTTGAACTGTATGCTGGTGACCGTACACATCGAGCCGAACCTTTCGAGCCAGGCCCTTCGAGTCAGGTCCTTCGAGTCATCCGGGAGTCCGTCGCCATGTCTGTCCGCCGTCTGAACCACGCCGTGCTCTGGATCCGCGAGGTCGAGCGGTCCGTCGCGTTCTACCGCGACGTCTTCGGCTTCCAGGTCGACCACCTGATCCCCGGCCGCGCCGCCTTCCTGAGTGCGCCGGGCAGCCTCAACGACCACGATCTCGGGCTGTTCGCGATCGGCGCCGACGCACCGGGACCCGAGCAGGGCCGGGTCGGGCTCTACCACCTGGCCTGGGAGGTCGGCACCCTCGGCGAGCTGCGGGAGCTGGGCGAGAAGCTCGGCGCGCTCGGAGCGCTCGTCGGCGCGACCGACCACCTGGTCTCGAAGTCCTTCTACGCCAAGGACCCGGACGGCAACGAGTTCGAGCTGATGTGGCGCGTCCCGCGCGAGGACTGGCCCGGCGCCGACTCCGACCTGCGCTCCGGCGCACTCGACCTGCCCGCCGCGATCGCGCGCTGGGGCGCGGACCTCGCGACGGGTTCGGCGGCGGGTTCCGCCAGCTGACGGTCCGGGCTCAGCTCGCCGACGGACTGCCGGAGGGCGAGGGGAACGGCCCGGTCGTGCTGGGGGCGAACGGCGCGATGTCGTCGTAGGTCGGCGAGGTCGTGGACGCCGGTACGGGATCCGGCGCCCACGGGCCCGCGTGGTCGGCCATGAGGATCAGCATCATCGCGGTGAAGAGCAGGCCGATGACGATCAGGGCCATCCCGACGGGGTTGCGGGGGTTGAAGTAGTAGTGGTTCGTGCCCCACTTGCTGCGCTTGAAGACCGGCTCGTCATCGGGGTGCAAGGCCAGGGCTCGTTCCTCGGTCGGGCGGACCCTCCTGCGAGGGCGGAGCGGACCGGCCCAATCTAGTGCTGCGCCCCTCACGAGCCCCCGGAGGGGGGCCGATCAGCGCAGCGCCGCCGGTGACGAACCGTTGGGCGTGGTGAGCCGAGGGGTTCCGGTGCCGTCCGCGGGCACGGTCCAGATGTCGCTCGCCCTGCCGTCCGCCCCCGGTAGGGCATAGGCGAGCGTGCCGTCGTCCAGCCAGGCCGCCTGGTCGTCGACGCTGCGCGTCTCGGCGAGCGGGGTCTCCTGCATGGACTTCAGGTCGAGGACGTACAACCGCCAGGGTGCGGCCGGATCGTCGGAGACCTTCTTCTTGAAGGCGATCCTGGTGTTGTCGGGCGAGAGCGAGGGGCATTCGGCGTTCTCCCGCAGTACCCGCGCGGACCACTCCCCCATGTTCCCCTCGACCAGGTGGGTCCGGCCCTTGCTGGAGACGGTCGCGTAGAAGCGGTTGTCGTCGCGGGCGAAGGTCACCCCCCAGTAGTTCACGTCGGGCGCGTGGTAGCGGGCGCCGTCGAGGGTGAGGGGGATCTGCTCCATGGAGGTCACCAGGTATCCGGTGCGCAGGTCGAGGATGGCGGTCCGGGTGGAGAAGGCACTGGTGGCGTACGAGTCCCCGCTCGCGAAGACCGTCCAGGACAGCATCCGCCCCGAGGCCGAGACCCGGGCCCGGTTGGGGACGCCCGGCACGGTGACCCGGCGGACCTCGCGTAGCTGTCGGTCGAGGACGATCGCGTACGTCTTGGGCAGGACCCCCGGTTCGGCGCGCAGGCACAGCGCGGTGTCCGCGGCGGCGTAGAACCGGTCGCAGGAGGGCCCTCCTGCGACGCGCGCGTCGGCGTCCCCGGAGAGCGGACGGTGGGCGACGCGGCCGGTGGTGGGGTCGCGGAAGTACAGGGCGGGGCCCGCCAGGGTGAAGGAGGCGTCCGCGGCGGCCGCCCGGGCCGTCGGGCGGGCCCCGGCGTGCAGGACGTATCCGGTGGCGCCGCCCGCGAGCAGCAGCGCGGCGCTCACCACGACGGCGATGCGGGCCCGGGGGCCCAGCGACTTCGGGGGTCGGCCGGACCCGGTGCGGTCGGTCATGCGGTTCGCCTCTCGGGGTGGGACGGGGTGGCGCGCGGCAGCAGCAGCCAGCCGCCGGCGAGCGCGACGCACAGGAGCGAGAGCGCGGCCCACAGCGCGGGGCCCTGGCCCCATACCGTCCACAGGGCGCCGAAGCCCACTCCGGCCAGCATCCGGGCGAGGGCCTGGCCGCTCTGGAGCAGGGCGAGTCCCCGCGCCGTGCCGTCGGCGGGCAGGACGGGTCCGGTGAGGGCCATCAGCACGCCGTCGGTGGTGGCGTAGAAGGCGCCGAGCAGCGCGAGGACGGGCAGCAGCAGGAGCAGCGCCGGGGCGTCGCCGGTGGGCAGGAGCAGGGCGGCGTAGACGCAGAGCAGTGCGAGGTGGCCGTACAGGAAGGGGAGCCGGCGGCCGACCCGGTCCGCGATCCGGCCCGCCGGGACGGCGAGCAGGAGATAGGCGGCGGCCCCGCCGAGCGGGAGCAGCGGAAACCAGCCCACGGGCAGGTCCAGGCGCTGCTGGAGCAGGAGGTAGACGAAGGCGTCGCCGACGGTGGCGGTGCCCAGCAGCGCGGTGGCCGCGAGGATGCGCCGGAAGGCGGGGTCGCGCAGCGCCGCGAAGGTCCCTCCCTTGCGGGGTGCCGGTGGCGCGCTCGGCCTGGGCGCCGGGTGGTGTCCGGGCACGTACAGGACGAGGAGCAGCACCCCCAACAGGCCGACGCAGAAGCTGACCACGAACACGGCGTCGTAGGCGCCGGCCGTCGCCCACAGCAGGGCGAAGGCGGCGAGCGGGCCGAGCAGGGCGCCGGTGGTGTCCATGGCCCGGTGGACGCCGAAGGAGCGGCCGAGCGCGTCGGGCGGGCTGCTCAGGGTGATGAGCGCGTCGCGGGGCGCCGTCCGGATGCCCTTACCGACGCGGTCGGTCGCGAGGGCGGCCGCGATCCCGGCGGTTGCGCCGCCGGCGAGCAGCAGGCCGAGGCGGGAGCAGGCGGAGAGCGCGTAGCCGATGCCGGCGACGCGTTTGTGCCGGTGGCCGCGGTCGGCGGCGTGACCGCCGAGGAGCCGTACGAAGGCGGTGGCTCCGTTGAAGAGGCCGTCCAGGAAGCCGAATTGGAGGGGGGAGAGACCCAGTCCGAGGACCAGGTAGAGCGGGAGCACCGCCGTGACCATCTCGGAGGAGATGTCGGTGACGAGGCTGACCGCGCCGAGTGCCAGGACGGTGCCCGGGACCCGCCGACCCGCCCCGCCGGTGCGGGGTCGGGCCGACGTGTCCGGGCGGCCTGTGGTCGCCAGGTACATCAGTGGCAGGTGTACTTCGGGCTGGTGTCCTTGGCCTTGCCGTCGGTCCCGACGTAGCTGAAGCTGTAGCCGTTGTCGGTGAAGTCGAGCTTCAGCACGCCGTACTGGCCGCTGATCCGCTTCTGGCTGTTGGGCTGGACGTTCTCGATGGGGTACGGCTCGGCGCCGCCCATGCCGCCGACGATCTCGACGATGCCGTCGGCCGTGGCCTTGCCGTTCGGGTCCTGCGGGGCGAAGCGCTCGTAGTGGTGGTCGTGCCCGTTGAGGATCAGGTCGGCCTTGGCACCGTAGAGGATGTTCCAGACCGGCTTGCTGACGGGGTCGTTGCCGTGGCCGCCCGAGGAGTACAGCGGGTGGTGGAAGTAGGCGGCGACGCACTGCTTGCCGTTCTTGGCGAGGTCGGCCTTCAGCCAGTCGATCTGGGCCTTCTGGTCGAAGGCGTTGGAATCGAGGGCGACGAAGTGCCAGTTGCCCTCGTCGAAGCTGTAGTAGGTCTTGCCCTGGGGGTAGGCGATGGACCCGAAGTACGCCTTGTAGCCGGCGAGGGATCCGGCCGGGTCGTAGGTCTCGTGGTTGCCGGGGATCGGGTGGGTCTTGTCCTTGAAGGCGCCCCAGCTCTTGTCGTAGTAGGCCTTGTAGTCCTGGAGCCGGGCGTCGTCGTACTGGTTGTCGCCCATCGTCAGGTAGAACTTCGGGTCGATCTGGCGGGCCAGGGCGGCCGTCTTGGGGTGGGCGCAGGAGCTGTCGGAGGCGGTGCACTGGGCGGCGATGTCACCGGCCGCGACCACGGTGAAGGCGCCGGTGGGCGGGGTGCCGCCGTCGACGGTGCCGTACACCTCGACCTCGTGGAGCGAGTAGCCGTACGCGGTGCCGCGCGCGGTTCCGTAGACGCGCAGGTAGCGGCCCTTGCCGGCGAGGCCGGTCCAGTCGTCGGTACCGCCGTTGCCCGCGGTCTCGTTGGCGAGGCGGGTCCAGGTGCTGCCGTCGGCGGATATCTCCACCCGGTAGACCTTGGCGTAGGCGGCCTCCCACGTCACGGACACGCGCGTCACGGTGGCGTTGGCGCCGAGGTCGACGCGGATCCACTGGGGGTCCTTGCCCTCGGCGCTCGCCCAGCGGGTCGCCGGATCGCCGTCGAAGGCCTTCTCGGGGCCGAAGGCGGAGGTTTCGGAGGAGGAAGCGGTGGCGGGCTTGCCACGCGAGATGAGGGAATCGGCGGCGGCCCCGGCCCGTTCGGGCAGGGCGAGCAACAGGCCACCGACGAGGAGGAGTACGACGGCGACCAGGGTCACCGTGCCGCGCCGGGCGGGCGCGGGTGCTGAAGCGTTCAGGCGCATCCTTGGGAACTCCTGCACTGGGGGGGGGAGTGAGAGCTGGGCACCGTTGCGAAGCGCCACCCACCGGCCCGGCCGCGGGCAGGGGGCGGCGCAACGGCGGCCGGGTCAGAACTCTCACTGAGCGCGTCACGCCCCTGTCACAAGGCACCGCGCCGAGCCGCCGCCGGGAATGCTATCGAACAGGAAAGTTTCCTACCAGTCTTTCGACACCCCTTCCCCGAGCACCCGTCGGGGGGCCGGGCAGACGTGCCCGGCCCCCCCCCGGGGGACACGCCTGACCGGCCCCTGCGCCGCGGCGTCAGGAGTGCTTCGCCGCCCCGTCCTTGGTGGAGACGGTGACGCGGTCGACCCGCATCGGATGGCCCGGTTCGGTGGCCGGACCCACCGTCGCACCGTCCGCGAGGGGGAGGTTGCCGCCGATCGCCACGTTCAGGATGAGGAACACCCCGTGGTCCACGGCCTGCTTCCAGGTCGCCGGGTCCATCCGGTCCGCGCGCACCCGGTGGTGCACCCGGCCGTCGAGCGACCAACGCACCTCCTGCGCACCGGGCGTGAGGTCGACCTCGACGGCGTAGGAGTGGAACGCCGTACGGCAGTCCGGGCACGGTTGCGGTCCGGACGTCAGGCCCGCGGGCTCCTGGCACGGTCCGCCGCCGAGGACCCCGCAGTGCAGGGTGGCGAAGACGTCGTCCCGTCCGTTGACGTTCTCCATGACGTCCAGCTCACCGACGGACGGCCAGCCGGTGTATCCGTTGCGGAGCGGTGCGCCGAGGGTCCAGAAGGCCGGCCAGTAGCCCGCCGCCTTCGCGCCCGTCACGTCCGGCAGGGCGATCGACGCCTCGATCCGCAACACCCCGCCGGGCGGCGGAGCGAAGTCGGCGCGCTTGGTCTCGATGCGGCCCGAACTCCACTGTCCGTCCTTGCGGGTGGGGACGATCTCCAGCGCGCCCTTCCCGTCGAGGCGGACGTTGTCGGTCGAGTCGGTCATCGTCTCGACCTCACCGGTGCCCCACTGCGGGGCCGGGCAGCCCGGGTAGCAGGTGCCCAGGTCGTACTGCCAGTCGGCAGCGGAGGGGCGGCTGCCCACCGGCCCGTCGAAGTCGTCGCGCAGCAGCTCCCGCCAGCCGTCGGCGCCAGGCGGCGCGGCGGCGCTCGGCTTCCCGGCACCGGCGGCGGCCCCGGCGGCCGCCAGCGCACCGGAGTCGGTCAACAGGCGTTCCAGGCGGGCCGTCAGGACGACGGCCGCGACGTTGGTGAGGTGGGAGTCGTCCCGGTAGAGCAGGATCCGGTCCAGCACCGCCGGGCAGGTCGCACCGGTGCCGGGGCACAGGACCGGGTTCACGCTGATGCTCCGTACGCCGGGCAGCGCGCCCGAGGCGATCCGCCGGGCCAGCACGTCGGGCTGCTGGGCTGCCGCCCGACTGAAGGCGCAGGACTCCGGGGAGGAGCCGGCGCCCGAGAGGCAGGCCGGGACGTCCTTGCCGGGTACGGGCGTGTCCTCGATGTAGACGATCGGCACGCCGAGGGCCCGCAGCGGCTTCAGCGTCTCCTCCCACGCCCCGACCAGGAGGGCGGGATCGGTGGTGTAGCGGGCCAGCGAGGAGATCACGACGAGGCGGGGTTTGGGCTGCTTGCCCAACCGGTCCAGCGCGTCCGCCCGCCAGGTGTCGCACTCGCGGTAGGCGCGGCCGAGCTGGGGGTTGTCCACGGCGAGCTTCGCCAGCGGGCAGCCCTGCTTGACCAACTCCTGGAGCGCCCAGCCGCGTTGCGAGGCCAGCGCGAGCATCGGCGAGAACCACTGACCGGCGTGCGAATCGCCGAGCAGCACGATCCGGTCCGGGCTGTCGACCGCGCCGAACAGGCAGTCCGGACTGCGGGTGACCTCCGGGTCCACCTCGCAGTTGCCGTCCGGCGGGAAGTCCTTGCCCGCCTGGACGGGACCGGGCACCACCGGGCCGTCCAGCGGAGGCGCCGCCGGGCCGCGGGCGAGCAGCGTGGGGCCGGTGGCCGCGCCCGGCGGCAGGCCCTGGAGGTCGACGGGGGTGGCCGGGCCCAGCAGGCGCAGCGTGGTGGTGCCGACCACCAGCGCGAGGACGACCGGCATGACGATGGCCGTGACGCCCACCGACAGTCCGCGGCGCGGGAGTTCGGAGACGGTGCGACTGCGGCGCAGCGGACGCTCCACCCAGCGCATGGTGGCGAGGGCGGGCAGTACGGCGGCGAGGGTCAGCGCCGTCCTGGCGGGCCAGCCGAGGGTGCCCAGGGCGGCTTCGGCGAACACGAGCACGGGCCAGTGCCACAGGTAGAGGTTGTAGGAGAGCCGCCCGACCGCGCGGGGCGCGCGGCCCGCGAGCAGCCGCCCGACGCCGTAGGCACCCTCGACGTTGCGCTCGCCCCGGCCGGGGATGGCGGCGAGGATGACGGCGGCGGCGCCCAGGGTCGGGACGAGCGCCGCGAATCCGGGGTACGGGGTCGTCGCGTCGTACGACACCACGCACCAGCCGATCGCCACGGCGCCGGCCCAGCCGCACAGCAACCGCAACGGACGCGGACCGCGCAGCAGGTGCCAGGGCAGCAGCGCCAGCAGCGCACCGGTGGCGAACTGCCAGACCCGCGAGGGGGTGCCGAGGTACGCGAGCGAGACCGAGTGGTCCGTCCAGCGCAGGGACAGCGCGAAGGAACCGAGGGCCAGCAGCAGGGTGGCGAGCGCCACGACGGCGCGCACGACCCGACCGCGGCGGACCGCGCGGGCCGTGCAGAGGGCGATCACGGCCATCAGCGGGGCCCAGAGGAGGTAGAACTGCTCCTCGACGGCCAGGGACCAGAAGTGCAGGAGCGGGCTCTGGTCGTGGCTCGCGGCGAGGTAGTCCGTCTGCTGCGAGACGAACCGCCAGTTGGCGACGGACACGGCCGCCGCGACGACGTCGTACTCCAGCACGGCGCGCCGCAGCGGTACGGTCAGCCAGGCGCCGGCCACCGCCACCGCGCCGAGCACGACGGCGGCCGACGGCAGCAGTCGCCGGGCCCGCCGGGAGAAGAAGTCCCCGAGCCGGATCCGGCCGGTGGTGATCGCCTCGCGGACCAGCAGGCCGGTGATCAGGTAGCCGGAGATGACGAAGAAGACGTCGACCCCGACGAACCCGCCCGCCAGCCCGGGGATCCCGGCGTGGAAGGCGAGGACGGCGAGGACGGCCACCGCGCGCAGGCCCTCGATGTCGGGCCGGAACGCGGACCGGTGCGGACTGGGTCCGGATTCGCCGCCGGAGCCGGCCCGCGCGGGTGCGCCGCCCGCCTCGGCCGGCGGCCCGGACGCCGCGGCGGACGGCCGCGGGGCCGGGGTGGTGCTGTGCTTCCGGCGGAAGCCGGGAGTCACGGGGAAGGGCATGGTGACGAGGCCTTTCAACTCAGCCAGGGAAGCATCGGGTTGACCCACCCGGATGCCAGCAGGCCGATGAGCAGGAGGGCCGCGGAGGCGGCCAGGGTCTCGGGCCAGCGACGGGGCCGCATGCCGGTGCCGGACCGCAGGGCGGTCCGCAGTCGGGCGCGCAGCCAACCGGTGTCACCGGCCGTGCTCCGGGGCTCCGTTGCCCCGCGCAATTCGGTCATCAGGTCCCGGATCAGGGGGACGTTGATCTGGCACTGCACCAACAGGTAGAGCAGCAGGCCCCAGTTGGGCTCCCAGCCGTTGCGGGCGACGGCGAGGGCCAGGCCGGTGGCGGCCGCGCCGTTGGAGAGCACCAGCCACACCAGCGAGACGGCCACCACGCGCCGGGCCATCCCGCCCGAGGCCTTCGGGCCGCGCACACCGGTGGGCACCCACGCGGCGCTACGGCCGCGCAGGGTGTGCAGGAACGCCACCGCGGCGGCCACGCTCGTCAGGACGTTCGCGCGGATCACCTCCACCCGCCAGCGGGTCCGGCTGATGCGCGGCAGCAGTACGTGCCAGAGCCACAGCGGGGCGAGCAGCGGCAGGACGTGCCAGGGCCGGATGTGGTCCGGGTACCAGAACATCATCACCAGCGGCGGCAGCGGCGCGGCGAAGGTGTTCACCACCGTGGTGAGGTAGCCGACGACGCCCTCGTAGAAGCACAGCCGCATCCGCCAGGGCGCGCGCATCCGTCCCAGCACCGGGGTGCCGATCAGGTGCAGGTTGCCCATCGCCCACCGGTACTGCTGGTTGATGAAGGCGGTGGCCTCGTCGGGCGACGTGCCCTTGGCGACCAGGACGGGCACGTACAGGGTGCGGAAACCCTGTTCGTACAGGGCGAGTCCGGTGTAGAGGTCCTCGCTGTGGTCGAGCCGGGCGAACCCCCCGGCCAGATCGATCGCCCGGCGTCGGTAGACGGCGTTGCTGCCGCAGCAGATCGCGGCGTCGCTGGCGTCCCGGGACGGCTGGATCCAGCGGAAGAACCACTCCTGGGCACTGCCCGCGGCCCGTTGGATCCAGCCCATGCCCTCGTCGGTGTCGAAGCACTGCGGGCTCTGGACGATGCCGACGGCGGGGTCGGCCAGGTAGGGGACGAGGTGGCGCAGGAAGTCGGGCCGGGGCGCGAAGTCGGCGTCCAGGATCGCGATGAACTCGCCGCTGCTCAGGGTGAGGGCGTGGTTGAGGTTGCCCGCCTTCTTCAGGTGGCCCCGGTCGGGGCGCACGACGTACTCGTAGCCGTGCGCGGCGGCCAGGGAGGCGACCTCGGGCCGATCCCCGTCGTCCAGGACCCACACGGTGAGCGCGCCCGGCCAGTCGACCTCGGCGACCGCGCGGTAGGCGTTGGCGAGGACGGGCAGGGGTTCGCCGCAGGTCGGCAAGTAGAGGTCGACGCTCGGCAGTTCGGCGGGTCGCCAGGCCTGGACGAGGATCTCGTGCGACTGCCGGGTCAGGCGGCGCGCGCGCAGGCTGTTGACGGAGGAGAGGACCAGAGCCACGACGTTGAGGCCGAGGACCGCGAGGAAGGCCCACAGTGCGGGCGTTCGCAGCGAGAAGGTGAACATCGTCACCGCGGTGAAGCTGAAGGCGAGAGAGGTGCTGATCAGGACCCAGCGACGCTGCGGGCCGAAGTACCAGTACAACTCGTCGTCGGATGGTGGCTGCGGAAGATGATGCACGGTCATATAGCCCCCCACGGCTGTATATGTGCCGGTTTCAGGTGACCCACTCTACCGTCAAAGGTATAGACCACACGCCCGAAGCGGGCCCAACGCGGCGATCGACACATGGATTTGGCGCGAATGAAATGGTCCAGACCTGTTTACGGTCCCA
Organism: Streptomyces sp. NPDC051555; assembly: GCF_044454405.1. Classification (NCBI taxonomy): domain Bacteria; kingdom Bacillati; phylum Actinomycetota; class Actinomycetes; order Kitasatosporales; family Streptomycetaceae; genus Streptomyces; species Streptomyces sp. NPDC051555. Next base: position 71,156 of record NZ_JBITDP010000011.1, on the reverse strand, counting down.
TTCGAACGGCCCGTCCGGCCCGTCGGGAAAGCCGCAGGTCACAGGCGGGTGAACAGAGACCGAAGACTTGTGGCGTTCGATCACCCGACCGGTATGTCCCCCAGTACGTCTCGACCGCGCGTGGACCGCACCTCCAGTACTTCGCGAGCGCGGTGGACCAATGTGGTGACCGCCGCACAAACGGCACACGGAAACACGAACCCCCGCCACTCACACTGGGAGACGCGTATGTCCGACACCACGCCGAACGCGCACACCACCGAGTTCGAACTCCAGGACCTGGCACTCGACCTCGACGGCCTCACCGTCACCTCGATGAGCGACACGGTCGCGCTGCCCGAAGGCGGAGCCTCCTGGGGCTCCTCCTCCTGCCAGGGCTCCTCCTCCTGCGCCCAACCGCAGACCGACACCCCCACGGTGTAGCCGGGGCCGAGATCCCGGGCACCGACACCGCGCGTCACGGCCGTGCATCACGGCCGCACATCGCGGCCGCGCGTCCTCCCGCCGTACGTCGCGTACGGCGGGAGGCGCGCGGCCCGGGGCGGCCCGCACCGACCGGGCGGGCCCACCGCGCACGACGACCGGTAGGACGGGGAGGGAGCACCATGGGACGACCACAGGGTGGGTCACAGCCTGAGGAAGCGGGCGCGTACCGGGTGCGCACCGCGTCGTACGCACTGGTCCGCGCCACCGTGCTCGCCCATCCCGCCCAGCTCCCGCCCGCGGCGGCCTTCCGCACCTCGCTCGACCGCCTGCACCGGACGGACGCCCGGCTGCTGCGGATCACCGGGCCCCTGACCGACGCCCTCCACGACAGTCGGGACGGCCATCCGCCCGCCTTCCACCGCGACGTCGTCCTCCCGCTGCGCCGCGCCCTGCACAACGGCCGCGAGCCCCGACCCGCCCTACTGGAGCGCCTCGGTGACCTGCCGGCCCGGGTGCCGCTGCTCGCCACCTGGCTCGCGCTGCGGACCCGGCGGGCCGAGCTGCTCACGGGGCTGGGGGCCGTCACCGAAGAAGCCCTGGCCGGCGAGCGCGCGTCCTTGGCCGCCCTGTGCCGGGAACCGGCCCTCGGCCGGGCCGTCGCCCTCACCAGCGCGGACCTCTTGCGCGCGGTCGAGCGGGCGGGCACCGGAGCGACCGACCGCAGGGCGCGCAAGGAAGAGCCCACCGCCCTGCGCTACGCCCTGCGGGCCAGTACCAAGACCAGCCCCCTGTCATGGTTCACCGCGGTGGGCTGGGGCCCACTGGCCACGCCCGAGGACGCCTTCGGCGCGGCGACGCGGCCCGGGGCCGCCCGCGACTGGGGCACCGCGCCGCTCTTCGAGGACCCCCTGCACGCGGTCGTGAAGGTCAACCGCACCCTCACCAGCGCCCTCACCCACGCACTCCTGGCCGCCCCGCACCGGCGGGCCGCACTCCCCCACCGCATCACCAGCACCGCGCGGATCACCGGCCTGCGGGCCGCGTACGCGCGGGAGCGGACCTCCTTCGCCGGGGGCCGGTTCCTGGTGGCCGAGGAGGACGAGGTGGAGCTGATCCGCGGGGTCCCCCTGCGCCTGGTCACCGAGTGGGCCGAAAGCCCCTCCCGGCCGGCCGAGTTGGCCGCCCTCCTGGCCGCCGCGCTGAAGGGGGCGGGCGGCGCCGGATCCGACGCCGCCGCGGCCTTCCTCGGCCGGCTCGTCGAGGCCCGACTGCTGGTGCCCGGCGAGCCGTTCGCCCCGCAGGACACCGACCCGCTGGACCGGATCGCGTCCTGGTTGCGCACCGTCGACCCGGCGCACCCCGAGATCCCCGCGCACCCCGTGGCCCCGGCCGACGCCGGATACCCGGCCCATCCCGGAGACCCGGCAGACCCCGCGCTCGCCGATCGGATCCTCGAACTCGGCCGGATGACCGCTGGGTTCGGGGCCGCGCCCGCCGGCGAGCGTCCCGCCCTCCTCGCCGGGCTGTCCCGGAGCTGGGCGGGGGTGCTCGCCGACGCCGGCAGTCCCGTCCCGCCCGCATCGGCCCCGCTCAGCGTGCTCACCGAGGACGTCGTCGCCCCCCGCCCGCTGGTCGTCGACGGCTTCCTCGACGGCGCCGACCACGAGGCGCTCGGCGAAGTCACCGCCCTCGCCGAGCTGTTCGACCTCGGACACGTCGTCCGCCGCCTCCTGCGGGACCGCTTCGTGGAGCGCTACGGCTCCGGCGGCACCTGCCAGCACCCGTGGGAGTTCGGCGGCGAGGTCGCCGCGGCCTGGGAGGCCGCCGGGCGGTCCGCGACGCCCGCCCCCGAGGGCCCTGCCGCCTTCCCCACCGGGGTGGCAGAACTCGCCGCCCTGCGGGCGCAGGCCGTCCGCGCGGTCGGCGACGCCCCGGGCGACCGCGGGAGCGACCCGGGGGACGATCGGGCGCGCGTCCACGAGGTCGTCCTCTCGCCCGACTTCGTCAAGGGCCTCGGCGAGCGCCTGCCCACCTGGGCGGTCGAACGTCCGCTCAGCTACGCGTACTTCGTCCAGCGCGCCCCGGGTCCCGAGCCCGGCCTGCTCTGCGTGAACCACGTGTACGGCGGGTGGGGCCGGTTCACCAGCCGGTTCCTGGACGCCCTGGACCCGGGCGCCCGGGCCGAGGTCTCGCGGCAGATCCACCGCGGGCTCGGGCCCGGTGCGCGGGCCGCGCAGATCCGGCCCGTCGGCGGCTTCAACGCCAACCTCCACCCGATGCTCGTCCCGCAAGAGATCGGACCGGACCGCCGCTGGGCGTCGATCGGCGAGGCCGACCTGGACCTCGTCCACGACGAGGCCACCGACCAGGTCCGCTTCCGACTGCGGAGCACGGGTGAACACCTCGACGTCCTCTACCCGGGCTTCCTGGCCCCCGTCCTGCTGCCGCGTCGCATCGGGGCCCACCTGGCCGACCACCCCCACGGCGCCGTCGACTTCGGGTCGCTGGTGCCCCGACACTCCGTCGCCGCACCGGGCGGCCCGGTGACCCGCACCCCCCGGCTGCGCCACCGCCACGTGGTGCTCCGCCGCCGCCGCTGGCTGCTGCCGCCCGACGTGGTCCGCGCCCTGCGCTCCGACCTCGGGACCGAACCGGTGCCGGCCGCGGCCACGGCCCGTTGGCGCGCCCTGCTGGACCTGCCGGAGCAGCTCTTCCTGCACCCGGCCGCCGTCGCGCCGGGCACGGGGGAAGCGGGGGGCACGGGAGGGACGGACGGCGCGGGGGCCGCGGACGCGTTCCTGCACCGGCTGAGCCGCCCCAAGCCGCACCTCGTCGACCTCGGCAACCCGCTGCACCTGAGGTGCCTGGCCAAGTGGTTGTCCCGGCACGTCGACGCCGGCGCGGTGCTGGAAGAGGCCCTGCCCGCACCGGGCGGCCGGACCGTACCGGCCCGCGCGGTGGAGCTCGTCCTGGAGGTCTACCGGTCCGGACGGCTCCGATGAAGCGACTCCCGACGACAGTGGAAGCGAGCGTACGAGCGGTGCGACCCTCCGAGAGCGGCTCCCGCGACAGTGCCCCCTCCAAGGGGGCCGCCCCCTCCGGCGCCCTCCTCGATGTGATCGTCTACTACCACCACCCCGTCAAGGCGCCGCTGCTGCGCGACGTGCTGCTGCCGCTCGCCGCGTCCTGCGCGGCGGACGGGCTGGCCGCCCACGTCGAACGGCACTGGTTGCACGGCCCCCATCTCAGGCTCCGCCTGGAGGGCCCGGCCGCCCGGGTCGACGCCGCCGCGGCGGCCGCCGCGCGCCGGGTCCGCGACTGGCTGCGGACCCACCCCTCGCACGGCGAACTCACCGACGCCCAACTGCTGGAGCACGCCTCCGCCGCCGGCCGCGCCGAACTCCTCGCCCCGCCCTACGGACCGATCGTGCCCGACAACACCGTCCGTCTCGCACCCGTCGACGACGCCCCGCTGCGCGGCCTCCTCGGCGCCGCCGGCGCCGACCTGCGGGGCGCCCTCCTGCGGGCCGGCCTGGACCCGCTCCGCGCGGGCGCCCGCTTCCTGGCCGACCACGGCGACACCGCCGACGCCCGGGTCCAGCTCGCCGTGGTCGCCCTGGCCGCGCACGCCGGTGCCCACCCCGGGGGCCTGGCCGGCGGCCACTACTCGTACGTCTCCCACCTGGAGGACTTCCTCTTCCACGAGGATCCCGGTGGCCGACTGCGGGAGCGCTTCGAGCGCCATGCCGAGCGCGCGGGCGACGCCGTCACCCGCCTCGTCGGCAGGATCCACGACGGCGGCGCCCGTGGGTGGGAACGGGCCTGGACCGCCTACTCGGCGGGTGCCTGGCAGCTGACGCGGAGCCGCTACGACGCGGGCGCCGACCTGCACGGCGACCCCGACGCCTACCGGGCGCGGGCCGCCGCCACCGGGGACGCCGCCGCGGCCCTGCGCTGGAACCACGAGGAACGGACCGGTTTCAGCGACTTCCACCACCTGCTGCGGCGCTCCGACCCCGACGGGAGGATGTGGAACCGGCCCGACTACCTCGTGCACCGCGCCTGTACGAACGCCGTCTACCGCCTCCTCGCGATCTGTGACGTCCGCCCGCTGGAGCGGTACCTGGCGGCGCACCTCGTGATCCGCTCGGTGCCCGCCCTGACCGGCTGCGACTGGCGGACGGAGATCGGCGCGGCCGTCGACGCGGTGGAAGGCCGGTCGTGAGCGGCGCGGCCCTCACCGACCGGCGGCTGCGTCCCGGGGTCGCCGTCACCCCGCTGCGCGCGGGCCTCCACCTGCGCGGGCGTCGCGGGACCCTCACCCTGGAGGGCAGCGGGGCGCTGCCCGCGCTCTGGCGGCTGCTCGCCGAGCCGCTGCGCGAGGGGAGGGTGGCGGAGCTCCTGGACTCGATGGCGGCCCGTCCGGCCCTGCGCGCCTCCGTGCACACCCTGCTCGGGCAACTGGACGCGCACGGGCTCCTCGTGGCCGAGCCGGCCCCCGCTCCGCCCGGTGGTCCGGTCGCCGACTGGACCGGGGCGAGCGCCGGACGTCCGGGAGCCGCGGCCGCGGCGCTCGCCCGGGCCCGGGCCGAGGTCGTGTCCGCCGCGCCGGACGGTCCGCTGGCCGGGGCCGCCGGACGCGCGCTGGCGGCCGGCGGGCTGCCCGTCGACCACACCGCCGATCCGGAACTGCCCGCCGACCGGGCCCTGCTCCGCCTGCACGGCGCCGGACCCGAGCGGTGCGTCGCGGTCGGGCACCTCGGCGGGACCGGCTACGCCACCGCGCCGGGCAGCCCCGCGCAGGTCGCCGCCGACGCCGCGGCCCTGGAGGCCCGGTTGGGCCGCGCCGACCCGCCGCGGGGGCCGGCCGCATCCGCGACCGCGCCCGCCGCGTTCCTGCCCCTGCTCGCGGGCGCCGCGGCGCACCGGCTGCTGTACGCGGCGGCCGGGCAGCCCGACCCGTCCCGCGAGGGCGAGGACGAACGGCCACCGGACGCGCCACCATCCGACCCCGCTGCCGACCCCTCCGCCGTCCCGGCCTCCGTGCTGCCTTCCGTACTGCCTTCCGTACTGCTGGCGGACGCCCACCCCTTGCGGGCCGACTACCGCAGTTGGCCGGGTCCCGTCCGCATCGACGCCGACCGGCGGGTGCGGCTCGCGCCGGCCGGGACCCTGGGCGAGGCGCTGCGGCGGATGGCGGCCCTCACCGACGAGCGGTGCGGTGCGCTGCCCGAGCCGCTCCCGGCCGACCTGCGGCAACTGCCCGTACCCCTGGCCGGCTGCACGCTGCCCGGGGCCGACGCCGGGTCGTCCGGGGCCGGGCTGCTCGGCGGTGCGGCACGGCTGGACCTGGCCCGCCTCGACCTCTTCTGCCGGGCCGCCGAACTCCACCTGGGCGAGGGCCTCTTCACCGTCGGCGCCACTCCCGGGCACGCCCGGGGCCGGGCCCTGCGCGGCGCCGCCCGTCGCCGCCCCGCGCCCGCGCCCGGGCAGCCGTACGCCGTGGCCGCCGACCGGTGGGCGGACCACCCCCAGCTGCGCCACTGGTGGGCCACGCTGACCGGCCGTCTCGGGGTGGCCGCGCGGCTGGAGGTGGTCCGGCTCGCCCCGGGCCTGGAGGCCTACCGCGCCGTCGTACGTCCCTGCGCACCCGGCGGCCGGTCGGCGCCGCCGCCCCCGCCGCTCGGTGACGCCGTCGAGGCGACCCCCGGTGACGCGGCCGCCTTCGCCGCGCTCGGCGCCGTCGTCCGTACCTGCGCCGCCGCCGCAGGGCGGCCCGGCGCGCGCGTCTTCGCCCCGGACGGCGCGCTCGCGCCACTGGCCGCCGCCGGAGTACGGACGGCCGACTGGGAGGACGCGGGCGGTACCGGCCGGTGGCTGGCCGACCTGGCCGCACGCGAGGAGGCACACCAGGGAGCCCTGCGCCGGATCACGGGCACCGCCGCAGCGCCCGGAGCGCCCCCGTCGCGGCCGGAACTCGCCTCGTTGCTGGCGGCGTTCGGGTTCACCGTGCTGCCCGCTCCGCAGGGGGACCGATGAGCACCCTCACACCGGCACCGGCACCGCTCCGGACCGTAGGGCCCTCCGGGGCGCCGCCGGTGCCCGTCCTCGACGCGGCCTCCGCGACGGCGCTCAGGTCCGGCCCGGCCGTGGTCCTGCTGACGCGCTGGACGCTCGGGCTCGCCGAGGAGCTGAGCCGTCATGCGCTCGGGCATCCGGTGGCACTCGTTCCGGTGCGCTTCGACGGCGCCCTGGCCGTCGTCGGGCCGGTGCTGCGGCCGGGCGCGCCGGCCTGCCTGAGCTGTACGGAGTACCAACGGCTCGCCACGGCGGGCGGCCGGGTGCCGTGGCGCAGCCCGGAGTTGGCGCTGGGCGGCGTCCCCTCCCCGGCCCTGTCGGAGGCGCTGGGCGCCCTCGCGGTCGGCCTGTTGGAGCCCGGCGCGGGCGCGCCGGATCCGGACCCCGGGGCGGCCGTGGTGCACCTCGTGCACCAGGGCCGGGGCACCTGGTCCACCCATCGCGTCCGGCCGGTCGGCGGCTGCCCGGTGTGCCGGCCGCTGCCGACGGACTCCGCGGACGCCGTCACCCCGCTGCCGTCCGCGCCGCGCCCGCTGCCGGACCCGTACGTCCTGCGCGCTCCCAATCCGCTGACCACGCCGGACCGGCTGCGCGGGGCGCTCTTCGACGAGCGGTTCGGCCCGGTGCGCCGGCTCTTCCGGTCGGAGGACTCGGCGTTCTGCCTCACCAGCGCCTTCGTGAGCGACGGACGCGCCGTGGACGACGGCGGGTACGGTCGGTCCCTCGACTTCGGTGGCAGCGAGCGGATCGCCCTGTTCGAGGGCGTCGAGCGGTACGCGGGCATGCGCCCCACCGACAGACGGACCGTGCTGCGGGCCTCGTTCGCGCAGCTCGGGCCCGAGCGGGCCGTGGACCCACGGCGGCTCGGCCTGCCCGACCCCCGCTACCACGGGCACCCCGCGTCGGCGACCGTCCCCTACGCGCCGGAGCTGGAGATGGACTGGGTGCACGGCTGGTCGCTCACCCGGCGGCGCGTGCGGGCCGTCCCCGAGCACGTCGCGTACTGGGACGTGCCCGGGAGCCGCGGACCGCGCGTGGTGTACGAGTCCTCCAACGGCTGCGGCCTCGGCAACAGCCCCGAAGAGGCCGTGCTCTACGGCCTGTTCGAGGTGGCCGAGCGCGACGCGTTCCTGATGGCGTGGTACGCGGCGACGCCCCTGCGCCGGATCTCCCCGCCACCGGACGACCCGGACACCGCGCTGCTCGCGGACCGGGCGGCCCTGGCCGGGTACCGGCTCGTCCTGCTCGACGCGACGAACGACCTCGGCGTCCCCGCCGTCGTCGCGGTCTGCCGGTACGAGGGCTCCCACCCGGAGGCACCCAGGATGTTCCTGGCCGCGGGCGCCCACCACGATCCACGTGCCGCCATCCGCTCCGCGGTCGCCGAAGTCGTCACCAACGTCGTGGAGTCGGGGCCCCGCTCGCTCGCCGAGGGCGGCCCGCGCGACCCCCGACGGCTGCGGCCGATGCTGGACCGGCCGGAGCTGGTGACGACCCTGGACGACCACGTCGGGCTGGGCACCCTGCCGGAAGCGGCCTCCCGGTCGGCGTTCCTCCACGCGGACACGCCCCTCGTGAGCGTCGAGGAGGCCTGGCCGGGGGCGCCCGCGCCGGTGCGCGACCTCTCCGTCCTGCTCGGGGCGACCGTGGAGCGGCTGTCCCGGGCCGGGTTGGAGGTCATCGCCGTGGACCAGAGCGAGCCGGGGCTGCGCGAGCGGCTCGGGCTGCACTGCGTGAAGGTCGTCGTCCCGGGCTCGCTGCCGATGACCTTCGGGCACGTCAACCACCGCGTCCGGGGCCTGCCCCGGCTGCTGGAAGTGCCGTACCGGCTGGGGCGGTCGGACCGGCCGCTGCGTCTGGAGGACCTCTCGGTCCACCCCCACCCCTTCCCTTGATCCGGCCCCACGACGAGGACCCCAGATGACGACGACCGGTACCGGTACCTGGTACAGCGCTCACGTATTCCTGCACTCCAGCGCCGAGGACACCGACGCGTTCCTGCTGCGCGACGCGGCGCCCTACCTCGACGGCCTCGTGGCGGCCGGGGCGGCGACCGGGTGGTTCTTCATCCGATACGGGGAGGACGGCCCCCACCTGCGGATCCGGGTGCGTGGTCTGGACGCGGGGGGTGCTGCCCGGCTGGCGGACCGGCTCGGGCGCGCCGCGCGGGAGGTCCCCGCGGTGCCGGGCCCCTGGCCGTCCGCCCACGGGGAGGTCCGCGGCGTGCCGTACCTGCCCGAGGTCGAACGCTACGGCGGGCAGAACGCGTTGCCGGTCGCCGAGGAGGTGTTCCTCGCCTCCACGGAGGTGGTGCTCGAAGCCCTGCGGGAGCTGAAGGGCGGGGGTGGTTCCGCGCGGTTGGCGGTCGCGGCCGACCTGGCGCACTCGACGGCGCACGCCCTCGGCATGGACCGGCTCGGCGCGGCGCGCTGGCTGCGCGGGCACGCGGCGGGGTGGCGGTGGGTGAGCGAAGTGCCGCTGCTGCCGGGGGCGTCGGTGCACGCGCGGGTCAACTCGGTCTACGCGGGGCAGCGTTCGACCCTGCTGCGGCGTGCGCGGGAGCTGCGCCGCCGGCTCGGCGACGGCTCCGCGGCGCCCTGGTTGAACCGCTGGACGGACCGGGTCCGCGAGGCCGACGCCGCGCTGCGGGCCGCCGGCGCGGCCGAGGAGGCGCCGCCCGAGGCACCGGCCCCCTGGTCCTGGGTCTGGGCCTCTCAGCTGCACATGCTGTTCAACCGGCTGGGGGTGATCCCGGACGAGGAGCGGGCGGTGTGCCGGCTGGCGGCGCGGACCCTGTTGGAGACGGGTGCGGACGGGGTGGAGGGGACGCCCTCGTACTTCCCTTCCGCGCACACCGCGCCCGACCTGCAGTACCTGGAGCGCAGCAAGTTCCATGTCGGCCGCGGCGAGGACACGGCGCTGCGGCCCGCCGCGCCGCTGCCGCCGTCCGCCCTGCGGCCCGCCGGACCCGACGTCCCGCTGCCGACGGGCCCCCTGCCCGACGTGTCGTTCGCCAGCGTCCTCGCGGCCCGGGCGTCGGCGCGCGGCCCGCTCGGCGGACCGCTCGACGCCGCCACCCTGGGCTCGCTGCTGTGGCACTCCCTCGCCGAGAGCGGACGCTCCGACCAGCTCCTGCCGGACGGCTCGACCCGCGGGCTCGTCCATCGCCCCCATCCGAGCGCGGGCGCGCTCTACACGGCCCGGGTGCGGCTGCTGGTGCTCGACACGGCCGGCGTGCCGTCGGGCACGTACGAGTGCGTGCCCGCCTCGCGGACGCTGCGCCCCGTCGGGCCCGTGCCCCCGATCGAGGAGGTCAAGGCGCTGTCGACGTACCTCTCGCGGCCGTCGGGCGACCCCGACGCGATCGGCATCGACGCCGCGCCGGTGGTGCTCGGGGTGTACGCGGACGTCGGCCTGCTGCGGCGCCGGTACGGGCTGCGCGCGCTGCGCCTGGCCCTGCTGGAGACCGGCCACCTGACCCAGACCCTGCTCCTCACCGCGGCGGCGCTGGGTCTGGCCGGTACCCCGCTCGGCGGCTTCCACGACGACCTGGCGCACGAACTCCTCGGCCTGGACGACCTCGGCCAGCCCCTCCAGTACCTGCTGCCCCTCGGGCGCCGCCCGTAGGCCGGGGGCGGATCCCGCGCGGACGACCGGGGACGCGTCCGGGCGTGGCACGTTCCGGCCCGTGGCCCGCTTGTGGAATGGTCTCTTCCGCCAGATTGGCCGCAGTGATCCCCATCGAGGTGATGCGCATGTCGATGCCACAGGACGACGCGTACGGCGCGTGGTTCTACGAAAGTCAGCAGGACGGCTCGGCCCGGTCGGCCGCGCGGGTGCTGCCCCTGGTCTTCGACCTGGTCCGTCCGTCCAGCGTGGTCGACCTGGGGTGCGGCACGGGCTCGTGGCTGGCCGAGGCCCGGCGGATCGGGGCGGAGACGGTCCTCGGGATCGACGGGGACTGGGTCCCCGAGAGCGCCCTGCGGATCCCGCCCGACTCCTTCCTCCGGTGGGACCTGTCCCACCCGCTCCGGCTGGAGGGGCGACGGTTCGACCTGGCCATGTCCCTGGAGGCGGCCGAGCACCTGGACCCGGCCCGCGCCGACTCCCTCGTGGCCGACCTCTGCGCGCTGTCCGACGTGGTGCTGTTCTCGGCCGCGATCCCCGGCCAGACCGGCAGCGACCACCGCAACGAGCAGTGGCCCACCTACTGGCGCGACCACTTCGACCGCTGGGACTACCAGCTCGTCGACTGCCTGCGGACGCGCCTGTGGGACGACCCGGAGATCGAACCCTGGTACGCGCAGAACGCCTTCCTCTACGTGAGCGCCGACCGCCTCGCTGCCGACGAGCGGCTGCGCGGGGCCGCGGCGGAGACGGGCCTGATGCCGCTGTGCGCGGTGCACCCGGGGCTGCTGGCCCTCTTCTCCAAGCCCTTCGCGCCGGCCGTGCCGACCCCGCCGGTACGACGCCCCGCGCCGCTGCGCTTCACTGCGCGGGCACCGAGAGACCCTGCAGGGCGAAGCCTCGGTTGAGCACGGTCTGGCACCGGTAGGAGTCCGGTAGGTCGGGCAGGGCGAGGAGCCGGTCGCAGGCCCGTACCGAGGCCGCCAGGTCGCCCACCCAGTACGCGGTGATGGAGTACTCGAAGAGCAGCCCCCACCGGTAGACCCAGGGCTGGGTGAACAGGACGTCGTCCGGGGCCGGCCGGTCCAGGCAGGCCCGCACCAGCGCGTGGGCCGCCTGGTACCGGCCGAGCAGCCGCAACCGGGAGACCAGTTCGTAGCCGGCCTCCATCCGCTCGGGCCGGGACTCCCAGGCGCGGTCGAGCGCGTCCATCGCGGCGGGCCAGTCCGCCGGGTCTCCGCTGTCGCCGTGCAGCACGCCGACCTGGAGGAGGGACTGGTACACCTCCTCCGGCCAGCCGCCCATGGCCGCGCGCCGCTCGTAGAGCCGGATGGCCTCGGCGCGTTCGCCCATGTCGCGCATGGTCTGGGCGAGGTAGAAGACGGTGCGGCCGACGGACGCGTCCCGTTGCATCTCGGCGCGCAGCAGCCGGGCGTCCCGCTCGAACTTGTCGTGCTTGGAACCGCCGTCGCCGTGGTCCTCGATCACCAGGGCGTCCAGGTGGGCCACGCTCTCGGTGGAGTCGCAGGTGATGTACTCGTGGGTGACCCCCTCGTACCGCCACGGCAGGTCGCCGCGCACCAGGCGCTTGATGCGGTACTCGGTGTCGCCCAGGTGCCGGAGCATGTAGGCGTCCGCCGTGAGCGGCGGCACGGGCGCGTCCTCGCGCAGCACCAGGTCCGCGTCGAGCAGCAGCAGGTAGTCGGCCTTGCCGCGGGCGTGGGCGATGTTGAGGCTCCGGTTGTGCCCGAAATCGACCCAGGGCTCCTCGTGGAGTTCGCCGGGGATCCCGTCCAGGGCCGTGCGGATGAGCTCTTGGGTGCCGTCGTCGGAGCCGGTGTCGGAGATGACCCAGGTGTCGATGTGGTCCCTGACCGAGGCCAGGCAGCGCGCGATGACGGCGGACTCGTTCTTCACGATCATGCAGAGGCAGATGGTCGGCTTCACGGCGGGACCCTATGGAGCCGCCGCCGCGTACGGGACACAGCGCGCCGGGTGGCTGACCCGACTGGGCGGCCGTACGGCACCCAGGTGGGCGCACGGGCTGGGCCGAACCGCTGACGTGGGGGCGCGGCAGCCGGTTTCCGCGTGGTCGGTTGCCCAGGATGACCCCCGCCACCGGAAATCCGGTGATCATCTGATCGACTTCATCAGAGGAGCAGTGCATGCGTCCTGAGGACAGACCCCGATCCATGCTGGGCCCGCTGCCCAGGCGGTCCGGCTGGCTGACGGGTGGAACCTTCGCCTCGCTCGCGCTGGTGCTGGCGGGCATCGCCTCGCCCGCCGTCGCGGCGGTGCCGGTGACCCAGGCGAAGGCTGCCGAAGCCGTGGCCGCAGATCCGCGGGGCGGTGGCGGTGGCGGGGACGAATGCGACGACGAGTCGTCGTGGCCGAAGACGACGGAGGCGGACCGGCACGAGCGCTGCCGGGGCCCGGAGGGTCCCCCCGGACCCCGCGGACCGAAGGGCCCGCCGGGCCCGAAGGGTGCGACCGGAGCCACCGGCGCGACGGGAGCCACCGGCCCGAAGGGCACGACCGGAGCGACGGGCGCCACGGGTGCCACCGGCGCGACCGGCGCGACCGGACCGAGGGGCAACACCGGAGCAACGGGAGCCACGGGCGCGACGGGAGCGACCGGAGCCACGGGCGCGACCGGAGCAACCGGAGCCACGGGCGCAACTGGTGCCACGGGAGCTACGGGTGCCACGGGCGCGACCGGTGCCACGGGCGCCACAGGTGCGACCGGAGCCACCGGAGCAACGGGCGCCACCGGCCCCTGCGTCGACATCGACAGCTACTCCCCCTCCAACAGCGAGTCGTTCAGCGCTGCGGTCCGCAACGGCATCGCCTCCGCCGGGCGGGCGCCGAACACGGGCGCCGCTGTCGTCTGGCAGGACCTGTCGGGCATCACCGGCTACCCCAGGGGTGGTGCGGCCGGAACCGCCTGCAGCATCTCGATCGAGGCCCAGGGCAACGACGCCTACGTCAAAGTCCTGACCACCACCGGGCGGGTGTATCAGCTCCACGTCGCCGTCAACGGGGCGAACTTCATCCCCGACGTGATGACCGGATGGGTGTTGCAGACTCCCGGCCCCGCCCTGCGCCACGGCCGGAGCGTTCCGTTCGCGAGCGACCTGTCCTACGGGTTCTCGCCGAACCAGACGGAGTGATCTGACGCAGTGCCCGGACGCGAACGCCGCCCTCGGATTCCGTGGGCGGCGTTCGCGCGCTCTGCGGGGGCACGGCGGCGACGACAGTGGAACGTTAGCGAAGCGTCAGCGACGCACGGCAGGGTCGTCGTCGTGGGTACCGGCAAGGGCGCCCGCCAAGCGCAGCGAGGAGCGACGGCAACATGAAGAGGATCAGGATCAGGGCCGCCGTTCTCGCGGCCACCCTCCTGGCGGGTCTCGCCGTGGCGGTCACCCCGGCCCAGGCCCTGAGCCACTGCAACGGGGGTGGTGGCGCCGTCTACATCTGCGAGTACGGCGTCACCACGCACGCGCTGCCGAACGGCGCCAAGCAGGAGTTCCTGATCGGCACCGACCGGGCCCTGTGGACCCGCTGGACCGACACCAGGGGCACGTGGTCCGGCTGGCAGTCCATGGGGGGCGTCTTCACCGACAAGATCTACGTCATCGACCGCTGGAGCGCCGGCGATCCCTGGAGGTTCGCGCTGAGCGTCCGGGGCGACGACGGCTACCAGTGGGTCAACCTCCGCGACCACGGGGGCGGGTGGAGCGGCTGGCACCGCATGCCCGACCCCGACTGACCGGTCCGGCCCGGCCTGGCCGGACCTGGCCCGGGTCGGTCCCGTCCCCCCAGAGGACAGGACCGCCCCGGGCCGCTCCCGTATCTACGGGCCGGGCTATCCGCCGTTGATGACGAACTGCGATCCGGGTTCGACCACGACGTTCCCGTCGGCCGAGCCCGTGATGGTGACGTTCGACAGGGTGGCACTGCCGCGCGCCCCGCCGTGGGCCCGTATTCCGGCGCCGTTGTTGGACTTGTCGATGGTCACGTTGCTGATCTTCGCCTCGGGTACGGCGCCGCCGCCCGTCTTGAACTGGATCCCGTCGTAGGTCGAGTCTCGGATGTCGGTGTCGCGGATCGTGACGCCCGGGATGGGCTGGTTGGCCGCGAAGAGGGTGATCGCGCCGAACTCCTGGGCCTCGCCCCAGAAGGCGCCGCCCGTGCGGAAGAGACCGTTGCCCGCGATCAGGGTCTGCCCGGAGAAGGGCAGCGGGTCGTGGTCGGTGGCCAGCATGATGCCCGGGTAGTTCATCGTGTCGTAGATCAGGTTGTTCTCGATGGTGTTGCCGTAACCTCCGTAGATCGCGATGCCGTTGGCCCGCCACGGCAGCTGGATCGTGTTGTTGCGGAAGTGATTGTCGTGGCCGACGTCCACCGACTGGTCCTTCACGTACTTGCTGGACCAGACCGCGAGCGAGTCGTCGCCGGTGGTGCGGAAGGACGAGTTGAAGACGGTCGAGTTGCGGGTGCCGTTGGCGAAGTTGATGCCGTCGGCGTAGATGTCGCGGATGCGCATTCCGGTGAATTCCACGCCGTCGCCCGGACCCCACAGGGCCGGGATGTTGTCGTAGTCGCGGCCGACCCAGACTCCGACGTTGGCGTGCTCGATCCACACGTTGGTGATCTTCGTGTTCTTGCCGAACCGGCCGTTGAGGCCAACGCCGCCCTCGGCGTTGCCGTCGCCGCCGCGGATGGTGCCCGAGCCGAAGATGGCGATGTCGGAGATCTGCGTGTTGTCGTCGATGTCGAAGCCGAAGTTGCCCTCGTGCGGGTGGTTGATACCGCCCGCGTTCTGCGGCGGGGTCAGGGTGTAGAGCTGGGAGTACCACATCCCCGCGCCCCGGATGGAGACGTTGCTGATGCCCACCTGGTTGAACTGGCCCCGGTTCAGCGGGTCGTCGGTGAGGATCTTCTGCTCCTGGCGCCACTGGCCCCGCGGGATCCAGACGCAGGCGATCGATCCGTTCTGGTCCGCCGTCACCGCCTTCTGGATGGCCGCCGTGTCGTCGTTCCCGTCGTCAGGGACCGCTCCGTAGTCGGTGATCGAGGTGCACTCGGCGGGCTTGGCGGCCGGCGGGGCCACCTGTTCCAGATCGATCAGGTCGATGACGTAGTACGCGGCGGTGTCGCCCGCGTCCCGCTGGAGGCGGAAGGTGGTCCCCTGCGGATAGCTCTGGGCGAGCAGCGCGTGGGACTCGTCGAAGAGCCTGCGGGCATCGCCGCCGGGGGTGTTGGTCAGGCCCTCCGGGCTGTCCGTGCTCCCGTACAGCCAGCTGTACTTGGAGGAAAGGTTCAGCTTCTGCGCGAAGCTGCCGTTGACGTAGAGGCTGATGGTGGCGTCGGCGCCGCCGCCGGTCGGGGCGTCCGGGAGGGAGTTGCGCACGACGATGGAGTTGGCCGCGGCGGTCGAGGTGAACTGCACGTACTGGCCGGTCGCGGTCAGCCGGACCGATTCACGGCCCGAGGACTCGGTGGCGAAGTTGGTGTGGCCGAAGGTGCGCTCGGCGTCGGCCTGGAGCAGCGCGCCGGTGTAACTCCCCGCCTCCGCCTCGTACTCGGTGTAAGGGAGTGCGGCGCCGCGCCCGACGACGACCGCCCGGGCGAAGGCGTTGTTGGTCTCGTCGGTCTCGGCGACCGTGCCGGTGGCGTCGGCGGTGGCGGTGAGGGTGGCCCCGCCGCCGACCGCCGTCCAGGTGCCGGTGATGGCCACGCTCGCCGTCCCACCGGCGGCGATCGCCGGGGTGGCGCCGTTCAGCGTGGTCGTTCCCGCGACCAGTCGGGTCACCGTGCCGGCGGCCACGCCCGTGGTGCCGCGGTTGCGCACGGCCACCGTGAAGGAGACCGGCGCGCCGACGGCGGGGTTCGCCGGGTTCGTCGTGATGGAGAGGACTTCCAGGTCGGGTCCGGGGGCCTGGCCGACGACGAGCTTCGTCACGGCCGTACGGCTGTTGTTGGATTCGTCCTGCTCGGGGACGGTGCCGGCGGGGTCGACGACGGCCGAGACGCCGTAGCTGCCCACCGGGCGCTTGCCCACGGCGACCGGGACGGTCATCGAGGCACCGGCGGCGAGGGCGCCTACCGGGGCGCTGCCCGCGACCGCGCCTTCCACGCCGACGTTCACGGTGGTCGCGGCGGCGGCGAGCGTGCCTGCGTTGCGCACGGTGACGTCGACCGTGACGGGGTCGCTCTCGGACGGGGCCGACGGTGACCAGCTCAGGGCGGTGACGGTCAGGTCGGGGTTGGCCGCGGCGGCGCCGATGACCTGGAACTCCGCCACCTGTCCGCCGCCCGCCCCGGTGTTGCCGGAGAACTTCAACTGGACGTCGGCGAGGCGCCCGGTGACCGGGAGGGTCACGGTGTTCTGGTTGCCGGACGGGCTGAACGCGTAGTCGGCGCGGGCCCGCAGGGAGCTGAAGCCGCTCGCCGACTGCTCCCGGCCCAGCACCTCGATGCTCTGCGTGCGGCTGGACCAGGCAGGGTCGGGGTTCAGCTTGAGGACCAGTGCGGTGACGTCGGCGTCGGCCCCGAGCTTCACGGTCAGCGTGGACTGCTGGCCGGCCGCCTCCCAGTAGCTGGTGACGCTGTCGTCGACGGCGTTCGTGGCGACGAAGGACTGGGTGGTGGAGGACGCCTCGATCGGCTTGTTCCTGGCCAGGTTCACCCCGGTGGGGGGCGGGGTGCCGGGGTCGCCGGGGTCACCGCTGCCGTCGGCGGCGTAGATCTCGAATTCCGACAGCTGGGCCGCCGGCCAGCCGGTGTTGGCGCTGACGACGACACGGACCTGGCGCACCGTCGCGGCGGTGAAGCCGATGGTCACGGTGTTGGAGCGGGCGGGATCGAACACCCGACCCGCCGAGCCGGACAGGGTGCTGAAGGTGTTCCCGTCGGTGCTGCCCTGGACGGAGAGGGTCTCGGTGCGCGCCTCCCACGCGGCGGGGAGCTTCAGCACCACCTGGTCGACGGTGGCACTGCTCCCGAGGTCCACCTGTATCCATTGCGGGAAGCTGCCGGAGGGGCTCTCCCAGTACGAAGCCTGGTTGCCGTCGGTGACCCCGGCGGCCGGGTAGCCGCTGAGGGACCCGCTCGCGGTGACCGCCTTGCCCCGGGCGATGTCGGGCCCGCCCGCGGCGGCGGCGGATCCGGCGGGCAGGAGTCCGAGGGCCATGAGCCCGCCGACGACCAGGCCGGCCAGCAGGCGCCGACCGCCTTGTATCCATCTCATGCTGTCCTCTGCATCCATGGGGGGGGACCGGCTCGACGGGTATCTGCCGGGAACTTGCGCTTCATTCCACGATTTTTGAGTGATCTGATCGCAGATATGCGGCCATGGCGCCACAGGTTTCTAGCAGATGGCGATTTTGTCAACGCTGCGCGCACGGCGGGGCGTTGGGAGAGCGGTCGACGTCAGGTGCGTCGACAACGGTTCACACGGTCGGGCCGGTGCCCTCCGGCTCCGCGCGCCCGCTGCGCGCGGCCGCCTCCAGCGCGCGGCGCGCCGTGGCCTCGCTCGCCACGTCGTCCAGCTGGCGCAGGGCGGCCACGGCCTCCGTCAACGGCGCCACGGCGCTGGCCGGGGTGCCCGCCCCGGCCAGCGCGACGCCGAGGTTGGCGAGGGCGATCGCCCTCGCGTGGGCGTCATCCAGGTCCTCGAAGGACTCGGCGGCTTCGCGCAGCGGCGCGACGGCGTCGTCGAAGTGCCCGGCCGCGCTCAGGACCGTGCCCAGCACGCTCAGCGCGCCGGCCCGGCCGTGCCGGTCGTCCCCACCGGTGAAGATCGCCACCGCTTCGCGGGCGAGCCGGACGGCTTCCGCGTGCCCGCCTGTTTGAGCGAGGGCGTTGGCCAGATTGCAGAGCCCCTGGCCCTCCTCCCGTCGTTCCCCCCACTTCCGATGGAGGGCCACGCTCTCGCGCAGGGTCTCGATCGCCTCCTCGTAGCGGCCGACCTGGCGCAGGGTGATGCCCAGGTTGCCCAGGACCCTGCCGAGGAGCTGCTCGTCACCCTGCTCCTGGGCCAGGCGCGCGGCGCGCGAGAAGGCCTCGATGGCCTCGTCGAAGCGATGCACGCGGCGCAGGGCGACACCGAGGCTCGACAGGGCGCCGCCCTCGCCGCGCGGGTCGTCCAGGGAGCGGAAGACCGCGACAGCCTCCCGGTGGTGGGTGATCGCCTCGGGGAACCTGCGGGTCAGCCGCCGGCAGTTGCCCAGCTGGTCCAGGGCGCGGGCCTCGGAGCGGCGTTGGCCGGTGCTGCGCGCGGTGCTCAGCGCGCTCGCGGCGACGGCGGACCAGTCGTCGAAGTGGCGGCGCCGCTCGAACCACTGCCCCAGGTTCAGCCCGAGCACCAGGGTGAGGTCGGCCGGACCGAACGACCCGGGCGAGGTGGCCGCCGGCGTGAGGTTGTGCCGTTCGTCCTCCAGCCACGCCTGCGCCTCCCGCGGCGTGTCGAAGCGCTGCGTGAGCGGGCCGTCCGGATCGGGGCGCAGCAGGGTGACCGCGGTCAGCGCGAGCGTCCAGTAGTGGTCGAAGAGCCGTCGGCGTACGGAGTCCCGCTCGTCCGCGTCGGCTTCGCGGGCCCCCACCTCGCCGGCGTACAGGCGCAGCAGGTCGTGCAGGCGCCAGCGGCCCCAGGACCGCGAGGGCTCGATCAGATGGGCGCGGGCCAGGTCCTCCAGGACGCCCGCCGCCGTGTCCTCGTCGAGTGCGCCGAGCCTGGCGGCGGCCTCGGTGGAGAGGTCGGGTCCCGGGTTGACGGGCAGCAGCCGGAAGAGCCGCGCCTGCCCGTCGGTGAGGCGCCGGTAGGACAGGTCGAAGGCCGCCCGCACGGCCCGGTCGTCGCGTGCGAGGCGGTCCAGGCGGGTGTGTTCGGCCTGGAGGGCCCGGCTCAGGTCGGCCGGTGGGCGGGTGGGGAAGTCCACCAGCAGCGCCGCCACGATGTGCAGCGCGAGGGGCAGGCCCGCGCACAGCTCCGCGATGCTCAGGGCCGCCGCGGGGGCGTCCTCGATCCGGGTGTCATCGGGACCGGCGTACCGCAGGGCCTCGTCGAGGAAGTCGACCGAGGCGGCCGCGTCCAGGACCTTGAGGTCGTGCGGGCGACCGCCGATGGCCAGTTTGGTGCGGGAGGTGACCAGGGCGGCGGTGTCGGGGTCGCCGGGGAGCAGCGGGCGCACCTGTTCCTCGCTGCCCGCGTTGTCGATGAGGACCAGGGTCCGCAGGCCGCGGCCCGCGCGGGCGGCCAGGGTGGTGCGCAGCAGCGCGGCGCGGGCGTCCGTACCGGACGGCACGTCCCCGGCCGGGACGTCGAGGGTGCGCAGGAAGTCGCCGAGGACGTCCGAGGCGGTGGCGCGGCGCGCGGGCTCCGGGTCGTGGCCGGCGAGGTCGGCGAAGAGGAAACCGCCGGGGAACCAGCCCGGCTCGCGCAGGGCGCACTCGGCGGCCTGCAGGACCAACTCGGTCTTGCCGACCCCGGCCATGCCGACCACCGCACGCACCGGCGACGTTCCCGGTGCGCCGCCGCCGGGGGCGAGGAGCGCGAGGAGCGCCCGGACGTCCTCCTCGCGGCCGGTGAAGGTCCTCGACCGGGCGGGCAGCCCGGCCAGGACCCGCGCCGTGCTCCCGGTGGTGGCCGCGCCCTTAGTCCCCGCCCCGGTCGCGCTCGTGGCCGCGGGACCGGCCGTGGGGAGCGGGTGCTCCGGCGGCGCGGACGGCTCACCGGAAGAGGGGACGGGCGGGGGGCCGGAGCTGCCGTGGGCGCGCAGGATGTGGCGGCGCAGGGTGGTGAACGTCCGGTGGTCTGCCGTGGTCGCCCTGAGGATGCCCGAGTGGTCCCCGGGCAGGGCGGCCGCGTCAGGGAAGACGCTCTGCGCGGAGGCGGGCGGGACCACCGCGTCGCTCTCCCCCGCATAGACCGAGAAGGGGATCGGGCAGGTCCGCTCCGTGACCGCCGTCGCCCCCACGACGTCCCGCAGTACGGTCCGCAGGGTGCGCGTGACCTGCTCGTTCAGCGGCCGCAGCTGGCTCTCCTGGGGGTGGCGGGACCCGAACAGCCCCCGGCGCAGCGACAGGAAGAGTTCGGATCCGTTGTTGGGGCAGGCCAGCATGACCACGGCGCGGATCCGGGCCAGCTCCCGCCCGCGCCCGTCGCCGAGCATCCGGGCCAGCATGCGCTGCGCGACCAGGCCGCCCTGGCTGTGGGTGACGAGCACCAGCTCCTCGAAGTCGCCGGCTTCGGTGGCCAGGTACTCCTTGAGGCTGTCCGCGGCGGTGTCGATGCCCGGGAGGACGCGCAGGGGGTGCAGCCGCTTCCATCCCGTCGCGTACGCGAAGGGCAGGGTGTCGGCGAAGGCGAGGTCCTCGTCGGCGGCGATCAGCGCGCGCAGCGGGTCCCACGCCCCCGGTCCCGACCGGAACCCGTGCACCAGGACCACGCCCAGCCGACGCATCGACACCCGGTCGCTCCTCCCCCGATTCGGCGGAGCACTCACGGTATCCGCCCGAGCGGGGCGCGTCCCGGCCTTCGCCGGAACCGGGCGGCGGAGGTGCGGAGCGGGCGTCGACCCGTGGGAGGCCGACGCCCGCGATCACCGGGTCGAGGGGTCAGAGGGGACGGAAAGGGGGGTTCAGAGGGTGCAGCCCGCGGGGATCTCGCCGTTCGCGGTGCGCTCGCCGGGCAGCGGCACGGTGTGGCTGGGGGGCGGAGCGACGCCGCTCCGCGTCCAGTTCACCAGGTCGTCGAACGCCTCGGTGAAGCAGGACTGCATCGAGCGGACCGCCTTCGGTGCGACGTCCCGGAAGCCGTCGGTGTGGGTTCCGTTCTCGATCCGGTAGTACCGGTGCAGGTCCGCGCGGCCGGAGTCGGCGACCAGCTTGTCGTAGACGTCCCCGGTCCGGGTGATCGGCAGCAGGACGTCGTAGGTCCCCTGGAGCGTGATCAGCGGCCGGGAGATGCGGCCGGTCAGGGAGACCCGCCCGACGGCGTCGTGCACTGCCGCGGGACGGGAGGCGTAGTCGTAGTCGGTGTCGCACCCGGCGCCCGTCCCTTCGGGGCAGAAGGGGGTGCCGCCCTGGACGGGACCGTCGTACTCGGGGTCGAGTTCCTCGCGGATCGTGCGCTGGAGGGAATCCCACAGGCCCTTGTGCGCCCTCCACAGGTCCTCGGACCCCTTCGGGTACCCCTCGGCGTACATCGCCTCCGCCGCGCCGGGCTCGTGCCGCTCGAAGCGGGGATAGGCGCGCAGCGCCGGAGGCAGGTTGGTCAGCAGGTTCGGGGCGTCCCGGGTGAGCAGGAGGCCGTTCCAGTCGATTCCGCCCGTGTACAGCTGCGGGAAGTGCTCCAACTGCCAGCGCACCAGGTAGCCCGCCGCGGACAGCCCGGCGGCGTAGGTCTGCGTGGGCGGGCGACCGTAGTGCTGCGCGGTCACCAGCTTGGCCGCGACGGCCAGTTGGGCGACCCGCAGATGCCACTCCATGATCGCGTCGCCCGGCTTGTCACCGTCCTTGTACAGCTCGGGGCCGGTGTTGCCCTTGTCGGTGGCCGCGTACGCGAAGCCCTTGGCCAGCACCTGGTCGCTGATGATCTGGTCGTTGGCGTACTGCCTCCGGGTGCCGGGCGGGCCCGCGACGACGAGGCCGCCGTTCCAGTGCTCGGGCAGCCGGATCACGAACTGGCTGTCGTGGTTCCAGCCGTGGAGGGTGTTGGTGGTCGAGGTGTCCGGGAAGTATCCGTCGAGTTGGACGCCCGGTACGTGCGAGGGGTTGACGGTGCCGGCCGCCTGGAGGCCGCCGTAGTCGATCGGGTCGGTGAGACCGCGCGGCAGGAGCGCGGCCGTGGTGAGGTCGTCCAGGCAGTGGGAGACCAGGCGCTCCGCCCCGGGAACCCGCAGCCGCCGGCCCTGGCACGCGGAGTTCGCGGCGTACGACGGATCGGCGGCGCTCGCGTCGACGGCCGGGAGGAGGGCGACCGCCAACAGGGCGGTTGCGAGGGCTGCCAGTGATCGCCGGTGTGGGGACATGGGATGGACGCTCCTTGGGATGGCCGTGCGGTGATCGAACGAGGCGACCGTAGGCCGCGCCGCGGGGCGCCCGGCAGTGCCGACCGGCCAGTCCCCCGGCACCCCGCGGCCCGGCCCCCGTGACCGCCGCGAACACCCCCCTGCCGAAGGACACATGACCTCCGGCCACACCTGGGAGGTGGCCCGCCGCGCACGGCCGCGTCCGCCGGTGCTGACGTATCGTTCCTGGTGAACAGCCGGGTGCTGCGCGGATCCGGGTGCCGGTGCCCGCTCGCGGCGAGCGCCGGCGACCCGTGCGCCACCCCGTCGAGAGGATTCCCGATGACCTCGCCCCCCATCGCCGTACCGTGGATACCGCCCGTGCTGTACGCGGCCGTCCTGCTCGGCGGTGGCTACCACGCGGCGGTGTCGGACGGCCCCGTGCACACGGCGCGCGCGGCCGGTTTCGCGGCCGGGCTGGTCCTCTTGCTGCTCCTCGAACTGGCCGAGCACCGCCGGTTCCGGCACGGCACGCCGAGGGGTGCGGCGGCGGCCCTGTCGGCGGTCCGGGTCGTCCTGTTCTCGGTGGTGGCCCTCCTGGACGGGTCGGGGGTGTCGCGGGCCCTGTTCGTGCTGGTGCCCTTCACGGCCCACCTGGCCTTCGGTCGGCGCGCGGGCCTGTTCTCGGGCGCGGGATGCGTCGCGCTCCTGGTCACCGGCTACACGGTGTGGGTGCCCGACTGGTGGGTCCGGGCGGCCTACGTCTCCGACCTGTTGATGTTCGTGCTCGCGCTGGCCCTGGCGCTGTCGATGGCGGCCGTCGCCGTGCGGGAACAGGCGGGCCGGGCCCGACTCGAAGGCGTCCTGGCCGAGTTGGAGCAGTCCCACGAGCTGTTGTCCGACTTCGCGTTGCAGGTGGCCGAGCTGTCGACGGCGAGCGAGCGCAACCGGGTCGCCCGGGAGATCCACGACAGTCTCGGCCACCACCTCACCGCCGTCGCGATCCAGTTGGAGAAGGCCGAGGCGTTCCGCACCCTCGATCCGCCGGCCGCCGCCAAGGCGGTCTCCGACGCGCGTTGGTCGGCCGGGCGCGCGCTGAGCGAGGTACGGGAGTCGGTCGGCGCCCTGCGCGACGCCCGGCCCTTCTCCCTCACCCGGGCGCTCGCCGATCTGGTCCGCCACCTGGGGGACGAGCGGCTGACGGTGACGCTGGAGGTGACCGGGGACGAGAGCGGCTACGACGCCGCGTCGCTCACGGCCCTCTACCGGGCGGCCCAGGAGGCGCTGACCAACGCCCACCGGCACGGTCGGGCCACCCGGATCGAGGTGAGCGCCGCCTACGGCGAGTCCTCGGCCCGGCTGGTCGTCGCGGACAACGGGCGGGGGTTCCCCGCATCCCCGAACGCCACCCGCCCGAGCCGGACCGGCTACGGGATCCGCGGCATGCGCGAGCGCGTCGAACTCCTCGGCGGGCGCGTCGACATCGAGGACCGGCCGACGGTCGGCCGCTCGTCCGGAGCCGTCGTCACCATGACGGTCCCGCGCACCCCCGCGCTCGCCGGGAGCCCCGCATGAGCGCCCCGGCGGGAGAAACCGGCACCCCGGGCACGAGCGGCCCGGACCTGAGCGGCCCGGACCTGAGCGGCCCTGCGGTGGACACCGGCGCGGCGGCGCCCGTGCGGGTCCTGGTCGTCGACGACCAGGAACTCGTCCGGGAGGGCATCGCCTCCCTGCTCGGCATCCAGCCCGGCGTGAGCGTCGTGGGGACCGCGTCCGACGGACGCCGGGCCGTCGAAGCGGCCGTCGCGCACCGCCCGGACGTGGCGCTGGTCGACGTACGGATGCCCGGCATGGACGGCATCGAGACCACGGCGGTGCTCACGGCCCGGGTGCCGTCCTGCCGGGTCGTCATGCTGACCACCTTCGACGACCAGGACTACGTGGCCCGGGCGCTGCGGGCCGGCGCCGTCGGCTACCTGCTCAAGAACCTGCCGTCGGCCGAACTCGCCCGTTCGGTGCGCCTCGTGCACGCCGGGGTGGCCCAGCTCGACGCCTCGGTCATGACCCGCCTCGCCGCCTCCCTGGCCGCTCCCGACCCGGCCGCGCCGAGCACGCCGGTGGTGGCAGCCGCCGTGCCGACGGCCGTCGGACCCGTCCCACCGGAGCCGTCGCAGAACCTGACCGGGCGCGAGGTGGACGTGCTGCGACTGATCGCCGGTGGGTCGACCAACCGCGAGATCGCCTCCCGCCTCTACCTCAGCGAGGGGACCGTCAAGAACCACATCTCGCGCATCCTCGGCCGTCTGGGCCTGCGCGACCGCACCCAGGCCGCGCTGTACGCCCGGGACCACGGCCTGCTCTGAGGCGGAGGGCGGCCGGCTCCTGGACTCCGGCGCCGACCGCGGCGCGGTTACGCGGCGGGGCGGTCGTACCAGGAGAAGGCGGCGATGCGCCAGCCGTCGGCGGTGCGGACGAACTGGATCGTCTTCGTCCCGCCGCCCTCGATGGGCTCGCCGTCCAGGATCCCGGACTTGCGGTATTCACCGAACCTCGATGCGATGTCACCGGCGATCTCGGTCCGTTCGGAGGTCTCCCACTCGGTGAACTCGACGAGCCGACCCTCGGTGAGCAGGCGCCGGCGGGGCTCGATGAACTCGTCCACGCTGTAGACGGTGAAGTCGGGTCCGGTCATGACGATCACGCCACCCGGTAGGACCAGCCGTCGAAGACACTCCAAGTCAGCAGTCCTGCCACCCCGGTTGTCGAACGCACCGAAGAATTCCGCGGTCACCTGATCGATCTCGGCCTTGGACATGGCGCGACATTAACACGACCGCACACCCGTTCCCCCGCCCCGTCACACCCCCTGCTCCGCGATGAGGACGGGCAGCTTGCGCATGTCGTCGAAGACGACGGTGCCGGGGCCCGCGAGCCGTTCGGCCGGGGTGAGTCCGCCCGCATAGCCGAAGGAGCGCATCCCGGCGGCGCGGGCCGCCTGGACCCCCGGTCGGCTGTCCTCGACGACGACGCAGGCGGCCGGGTCCACGCCCATCCGCCGCGCCGCGTGCAGGAAGAGGTCGGGGGCGGGCTTGCCCCGGGGCACCTCGCCGGCGCTGAAGATGTGCCCCTCGAAGCGCTCGTGGAGCCCCGTGACACCGAGCGTGTGCCGCATCTTCTCGTGCGAGCCGCTGGAGGCGACGCAGACCGGCAGCGTGATCGCGGCCAGCGCCTCGGGCAGGCCGTCGACCGCCTCCAGTCCGGCGTCCACCGCCTCCCGGTGGCGCCGCATGAGCCGCTCCCACCACACGGCGGCCGTCTCCTCGCCGAGCCGCTCCGCGATCTGCTCGCAGATGGACTCCTTGGAACGCCCGATGAAGCGGTCGACGACGTCGGCGGCGGTCAGCGGCCAGCCGAGCTCCGCCCCGAGGGCGACCTGGAGGCGAAGGGCGATGCGCTCGCTGTCGACGAGCACCCCGTCGCAGTCGAATATCACGAGTTCTATCGGCTTGATCATCCCGGCATCATACGAACGCCCCACCGGCCCTCCCCCGCTGCCTCCGCTCCCCCGCTCCCGCCCCGCGCCCGGTGCGTCCCGGGCAGGTCCTCCCGTGGGTTAGCGTCGACGACGACACGACCAGGAAGGACCAGACATGAATCCCGCCCAGCACGTCGCGGCCGTCGCGGCGCAGAGCGCGCGCTTCGTCGCCGCGGTCAAGGGTGCCGACCCCGCCACCCCGGTGCCGTCCTGCCCCGGCTGGACGCTCGCCGATCTGACGCGGCACGCCGGGAGCGTGCAGCGCTGGTTCTGTGTTCTGCTGCGCCAGCGCGTCCAGCAGCCCCCGACCAGCCGCGACGTGGACCTGCGGCTGCCGGAGCAGGACGCCGACTACCCCGAGTGGTTGGCCGAGAGCGCCGCACAATCCGCGGAGGTGTTCGCCACCACCGACCTGGACGCGCCCATGTGGGCCTGGGGTCTCGACCAGCACGCCCGCTTCTGGGTCCGCCGGATGCTCTTCGAGACCGTCGTGCACCGCGCCGACGCCGAACTCGCCCTGGGGATCGCACCGCAGATCGACCGCGCGGTGGCGGTGGACGGCATCGACGAGTTCCTCACGAACCTGCCGTTCGCCGCGTTCTTCGCGCCCGGCACGGCGGCACTGCGCGGCCCGGACCGCACCATCGGCTTCCACTGCACGGACGGCGGCGACAGCCGGCTGGTCCGGCTGCGCCCCGACGGCTTCGGGCTGGTCACCGACGCCAGCGACGCGCCGGAGCCCGACGCGACGGTCCTGGGGACCTCCGGCGACCTGCTCCTGTTCCTCTACGGCCGTCTCGACCGCACGGACGAGGCGTTCCAGCAGCGGGGCGACCAGGAACTGCTCGACCTCTGGTCCGCCCACTCGGCGTTCTGACGGCCCCTCGCCGCCGCTTCCGGGATCCCCACCCGCCGCACCGGGCGGGATCCCCCCGGCCGCGGCCGCTCAGGCGGTCGCGGTCAGGCGGTCGCGGTCAGGCGGTCGCGGTCAGGCGGTCGCGCTCAGGAGTCGGACCGCCTGCGCGCGCATCTCGATCTTCCGGATCTTCCCGGTGACGGTCATCGGGAACTCCTCCACCACATGGACGTAGCGCGGGATCTTGAAGTGGGCCAGCCGACCCGCGCAGTACGCGCGCACGGCCTCCGGGGTCAGCGGCTCGGCCCCCTCGCGCATCCGGACCCACGCCATCAGCTCCTCCCCGTACTTCGCGTCGGGTACGCCGATGACCTGCACGTCCAGGACGTCCGGGTGTGCGTGCAGGAACTCCTCGATCTCCCGCGGATAGACGTTCTCCCCGCCCCGGATCACCATGTCCTTGATCCGGCCGGTGATGCTCAGGTAGCCCTCGTCGTCCATGACCGCGAGGTCGCCCGTGTGCATCCAACGGGCCGCGTCCACGGCCTCCGCCGTCCGCTCCGGCTCGGCCCAGTAGCCGAGCATGACGGAATACCCGCGGGTGCACAGCTCCCCCGGTTCGCCCCGGGGCAGGGTCCGGCCGGAGTGCGGGTCCACCACCTTGACCTCCAGGTGCGGGCCGACCCGGCCGACGGTGGCGACCCTGCGCTCCACCGAGTCGTCGGCGCGGGTCTGGGTGGACACCGGCGAGGTCTCCGTCATCCCGTAGCAGATGGACACCTCGGTCATCCCCATGCGCTCGATGACCTCGCGCATGACCTCGACCGGGCACGGCGAGCCCGCCATGATGCCGGTGCGCAGGCTCGACAGGTCGTAGTCGTCGAAGGCGGGATGGGCCAGCTCGGCGATGAACATCGTGGGGACGCCGTAGAGCGAGGTGCACGCCTCGGCCTGGACGGCGGCCAGCGTGGCCCCCGGGTCGAAGGAGGGCGCGGGGATCACCATGGTGGCACCGTGGCTGGTGCAGGCGAGGTTGCCCATGACCATGCCGAAACAGTGGTAGAAGGGGACCGGGATGCACACCCGGTCCTCTTCCGTGTAGTGACACAACTCCCCCACGAAGAAGCCGTTGTTGAGGATGTTGTGGTGCGAGAGGGTGGCTCCCTTGGGGAAGCCGGTGGTGCCGGACGTGTACTGGATGTTGATGGGGTCGTCCGGACTCAGTGCCGCCTGGGCGCGGGCCAGTTCGCCCCGGTCGCCCGAGCGGCCGCGCTCCGACAGGGAGGACCACAGCGGCCCTTCCAGCAGAACCACGAACTCCAGCTCGGGACAGCGCGGCCGGACCTCCTCGATCATGCCCGCGTAGTCGGAGGTCTTGAACCGCTCGGCCGCGACCAGCAGGCGGATCCCGGACTGCTGGAGGACGTACTCCAACTCGTGCGCGCGGTAGGCGGGGTTCACGGTGACCAGGACCGCGCCGATCTTCGCGGTGGCGTACTGCACCAGGGTCCACTCGGCGCGGTTGGGGGCCCAGATGCCGACGCGATCGCCCTTGGCGATGCCGAGGTCGAGCAGGCCGAGGGCGAGGGCGTCGACGTCGGCGGCCAGCTCCGCGTACGTCCACCGGCGCCCCGCAGCCATGTCGACGAGGGCGTCCCGGTCGGGGAACCGGCGCACGGTGCGGTCGAGGTTCTCCCCGATGGTGTCGCCGAGCAGGGGTAGTGCGCTGGCTCCGGACGCATAGCTCGACGTGACGGACACACGTTCCTCCAGGGCGGGGCGGTGGGCGCGGGCCCCGGCGGGCCGGCGTGCCCCATGATCCCCGGCGCCCGCGCGAGCGTCCACCCACCGGGTCAGCCGGCGGCCCGCTCCGTGACCGGACGGCGGCGCTGGGCGAGTTCGGTCACCGCGGGCGGGTTCCAGACGCCGTCCGGGCGGTACAGGTCGGTGCCGGGCGGCACGATCTCGTCGATGCGGTCGAGGGTGGCGTCGTCGAGCGTGAGCGCGGCGCCCCCCAGCAGGGACCGGAGCTGGTCCATCGTGCGCGGGCCGATGATCACCGAGGTGACCGCCGGGTGGACGGTGGGGAAGGCCACGGCCAGTTCGGGCAGGGTGCACCCGATGGAGTCCGCGAGCTCGATCAGCTGTCCCGCCGCCGCCAGCTTCGCCGCGTTCCCGGGGACGGCCTGGTCGAAGCGGGCGGGGGTCAGCGCGGCCCGGCCCGAGGTCAGGTCGACGGGTGCGCCGGGGCGGTACTTGCCGCTCAGGAAGCCGGAGGCCAGCGGGCTCCAGGTCAGCACGCCCATACCGTGGCGCCGGGCGACCGGGAGCACGTCGCGCTCGATGCCGCGCGCGAGGATCGAGTAGGGGGGTTGCTCGGTCCGCATGCGCGGCAGTGCGCGCCGCTCGGAGACGTGGTGGGCCTCCGCTATCTCCTCCGCGGGGAAGGTGGAGCAGCCGAAGGCCCGGATCTTCCCTTCCCGGACGAGGTCGCCCAGGGCACCCAAGGTCTCCTCGATGTCGGTGGTGTGGTCGGGGCGGTGCACCTGGTAGAGGTCGATCCAGTCGGTGCCCAGCCGGCGCAGGCTGTCCTCCACGGCCCGGACGATCCAACGCCGGGAGTTTCCGCTCCGGTTGCGCCCCTCGCCCATCGGGAAGTGCACCTTGGTGGCGAGGACCACCTCGTCGCGGCGCCCGCCCGCCAGGGCCTTGCCGACGATCTCCTCGGACTCCCCCGCGGAGTACATGTCGGCGGTGTCGACGAAGTTGATGCCCGCGTCGAGTGCGGCGTGCACGATCCGCACGCAGTCGCCGTGGTCCTTGTTCCCCACGGCGCCGAACATCATGGTGCCGAGGCAGTGCACGCTCACTTCGATGCCGGTACGGCCGAGGCTGCGGTAGTTCATGGTCATGCCGGTGCACTGTAGGAGTTGGAGCGCGCTCCAGGTCAAGGGCCCCGGTCGACTTGATCGACTGCACCGGCTCCGGGGGCTGCTCGGGCTTCCGCCACGCTGCTAGCCTGACCGGCATGTCCCTCCTCTGTGCGTAGGACCCCGCACCGACCGCCCGCTGTCCGGGCGGTCATCAGGCGTCCCCGCACATTCGCGGCGCCCCTGCGCGCGCCGCCCTCCAGAGGAAACCCGTCGTGTTGTTCTCTTCCTATCGCGCTGTCCTGCGCGCCCCTCACGCCTGCCGTACCTTCGGCGCCGCCCTGCTCGGGCGGCTCTCGTACGGCATGGTGTCCCTCTCCCTGCTCCTCGCCGTCAAGGACGCCACCGGCTCGTACCGGACGGCGGGGACCGTCATGGCCGTCTTCGGTCTGGCGAGCGTCTCCCTCTCCCCCGTCCGGGCCCGACTGGTCGACCGGTTCGGTCCGCGGCGGGCCCTGGTGCCGATGGCGGGTGCGTACGCGCTCCTGCTGACGGCGCTGACCTGGCGCCCGGGCGTCTCCGGGAGCGCCCTGGTGGCACTGGCCGCCGTCGCCGGATGCTGCACCCCGCCCCTCGGGCCCGTGATGCGGGCGCTGTGGAGCACCCTGTTGCCGGACCGCCTGATGCTGCAACGTGCCTACAGTCTGGACGGGGTGGCCGAGGAACTGCTCTTCGTCAGCGGCCCGTTGCTCGTCGGCCTGCTGGTCCGCGGCGCCGTACCGGCGGCGGGCGTGGCGGCCAGCGCGGCGCTGGTCCTGGTGGGCACGCTCGCGCTCGTCTCCTCACCCGTCGCCCGGTCGCTGCCCGGGTCCGCCGGAGCCCGGGCGGGCGACGGGCGGTCCGACGCCCCGGCCGGACCGCCGGCTCCCGAGCGGCGCCGGTCGTGGTCTTCCGGGCTGGGCGGCGTGGTCGTGGTCGCGATGGGGGTGGGCGCCGGGTTGGGCGGCCTGGACCTGCTCGTGGTCGCCTTCGCGGACCAGCGCCACCAGCCGGGCGCGGCTCCCTGGGTGCTGGCCGCCCTGTCCACGGGCAGTGCGCTCGGGGGGCTGGCGTACGGCGCGGTGGGCTGGCGGCTGCCCGGGCGGCAGCGGCTGGTGCTGATCGCGACCGGACTGGCGGTGTCCCTGGCCGCGGCGGGATGGGCTCCGAACACGTACGTGCTGGCCGTACTGGCGGCCCTCGCGGGCGTGTTCATCGCACCCGCCATCACCACGGCCTATCTGATCGCGGACGAGTCGGTCGGTGCGGCCCACCGCATCCGGGCGGGTGCCTGGATCAACACGGCGCTCAATGCGGGGACGGCGGGCGGCGCCGCGGCCATCGGCCTGCTGGTCGGGCGGCTGCCCGTGGCCGGCTGTTTCGTGTGGTCGGGCGCCTTGGTCCTGCTGTCGGCGCTCACGATCGTCGCCGTGGAGCGGCTGCGGCCGCACCGCACCCGCGCCGGGGCGGGGATGCAGGTGGGGAGGGAGGCAGAGGCAGAGGCAGAGGCAGAAATGGTGGCACGTACATGATCGGTTTGGCAGGATGCCGCCATGATCTCCCCCGAGCCGGTACCGCCGGTCGTTCCCGAAGGTCGCATGGCCGCCGCCGATCAGCCCGTGCTCGACCTGGCGGACGGCATGGAGCTGCGGCCCTGGCGCTCTGACGACGCGCCCGCGCTGGTGGCCGCCGGCCTCGATCCCTCGATCCGGTTGTGGAACATGCTCCGGACCTGGACGCCGGACGAGGCGCGCGGGCGGATCGAGGGCATGCGGCGGCGCTGGCGCGCCGAGTCGGGCGCCCTGTGGGCGATCGCCCGTCCCGACGGCGCGGTCGTCGGCCTGGCCGGGTGGAACGACATCGACCTCGCCGCCGGCACCGCCGAGATCCTGTACTGGGTCCTGCCCGAGGCGCGCGGGGGCGGCCTGGCCGTGACGGCCGCACGGCGCGTGTGCCGCTGGGCCCTGGAGGAACTCGGCCTGCACCGGCTCCAGTTGTTGCACTCGGTGGAGAACCCGGCGTCCTGCCGGGTGGCCGACAGGGCCGGGTTCACCCCCGAGGGCACGCTGCGCAGCGCGGTCCTGCACGCGGACGGGTGGCACGACATGCACCTGCACGCGCTGGTGGCGGGCGACCTCTGATCCCCCTCCGGGGCGCCGCGCGTGGCTCCCGGTAGGGTCCGGCGGATGGATATCCCCACGCCACCCGCCCTGTTGCGGAACAAGCGGTTCCGCACGCTGCTGCTCGCGAGCCTCGTTTCGGCGAGCGGCTCGGCGATGGCGCCGGTCGCCCTGGCCTTCACGGTGCTCGGGTTCGACAGCCGTCCGGGCTCGCTGGCCCTCGTCCTGGCCGGCAGTACGGCGCCCCAGCTGATCCTGTTGCTCGTCGGCGGGGTCGCCGCGGACCGTTTCTCCCGACGGCGGCTGATCGTGATCGGCAACGTGGTGCCGGCGCTGACCCAGGCGACGGTCGCCCTGCTCGTCCTGTGGGGAGCCGCGAGCACCGCCCGCGTCGCCGTGTTCGCGGCTGTCGCCAGCGGCGCCTCCGCGCTGGCCTCGCCCGCCATGAACAGCCTGTTGCCCCAGTTCGTCGAGGCCCCGCGGCTCCAGGAGGCGAACGCGCTGCTGCGCCTGCCGACCAACCTCGTCCGCATCCTCGCTCCCGCGATCGGCGGCGTCCTCGTCGCGCTCGTCGGTCCGCAGCTGACCCTCGCATGGGACGCGGCCAGTTTCGCGATCGCCGCGCTGCTCTACAGCAGGCTCTCGATCGCCGGGCCCGTCGCGGCGCGGGGGTCCGTGCTCCGCGACTTCCGCACCGGCTGGAACGAGTTCCGCGGGCGGTTCTGGCTGTGGTCCTACACGCTGTCCGGCACCTTCGTGGTGGCCTTCTGGCTGGGCGGGTACGGGCTGCTCGGTCCGGTGGTCGCCCACGACACCGATCTCGGCGCGGCCGGGTGGGGCACCGTACAGGGGTCGTTCGCGGTGGGGCTGGTGCTCGGCGGGGTGCTCTCGCTGCGCTGGCGGCCCTCCCGCATCATGATCGCCTGCGTGGCCGCCAACCTCCCGCTGGCGCTCCCCCTGTTGGCCCTGGCCGCGGGCGCTCCCCTGCCCGTCCTCGCGGTCTCGGCGGCCCTGGCGGGGGTGGGGGTGGACATCTCGATCGTGTGCTGGAACACCGTGATGCAGCAGCAGTTGCCGGTCGAACTGCTGGGGCGGCTCGGCTCGTTCAGCTCGATCGGCGAACAGCTGGCCGTGCCGCTGGGCTATCTCCTCGTCGGGGCCGCCGCGGCCTCTTGGGGAGCGGCGCCCGTACTGCGGGCCGCCGCGGTGGCGATGACCCTGGCCACCGTGGCGCTCTTCGCCGCCCCGAGCCTGTGGGCGCTGCGCCGGGCGCCGGCTACCGAGGGGTCCGCCGTGCGCGTGTGACCTCCGGCGGGTCCTCGAACGCCGGACAGCCCTGAATCGGGGGCTGGATTCGGGGTGGCCGGAAAGTGTGGGTACTCTGCGGTGCCCTCGAAGACCGGGGGCGTACCGTCCCCGCTCAGGAGGAACCATGGCCGTCAAGAAGGCCACCATTCAGCAGCAGGTGGCACAGGCCATCGCCCAGGTGAACCCGGCCGACAGACCGCTCGTCACGATCCAGGCGATCGCGGGCCCCAGCGTGTGGCTCATGAGCATGCTCGGGCTGATCGGGCAGGCGTTCCTCACCTACTACTTCATCACCGTCACCGAGCAGGCCGTGGTGATACACAAGGCCGGCCGGATGAGCAACCGCCCCCAGGAGATCGCCTTCGCGATCCCCGCGCACGAGGCCGTCGGCATCATCTCCGGCGTCGACCGCAACACCATCTGGAGCTCGTTCCGCCTCCAGCTGCCCGGTCAGCCGAAGCCGACGCGGATGAACGTCCACCGCCTGTGGCGCGCCGAGATGGACGAGCTGCTGGGCCGGATGACCGGTCAGCCCATCGCCTGACGGCGAGCGGGCGGCCGCCCGGCGCGGCCCACGCCACCTCCACCGCTCAGGAGGTGGCGTCCCGCCGGTTCTTGCGTCCGGCGAGCTGACCCTGGACGTAGGGGTCCACCTCCTGGGCGTACGGGCCGCCGTGGGCGGAGAGCACGTCGGTGATCCGCTCCCACTCGGCCACCGTGGCGCGGGTCCGCACGTCGGCCTCCTCCAGGTCCCCGGCGGCCTGCTCCGCCGCTTCGAGCGCCTCGGCGCTCTCGTGGTGGGACATCCCCGCGGCCAGCCGCCGCACCTCGTCGCACGCCTCGCGCTCCACCGAGGTGGGGCCGTCCTGCACGAACTCCGGGCCGTCGGCCGCTTCCATGGGGTTCCCTTTCCTCGCACGCTCGCCCTGGACCTGCGGGATCGCGCCCCGCAGTGCGCATTATGCGCGGGCGGCGGACCGCGCCGTCACCCGGGCGGCGGTTCCGTGGGGTCCGCGGACCCCACGGGTTCCGTCAGGCCGCGTGGTCCAGGGAGCGGGGGCACTCGGTGACGCCTTCGGCGACGGCGCCGGAGGTGTCCTCGACGAACTCCGCGGCGGCGTCCTGCTCCGCGAGGCGCGCCAGTAGCTCCTTCAATTGGCCGCCCCGGCCCGTGGCCATCATGTAGATCATCTTCAGGTCGCCGGAGAAGGCCGCGCCGGGGTCGGTGAACCCGACCGGCAGGTTGCGCTCGAAGACGAAGTGGCCGCTCCACGCGAAGGCGAAGAAGGCGGCCGGTACCGTCCACAGCCGTCCGGGCCTGCGGCGGCGCACGGTGACCACCGCGGCCGCCGCGGCGGCGGACATGCCCACGACGTGCATCCAGCGGCTCGCCTCGCTCGTGTGCCCGCGCATGTACTCCTCGAAGCGCTGGTCGAACTCCCTCATCACGGAACTCCTCGCTAGCGGTGGGTGGATGGCCTTGCGTGCGCGCCCATGCCGTCAGTTGACGGCAGAGCCCGCCTCGTACGACGAGCGCAGCAGCGGGTCGGCGACCGCTCCCCGCTCGTAGCGGCTGCCGAAGCGGTGCTGGTACTCCGCGAACAGCCGGTTGTCGTTGTGCAGGAACAGGACGTCGTGCAGCGCCATGTTCCGCATGGCGAGGAGCGGTACGGGGCTCCGCGAGACGGGGAACCGCGGATTGCGGGCGGCGGGCTCGGGGCATTCGGGATGGAACTGGCCGAGCATCAGGCCGCCCTCGGCCAGCTCCGCCTTCACGAGCGCCTGCGTCCGGTCGAGTTCGGTCCACCGGTGCTGCGGCAGATCGGGCAGGATCAGGACGTAGGCGTACATCGTGGGGTTGGAGCGCGGCCAGTGGGTGGTGCGGAAGGTCCGCGCCATCTCCCTTACCAAGGCACGCAGTTCACCGCCGTCGGCGCCCGTGAGCCCGGTACGGGTGTGCATCATCAGGGTGCCGGCCCGCGCGGCGGGTTCGACGAAGGGACAGACGTCACCGTCGCGGCCGAGCTCCTCGTGGGGGCGGCTCACGTAGTCGCGCAACCACTCCTGGACGACGGCCTCGGCGGCTTCCGTGACGGACGCCGGGGAAGCGGGGGACAGCACCGCGACGGGCGCCGCCTCGACGTGGAGCGGGAGTGTCATCGGGGACCGCCTCCCAGCGTGCCGCGCGCCTCTATCACCCCGGTGCCACCCGGCAGTCGGGTGACCCGCAGCGCCGTCAGGCCCGCCTCGCGCAGCAGCGCCTCGGTCTCCTCCCGGGTGCGTTCCCGCCCGCCGTCGAAGAGGGACATCATGTAGAGGTCCATCAGGCCGCCCCACTGGCCGCTCGAACCCTCCCCCGCGTCGTCGGTCGGATCGGCGGCGCTCAGGTGGTCGATGAGCACCAGTCGGGCGTCGGGTCCCATGGCGGCCCGGCAGTTGCGCAGGATCGCGACGCAGGAGTCGTCGTCCCAGTCGTGCAGGACGTGGCGCAGGACATAGCGGTCCGCGCCGGCCGGCAGGGCTTCGAAGAAGTTGCCCTCGCGCAGCTCGCAGCGGTCCGCGAGCCCCGCGCCGGTCAGCCGCAGGGCGGCCGGCGGCAGCGCGGCGGCGAGGTCTACGAGCGTGCCGCGCAGTTCGGGGCGGTCGGCGAGCAGGCCGGTGATCAGCGCTCCGTCCCCGCCACCGATGTCGACCACCCGGAGCGGGCCGGTGAAGTCCACCGCGCCCAACAGACCCTCCAGTTCCAGGGCCAGGCCGGTCTCCTGGGAGCGGTCGAAGATGCGGCGCAGCCGGGTGTCGTCGCCGAGGTGGGAGAAGAAGTCCTGGCCGAAGACCTCGGGGAAGGAGGCGCGTCCGGTGCGGACCACCTGGGTGAGCCGTTCCCAGGCGGGCGCCACGGTGGCGGCGACCAGCAGGGCCGTCGGCAGCGCCGAGCCGGGGACGTCCGATCGCAGCGTCTCGCCGAGCGGGGTCAGCGAGAACTCCTCGCGTCCTTCCCGGCGTTCGAGGTACAGGATCTCGAAGGAGGCGAGGGCGCGCAGCAGTCGGGACAGCAGGGCACGGTCGGCGCCGACCCTCTCGGCGAGTTCGGCCGCGGTCAGGGCGCCGCTGCCCAGCACGTCGGCGAGGCCGAGTTCGGCCATGGCGCCGATCGCACGGGAGCGGAGCTGTCCGTAGATCATTTCGCGCATCCGCCAGGCGTGCCGGGCCCGGCCGGCGTCGGGGACGGCCACCCTCCCGGTCGGGCGGACGGTCTGGCTCGTCATCGGGATTCCTCCACCAGTACGTCGTGGTCGGTGTCGATGGCCCGGTCGCGGGGGCGTTCCCGCAGCGGCATCTCGGCGACCTGGACGTGGAGTCCACCGCGCGGGATGAGGGCCGGGATGCCGCCGTACTGGGGCCGCAGCGTGAGCAGGTCGAGTTCGGTGCGCTGGGCCAGCCGGGAGAGCACGGCGGGCAGGACGGCCCCGGCGATCCCGGCACCGATGCAGCGGCGGGCGCCGTACCCGTAGGGCAGGTACTCGAAGGGCGACGGGGACTGGTAGCCCTCCTGGTCGGTGTCCCAGCGCTCGGGGCGAAAGGCGCCCGGGGCGTCCCAGACGGCCGGCAACCGGTGGGTGATGTACTCGCTGACCGCCACGGTGGCGCCGGCGGGGATCAGGTGACCGCGGTGTCGGAACGCCTTGACCACGCGGCGCGGGCTCATGACGACGGGCGGGTGCAGTCGCAGGCTCTCCTGGACCACGCGGCCGGTGTAGCGGAGTTTGCGGACGGCGGACGGTGTGGCGCGCGCGTCGCCGAGGACCTCGTCGGCCTCGGCCCGCAGCCGCTGCCAGACGCCGGGGTGGGCGAGGGAGTTGTAGACGGCCCAGCCGATGCCGGAGCCGACCGGGTCGTAGCCCGCGATCAGCGCGCTGACGACCATGTCGCGGATCTCCTGGTCCGTCATCACGGCTCCGCCGTCGGCCAGCATGACCGAGATGAGGTCCTCGCCGCCGCGCGCTCCGGCCTCGCCGGTGTGCCGCCTGCGGGCTATCTCCTCGTAGATGCGCTCCTCGACGGCGGCGATGCCGTCGAGGGCGCGCCGGCGGGCCCGGGTCGGCAGGCTCCAGGCAACCATCTGTTGGGGCAGCGGATTGTCCATGA
This sequence comes from Streptomyces sp. NPDC051555, assembly GCF_044454405.1. Classification (NCBI taxonomy): domain Bacteria; kingdom Bacillati; phylum Actinomycetota; class Actinomycetes; order Kitasatosporales; family Streptomycetaceae; genus Streptomyces; species Streptomyces sp. NPDC051555. The sequence continues at coordinate 34,137 of NZ_JBITDP010000011.1, read as the reverse complement.
GCTCGTGGATCTGGTCCAACTGACCGATCATGTACGGCGCTTGCGCGGCGATCCGGTCGCCGCAGAAGAGCCGGAGCATCGCACCGCGGATCGCCTCGCGCAGTGCGGCGTGGATGTCCAGGCGTTGCCCGGGGCGCCAGTCGTCGATGGTCCGGTCGACGGCCTCGACGATCACTCGGGTGGCCTGTTCGACACCGGGCCGCTGGAAGGAGGGCAGTGCCTTGCGCTTGCGGCGGGCGTGCGGCTCGCCGTCGGTGACGACCAGGGCGGTCTCTCCGGCGATGGGGCGGAGCATGTCGTAGGCGCCGGCGAAGCGGAAGTTCTCGGGGTTGCGCATCACCAGGGCGTTGGCCTGCGGCCCGAAGAGGAAGTAGGTGCGGGTGGGGCCCAGGCCGAAGGCGCTGACCTCACCGTACTCGTCCTTGAGGTGCTCCAGCCCTTCCGGCAGCGAGCGCTGGAACGCTCTGACGGTGCGCACCACTTGAGCCGGTGTGCGCGGTCCGGGGACAGCGGCCATGCGGGAACTCCTTCGGGGCGGGCGGGGGGGGGAAGGGGAAGGGGAGGGGAAGAGAGAGGGCGCAGCGGCGGCTCAGGCGGCCTTCGCCGCGGTGGCGGCGTCGTTCTTGCGCCGGGAGTCCAGGGCCAGGAAGTCGCTGCCGAAGAGGATCGCGGCGCCGATCACCACGGACAGGCCGGTCGCCCAGCCCGGGGTGCGCAGCACGAGCACGGAGGCGAGGAACGCGGTCGACAGCAGCATGTCGGCCTTCAGGACGGCGTTGGCGGCCCCGTTGTCGACGGCCCGGGCCATCGCCCGGCACTGCTGGAAGGCCGCGACGGCCCAGGGCAGCGCCACCAGGGTGCGCAGCGGCAGGCTGCCGACCAGGACGAAGCCGGTCAGGGACAGGTATCCGATCAAGGTGACCACGGTGGCTGCCCGGGCGGCGGAGAGCCGGTCGGGGAAGACCGTCGCGGAGGTCCGCAGCCCGGCATCGCGGTCGCCGTCGTAGTCCGGGAGGTTCTTGACCATGCCCTTGGCCACGAACCAGATGATCAGGAAGGCGAGGATCGCCCAGGCGTCGGAGGTGGGTCGCCGCACCCCGGTGGGCGCCGCGAAGTAGCCGAGGAGGTACGGACCGAAAACGGCCAGGCTGAAGGCGAACAGCCCGGTCACGGGCCGGGCCTTGAGCCGTCCGGGAAGGAAGGAGTACTGGTGGGCGCCGACGAGCGCCAAGGTCATCGGGACCACGTACGCGACGCTGTAGAACAGCGAGGCGCCGATGAGCGCGGCGGACATCGCGTGGCTGATCCACAGCAGTCGGCGGTGTCCGATGCGCAGGACCTGCCAGACCCGGCCGGGAAGGTTGCGGCTGTCCTCCGCGAGGTCGGTGTAGGCGTTGTAGGTGTTGGCCAACAGTCCGTAGACCAGGGAGATCGCCAGTCCGGCGAAGAGGAGACCGCTGACCCCGCCGCCCGCCACCGTCCAGCCGAGCGCGAAGGTCAGCATGCCGGGGACGCAGGTCCGCGGCCGCCCGAGCATCAGGGTGATCCGGACGGTCTCGCCCCAGCCCGCGGTGCCGGGGGTGGTGCGCACCGCTTCCTCGCGCCGGTCCGGGCCGAGCGCGGCGAACTCCTCGGGTCCGGGCAGGGGCGGGGCGTGCGCGGGCGATCGGGCGGCGTTCATGGTCACGAGGTCGTCCTCCATCCGCCGGGCCCGGGCCCCGCGCTCGTCGCGGAGGGACCGGGCCGTGCGTCACGTTCGGTGGTCAGACCATGACGGCGATCACTTGACGATGGCTCCGATTCCCCTCGAAACCGCTTCGAGGACCGCTCCGGACCACCTCGGTGGCAGCGGCGCCCCATCGACCGGACGGCGCCCACCTGGGAGGACCGGTAGGGGGCCGCCACGGACCACGTCCGGAAGCCGTCCGGAGCGCATCCGGATCCGGTCGAGGGCGGCTGGAGGAAAACCTGGTGAACGGTGCCCAGAATCTCGCGTACAGTTGGGTTCAACGACGCGGGGTGGAGCAGTTCGGTAGCTCGCTGGGCTCATAATCCAGAGGTCGCAGGTTCAAATCCTGTCCCCGCTACTCATACGCAGAGGCCCCCTCGACATTCGTGTCGAGGGGGCCTCTGCGCGTTGCGGGTCCGAAACGGGAAACGAAACCCGAAACGGAAGCGGAACCGGTATCCGGGCCGCCGTGCGGCATCCGACGCCGTCATCCGATCCCGCTATCCGGCTACCCGGCTACCCGGCTACGTCATCCGTGCAGCAGGTCCGGTCCGATCTCGCCGAGGGTGGCGGCGCCCGCCAGCGCCATCCGCAGCGAGAGCTGCTCCCGGTACGAATCGAGCAGGGCGGCCACGCCGTCGGCGCCGCCCAGGGCCAGGGCCCACAGGACCGGGCGCCCCACGAGGACCGCGCGGGCGCCCAGGGCGAGGGCGACCAGGACGTCCGTGCCCGTCAGGACGCCCCCGTCGACCAGCACCGGCACGGTGTCCCCCACGGCCCGGACCACCGGGGGCAGCGCCTCGGCGGTCGCCGCGGCGCGGTCGAGCTGGCGGCCCCCGTGGTTGGAGACGATCACGCCGGCCGCTCCGGCGGACACGCACGCCTCGGCGTCATCGGCCCGCAGCACTCCCTTGACCAGCACGGGCAGCCCGGAGATCCGCTTCAGCTCGCCGATCACCTCGGGGCCGATGGAGGGGTCCTGCTCCCAGCCGGGCGTGCGGGTGGCCAGTCCGACCGAGCGGCACAGCTCGTCGTCCTGGGGCAGCGGGAGCGGCAGGCCCGCGGTGGCCTTCGGGGGGACGTAGGGCGCGTCGACCGTGAGGACCAGCGCCCGGGCTCCGGCCGCGGTGGCCCGTTCGACCTGGCGGCGGGTGATGTCGCGGTCCCGCAGGCAGTAGACCTGGAACCACCAGGGCCCGGCGGCCGCCGCGACGTCCTCCGGGTACCGGGTGGCCCGGGAGGAGAGCACCATCAGGGAGCCCGCGGCGCGCACGCCCGCGGCGGTGGCCACCTCGCCCTCGTCGTGCGCCATCCGGTGGAAGGCGGTCGGTGCGGCCAGGACGGGCGAGGCGAGCGTGCTGCCGAGCAGCTCCAGGGAGGTGTCCACCGCGGAGACGTCCCGCAGGACGCGCGGGGCGAGCCGCCGGGCCCGCCAGGCCGCCGCGGCCTCGCCGGTGCTGATCTGCTCGTCGGAGCCGGCGGCGTAGAAGTCGTAGGCCGCGGCGGGGAGCAGCGCCCGGGCGCGCTCGGCCAGTTCGGGACCGGCCGTGATGTCGTCCTTCACCGCTGCCCCCTCAGACCCACTCGCCGGCGCCGGCCCGGTCGCCGCCGACGACCCGGACGGCGAACTCCAGGCCGGCCACGGCCTGTTGGGCGCGGGCGATCGCCTCGGCGGCGTCCGCGCCACGGACCCGCACGAAGGCGGCGCGGGACTCGGAGCTGTCCAGGTCGCCGACCGTGTCCCCCGCGTCGAGGAGCGCCTCGGCGACGACGACGTCGGGCAATCGGGCGGCCTCGGCCAGGCCGTTGATCGCGGTGAGGGTGCCGCGCGCCCGGGGCACCGCGAACCAGATGGCCTCGGGCCGCCGGTCCACGGACGGGTCCGCGAGGGTCTTGCGGATGTCGGCGAGCACCGACTGGCCGAGGGTCTGGCGGACCACGCAGTCGACGAGGTCGACCCCGGTGACGTCCTGGACGAGGTAGGGGATCTCGTCCCCGGCGAGCCGCACGTGGGTCTCGATGACCCGCGGACCGGCATCGGTGAGCACGACCTCGGTGTGGGTGACCCCGTAGCCGATGTCGAGGGCGTCGAGCAGGCGGCGTACGTAGGCGTGCACCGACTCGCTCTGTTCGGGGTCGAGTTCGGCGGGGACGACGTGGCCGACCTCGACGAAGCCGACCGGGTCGGAGTATTTGCGGGTGATCGCGAGGATCTCGTGCTCGCCGTCCTCCGAGAAGGCCTCGACGCTGAACTGCGGTCCCACGTGGAAGCGTTCGACCAGGACGCCCGCGTCGGGGATCACCTCGAAGTCGCGTGCGGCGCGGGCGAAGGCCTGCTCGGCCTCGTCGATGTCACGGACGACGGACACCCCGAAACTGCCCGCTCCCTGGGTGGGTTTGACCACGCAGGGGGTGCCGTGTTCGACGAGGAAGGCGCGCAGCTCGGCCGCGTCGGCGACCCGGGCGACCGGGGTCTCGTCGACCCCGGTCTCGGCGAGCCGGCGGCGCATCGCGTGCTTGTCGTGCACGTAGGCGATGGTCCGCGGGCTGTGGCAGGGCAGGCCCAGGGCCTCGGCCACGGCGGCGGCGCGGTCCTGGTCGCGTTCACCGAAGGTGCCGACCCGGGTGAAGGGGTGCCGGGCGTGGACGGCGGCGGCCAGGGCGATCCACTCCTCGTCGGGGGCCTCGCTGCGCAGCGCGAGCACCCGGTCGTGCTGCCTGGCCTCGCGGATCTTGGGGACGAAGTCCATCCGGCACAGGATGGTGGTGGCCACCTCCGGACCGCCGACGTCACGGATCAGTCCGGGGACCTCGCGGCCGCCGCCGACGATGAGTACGTGCTCGGTCATGTGGTCACCTCGGTGGTTACGGGGGTGGACGGGGCGGCGGGCAGCGTCGCCCGGGGGCCGCCGGTGGCCCGTACGACGAGCGCGGCCACCGCGAAGATCCCGGCGAGCAGCGCCCAGCCTATGCTGCCGAGCGGCAGCATGACCGAGGTCATCAGAACCGGCCCGATGATCTGCTGGCCGGTCACGCCGAGGCTGAAGGTGGCCAGGTAGCGGGAGCGGGCCGGGGCCGGGGACATCTCGTACGACAGGTTCCAGACGGCCACGGAGTGCAGGTTCTCGCCGACCGTGAGGAGCACCACGGCGAGCACGGCGCAGGCCGCGGCGGGCCAGACGGACACGTGCTCGGCGCCCGCGAAGAATCCGCAGGACAGCAGCAGCGGCAGCAGCGCGACCCAGACGAGCTTCAGGGCGCGGGCCGTGGTCTCCGCGAACCTGGACACGTAGACCTGGAGGAGCACGGTGAGGACGGTGTTCACGGCCAGGAGCACCGAGACGGCCGAGGTGGGTGCGCTGGTGGCGGTGGTGAGCCACAGCGGCAGCAGCACGAAGAGCACCGAGTCGTGCAGGGACAGCACGCCGTTGGAGAGGGTGAAGAGCATGAACCGCAGGTCCCGGAAGGGACTGCGGACGGGCTCCTCGGGTGCGGCGTCCTGCCGCGGGACGTCCTTGGCACCGGCCGCCGCGACGGGCTCGGTGGTGGACGCCCGGGTGGACGCCGTGGCCGGGGCCGTGCCGGGAGCCCGGCGCCGCAGTCGCTCCACGACCGTGGCGATCACGAAGAAGGTCAGCGCGTTGCCGAGGAAGAGCGCGACGAACGCGGCCCGGCTCTCGACCGCGAGGACCGCGCCGGCCAGCAGGAAGCCGGCCGTCAGCCCGATGTTGCGCACCGAGCGGATCGAGGCCATGGTGCGGGTCTGGTTCTCGCCGCCCTCGATCAGCCCGACCACGACCTGCTGGAGCGGCGAGCAGCCCCGGTCAAGGGCGGTCAACACGCAGGTCAGCAGCGCGTACGGCCAAAAATCGTGGACCAGTGCGAAGCCCGCGTAACCGACGCCGCGGGCCGCGAGCAGGCCGACGTACACCGTGGCGGGGCCGATCCGGTCGGCGAGCCGGCCCAGCGGGACCGGGCTGAGCAGGCCGACGACGCTCGCGACGGCGAGCACCAGGCCGACCCGCTCGGCCGGGAAGCCGACCACCGTGACGAAGTACAGGGTCGACGCGGCGAGGAACATGCCGGAGCCGACCGAGTCCACGGCGGCGCCCGCGGCGAGCTTGCGCCCGGCGGGGGTCCTGGGCAGGATCGCGACCAGGAAGCGGGCCAGGCGCCCGTTCGACGAGGTCCGCGCCGTCGGCGGGGTGTGCCGGTCCGTCATGCGCCACGCCCCGCCGCGGTGTCGCCCGCGGTGCCCGCGCCCCGCAGCCACGCGGTGAGTTCGCCGGTGCGCCGGACGTGGACCTCGGTGGCCGCCTCGGGCGGGGGCTGGCGCAGCCAGTTCCAGGTGTAGCGGCGGGCCGCGTTCACGTACTGCGGCCCCGACCCCCGCGCCGCCTCCGGGTGTGCGTCAGCTTCGGCCAGGAGGGCGGCGGCCAGTTGGATCCGGCCGATCCGCTCGACCAGGACCCAGCCGCCCGCGGCGGTGACCGCGGGGTCCGCGCCCACCCATTCGTCGCGGGTGACGCCGAGGCCGCCCAGGGCCTCCTCGGCGATGTCCCACGCGGCGGCGGCCCGGCCGGCGGGGCGCGGACCGAGGGCCGCGCGCAGCCGTTCGACCGCGCCGTCGTAGTACTCGGGCCGGGCGGCGAAGGTGACCACCGAGGTGACCAGGCCGTGCGCGGCGTCGGCGCTCTGCCCCTCGCGCACGGGCACCGTGTCGGCGACGTAGGTGTCGATGCGCGAGCGGGTGCGCACGACGTCCTCGCCCACCACCCAGCGCACGCAGGCGTGCATCATCTCGTCGACGTCGTCGAGCACCGGGGCGGACGCGGCGACGCGCAGCCACGCGCGGGCGGCTCCCAGGTCGATCAGCCGGTCGCACACCTCCTCGCCCCACGAGGTGTGCCCGGTGCGCGGGGCGGCGTCCGGCGCCGTGTCGGGCAGGGCGCCGGCGGCGACCTCCAGACGGGCCACCGCCTCGCCGACCCCGGCGCGGGCGCGGCCGTATCCCTGGCGGTCCTGGTGGCGCTCGCCGCTCACACGCGCTCCAGCCAGTGCTCGTACGCCTGGTTGCGGCCGCGCACGACGTCCTGGAAGAGACCGCGGAGCTCCTTGGTGACGGCGCCGACGCGGCCGTCGCCGACCGGGCGCTCGTCGACGGAGGCCACCGGGACGATCTCGGCGGCGGTCCCGGTCAAGAACGCCTCGTCCGCGATGTACACCTCGCTGCGCGGAATACTGCGCTCGACGACGGTCAGTCCGAGGTCTCGGGCGAAGGTGATGGCCGTGTGGCGGGTGATGCCGGGCAGGATGCCGTCGCTGACGGGCGGGGTGACCAGCTCGCCGCCCCGCAGCATGAACAGGTTGGCGGCCGAGGCCTCGGCGATGTGCCCGTTCGCGGTCAGCATCAGCGCGTCGTCGTAACCGGCGCGCTGCGCGCCGACCTTGGCGAGGGCGCTGTTGACGTACGCGCCGGTGGCCTTGGCCAGCGGCGGGACGGTCTGGTTGGAGTTGCGCTGCCAGTTGCTGACGATGAGGCGGCAGCCCTCGCTCTCCGCCTTGTCGCCGAGGTACGAGCCCCAGGGCCAGACCGCGATGGACATGCGGACGGCGTCGAGGTTGGGCGCCACGCCCATCTCGCCGTAGCCGAGGTAGGCGATGGGCCGGATGTAGCAGGAGGGCTGGCCGTTGACGCGGACCAGGTCGAGGACGGCCCGGACCAACTCCTCGTCGGTCCAGGGCAGTTCCATCAGGTAGACGCGGGCGGAGTCGCGCAGCCGGGCGATGTGCTCGCGCAGCCGGAAGACGGCCGGGCCGGTCTCGGTCTCGTAGGCGCGGATGCCTTCGTAGACGCCCCAGCCGTAGTGCAGGCTCGGCGTGAGCACGTGCACCTGGGCCTCGTCCCAGGGGACCAGTTCGCCGTCCATCCAGATGAAGGGGGTCGGGGTCAGTGGCATGTCGGCTCAGTCTCCTTGTGGGGTGGTGCTGTTCGGGCCGAGGCCGCGCAGTCGGCCGTTTTCGCCGTCTCCTTGGAGGCGGACGGTCTCGGTGAGGACCTGGTGGCCCTCGCCGGTGAAGTGGAACCAGCCGTGGCGCGGTTCGAGGTCGCAGCCGCGCAGCTTCTTGGCGTCGTAGGCGGCGAGGCCGTACCAGATGTCCCGGACTCCGTTGGCCAGGGACCAGCGGATGGTCTCGTGGTAGGTGAGGGCGAAGTAGACGCCTTTGGCCCGGTCGTCGTCGAAGCCGGCCGTGCGCCCGAAGAGGGCGTCGCCGGAGCGGAGGTAGAGGACGAAGCCGAGGGTCTCCCCGTCGCGTTCGGCGCTGAGGACCAGGGCGCTGTCGCCGACGGTCTCGCGGATCGCCGCGAAGTCCCGCTCGACGCGCGGACGCCCGCCGGGCAGACCGTACTTGGCGCGCAGGGCGACCTGGAGGTCGACGACGGGGCCGGTGAGGGCGTCCGCGCCTTCGCGGATCACCGTGGTGAACCCGGCCTCGGCGTACTCGCGCAGTTCGCGGTTGGCGCGCTTGCGCTTGCGGCTGACGAGGGTGGCCAGGTAGGTGTCCCAGTCCGGGGCGTCGAGGTGGAGGACGGATTCGGCGCCGAGGACGGCCGGGACGTGGCCGAGGTCCGCGGCCGCCGGGCCGAGGGTCTCGGCCTGTTCCTCGGTGGCGTACAGCAGGGCGTGGCTGGCGCACCCCAGGAACCGGGCCGCGTCCTCCAGTAGCCGCGGCAGTTCGGCGAGGACCTCGCGGCGCTCGTCCGCGGTGCGTCCGGTGGCGTGCACGATGCCGTGGTGGGAGCCGAAGACGGACAGCGCGACGGAGGGGTACTGGGCGGGGCGGGCCTGCGCCAGGGCGGCGGTCAGCTCCTCCCAGCGGGTGCGTCCGGCCTCGGTGAGGTGTGCGGGGTCGCCGAAGGCACCGAGGTTCCCGGTCATCTTGGGCACGTCGTAGAAGAGCAGGCCGCCGCCGTCCCGGGTGAGCAGCAGCGGGGCGAGGGCCACCAGGGCGCCGTCCGCGGCGTGGACGGCGAGGTAGTGGGTCTCGTGCAGGTCGGTGCGTTCGGTGAACCGCCACCAGCGGTCGTCGTCCCAGATGACCGGGGGCCGTTCCAGCGCCGGGAACTCCCGGGCGGTGGGGCGGTTCGCGGCGTCGAGGACCTTGGCGGAGTATGTCACCGCTCCTCCTCGACCGCTGGGGGAAGCAGGTCCCAGCCGAAGGCGGCTTCGGTGTCGGCCTCGGTCTTGGCCAGGAGGGCGAGCAGCTCCCCTTCATGGGCGGCGGTGACCAGCCAGGTGGCGATGAAGTCGCCGGACTTGCGGCCCGCGTAGCGGGCGCCGCCCCAGTCCTCCCCCGGCTCGGCGAGGACCGCGAAGTCGCGGGTGCCGTGCGGGGCTTCGGTGGGCACCCGGGTGATGCGGCCGTTGCGCGGCGGGAGGCCGAAGTTGGCGACGAGCGGGGCGCCGTGGGCGTGCGCGCGCACGGCGTCGAGGTCCACCGGCAGCCCGCATTCGATCCTGGACCACACGTGCCGTGGGTCCTGGCCGAGTACGGCCTCCAGCATGGCGGGGATCGGGGTGCCGCCGACCCGGCCGGCGATCTCGCACAGCACGATCTCGTCGGCGTCGGTCACGAAGAACTCGGCGTGCACGAAGAGTGCCGGCGCGGCGGGCAGGGCGGCCACGAGCCGCCACGTCTCGTCCACCAACCGTCGGTGCAGCGGGTCTTCGCGCTCCAGGGTCCAACTGCCGTTGCCGGAATCGGTCCAGTGGGAGAGGCAGCCGCCGTCCGTGTAGAGGGAGGGGACGGAGACGACCGGTCCGCCGCCCGCGTGCAGGGCGTCGACGTGGAAGAACCGGCCGGCGACGAACTCCTCGACCTCGTGGTCGCCGGAACGGATCCGGTCGGCGACGGCGGGCAGGTCGTCGGGGGTGGCCAAGACGGCCACGCCGGTGGAGCCGGAGCCGCCGCGCGGCTTGACGACGACCGGGCCGGGGTGGGCGGCCATGAAGGCGAGGACGTCGGCCGGGGAGTCGGCCGGGGCGAAGGCGGGGACGCGGATCCCGCCCGCGGCGGCGAGCTCCTTCATCCGGACCTTGTCCCGGTAGGCGCGGGCGCTCTCGGGACGCTGGCCGGGCAGCGCGAACTCCTCGCGCAGGGCGGCGGCGCGCTCCACGTCGACCTCGGCGAGGGCCAGGACGCGGGTGACCCCGTACCGCTCGCACAGGCGGCGCGCGGCCTCCCGTACCGCCGTGTCGTCGAAGTAGTCGGCGACGGTCTCCACGGCCTGGAAGCCGGGACCGGGGTCGACGCCCCGCGCGGTCACGGCGAGCAGCCGGCCCGCCTCCTCGCCGAGCCATTCGGCGAAGGGCAGTCCGGCGTTGCGCGGGCTGAGCAGGACCAGGATCATGCGCCCGCTCCCGTTCCGTGGAGTGCGGCGAGCTCTGCGAAGGCGCCCGCGGTGTGCGGGTCGAGCGGGATGCCGTCGGCGGCGCGCTGCTCGGCACAGCGGCGCTGCGGGTCACCGGGGACCTGTACGGGCTGGGTGGCCACGACTGCGGGCCGGGTGGCGCGCGTGGTGCCCACCAGGTCGGCGAAACCGGCGGCGAAGCTCTCGGCGCCGCCGAACGCGGCCGGGTCCAGGCAGATCAGGAAGTGGCCGACCTGGCGGCTGCGGCCGGGGGCGGATTCGCCGATGTGCTCCAGGTGCCAGTCCGCCGGCGAGCCGGTGAGGACGGCGCCGAGGAGGGTCGCGACCATGGCGAGGCCCTGGCCCTTGTAGCCGCCGAGCGGGGAGAGCGCGTACGCCTCCTCGGGGTCGGTGGCGGGGCGGCCGTCGGCGTCGGTGGCCCAGCCCGCGTCGAGGGCGCGGCCGTGCTTGCGCCGCTCCTTGATCTCGCCGAAGCAGACCTGGCTGGTGGCCATGTCGAGGGCGAACTCGTCGCCGTCGTCGGCGGCGGCGAAGCTGAGCGGGTTGGTCCCGTACAGCGGGGTGGTGCCGGAGAAGGGTGCGACGCGGGACGCCGCGGACGTGGTGACGATGCCGACGAGGCCCTGGGCCGCGAGGTGGCGGCTGTAGACGGAGGCGGCGCCGAAGTGGTTGGAGTTGCGGACGCCCACGGCGGCGACGCCGTGGGTACGGGCGCGCTCGGCGGCGATCCGGGCGGCCGCCAGGCCCGCGACCACGCCGAGGGCGCCGTCGGCGTCGAGCATCACGGCGGCGCCGGAGTCCCGCACGACGCTGATGTCGGGGCGCGCGGTGGCGATGCCCTGTTCGAGTTCGCCGAGGTACTGCGGGAGCAGTCGCAGGCCGTGCGTGTCGATGCCGCGCAGCGAGGTCTCGGTGAGGGCTGCGGCCACGTCACGGGCGTCGTCCTCCGGGACGCCCGCGGCGCGCAGCGCGGCGACCGCGGTGGCGGTGGCGACGGCCGCCGTCACCGGGCCCGCCCCGGCGGCGGGCACGGTGGTGGTGGTCGGGGATGCGGGGGCGCTGGTCATGCGGGTGCCTTCCAGACCAAGAGGGATTCGGCGGCCGGCGTCGCCGCGGCGAAGCCGGTGGTGCGGGCCGCTTCGGCGAAGCCGGCGGCGCGCTCGGGGCGCATCCACACCGTGTCGGCGCCGTCGGCGACGGCGCGGGTGACGGCCGTGCGGAGCAGGGCCGCGATCTCCTCCGTGCCCGTCCCGTCCTCCACGGAGAAGTCCATCAGCCGACGCACCGAGTCGCTCGGCCCGTTCCCGGGCAGCGGCCGACGGCGTTCGACGAGTGCGGCGACGGGCACCGCCTCGCGGTAGACGGCCAGAGCGCCGCCGTCCCAGCCGGGGCGCCCGCCCAGGGTGGGCCGCACGGTGAAGGCGGGTCCCGCGAAGTCGGGGACGAAGCCGGTGCCGGAAGCCTGCGGCAGGGTGATCCGGCCCCGGTCGTCGAGCAGCACTCCGACGCCGGTGTCCACGGCGAGCAGGGCGATGGAGTCCGCGTCGAGGTGATCGACGTACGGTCCGAGGTGGGCGGTGGCGGAGACGCCCGCGCTGGACTCCGGCATGCAGCCGAGCATCGTGCCCAGGCCCGCGGCGCGTGCGCGGCGCAGCATCCGCAGCGCGGGGGTGATGCCCCCGGCCTTCATCAGCTTGAGGTTGACCCCGTGGAACGCCCCGACGCAGGCGTCGAGGTCGTCGGGCCCGGTGATGCTCTCGTCGGCGTACACCGGGATCGGTGAGACCGCCTTGAGCGCGGCGGCGTCCTCCCAGCGCTCGCGCGGGAACGGCTGCTCCAGGAGTTCCACGCCGAGGGCGCGCATGTCCTCCAGCGCGTCGAGCGTCGCGGCCGGCTCCCAGCCGCAGTTGCCGTCCACGAAGAACGGGGCGTCGGTGTGCTCGCGCAGCGCCCGCAGGATGTGCAGGTCGCCGGGGGCCGCGAGCTTGACCTTGTAGGCGGGCCAGCCCGGCTGTTCGCGGAGCTTGCGCACCATCACGTCGGGCTCGTCGAGCCCGATGCTGTAGCTGGAGTGCAGGGCGCCGGGCTCCTCCCCGCCCAGGTGGCGCCAGAGCGGTACGCCCGCCAGCCGGGCGGCGAGGTCGTGCGCGGCGACGTCGAGCGCGGCCAGCAGGAAGGGCGAGCCCGCGAGCAGCGGGGCCAGCACGGCCCAGCTGCCCTCGGGGTCGTCGGCGGGCAGTGCGCGCAGGGTGGCCGCGACCCGGCGCAGGTCGTCGTGCAGGGCCGCGAGGGAGGAGTTGTAGCGGTCGGTCATGAAGGCCGAGGCCTCGCCGAAGCCGGAGCGGCCGCCGGCGGAGAGCTCGACGAGGAGTCCCGGTTGCACCGGGATGGCCTCGCGGGCGCTGCGCCAGACGTCGTGGTCGGTGAGCCGGATCTCGTGGACGGCGAGCCTCATGCGGTCAGCTCCGGGAAGGGCGGGAAGGCGGCCCCGGAGGCGGACAGCGGCTTGAGGTCGTCGTACCACTGGGCGTGCTCGTCGTAGGCGGCGAAGAAGGGGCGGCCGACCCACTCGGGGCGGCGGGCCTGCAGGAAGCTGAGGACGAAGGCGCGTTCGCCGCCGACCTCTGCGGTGCCGTGGATCATCACCTTGCCCGGTCCGGCCGACATGACCGGGCCGCGCGCGGTGCGGGCGAGGCCGGAGACCCCGCGCAGCGCCTCGGTGTAGATGTCCAGGGCGCGCACCAGGGGCAGCCCGAAGTAGTTGCGCGCCCCGGTGTCCCGCTCCACGAACATGTAGTAGGGGACGATGCCGAGGTCGACCTGCATCTGCCACATGCGGGCCCAGGCGGCCGCGTCGTCGTTGACGTGCGCCACCAGGGGCGCCTGGGCGCGGATCACCGCGCCCGTGGACCGGATCCGGGCGATGGCGTCCCGTACCGCCTCGGTCTCCAGCTCCCGGGGGTGGGAGAAGTGCGCCATGACGGCCACGTGGCGGCCCGCGGCGACGGCCTGCTCGAAGAGGCGCAGCAGGTCGTCGGCGTCCTCGCCGGTGGTGAAGCGGGCCGGCCAGTACGACAGGGCCTTGGTGCCGAACCGCAAGGTACGGATGGAGTCGGCGTCCGGTTCCAGCAGCGGCTCCACCCAGCGGCGGATCACGTCGGTGCGCATGATCATCGGGTCGCCGCCGGTGAAGAGCACGTCGGTGACCTCGGGGTGCCCGGCGAGGTAGCCGGTCAGGTCGGCCGGGTCGCGCAGCGCCTGGCGCAGCTCCGCCTGGCTGACGAACTGGGCCCAGCGGAAGCAGTACCCGCAGTACGAGTGACAGGTCTGCCCCTGGGAGGGGAAGACCAACACCGTTTCGGCGTACTTGTGTTGGAGCCCGTCCAGCCGACGGCCGTCCAGCTCGGGGACGTTGGCCTCCAACTGGCCGCCGGGGTGCGGGTTGAGTTCGAGCTGCGCGGCCGCGGCGGCCAGGCGCAGCTCCCCGCGCGGGGCGCCGCTGTCGAGCAGCGCGGCCATCCGCTCGAAGACGTGCGCGGGGAGCATGTCGCGGTGCGGGAAGGTCAGTCGGAAGATCGGGTCGTCCGGCGCGGCCGACCAGTCGATCAGCTCGTCGGCCACGTACTCGTTGACCTTGAACGGGAGGACGCTGCCGACCACGCGCAGGTCACGCACGTACTCCGCGGGCATGCCGCGGTCCAGTGCGAGCTGAGCGAGCCGCTCGTTGGCGTAGTGTTTCACCGGAAGTCTCAATTCCTCTTCTGCTGCGACGACATCGGCGGCGCGTCAGCGCGCGACGTGGGACTTCGACCAGTCGAACTCGACGAGTTCCTGCACGCCCATGCGCTCGATGAGGGTGTGCAGTCCCGTGTAGTCGCGGACGAGGCGCTTTCGGCTCGTCTCCGCCTGACAGTCGGCCAACATCGCGTGGCCGCCCTCGACCTCGGCGAGGTCCATGATCCGGTGCCAGGTGGTGTAGTCGGTGGCGACGAACGCCTCCAGCCCCTCGAAGAGCATGTCGCGGAAGAACTGCCCCTGTTCGGCGTCGAGCTTGTCGTGGACCATCTCGGCCAGGACGGCGGAGATCGAGGCGTGGCAGTACTCGTCGCGGTTGTGCAGCTTGGCGGTGCTGCTGTTGACCGGCTGGATGTGCGGGTCGTCGGCCAGCAGGTCGAGGTAGGCGTTGATGGAGATCTCGGACACGGTCGCGAAGGCGAGCGTGGTCAGCGACTTCTGCCAGCGGTGCGAAGCGCCCTCGCGCAGCCGCAGGTGTTCCCGGGCCGTGTGCGAGATGGGCAGGTCGTTGTCGGGCATGGCGCGACCGCGCCGACGGCGGGTGAGCGCGCTCGCGTTGAGGTGCATGAGCGTGTGGTACTGCTCGTCGACCATGGCCTGCGCCAGCGAGATGTTGAGCGCCTCGTCCTGGAGCATGGGGTACTCCCCCTCCATGACGAGGGCGAACGCCGGGTTGGCCACCTTCTGTTCGGCCATGATCGTGTGCCGGTTGTACGCGATCCACGCCCAGCTCATCAGTTCCGACTTCTTCGCCGGGTCCAGCGCCTGGTAGGTGGGGTGGTCGTGGAAGGGCAGGATGCCCTCGGGGTAGTCGGGCCGGTCCACCTCGAACAGCTCGTCGAGGTCCGGCTCGTCGCGCTTGACGGTGGCCCTGCGGTGCCAGTTGCCGACGAGGCGCCGGATCACCGCGGTCTCGACCTGGTCGTTCGGGTCGTAGCGGGGCACGCCCTCGGGCAGCCCCCGCAGCTCCTCCGGCAGGCCGGTGGGGAACTCCTCTTCCTTCTCCGAGTGCACGACGTTCTGGGCGATGGTGGTCATGGTCCAGCCTCTGGGGATCGGTGTTCCTGGGTGCGCGGTGCGGGGCGCCGCGCGGCGGCCGTCCGGTGCGGTGACCGGCCGGTGCGGCGACGGCCCCTTGCGGCGCGCCGGAGTACGGCGCCCGGGCGCGGCCGGCGAGGCCCGGCCGCGCCACCGGGGCGAGCGGTCCCGGTGGAGCGGCGGCGGGCCGACCGCGAGGGCCGACGCGGTGCGGCCTTTGCGGTACGGCGTCAGTGGTACGGCGTCAGCGGTTCTGCACCGGCTCCGTGTACCGGCGCGGGCGCGGCGTCGCGGTGGTCGGTCGGCGCCGGTGGACCGGCGCCGAAGGGTCGGAGCCGGGCGGCCGGTGCGGGCAGGTCAGTGCTGGGCGGCGATCCAGTAACGGGTCAGGTGCCGCTTGGCGTCACGGTAGGCGGAACGGGCGTGCACCATGCGCTGGTTGTCCCAGACGAGGACCGCGCCCTCCGGGATCAGCACGGACCGCTTCTGCTCCCGGAAGAACGCCTCGGCCTGCTCGGCGAGGTGGATGCCGAAGCTGCCGAGGGGCAGATCCGCCGGATCGACGGAAGCGTCGACCGGCGGGTCGTACTGGCCGGTGGTCAGCAGGTTGTAGCTGAAGCGGACGATCTCCCGACCGCCCGCGGTGCGTTCGACCACGGGACGGCGTACGCCTTCGGCCCCGACACCACCGGTGTTGTGGCCGAGCCAGTCGATGTCGCGCTCGTAGAGGGCCGCGCGGTCCTGGGCCGGAAGGGACTCCACGAACCGGCGCATATCGGCCAGTTCGGTGTGGCCGCTGCCGCAGGTCGCCTGGACCCGGCAGTGCAGGGCGAGGTAGCTGGGCGTCGGGTTCCAGCCCGGCGCCTCGGTGTGCACCAGGATGGTGTTGACGCTCTTCGAGTAGCGGCGCTCCTCGAAGCCCGGAGCCGCCTTGACCTGGTAGCGCAGCGATCCGTCGTACTGCGGGACGAGTTCGCCGAAGGCGCTGAGCACCTCGGCGGCCTGCTCGTCCGTTTCGATGTCTGTGAGCAGAGTACAACCCTGTTCCGCAAGTTCCCATGCGTGAAGATCAAGGGCTGTGGTCATGACGAACTCCCCCGAGAATCTGTGGCTTTGAGGTGCCTGGCGATCGGATCACGATCGCGCCGGACTGCATCCCGGCTTGATATTCGAGCAGCGCGGCAGACCTGGCAATGTTTCGAAAAGTGAGATGGGTCACCGCCGCCCCCTGCAACCGGGACGGCCACCACCAGCCCCGCAGCCTGCGGTTGGTCCACTTCGGACAGTCGGGACGGTATACGGGACTGTCCGGATAACGGCGATCGGAATGTCAGATACCGCGCATCGACGGCGCTCTTCCACGGCCCGGGCCGCCCTTCTCCCGCCGACCTGCGGGGGCGGTGAAGGGAGTGACGAACGGTGCGCACCGCGCCCGCCCCGGACCGGAACGGTTGCAAACGGACGTGGATCACCCGCGGGCAGCGGGACCACGGCGGACCTGGCACACCGTCACCCGTTACCGGCCACCGGACGACACCGGGAACCGTCGGCCCCTGCGCTGTCCGGATTTAGTCGTTCCTCTTGCTCCCAGGGGCCCCGCACGCGCCTCCCGCCCCGCCGTCACCGCGGGCTCGGGACGCCCTCGCCGCGCGCCCCCGGCGACCGGGGTCCGTGGCGCAGGTCACCACCGCGGCGCGGGCACGGCGGAGCGCGGCGACGGCGCCGGATACAGTCGCGCCGCCCACCGAACAGCCCGACGGACCGGGGTCCGTCAGGAGTTGTCCGATGGGCGGCGCGGTCGTCCGCCCGGGTGCGTAGACGAGGTAGCACTCGTGGCGCTCCATGACGAGCGGGTTGTCGTACGGCGAACGGCGGGTGTACGCACCCCCGCGCCCGGATCCCCTACCCGAGGCGCAGCACCTTGGCCCCGAACGACGGCTCGACCAGGTCCTCCTTCAGCGCCAGCGGGATCGTGGCCGCCCCGGGCCCGTCGCCCAGCACCAGCTCACCGACCTGGGTGCCCGCCTTCGCCGCGTGCGGCAGCCCCTTGCCGCCGTCGGCGAGCCGCAGCTTCACCTTCTGGCCCGGTACGCCGACCAACTGGCCGTCGCGGGTGGCCACGAGCGGGGTGCGCTTGCCGAGCTTGTCGTCCACGTACCCGACGACCTGGCCCTTCTTCACGGCGCCGGCAGCCGTCAGGGCGCCCCGTACCGACTCGATGATCTTCCTGCTGTTCGTCTTGACGAGCTCCAGGCTGTCCAGCGCGTCCTTGTCGGGTGCGGGAGCGCGCTGCTCCAAGGTGGCTCCGACGATCAGCTGGTCCTTGCCGCCGACCGACCTGTACGCCGCCCACATCAGGGCCCCGCCCGCCGCCGAGCTGGAGCCGGTCTTGATGCCCGCGACGCTGAGGTTGGCCAGCAGCAGGTTGCCGTTGTTGTTGATCAGCGGCTTCTGGAGGCCCTGGATCGGGGCACTCGGCAGGTTCACGATCGCCCGGAAGGCGTCGAACCGCATGACCGCCTCGGCCAGTTTGAGCTGGTCCTCGGCCGTGCTCTTCGTCCCCGCGTCGAGTCCGCTGGGGTCGGTGTAGGTGGTGTTCGTCATGCCGAGCTCCTTGGCGGCGGCGTTCATCTTCGCGACGAACCCGGCCTCCGCGTCACTGCCGCTGTCCCAGCGGGCCAGCAGCCGGGCGGCGTTGTTGCCCGACGGGACCATCAGCATCTTCAGCACGTCCTGCTGACTGAACTTGGTGCCGGCGGTCAGCCCTTCGACCCGCGACTCGTCCTCGGACTTGCCGTCCGCGACCGTCTGGGCGTCGATCTCGATCTGGGGGCCGGCCTCGCCCTTCTTCAGCGGGTGATCCGTGAGGATGACGTACGCCGTCATCACCTTGGCGACGCTCGCGATCGGTACGGGCTTCTGCTCGCCGAAACTGCCGGCGTCCCCGCTGCCGACGACGCGCATCGCGCCCTGGCCCGCGCTCGGCCACGGCGCGGTGTAGGTCCCGTCGAAGGTGAAGGACGCCGGGGCGGCCCCGGTGGTCACGGTCGGCTCGGGCAGCGGCCGCACCATCTGGGCCACCACGGCCGCGCCGACCAGCCCGAGCAGCACGGGCGTCCAGATCTTGACCCGGCGCCCGAGGGTGCGGGCCGTGGTCTCCGGCGGCGGGGGCGTGTTGGTGAGCTGCGCCAGCAGGTCGAGGGCCGGTACGGGCTGCGGGGGTTCCGGGGCGGTGGGCCTGGCGGTGGGGGCGGGTGCTGCCGCCGGGGGTGCGGATGCCGCTGCGACGGGGGCCGGGGCCTGGGTGCGGGCCGGGGGTGCGGATGCCGCTGCGGCGGGGGCCTGGGTGCGGGCCGGGGGTGCGGCGCGCTCGTCCGGGGCGGGGGCCTTGGCCGGGGCCGCGCCCTTGGCCCAGGAGGGGGTGGTCGGGGCGGGGGCGGCCGGCGCCTTGGCCGGTGCGCCCGTCGACTCCAGCGGCTTGAGTGCGACGAAGGTGCTGGTCCGCTCGTTGTCGGACTCCGGCACCGCCGAACGGCCGGCCCCGGCTCCGGTCGACTCCCCGCCACCGGTCCGGGACGAGTCCTCGGTCCCGGCCTTCGACGAAGCCTCGCCCCGGGCTCCGGCCGATGCCTCGGTCGGGGCCTTGGCGGGTGCCTGAGGCTGCGGCTTGGTCGGGGCCTTGGCGGGTGCCTGAGGCTGTGCCGCGGCTGATGCCTTGGTCGGGGCCTTGGCGGATGCCTCGCTCGACGGCTTGGTCGACCGCTCGGCCGACACCTCGGCAGGTGCCTCGCTCGACGCGTCGGCCGATGCCTCGGCGGGCGCCTTGGCGGGTGCCTCGGGCTGTGCCTTGGTCGCGGTATCAACGGCCGCCCCGGCTTCGGGTCGTGCCGGCTCGTCCGCGGGCTCGCGAACGGATGCGGCGGGCTCCGCCTCGATGCGGGAGTCGGAATCCGGCTCCGCCTCGGCCCGGGGAGCGGAATCCGGCTCCCCTTCGCTCGCTGGGGCGGGGACCGCGGCCTGATCGGCGGGGGCCGGGGCGGCTTCGGGGGGCGCCGGTTCGGGAGTGGACGTCTCCACCGCGTCCGCGGTCGAACCCTGCGCGCTCTTCGACGTGTCGGACGATTCGCCCGCCACTGGTACCGCCTTCATCCCTCGTGCCACCTAGCTTCTACCGGCCGGGACACCAGCCCGCCCTCTGTCTCGTGGTGTCGGTGACGCCCCCGCGGGGGTGCCACTCGATCATGTAGAGACCCCGGAGGCACCCATTGGTTCCGGGAAAACGGCCATAAATATCCGCATTGCGTCCAGCGGCGCGCGTACGCCCTACAACAGGCCCGTACCGAGCCGCGGTACGAAGAGGTGCGCGGCCCTGTGTTCCGCCGCCAGCCAGGACGCACCCGCTCCCAACAGGCCCGACGCCGTGGCACGGGCGAGGGCCTGACGGTGTTCCGAGCACGGCTCGCAGCCGGGGGTCCAGTGCGGGATGTGCTCCAGGTGCATGTTCGCCAGGTGCCGGGCCAGCCGGGTGCGCGCGGCCCCGGCCGCGTCCTTCGGCCCGTCGGCCCCCGCGTGGACGTTCTGCACCAGCGCGTACAGCCGGACGCATTCCGCGCAGTCGGACATCCAGGCCGGGGTCGGCGGCCACTGGGTTGCGGGGCTGACGCCGTCGACACTCATGGGCCCACCTTAGTTGCAGGTCACGGCCGCACCGGTCGATGAGGCCGTGTCGCCGGGCCGGCACCGGGCGCACGGCCGCGCGCGTCGGCCCGTCAGGCCTCGTACTCGGTCAGGTCGATGGTGTACACACGCAGCAGGTGGCCGTGGTCGGGTTGGGCCACGTCGCGGTGCGTCTCCATGCCCAGCTTGCGGATCACGTTCTCCGACTCGTCGTTGCCCACCCGGTTGATGGCGATGACCCGGTCGAGGCCCCGGTCCTGGAGCGCGAACTCCAACGTCGCGTGCGCGGCTTCGGAGGCGTAGCCCTGGCCCCAGAAGGGGCGGCCGAGCCGCCAGGTGATCTCCACCTCGTGCGCGAAGTCCGGCAGGGCGTCCGGCACGGTCAGCCCCACGGCCCCGATCAGCTCTCCCGAGGCGAGCAGCTCGACGGCGAAGAGGCCGAAGCCCTCGTCGTCCCACTCCTCCTCCCAGCGCTCGATGTCCCCGGCGGTCTCGTCCAGGTCGCGGGCGGATCCCTCGCCGATCCAGCGCATCACCTCCGGGTCGGCGTTGATCTCCGACAGCGGAACGAGGTCGTCGTCGTTCCAGCGGCGGAGGAGGAGTCGGGGGGTGCGGATCTCGGTCATGCCCCTCATCCTGCCGAACCTCGCCGGCCAGGGGTAATCGGCGCCCGCTCGGCTCCCCTCGTTTCCCCTCGTTGCGGCCGTATTGCAGGTTCGTGGCCAAGCCGGCCTGGGCGTTCCCGGGCCCGGGTCCGTGGCCCTACCGTCCGTCGGAACGCCCTGACGAAGGAGAGTTCCGCGCATGCCCCACGACCTCTCGGCCGAGAGCCGCTACGACCGCACCCGGCTGCGCCAGTGGGCCCGCGGGCGGGCCCGGTCCGCCGGAGTGGACCGCCGCGACCTGCTGAAGCTCTTCGCCGCCGGGGTCGGCGCTGCCGGCCTGCCGGCCCTGTCGGGCGGCCCCGCCGCCGCCGCGACCACGGGCGCCACCGGCGCGCCCACCGTACCCACCACACCCGCGCCGGTCGCGGGGCTCCCGGGCGTGGTCAAGCCGCTGCCGCCCGAGCTGTTCACGCTGCGCGGCACCAATGCCGAGACGAGGTTCGCCGCCCTGCGCGGCACCGGGCAGCTGACCCCGGTCGACCGCTTCTTCGTCCGCAACCACACCGCGACCCCGCGCGTCGACGCCGACTCGTGGAGGTTGAAGGTCTGGGGCAGCGGGCTGCGCGGCGCGGCCGTGGAATTCTCCTACGACCGGCTGCGTGCCCTGCCCGCCGTCGAGCGGACCCTGTTCATCGAGTGCGCGGGCAACGGCCGCAGCTTCTACACCACCCAGCAGGGCCAGCAGGTCACCGGCACCGCGTGGACGCTCGGCGCGGTCGGCGTGGCGCACTGGCGCGGGGCGCGCCTGTCGGACGTACTGCGCCACGCGGGCGTGCGCGCGGACGCCGTCGACGTCCTGCCGCGCGGGCTGGACGACGAGGTCGTCACGAACGGGGTGAACCTGGGACGGGTGCGGCGGCCGCTGCCCGTCTCGAAGGCGCTGGACGACGTCATCCTCGCGTACGAGATGAACGGGCGCCCGCTCCCGCCCGATCACGGCCACCCCGTGCGGGTCGTGGTGCCGGACTGGATCGGCATCTCCTCGATCAAGTGGGTCGGGGACATCGAGGTCAGTTCCACTCCCCTCTACACGCCCTGGAACACCGACCTGTACCGCCTCTTCGGCCCCGACCAGCCGCCGCAGGGCAGCGCCCCGCTCACCCGGCAGACCCTCAAGAGCGCCTTCGAGCTGGAGCTGGGCGCCACGGTGCCCGTGCACCGGACGCGGTTGCTGACCGGCCGCTCGTGGTCGGGCGCGGCGCCCGTGCGACGGGTGGAGGTCAGCACCGACGGCGGTCGGCACTGGCAGCGGGCCCGGCTGCACGATGCGCCGCGCCGGGGCAACTGGGTCCGCTGGTCGCTGCCGTGGACCCCGCGGGCCACGGGTACGACCGCGCTGCTCGCCCGGGCCACCGACGCGACCGGTCGCACGCAGCCGGAGACCACCGCGCACAACACGCAGGGGTACCTCTTCGACGCGGTCGTCCGACACCCCGTGACCGTGGTCTGAACCTTTGCCCGCGCAACCCTTGACGCTCCGTGTAAGGAGGAAATAATGACTCGGCCGACATGATCGGCTGAGTACATCAGGGGTGGGGACATGCAGGTCAATGAGGAATCGGCCGAGGACGTGCGCGGCCGTGCCCGGGAGTTCATACGGCTCGGACGGCTGGAGGAAGCCCGCGGGGTTGCGAGTGCGTTCATCGAGGCGGAGGGGGCGGACGCGGGGGTGTTCCTGGCCCTGGGCGAGGCGCACGCCGCCGAGGACGACGACGAACACGACGACCTCGCGGAGCGGGCGTACCAACGGGGCCTGGCGGCCTTCCCGGACGACGTCGGGCTCCTGACCGCCTACGCGCGGCTCTGTCTGACCAGCGATGTCAACGAGCGGCCCCGGCGCTTCGACCGAGGACCAGCGCTCGCCGCGCGCGTGCGGGAACTGGCGCCGGATTCGGCCCACGTACGGTCACTGACCTCGGTGCAGCGCGGGCCGGGACGGAACCGGCCGCCGAAGGGACCGTCGTCGTACCGCGTGCAGACCCACGACCTGAGGTGGGCGCTGAAGCGCGTGCCCGACCGGGCCGTGGCGATCGAGGCGTACCGGGCCGCCGCCGCGGCGCACCCGGCCGACGTGCGCCGACAGGTACTGGCGCACACGCTCGCGGCCTTCGAGCGTCCCGTGGTGGCGCGGCTCCTGCCGATCGTGGTGCACCCCCGCGCGTACGGCCTCGTGCACGCGGCCTGCCTGATCGCGCTGCTCGTCGGCCGGGTCCGGTGGGGCAACTCCGCAGGGGCCCTGGGCCTGGTGCTGGTGGGCATCCTCGCCGTCAGCCTCCCCCGGCTCGCAGTGCAGCGGGTGCTGCGCAAGGCACGATGCGCGGCGGGCCCGTGGCCCGGGGGCGACTTCGCCCCGGGCCTGGCGACGGACGGGGTTTCCGAGAGCGGGTTGCCGCCCGTGCCCGCCTACACGGCGCGCGAACTCAGGGGCCTGCTGGCCCCTCTTGCGTTGGTCCTGGTCACCGTGGTGGCGACGACGGCGTGGTCGTGGGCCCTCGCCCGGCAGTATCCGCGCTACGAGGTGTCGGCGCCGGCCACGCTGGCCGGCATGCCGTTGACCTCCGACGGACCGCTCGCCGAGCTCGCCCGCACCGGCGCGACCACCATGCCCGAGGAATCGTTCCACCTCGCGTACGACCCGGTGGGCGACGGTGTCGAGGGGATTGCCGTCGTCGGGAGCGTCGGCGATCTGCACGACGCGCGGGCCGAGATGGTCGACCTCCCCCGGATCGCCGTCGCCGGATCGCCGGACGTCCGCGTCACGGAGGTCTGGCGCCCCGACCCCGGCGCCCTCGGCGGCTGGGTGCAGTGCCTCTCCGCCGAGGCCGGGGGCGCGGTCATGCACAACTGCGCGTGGGCCGACAAGGGCAGCTTCGGCTACGTGCTCCTCCGTGGTCCCGCCCTGGACCGGGACCGGGTGAGCGACCTGGCACGCACCGCCCGGGAAGCGGTGCTCCACCGCATCGACGACTGACGCGAGCCTCCCCTGGGTTCGCCCGGGAACGCCCGAACGGCCCCGGCCGACCGGCGCGCCACGTCGTGGGACGCGTGCCGGTCGAACGGGGCCGTTCGGGCCGTGGGGTGCTCGGGGCGGTACAGCTGGGCGCCGCCGCTAGTGCGCGGCGACCGCAGCCTTGCCGCCGACCTGCGGGTTCTCCTTGAGCCAGGCGCGCACGGCTTCCTGCTCCTTGCCCTTGCCCGTCTCCTGGATCTTCGCCTCCAGGCCGGTGAGCTGCTTCTCCGTCAGCTTGAAGTCGCGCAGCCAGGAGGTCACCTCGGGCTCGTCCGTGGCGAAGCCCTTGCGGGCGAGGCTGTGGATGCCGTCGCCCTTGCCCCAGATGCCCTTGGGGTCGGCGAGCTTGGTCAGGTCGTAGGAGGCGTAGGCCCAGTGCGGCGACCAGAGCATGACCGCGACGGGTTCCTTCTTGTCGTAGGCCCGCTTGAGTTCCGCGAGCATGCCCGGGGTGGAACCGTCGACGACCTTGTACTCGCCGTCGAGGCCGTACTCCTTGAGCACCTTGCTCTTGAGCAGTCCCATCGCGCCCGCGCTCGGCTCGATGCCGATGATGCGGCCCTTGAACTCGGCCGACTTGCCCTTGAGGTCGGCGAGGGACTTGACGTCCTTCACGTAGGAGGGGACCGACAGCTCCAGGGAGGTCGGCCCGTACCAGGAGCCCAGGTCGTCGAGCTTGTTCCCGTACTTCGCCCAGTACTCGGCCTGGGTGACCGGCAGCCAGCCGTCGGTCTGGAAGTCGACCTGGCCGCCCGCGAGGCCGGTGAAGAGCGCGCCCAGTTCGAGCTGGCGGGCCTCCACCTGGAAGCCGCGGCGCTCCAGGAGCTCCTTCCACAGGAAGGTGGAGGCGATGCCCTCGTCCCACGGGATGTACCCGATGCTGATCTTGCGGCCCTTGCCGATGTCGTCGGCCGCGTCGACGGTCGTGTGGCCCGTTCCGCCGAAAGCGTTCAGGCCGCCCGCGACCAGGGCCAGCACCACCGCGCCGGTCAGGGCGTGGACGGGCTGCGGACGGTGGTTCCACACCTTCTTCGGGCCGCTCGCCAGGGCGAGGGCCTTCGCGAGGGTGCGGCGGCCGAGGGGCGAGACCTGCCGACCGAGCGCGCCGGTCATCCGGTCCAGGTACATGGCGAGGATGACGATGGAGATGCCCGCCTCGAAGCCGAGGCCGATGTCGATGTTGCCGATGGCGCGGTAGACCGCGCCGCCCAGGCCGCCGCCACCGACCATGCCCGCGATCACGACCATCGACAGGCTCAGCATGATCACCTGGTTGATGCCCGCCATGATCGTGGGCAGGGCGAGCGGGAGCTGGACCTTGACCAGCGTGTTGCGGGGGGTGGTGCCGAAGGCGTCGGCGGCCTCCACGAGCTCCCCGTCGACCTGGCGGATGCCGAGTTCGGTCATCCGTACGCCGGGCGGCAGCGAGAAGACGATGGTGGCGATGATGCCGGGGACCACGCCCACGCCGAAGAAGATGATGCCGGGGATCAGGTAGACCATGGCGGGCATGGTCTGCATGAAGTCCAGCACCGGGCGCAGGACGCCGCTCACGCGCGTGGAGCGGGAGGCCCAGATGCCCAGCGGGACCGCGATGACGAGGGTCACCAGGGTCGCTACGAGCACCAGGGACAGTGTGGACATCGCTTCGTCCCACAGCTGCACGGAGTCGATGAGGGCGAGGCCCGCGAAGGCGAGCAGTGCGGCGAGCAGGCCGCGCAGCCACCAGGCGGCGACGGCGAGGATGCCCGCGAAGAGCAGCGGGTGCGGGAAGGACAGCACGGCGTCGAAGCCGTCGTACAGGCCCGTGACGACGGCGCTGATCGCGTCGAACAGCCAGGACAGGTGGCTCTGGAGGAAGTCGACCGCGTGGTCGACCCACACGCCGAGGTGGAGGCGGGGCATCAGACGGACACCTCCTTCTTGCGCTCCGGGTGCTGGCGGGGCACGGCGGCGCGGTCGCAGCGCAGCGGCGCGCGCTGCTCGTCGCCGATGAAGGCGACCAGCCGGGACTGCGGTACGCGGCCCAGCACGACGCCGTCGGCGTCCGTGACGGCGACGGGGTGCGGCACCCGGGCACTGACCGCGCACAGCTCGGCGAGCGGGGTGTCGGCGCTGACGGTGGGGCAGTCGCAGGCGCGGTCCTCGGCGCCGCCCTCGGCACCGTCCGAGCGGCCTGGGTCGATCATCACGGCGTCGGCCGTGAGCACGCGGGAGCGGTCCACGTCCTGGATGAAGGAGGCGACGTAGTCGTCGGCGGGCCGCATCAGGATGTCCTCCGCGGTGCCGAGCTGGACGATCCGCCCGTTGCGCATCACGGCGATGGAGTCGCCGAGGCGCATCGCTTCGTTCAGGTCGTGGGTGATGAAGACGATGGTCTTCTTCAGCCGGTGCTGGATCTCCAGGAGCTGGTCCTGCATGTCGCGCCGGATCAGCGGGTCGAGCGCGCTGAAGGACTCGTCCATCAGCAGCAGGTCCGCGTCGGTGGCCAGGGCGCGGGCGAGGCCGACGCGCTGCTGCATGCCGCCGGAGAGTTCGTCGGGCCAGGAGCGCTCCCAGCCGGCCAGGCCGCACAGCTCCAGGGCCTCGGTGGCCCGGCGCTCGCGCTCGGCCCGGGGCACGCCCTGGACTTCGAGGCCGTAAGCGGCGTTCTCCAGCACGTCGCGGTGCG
This sequence comes from Streptomyces sp. NPDC051555, assembly GCF_044454405.1. Taxonomy (NCBI): domain Bacteria; kingdom Bacillati; phylum Actinomycetota; class Actinomycetes; order Kitasatosporales; family Streptomycetaceae; genus Streptomyces; species Streptomyces sp. NPDC051555. The sequence continues at coordinate 8,118 of NZ_JBITDP010000011.1, read as the reverse complement.
GGAACAGCGCGAAGTGCTGGAAGACCATGCTGATCTTCGTGGAGCGTACGTGGCGCAGCTCACCCGGGCTGAGCGCCGTGAGGTCCTGGCCGTCGTAGAGGACGCGCCCGGCGGTCGGTTCGAGCAGCCCGTTCAGCATGCGCAGCAGCGTGGACTTTCCGGAACCGGAGAGGCCCATGACGACGAAGATCTGGCCCGGCTCGACACTGAAGGAGGCGTCGATCACCGCTGCCGTCGTACCGTCGGCGCGCAGGTCGTCGCGGTCGGCGCCGCCCTCCAGGGAGCGCACCGCTTCCTCGGGTCGTCTTCCGAACACTTTGTAGACGTGCTCGGTCTGGAGCCTGGACACATGTACCTCGCGGGTCGTAGTGGGCACGGCGTGCCGGTCCTAAGGCCGGCGGCCGTGGAGCGATGCGGGATCCGCCCGCGTCGTCCCGGTCGGCAGACGGCACCGGACCGGGGTTCGCTCAAGAGGCGCAAATGCCCCATCGATGAATGAACAAACGCAAAGGTGATCCAGTTCACGTTTGCGGCGCACGGGGCCCGTCCCGCGTCAGGAGCCGGGCGCCGGGTACACGCGCGCCATGACACGGACCAGGAAGTGGAGTTGGGGCGCGCAGCCCTCGGGCGGTCCCCTCGGGGGGCCGAAAGTACGATCGTTCCCGCATCTCATCATGCGGACAGCCCTGATGCTCCTGGCCTTCGGCGCGATGGTCGCGTTCAGCGTGCTGCTGGCCCGCCTCACCTTGGAGCCCTCGGCCGCGTCGGAGGGCCTCATCCACAGCAATCTGCGGCCCGGCAGCTCGATCCGCGCGTACGTCGACCGGGGCACCGTGCGCGAGGCGGCCCGCCAGCTCGGCGGGAACCTCCTCCTCGGCGTCCCCTTCGGCGTGCTGCTGCCGGTGCTGCTGCCCCGGGCCAGGGGGGCGGTGCGCGTGGTGGTGGCCACCGCGACCGTGATGACCCTGGTGGAGCTGGTCCAGGGCGCCCTCGTCACCGGGCGGACCTTCGACATCGACGACGTGATCCTCAACACGTCCGGCGCGCTGCTCGGCTACCTGCTGCTCGGGCGGCGGCTCGGTCGGGCGGTCCATCCGCGGCGGCGGCACTGGTGGCACCGGTGGTACCCGCGACCGGAGCGGGCGACGGACGGGGCGGCCGGGACCGGGGCCGGTGCGAGGGCGGAGGCGAAGGCGAACGCGGCGGCGGAGGTCGAAGCGCAAGAGCGTGAGCAGGAGCAGGAGGAGGAACGGACCACCGTGCGGCCGGCGCGTCGCCACGGTCTGCGCCGGGTCCGGCGGTCCTGACCGGGCGCCGCGCCGGCGGGCGGGAGGTCACCGCGGGGCGGCTCCGGCCGGCCCCCCGACCACGAGGACCTCGCCGACCCGCTCGGCGACGGCGGCCGCCTCGTCGGGCGGCAGGACGTCGGTGACCAGCACGTCGATCTGGTCGAGGGTGGCGAAGGTGGTGAGCCCGACCGTCGTCCACTTGGTGCGGTCGGCGAGCACCACGGTCCGGCGGGCCGCGCGCAGGAAGGTCCGGTTGGTCTCGGCCTCGGCGAGGTTGGGGGTGGTCAGACCGGTCGAGGTGCCCAGCCCGTGGCAGCCGAGGAAGAGCACGTCCACGTGCAAGGAACGGATGGCCCGGTCGGCCACCGGCCCGACGAGCGCGTCGGAGGGCGTGCGGATGCCACCGGTCAGCAGCACCGTGGCGCCGCTCGCACCGCCGCCGAGCCGCGCCGCCTCGAAGACCTCCGCGGTCCGGATCGAATTGGTGACCACGGTCAGGCCCGGGATCTCGGTGAGCTCCCGGGCCAGCGCGTGGGTGGTGGTCCCCGCGGACAGGGCGACGGCCGACCCCGGTGCCACCAGGGCGGCCGCGGCCCGTGCGATCGAGCCCTTCGCGGCCCGTTCCCACCCGGACTTCGCGTCGAAGCCGGGTTCGTGGCTGCTGGGTTCACCACCGAGAACGGCCCCGCCGTGCACCTTCTGGAGCAGGCCGTCGCGGGCGAGGGCGTCCAGGTCGCGACGTACGGTCATGTCGGAGACGTTCAGGGAGCGGGTCAGCTCGTTCACCCGGACCCCGCCCCGGCGGCGCACCTCCTCCAGGATGTGCGCGCGACGCTGATGGGCCAGCAGACTGCCGGGATCGGCCATGCTGCGACTCCCTTCCTCGGGACGTGCGCCCCGGTCACGGAGAGCATCCTGACGACCCGCCCGGACGTCAACACATTCCAACAGAACCACGCGGGCCGGGCGTTGGTCTCCGGTGCACGCCGTATTGACATGCTCACGAAACGGCAGTGTGATGTGGGCCGTCCCGTTGGGTTCCGTTCGATCCTGGTGATTTCTCCCCACCGAAGGCACAGGGACCACCTCGATCGCCCGTAGGCCGCCGGGACGCGTCCGCGCACACGACCTCTCGCCCCCCAGGAGCCGTCCGTGCACTCGTCGCCCCCGCCACCCCGATTACGCCGCCCGCTCGCCCGATTGCGCCGCGCCGCCGCCGCCCTGTCGGCGCTGCCGCTCCTGGTCCCCGCGGCGGGCACCGTCGCACTGGCCGGGGCCGTGGTGGTCACCACCGCCCCGCCGGCCGCCGCCCTCCCCGACGGCCAGGCGCTCACGCCGCCCATGGGGTTCAACAACTGGAACTCCACCCACTGCCGGGCCGAATTCAACGAGAGCATGGTCAAGGGCATCGCCGACCTGTTCGTCGCCAAGGGGTTGAAGGCCGCCGGCTACCAGTACGTCAACCTCGACGACTGCTGGGCACTGGCGACCCGCAACGCCCAGGGCGACCTGGTCGCCGATCCGGTCCGCTTCCCGAACGGCATCAAGGCCGTCGCCGACTACGTCCACGGCAAAGGGCTCAAGTTCGGCGTCTACACCAGCGCCGGGACCAAGACCTGCAACACGGCGGGCTTCCCGGGCGGTCTGGGGCACGAACAGCAGGACGCGAACCTCTTCGCCTCCTTCGGGGTCGACTACCTCAAGTACGACAACTGCAACAACCAGGGCGTGGACGCCAAGAAGCGGTACACCGCCATGCGCGACGCGCTCCGCAACACCGGGCGGCCCATCGTGTTCTCCCTCTGCGAATGGGGCGAGAACCAACCGTGGAACTGGGCGGCCGACGTCGGCCACCTGTGGCGCACCACGGGTGACATCGGCGACAGCTGGTCCTCGATGATCAACATCGCGCACGCCGACCAGGGGCTCGCGCAATACGCCGGGCCCGGCCATTGGAACGACCCCGACATGCTGGAGGTCGGCAACGGCGGGATGACCGCCGTCGAGTACCGGACCCACTTCAGCCTCTGGTCGATGATGGCCGCACCGCTCCTGATCGGCAGCGACCTGCGCAAGGCGAGCGCCGAGACCTTCGCGACGCTGTCCAACGCCGACGTCATCGCGCTGGACCAGGACCCGCTCGGCCGTCAGGGCACCGTGGTCTCGGCCACCGGAGGTCTGGTGGTCATGGTCAAGGAGCTGCAGAACGGCGACCGGGCCGTGTCCTTGACCAACGAGACCGGGTCCACCGCCACGGTGTCCACCACCATGGACGCCCTGGGCATCGGGGGCCGCGCGCCGTACTCCCTCAAGGACCTGTGGACCAAGGCCACTTCGACCACCGACGGTCCCGGCCTGAGCGCCTCGGTCCCCCCGCACGCCACCACGGTCCACCGGATCTCCCCCGGCGCGCTCCCGCTCCCGCCCGCGGGCACCTCCTCGCTCTCCGACCTGCACTGGACCGGCGCTTCCAACGGTTGGGGCCCGGTGGAAGCGGACCGCAGCAACGGGGAGCAGGCCGCCGGTGACGGTCGCACGCTCACCGTGGGCGGAGTGACGTACCCCAAGGGCCTGGGCGTCCACGCGGCCAGCACGGTGACCTACCACCTGGGCGGCCGGTGCAGCGCGCTCACGGTGGACGTGGGCGTCGACGACGAGAAGGGCAGCAACGGCTCGGTGGTCTTCCAGATCTACCGGGACGCCGTCGAGGTGGCCGACAGCGGTCTGCTCACCACCGCGGACAGCGCCCGCAAGCTGACCGCCGATCTCACCGGCGGCCGGACGTTGAAGCTCGTCGTGACCGACGGCGGCAACGGCATCAACTCGGACCACGCGGACTGGGCCGCGCCCCGGCTCACCTGCAACTGACCCACTCGACACGGGAGTCACCGACCATGCAGCCGTCCCGCCCGCTCCGTACGGTCCACCGCTCCGCGGCCCTCACCGGCGTCCTCGCGCTCGTCCTCGCCCTGGGGGCCTGTTCCTCCGGGAAACCCTCCGGCGGGGCGGGCGGCAAGGCCCCGGCCGACGGCCCCCTATCCATCGCCTACCTCCAGAAGCAGGGCGACCAGGAGTACTTCGTCTCCGAGGCCGCGGGCGCGCGGCGCAAGGCCGACGAACTGGGCATCGCACTCAGGGTGGTCAATCTCGGCAACGACGCGTCCAAGACCATCACGGAGGTGAAGTCGGCGGCCGCGCAGAAGAACCGGGGCATCATCATCGTGGTCCCGGAGTCGGCCGTCGGACCGCAGGTCGTCGCGGAGGCGAAGAACGCCGGTATCGCACTGCTCACTTCGGACGACCAGGTCTGCGCGAACGGTCCGAAGCCCGCCGACTGCGCCGCGGCGGACCTGGTGCCCCGGGTGGGCTTCTCCGGCCTGCAGATGGGCAACGAGGTCGGCAAGCGCGCCGCCGCCGAGTTCCGCAAAGCGGGCTGGAGCCCCGCCGACTCCCGGATCATCTACGCCTGGAAGCAGGACACCACCGTCTGCACCGACCGGGTGAAGGGCGCCAAGGCCGCGTGGAAGGAGGCCGGCGGCCCCGAGGTCCAGGCCGTCGAGGTCGGTACGGACAACACCCCGGCCGGTGCGCAGGCGAAGGTCGAGGCCACGGTGACCGCCAACCAGAGCGTCCGGCACTGGGTGGTCATGGGGTGCAACGACGAGAACGTCGCGGGCGGGGTCAAGGGCCTGGCCAACGCCGGGGTCAAGGGCGCGGACGTCATCGGCATCGGCCTCGGCGCCTACCTGGCCTGCAAGGACTGGCAGGCGGGCGCCGACAACGGCATGAAGGCCGCGCTCTACATCCCCGGCGACGAGGTCGGGAAGCTGGCCGTCCAGGCGATGTACGACAAGCTCAAGAACGGCAAGGAGTTCGCCCCGGAGTCCTTCGCCCCGACCCGGATGGTGGACGCGACCAATTGGAAGGACGCCGGCTTCGGATGCAAGTGAGCGGATCGGTCGCGGGACGCAGCGCACGGGGCACGGGGCACGGGGCACGGGGCACGCGACACGGGCCACGGGGCACGGGGCACGGGGCACGGGCACGGGGAGAGCGGTGGTGGGTGCGGGTGACGCGGATGGATGAGGACGCGAACGGGCCCGACCCGGCGGGCGGACCGGGCGTGCGCGACATCGTCAAGAGCTACGGCGGGGTCCGGGCCCTGGTCGGGGTGAGCCTGGACTTCCCGGCGGGCACCGTGACCGCGCTCATGGGCGAGAACGGAGCGGGCAAGTCGACCCTGCTCAAGATCATCTGCGGCGACCAGGGCGCCGACTCGGGCGCGGTGCGGCTCGACGGCGTCCCCTTGCGCCTGCACTCCCCCGCCGACGCCCGGGCGGCCGGGATCCGGTTCATCCCGCAGGAGCCGGAGATCGTCCCGCACCTCAGCGTCGCGGAGAACGTCTACCTCGGCGCCCTGCCGACCCGCGCCGGGCGCCGCTTCGACCGACCCGGCTTGCGCCGACGGCTCGAAGCCGACCTGCTGCGGATCGGCTTCGCCGAGGTGCTCGACGCCGACGCCCTGGGCACCGATCTCACGGCGGCCCAACGCCAGTTGGTGGAGATCCTGCGGGCCCTGACCGGCGAGGCGAAGGTCATCGCCTTCGACGAACCGACCTCCTCCCTGTCGGAGCACGAGGTGGCCGCCCTGTTCACGCTCATCCGACGGCTGCGCGCGGACGGCCTGGCGGTGGTGTACGTATCCCACCGGATGCGGGAGATCTTCCAACTCGCGGATCGGGTCGCCGTGTTGCGCGACGGTGCGCTGGTCGGCGTAAGGGATGCGGCGGACACCGACGAGGGCGAGATCGTACGGATGATGGTCGGCCGGAAGCTGTCCGCCCTCTTCGCCCGCACGCACGCGGCCACCGACCGGGTCGTCCTCGACGTCCGGGGCGTGCACACCGACGACGTGCACGGGATCGACCTACAGGTCCGGGCCGGGGAGGTGGTGGCGCTCGCGGGGCTCGTCGGCGCCGGACGCTCCGAACTGGCCCGGGCCCTCGTCGGCGACCTCCCCCTGCGCGGCGGCTCGGTCAGCGTCGACGGCCGCGCCCTGCGACTACGACGCCCCTCCGACGCGGTGCGTGCCGGGATCGGGCTCGCGCCCGAGGAACGCAAGGCGCAAGCGCTGTTCATGGACCGGTCGGTGCGGGACAACACCACGCTGGTGGTGTTGGGCCCGCTCAGCCGCCTGCGGTTCGTCCGTCGGCGTGCGGAGCGGCGGCTCGCCCGCGAGTTCACCGATCGGCTGCGGGTGCGCGCGCCCTCCATCGAGCACCCGGTGCGCGAGCTTTCCGGCGGCAACCAGCAGAAGGTGGTGCTCGCCCGCTGGCTGGCGCGCCGGCCGAAGGTGCTGGTCCTCGACGAACCGACGCGCGGGATCGACGTCGGTGCCAAGGCCGAGATCTACCGGATCATCGCGGACCTCGCGCGGGCGGGTGTCGCCCTCCTGGTCATCTCCTCGGAACTGCCGGAGGTCCTGGGCCTGGCGGACCGGGTGGTGGTCATGCAGGACGGCCGGATCACGGGTGAGTTGAGCCGGGCCGAGGCCACCGAGGAGCGGGTCCTCGCGCTCGCCATGGCCGATGACCTGACCCCGGCCGTGACCGCGGCCGCGGGGCACGGCGCGCACGGCGCCGCGCACGACCGTACGGACGACAGCGAGGGACGGACATGACGACGAGGACGGCGCCCCCGAAGGAACCCGGCGGCTCCGGGACCGACGAGGACCGGGACCTGCCCGCTGCCAGGCCGCCGACCCGCGCGGCGGCCTGGCTCCGCGCGGTCGGCGGCCAGAACGTCGGCCTCATCGGCGGCCTGGTGCTGGTCACGGCCCTCTTCGGGTCCCTCAACCCGGCCTACCTCACCTGGGCCAACATCAAGGTGATCGGCGACGCGGTCACCATCTCGGGGCTGCTGGCCCTGGTGCAGACGGTGGTCATCATCTGCGGCGCCCTCGACATCTCCGTCGGGTCCCAGGTCGGCGTCGCCTCCGTCGTCTCCGCCATGGTGTTCACCTCGACCGGTTCCAACGCCCTGCTCGGCATCGCCGCGGCGCTCGGCGTCGGCCTGCTCGCCGGTCTGGTCAACGGCGCCGTGATCGTCTACGGGCGGATCAACCCGGTGATCGCCACCCTGGCCACCCTGGCCGTGTACAAGGGGGTCGCCCAACTGCTGTCGAAGGGCGCGGCGCAGGGCTACGTCAGCAACGACGACGTCTTCGTCTTCCTCGCGAACGGGTCGGTCCTCGGCGTACCCGTGCTGCTGTGGGTGCTGGCCCTGGTGACCGTCTGCATCCACCTGCTGCTCGGATACACGGACATCGGCCGCAACGTCTACGCCATCGGCGGCAACGACACCGCGGCCCGGCTGGCCGGGATCCACATCAACAAGTACCTGATCGCGGTCTACGGCCTGGCGGGCGTGGTGGCCGCGGTCGCCGGCGTGCTGCTGACCGCCCGCACCGGCTTCGGCCACCCGGTCTCGGGCAGCGAGGGCCTGGAGCTCAAGGCGATCACGGCGGCCGCCCTGGGCGGCTGCCTGCTGACCGGAGGCCGCGGCGATGTCGGCGGCACCCTGCTGGCGATCACCCTGCTGGGCGCCCTGGACAACGGCCTGACCGTCGAGGGCGTCAACCCCTTCTGGCAGAACGTCGCCCAGGGCGCCCTCCTGGTAGCCGCCGTGGTCATCCAGAAACGCCGCGCCCGCGAACGCGCGGTGGGCCTGCCGACCTAGGCCGTGTCTGATGGCTCTTTGATGAGGTCGCGGAGCCAGATCACGATGGCTGCTGTGGCCAGGGTTCCGTTGAAGATGTAGTCGCGTTTGT